>JAZQTT010000001.1:0-42261 GCA_045630905.1 Candidatus Nanosyncoccus sp.
ATAGTTAATCCTAGAACGCCTAAAATACCAATTCCAATTGATGCTATATCAATGACAGTGTTTATGATAGCTACAACGCTCTCACCATTTCCACATTCACATACGCCGGTTAATATTAATGTATCTGGCACAAGACCTTTACTTCCGTCTGCACAAGTACATTCGCCAAGCATACTATTGCCCCCTCCGCTACCAGTACCGCTTCCATTACCACTATCACTACTACCACCACTGCCGCTACCATCACTACTACCACCAGAGCTACCTACTCCCCAATCTTTATTCGCATAGCTATCTGGCGAAAGATACCATAACGGATTAGAAGTATCGTCAAACTTCGGATCATTAAGGTTCTGGAACCACCCTAGTATATCTATAAAAGCTGTCCTTCCAGGGCCCATAGCATAGCCAACATCTAGATACATAGATGGCCTAGTATCTGAATCTAACGACGAATCAACGAACCAACCTTTTATCATTGGGAAGAAATCTGTAAACAATATATTAGAAGGTATTTCACTAGTTTCCTCACCGTTGTCGTCTATATAAGCTAGTGTGCACCATTTATCTGGTCCTTCAGCCCGATTCCTAAAGGAAAAATATTCGTCTGATTTTGTAGTCTGACAGCTCGAAACATGTAGTTTTGGATAACTAGATAACTGATTCTCAAGATAATAATAATACAGTGCATAAGCCTTAGACACATGATCATCATTCCAATTCATAGTACCATTAGGGCCTAACCCACGCTCAGTTATATACTTACTAATTATTTTAGATTCAGTAACGGATCTAGGGACGGCCATCTCAAGGCTCCGAGCATATGTATTATACATTTCATGAGGAACAAAATAATTATCACTCTTTATCTCTAAGATAAATTCTTCATCAACCGTCCCAAAAGTATAATATACTACATCCTGGCCTCGTATGCGTCCAATTTTTTTATACCCCAATTGATCAAGGCCAATATTCATCTGAGGAAATAAATCCAAAAAGCCAAGCGAGTTTTCTGTACCATTTAATAATTGACTACAAGTTAAAGTTGCTCCATAATGGCCAGTAGTATATCCGCTACCACTCAAATTATTCCCCACACCAGCAGGCAATACTGCGCGCCTATCATTAGAGAACGTCCGTGTGCTCGACATCTGATCTGATGACGATCCATCCCAATAACTAAAGAGTCCACCTAATGATAATCCGTGTTGTTCATAGTCATTTTCGTGAACAAGAACATCTGCATATGTCCCAAAACAATCATGGAAAGCTGTCACAACTGATATCTTATATAAATCTTCTCTCGTATACTTTAATGCAGAGGCATCATACTTTAAAAAGAAGGTGAAAAAAGCAATAAATAGTATGGTAAAACAAATCATTACTCTTAATCTAGTTTTTTTCATCTTCAATTTCGCTCCTCAATGATCCAATCAACCCCAATATTTTATCATTAATCACAGAATAAGTACCCTTGGAACGTAAATAATCAGCTAGAAATGATGCTTCTGATATTGTCGTTTTAGAAGTTCCATGTTCATCAATAAGCTTATCGTAGTACGCGTTTTCAATTTTACATATATTAATTATTTGCTCATCACCAATCTCTTTACATTCATAGTTTGCATGATAGTATTCATGTGCCTTTTCCACACCTTCTTTTTCTATCTTATCAAGTATTTCTTCTTCAACTCTTATGTCTACTATATTCTTCATTACAATAAAAGTATTTTTGAATTCGTCCATTAATTCAAAATCCACTACGCTATCATATTTCTGTACAAATTTTAAAAACATTTCATCTAAACTACCGTAATAATTCTTAGCCCCTTCTTCATCTCCACCATACGGCGCCTCTAACGCATAAATATATTCTGGCTCCATATTTCTACCATCTATTTCTAATACATCGTCCGTGTAATAATCCTTCATTACATTCTCTGGCACATCTATTAAAGCACCGAAAAAATCCTCAGCAACATTAACGTTTAAACTTCTTATCCACACAACCAACGCTATCGTCAAAGCAATTAATAAAGCAACAATAACTATAAAAATAACTATATTTTTTCTATCCTTTATTTTATCAGTAAAAAAATAATTACGTTTCTTAGTCATAGGCTCGGAAGACGACGGAGTATCACCCTGAACAGCAGGCTGCTGTGGTAACGGCTGTTGCGGCAATGATTGTTGCGGCAACGGCTGCTGCGGAACACTGTTCATCCCATTTTCAGGTTGTGAGAGAATCGGTGTATTATTATCCATATGCTTATATTGTATCATACTCTTAAAAAACAAAAAAACGACAAGCCCCTAAGGACTTGTCGTTTTTTTCGTGAAGCGGCCCCCGCCCAACTTTTTCCAACCCAATATTACATTAACTTTTTACGGCTAGCAATATAGTAACCGAGCGCAGTAACAACTGAACCAGCACCGACGGCACCTGTTACGATTGTTCCAGCACCAGTGTTAATAATCTGAGAAGGAGTCTCAGGCGTTACCGGATTATCCGGAGTAGGATCTACCGGAGTAGGCTCGTCTTTACAGACATCACCGTCCTTCGTTACCATTACCGAAGCGTCATCTTTAGATACCACTCCGTTAACCGAAGAACTCGCCCAGTTAACTAATTGGTTTGTACCACAAACTAGAGAATTATCAACAACTTTACCAGTGAAGATAACGTAAGCGTTACCACGTGGCGCATAGTTACCGATAATAATACCTTTAGTAGTGATAGCATTGGTCTCTAACAACACACCAGTTTTGTGTGTACTGTTATAAAGATAGGTTGAGTTCTGAACGTACTCAATGTTCTTTGGAAGTACATCCCAGATAACCACATCTTTTACGGATTCCGCTAAATAGTTTTGGAAGTCAATACGATATTCAACTTCGTCACCAATTTTAGCGTCAACCACTTCGGACCAAGTTTCAGTACCTTTCTTACGTACTTGCTTTGTCAATTTTGAAGTTACGGATTTATGAACCTTAATTTGAATAGTCAAATTACCGTCGTATTCATAACAACCTGGAATTTGACCATCCATTGTATTATAACCGAGTTTAGCACCGGAAATAATTACTTCGTCAGAAATTGAGAATGTTCTCTCTTTCCCGTTCTTATCCGCGTTAGTATATTTTGCTGAACCTTTTACATATTCAATGTAAAAGTTGTCGCTTGATTTTAATTCTACTTCATCCCAATAAGTTCCAGGATCCGCATTCGAAGATTTAAGATAACCTACGATTGTATGGGTATTTGAAACTGTACTAGGGATTACAAAGTTAGCGGTTACATTTTTCGCAATCGCACCTTCGCCTCTAGGGCTGTTATTGTGGACATAAAGACGGATTGTATAAGTTTCGCCATCTTTTACGTCAATCGTATTTGCATTCCAATTTCCTTTAGAAGAAGCCTGTCTTGCACCTACGAAGTTTTTCTCATCTCCAATTTTACCGTTGGAAATTGAGTTAAAGGTAATTTTATTACCTAATTTATTGTGATTAATTTCGTCAATGGTATAGCTTGGACGACCATTATTAGAGTCACCCCAAGCGCTCACCATTACTGGTGTCAAGGTACCAACTGCAACGATAGCCACTGCAGAAAGCCCAAGCACTGCTTTATAAACTTTATTCATAAAAATTCCTTTCAAGTTTAATATATCTTTGCTAGCCGAATTGTTAATATCCGTCTAACAACCGAATCATCTCAGCCTTCAATTTTTATCATGGTATTACCCAGCGAGCAAAACTCGCCCGCCAGGTAATAAAGTTCAAGGTATCGTTACGTAAAAGTAACAGAAAAACGATACCTTTTTTTGGTGAATGAGACACACCCCTATGTCTACCATTCACCGTTTTCTTCGTCGGTAACATTTTTATCCCTTTCGGGATTTACCGGCGTTATGTCAGTTCTGCCAGTAGTGTCATTATCCGTAAAATCTTTACGGCCGTCAATAGACGGGGTATTTGAATCACCAGCTCCTTTATGATTATCGTTTTCTTGCTTATAATCATTCACAATCTGGTCATGCCCTTGTATCGACGAATAATTATTTTGCTCTTGCTTCTTTGATTTTTGAGCATCATATCCGTCGCTACTTTCTTCGCCTGTGCCATCACCAGGGTTATTTCCTTTGTCTCTTTCGCCTTTTGATGCATCTTTATCATAATTCGGATTTACCGAATTGATATCGGTCGTCTCAGGCTCCGTAACAGGCTCCGGATTCACTGGGTCAATATCGGACCCACCTTTATTATCTTCCGGCCTCGGCTGCACAGTGACGCGCATTATTTTACTCACGTTGCATGGTTGGAAACAACAAGCAATGTGCCATATCTCGATTATTTTCCTATTTTTAATCTTATAGGTACAAACAAGATACCGCTCGCTAAGTTTCGCAGCCCCGCAATCATAAACAATTGCATTGGCAACCTCCAATCCCTGTTCGTCCTTCATATGCGATCTTTTATTCGCATATAATTGGTCTTTGACAAGAATCCCAGCCTCCTTCAGCTGGTACCCAGTCATAATTTCGAACTTGGGATCGTGGTCCTCGATCCATGAGAATACTTCATCAAGTAACTCGACATAATTTTTGTTATTATACTTATTATCACCATAATGAGCATAATAATATATAGCCGAGTTAATTGCGTCCGTATCATCGGAAAATTTATTATAAAACTCTGTTAAATATCTGTTCCCAGTACTACAGTCATTATAATAAATTGTTGAAACTCCGATCAAAGGGTCTCCCCTCGATACTGTCTTAAGTTTTTCCCAAGCTTCTTCGCCCGATTCCCATTCATTTTTCGGGTCAGGGTTTACCCCATACTCGTCAGGTTTTGTTTTTGCATCCTGACAGGAATAAACTGCCCAACCTTTGATAGGTTTTTCGGACAAATCATCTTTGCCTTTTTCATCTGCACCGTCACCAGCACCTGTTACCGGAGTATTAAGTGTCAATGACCCGGACGGCAATTGTGAGGAGCTTGGATCCTTCGGAATGTTATCTTTCCCAACATTAGCAAATACAACTCCAATAAGGATTATGAGCACCATCATGAACGCTCCAAACACTGTCCAATGTCTGCCCCATTTATTATGCCTCTTACTTTCCGAGACCCCATCATCATATTGCTGATTATAGGGTTCACTCTTGCAATAATCACTAAGGAAATATTGCCACCGTCCAAGAAAGACAATACATAAAACTCCAACCAGAGTTATCCATGGAAACAGTATTAATGCATCCGTCACAACAGCATAGAATCTTGTAGATTCATAGCATGATACAATGTACCCAGATGAAGCACAAGCTCCCCAAAAAATCGGTACATCTACGATTATAAGCGGTAAAATAGGCTTACCAAAATTGCCCATGAAGTTTTCACCTTCATATAATTGCCATACATAATATGCTGCCGGTACTGGCATTATTAGGATGAAAAAAATAAAGAACGTCCAAGACAATGTTAAGTCGCCTTCATTTAATCTCCCTTCGCAAAGAGACAGAGCAGAAGTCGAAACCATAACAATTAGGCCAAAGATAATTGCGGCCACCCATCCTTTAGTATCTAAATACTTAAAACAAGTAAAGGATTTTAGCCCTTTCTTCTTTGTTCCGTCGGCTTCCTTTGCCCTAAATTCCCCGCCATTCATATAATTGATGGCAGTTGCAGTTACCAAAATTGGGAGGATTATACAAAATACAATCCACAAAATTTGGAAAATTGTTGAAAACATAGTTTTCACCATCCTTTCTATTTGTCGGAGGCAAAACACGCCTCCATAAACTACTATATCGTTACTAGTTATGGGGGTGTGTCTTTGCTACTACAAACAGGCAGTAACTGATTACTCAGATTTCATTGAAATCTGAGATGATTCGGTTGTTAAGGGTCTTCATTGCCTTAAAAACTCCTTAAAACTCAGACTGATTACATTGTATCACACTTTCCCTATTTTGTCAATATTAACAACATCTTTTCCGCTTATGTCTAATTTAAAATTTTCCTCTGTTATTTTCGCTATTTTTAAAAATCTCACAACAAAATTAATCCGGCATAAATGCCGGATTAATTTACTAAGTGATTTCATGATTTCAATTTCACATTTTACCAAGCTGGATATCCAGCTTATGAAGCTGACTATCCTTTTCTTTAAGCTTTTCGTTTTCGATATAGAAGGCATAAATTTTTTCTAAGTTTTCATTATAAGCCCTCAGTTCCTCCGGATCAAGATATGAACTACGACCCTTAAGACCTTTCAACTCTTCAAAAAGGACTTCGTAGTCCTTCTGAAGCTGCTCAAATTTTTTTGCTAAAGCCTCTTCAGCTGTTTTATTCCCTTTGGAAATATGATCGGTGAGAGAAGTCACGAGTCTTTTTTCAAGTTCTTTGTTCATCTTTTCCGCATCTTCCTTTGTCAGGAATTCCTTCTTTGGATCCATTGTTTTCTTTCCTCCTTCTTCTTCATCAGCAGAAACAACGCCTGCCATTTTTTTAAACTTGTCGTCCTTCGTCATACCTATGACCCCCTTTTAAATTTTTGGATATATGAAAACAATGGCCGGCAAATCCGACCATTGAGAATATAAATTCAGTCGGATTTTGCCTTTTATTAAAACTTAACTTTGTTAAGCAACAAAATTCAAAATCACTTCTGATCAGATTATAGCATACTAAATCATTTTTGTCAATAATAAAACCAGAAATTAAAAACACAAACAACTACTATAAAACATTACCTCAATAAACCAGATGAAGATTCTAATAATTCTCTGCTTTTATTTCAAAATACGCCTGCGGATGATCGCAAACCGGACAAACTTCTGGCGCATCCTTCCCTATCACAATGTGACCACAGTTTCTACAAACCCAAATCACATCCCCATCCTTAGAAAACACCTTCTTATCATTCACGTTTTCAAGTAACTTCCTATATCTTTCTTCATGGTGTTTTTCAATCGCCGCCACCTCTTCAAATTTCACCGCCAGCTCTTCAAAACCTTCTTCACGCGCTGTCTCCGCAAATCCTTTATACATATCCGTCCATTCGTAGTTTTCTCCGTCGGCTGCCGCTTCTAAATTCACCGGCGTATCTTCCACTACCCCATTATGTAGTTCCTTGTACCACATTTTTGCGTGCTCTTTTTCATTTGATGCTGTCTCGGCAAAAATCGCCGCTATCTGCTCAAAACCATCCTTTTTAGCCTTTGAAGCAAAGAAGTCATACTTATTCCGCGCTTGGCTTTCCCCAGCAAACGCTGCCTTTAAGTTTTCCTCTGTTTTTGTTCCGCTATATTTGGTTTTCATGTTTCCTCCTTTATTAATTTAGATACAAGTGTAACCACCATCAACCGGCATAATTAGCCCCGTCACATAAGATGCCTCTTCAGAAGCTAAGAATACTACCGCAGCGTCCAATTCCCCTGGTTTTCCATATCTTTCCATCGGTACATGCGTCTTTGCAAACTCCTGAAATCTTGGTGAATCTAAAACTTCCTTAGTTAGTTCTGTCTCAAAATACCCTGGACAAATTGCATTACAAGTAATTCCAGATGTAGCTAGCTCCGCCGCCACTGCCCTCGTAAAGTTCACCACCGCCCCTTTAGAAGCATGGTAAGCCACCGTATGAATCTCTGTATTTCCAACCAACCCGTACATCGAGGCAATATTAATGATTCGCCCGTAGTTATTTTTCTTCATGATCGCCGCAAAGGCCCTCGTCATCTTAAATACGCTCGTTTCATCCGTTGCAATCGTAAAATCCCATTCCTCATCCGTCATCTCAATCACCCCCTTATCCTTAGACGATCCTGCACAGTTAACTAAAATATCCACCTTGCCAAATTTCTCTTCCACCTCTTTTGCCGCCGCATTCACCTCTTCCGTTAAAGTTACATCACATTTAACCGCTAAAACTTCTTTTGCCCCCGCCTCTAATAACTTTGGTTTAAATTCTTCTAATCTCTCAATTCTTCTAGCTAAAATCGCTAAAGACGCCCCTTGCCTTGCTAGCGCCAGCGCCATCTGTTGCCCTAGCCCACTAGACGCCCCTGATATCACCGCCACTCTGTTTTCTAAATTAAACATCTTCTCTCCTTTCCTTACCCTAATTATACCAAAAATATGCTAAAATAAAATTAAAGAAATTATCATGAGTATGGAACAAAAATCAGAAAATACCCCTAAAGACCGCAGTAAAATTATCGTAAAATCCGGCTTTCTTTTTATTGTCACCAACTTTTTTCTTGGTATTATCAATATTATTGTTGGGCTTATCTCTGGTTCTCTTGCTATTACCTCCGATGCGCTCCATAGTTTTATCGATTCCGTCTCTGGCTTTTTAATCATTATTAGTGAAAAACTCGCTAGTCACCATAAGCTCAGCGATCACCGTAATAAGATTGAGCGAATCACCACAGTCATCATCGCTCTTATCATTATCGCCGCCGGTATTCACATTATCGTTGAATCAATTGAAAAAATTATCGAACCAGAATCCCCAGATTATTCCGCCCCTGTTATAATCGTTTTAATTGCCTCAATTATCCTAAAATTTGCCTTAGCAATTTACCTAAAACGGGGAGGAAAAAAGCACCATTCTTCCGTCCTTACCGCCTCTGGCGCTGAAACCATGAATGACACCTGGATTTCTATCGCCGTCCTCTTTTCAGCCGTTTTTTATCTTATCACAAATATCGATATCGAGGCCTACATTAGCCTAATCATATCTGTTGTCATTATTAAAATCGGTCTTGAATTTATTTTCCCTAAGATCTCTTCTCATCACCACCACCCTCTAGAAAAAGACCCATCTCACGCCACACATAAATAATCTTAGTATTGATAATAATCTAATAATACCTTAAACCAATCCGGATATTCACCATACCCATATATAGCACAAGAGTAACCTGCTCCCCCTATTTCTAATGACCAATCTACATCATAAGGCACAGAATACTTATCTAAATAACGTAAATAATTATTGAATGCATATGCAATCATTCTTGCACCATCATCAGTCTCTACTTCATGAAAATCCGCATAATTACCATCTTCGTCATATTTATGATAATAAACTCCATCTTCGGTAATATATAATCCTTCTCTTCCGTCTTCTCCAAATTCTATTTTCACATAATCAATATCTTCAACCTTTTTTGGTTTCATATAAGAATGCCCAGTTGTAGAAAAATCATCATCTCTCTTTAAACCATAACCATAATCTGTTTTACTACTAATACTATTGACAATTACTGGCGCTAAAGAAGAAATACCAACCACCACCGCTATACAACCTAGAATCCGGCCGGCTTTAAATTTTTTCCCCTTTGCCGGTTTTATAAAACCTAATATAAGTGCGCTAACCCCACAACCAATTGCTATCCCTGTGCATACATAAACCGCTATCTGAGAAAAGACTATACCCATCATAGAAAAGGCTTCATGAAGAACCATCATTAAAACATTCGGGCCAGTTTGATTATAAAATGCCCCCGAATTATTCTGGTATTCTACAGATACAAAATAGGATATTAGCATCATAATCCCAAAAAAGGCAAAAACCGCAGCGATAATTCCTAATATTAAAGATGCTCTTTCTCTAGTATTCTCTTTTTTCATTTTTTCCTTTCTTTTATTAGTTGTTATTTGTTAAGACTAAAGCTTTTTGGAATAGATAAGAATTCGTCAACGTTATCCGGCCCCTCTAATGAAATATAATGTACTTTTCCATCCTCCGCTTCAAACCAATAGGTTATCAAATATACATTATCACTTGGATAATACATATAAACCTGATAAGCAGTATATTTATCATTTTCACCAATCGTCACCGTCGCACCAGTCACCCCTGTTACTTCACTGGAATTTTGGCTGTCACTCATAAAGTTTGAAGCATATTCTTTAGCGGTCCCCGTCCCATTTACTACATTTAAAGTGATAATATTACCGCCCCCATCCGTAAATTGAATTGAATCATTCCCATCTAAATCCTGAAATCTCACCCAACTATTTGGCACTGTTACATATCCATATGCTTCGCTACCAATCACCTTTTCATCAGGATTATCTAATCCTAAGCTACTCTTTGCCATTTCTACACCATTTTTCTTGCATACCCCCGTAGAATGAGAAGTGAAATACTGATTGAAATAATCTATATAAGACTCTATACCAATCTTCTTAGCGTATTCCTTTTGATCATCAAGATTGAAGGAAATATTAGTCGCTTCGTACCCAACAATCCCATCATCATTGTATAAAATGGTAATATTGCCTCTATCGGATTCGCAAACCAGCTTATTTGAACTAGCAGATATCACCTGGAAAATTATTACAAATACAATAATTCCTAAAATAACTGCCCCAAGCGCAATAGCAAGGATTATAAAGAGTGTCTTTTTAGACTTAGGCTTAACCTCAGGCTCAGGCGCAAACGTCTGAACAGGGGTAGGCATCTGTGTAGGAGCAGCCGCCTGAACCGGAGCCGCCGCCTGCACGACCGAAGGCTGACCACTAACCTCACCTTGGCTATTAACAACTGGTTCACCGCATTGATTACAAACAGTATCTGTACTTTGTAACAATGCCCCACATTTTTTACATTGCATAAAGAATTACCTCAATTAAACATTACTATTTTCATTATATCATGCCTCATTGCATAAAAAATAGTTTATAATTTTAAAATTTATCATTTCTAGGCTAAAAATCTAAAAAAATAGTGATAGAAAGCCGGTACTGAAATACCGGAAGGATTCCAACAAATTATTTTTTTAGATTTTTACCTTAGATAAATTTTAAAACTATAAACTATTTCAATTGTATGGGGTGGGATATCGGGATCGAACCGTATGCCCCTTGGGACGCATCGGTTCCCAACTCGATACACTTTTCTGGAACAATTGTATGGGGTGGGATATCGGGATCGAACCGACGACCTTCTGGACCACAATCAGACGCTCTAACCATCTGAGCTAATCCCACCATATTCCCAATTAATTATACCACATTCCCCTATTTCGGCAAGAGCAAAAACGCTATTGTACCAGCTGCTGCCCCTAGAATAATCGTAATAATAATTGTCACAATTAAGCTCGTATGAGCTTCCTTCTTTGGCTTCTCAATAATTGCCACTGTACCCTTTGGCTCTTCTTTCGCTTGAACAACATTATGTGCTGGAGTCCCAGAACGATAATAAACATTCTTAGATAATGGCCTCTTCTCCACCTTATCTTGATTAATAAATGGATTCTTTGGCATCTGATAGACCTGTTTTTTCTGTTCGATTTTCAAACTTTCCACAGTTTTTTCCACCGAGTTATCCCCAGAGTTTTCAACAGGTTTTTCCACAGGTCTCATTCTTCTTCTTAAGCCAACTTTTTTCGCTTTAGCCTCTGCTATTCCAGGCCTATCCACTAATCTACCATCAGACAATGGCCTCTTCTCTACCTCAGTTTTAATAAACTTAGGTTGTAAATCCTCAATTACGCCGAGTCTAGGCTCATTTTTTATCGAAAATCCACTCGCAGAAACACTTGGCCTTGCAGCCTGCACCACCCTAGGCGGCGCCTGAACCACAGGTCTTTTTTCCGCTATCACTTCTGGTTCTCTAGGTACTTCTCTGTAAACTACCCGTGTTCTTTGTACTACCCTTGTTTCGCGCGCCACTCTCCCAGGCACTGAATTACCACCAGGCACCACGTTCTTCTTCGTCGGCACAAAATCTATGTATTTTCTATTCATGATTTAACTCTTTTAGCTATCTCAATTATATCAGTAAATTCACTTAGAATCAAACTTGCGCCCCCCATAAGAAGTCCATTCACCCCAGGAATCGTTAAATATGCCCCCGCATTAGACGGGTTTACGCTTCCGCCAAATAATACCGGCACTTTCTCTGCTTTTTTCTCCCCATAGGTTTCTTTCAAACTCTCTCTAATTAGTTTTACTGCCTCTCCAATTTCATCAGGAGATGCTAGTTTTGCCGCCTTAGTAGAAGAAATCGCCCAAACTGGCTCATAGGCAATAATTACTTTCTCAATATCATCATCCCCTATCTCAGAGAGTCCTCCACTTAATTGATCACGAATCACATCTGCCGTCTCACCAAAAGCTCTTTCGCTCTCAGTCTCCCCAATACATAGAATTGGCGTAACCTTATTTCTAATCGCTGCTGCAACTTTTTTCATAATCATTTTATCGTCTTCTCTAAAAATATAGCGTCGCTCTGAATGGCCAATAATTGCATAATCAGCTATTCCTCTTAACTGTGAAAACGCTGTTTCCCCTGTAAATGCACCATAATCACGATAAAAAGCATTCTGCGCCGCTAATTTCATCTTATGCCTATCAATCTGTAAAGATAATGGTTGCAAGGCAATCGTTGGAGGCGCAATAATGACCTCAATATCTCTGTAATTCGGCAAAGCTTTCTGCAATTTATGTAGATAAATTGAAGATTCTCCCACCGTAAAGTTTAATTTCCAGTTGCCCACAATATAACTTTTCATATATTTCCTATTATATCACGCCAAGTGTCCCACGCAAGATGTAATTATATCATAGTAAACAAAAAACATGTTATAATAAGGTAATGGATATTTTGATAGTGGGCAATGTCTTAAAAGACGTTTATCTTAGTCTAGACGACCGTACCGAACGTTTTGAATTAGATAAAAACAATACCAAATGGCTCGATATCAGCTTCAACGCTAGTGAACATCATTTTTTCCATCGCCATAGTAGCCTCGGTGGCGCCGCTGTCTCTCTAGAAACTCTATCAAAAATTGGCCTTTCCGCCACAATCGCTAATTCTAATCTTAAATCCACCGATGATGGTCTAATTATAGATCAATCACCTGAAGTACATCGTTATATCTTGACTTCTGATGGTCAAATCAGTTATCTCACCCCATCAAGTTTTAAAACCACCTCTTTTGATTCTCCCGCAGACATCTATAATTACCTCTATATAGACCGCTCTGCCGAACTTGATCATCAAGCAGCTTCCAGAGTTAGCGCTTATCTTGATATTTCTACCAGCACTAAACTTGTTCTTTATCTCCGTAATCTCAATAATAAAGAGTTAAATTCCCTTATCCCCCGCGCTAGCCTAATTTTCTACGAAGGAACAGATTATAAAGACACTCTGTTAAGCTCTATTGACCCTTCTAAGATCATCTGTATATCTGAAAATCAATTTGCTTATCAAAACCTCACCGAACCAATCTCGGTAGAACGCATTGATCTTCTCACTCATCTTTCTGCCTATTCCATCGCTTCAGCCACCATTCTTGGCGGTTTCATTCTTGGTTTTTCCGTGGAAGACAGCCTCCGTCTTGCCCGCATCAATCTAGAGAACTCAAAACTAGATTCCACCCTAGATCTCTCCGAACTTCAATCTATCGCAGAAAACTTCAATCCATCTGATAATCTCGAACTTATCGCTAAAAATCTCGTTCTTCCTCCTAAAGGTATCCTCGCTGCAGATGAATCAGGCGGAAATATCCACAAAAAATTTGAACAACTCGGCATTGAGGATACCTATGAAAACCGTCGCGATTATCGCAATGTTCTCTTTACTACTCCAAATCTAGACCAATACGTAAATGGCGTTATTCTCTTCGATGAAACCGCTCGCAGTTTTGCCGATAACGGCCAAAACTTCGTAGATTTTCTTACTTCCCGCCGCATTATCCCAGGCATAAAAGTTGATCAAGGCCTAGAAAACTTCCCTGATTCTTCCGAAACTTATACTAAAGGTCTAGAAGATCTCGGAGCCCGCTTAAGAGAGTATTACATCATGGGGCTTCGCTTTGCTAAATGGCGCGCCGCTTTTGAAGTAAACTTAACAGATCAAGGTGGCATTATCACTCCATCTGAAACCGCTATTGAAGAAAACTGTAGAATCCTTGCCGCATACGCTAAAGAATGTCAATCCGCCGGTCTTGTACCAATAGTTGAACCAGAAGTCGTCTATGATGGCAACTATTCGCTTGATCAATCCGCTGAAATAACTGGGAAAATCCTTGATACTCTCTTTATGAAACTATCTGAATTCGGCGTTAACTTACGCGCTTGTATTCTTAAAGTTAACATGATTATAGCAGGTAAAAATTACCAACCCGCCTCCACCCCTCAGGAAGTTGGAATTAAAACTGCGGAAGTCTTAAAAGCCCATGTTCCATCCGAACTAGCTGGAGTAGTTTTCCTCTCTGGTGGCCAAACCCCAGAACAAGCCACAGAAAACCTTACTGAAATCAGAAACCAAGGTCCTTTCCCTTGGCCTGTAACTTTCAGCTTCGCTCGCGCACTCCAAGAACCAGCCCTTAACGCCTGGCAAGGAAACAACGCTAATACCGAAGCTGCCCAAGCTGCTCTTGAAAACCGCCTCAAGGCTAACACATAAAAAACACTTTCAGGACCATAAAGACTTGGCCAGAGCGGCCCGGAGCGTGTCCTGAAAGGGTTTTTTATGTGTTTATTCTTCGTTATTTTCAGAAGCGTCTTCTTTAGTCTCTTCTTCAGGAGCAGCTTCAGCTTCGGCTTCAACTGCTTCCGCCTCTTCCGCTACTTCTGCTTCACGTTTTTCTGCTTCCGCCGCTGGATCATAAAGCGATGCTACAACTTGTTCTGGATTAAGTTCCTTATCTGCGAATACCACACCTTCTGGCAATTTAATATTTGCAATCGTTAGCTTATCTTCAACTTCTTTCATTTCACCAGCATCAATCGTCAGTTCCTTAGGCAAATCAGCTGGTTTAGCCTTAACATCAATTTCTTCAATAGATTGATTCAATGCAAAATGATAAGTTTTTGCTGCCTCTGAAGCTTCAAAGTTAATAATTACAATAGGTGTTGTTGCTTCTACAACTTCCTTCGCTGAAATAGCTTGGAATTCAACGTTAATGATTCTTCTAGAAACTGGGTTAATATGCACATCTTTTACAATTGCCATTTTTTTCTTACCATCAATATCAAGATCAATTGGTGAGTGATATCCAGCCTTCTCTAAGACCTTTTCAGTCGCTACATATTCTGAGGCTAATAGAATTGGTTCCTTACCACCATAAATCACCGATGGGATCATTCCCTCAGCTCTCAAGCTTTTAGCTTTTTTGCCGGTTATTTCACGTTCTTTAAGTTTCAACTTGTATTCAGCCATTTTGAAATTCCTTTCTCTAATTAAAATAAATTATATCATATTTTTTTAACTTTAACCATGGCTGGCCTTAGTACTTCTCCGTTATAATAATACCCTGGCCTGAGCACTTCGCCAATTACCTCTTTTTCACCATCCCCCTCTGCCATAATTGCATCATGTAGATCCGGGTTAAATTCCGTTCCTTCTTTTGCCTCAATTTTTATTAAATCTAGTTCCTTCAATGTTTTACTAAGAGATCCCTCCAGTGGTTTTAACTCAGTATAACTAGATATTGCCCGATCCAAATCATCAAGCAATGGTAAAAGTTTGTAGACCGTAGCCAATTTTGCGGCTTTCTTTTCGTTCTCTTTTTGGAGATCAACCTGTTTACGGAAGTTTTCAAAATCTGCTCTCGTTCTCTGTAAATCAGCCGTCAATTCTTTAATTTGATCTTCGCTTTTATTTTCCTTTTTCATTTTTCCTCCTTATAAAACTTCTTCTAACATCAACCCTGCATGTTTAACTAGTTTCATTACTCTTGCGTAGTTTTGCCTAGTCGGCCCTAAAACTCCAATATAGCTTCTATCTGAAAACGGTGATCTAAATTTTGAAATTATTAAAGAAACCTTTGAGTTTTTTCCAATTGGATTTTCTTGTCCAATGAAGATATTCAATGCTTCACCTGGCGCAGCTTCTCTTAACCATGGCTCCAAATTGTCCAAAAGTTCCGCTACCGCTTGCACTCTCCTAGTATCTACAAATTCCGGCTGTGTAAACAACCGAGAAATTCCTGATAAATATAGTTGACCATCAATCGTAGCAAGCCCTAGATTACCAGTTAATTCCACTAAAGAATCTACCGCTCCTCTGATTGCTGCATCTGCACGTGACTGTGACATCACTCTTCTTTCCAGTGCATGAAGTCCTCGTTCAAATCTTTCCTCTTCCACTGACCGCTCATCCGATGCCGGAACCACATAAGAAAAATCCGATTTATTATCTTCTAAATTATTTACATAAAAACGATACCCAGCATCCGTCGGCACTCTACCTGCCGAAGTATGTGGCTGCGCAATCAGACCAAACGCCTCCAACCTCGCCATTTCAGCCCTAATTGTCGCTGGTGAAACACCAAAAAGTTTTGCCATCGTCATACTACCAACTGGCGACGCCGTTTCGGCATACTCCTCAATAATCTGACAGAGTATTTGTTTTTGCCTTTCGGTAATTTCCATAACTATATTATACAAAATTAGCACTAAAAAGTAAAGAGTGCCAACATCATCCTAAAAACCCCTACCAATTCTTTAAAAATATGGTATAATAATAAAATCCTGTAAATTCTATGGTAATACCTGGAATTTACAAATAACAAAAGGGGGGCGACCTCTACCAAGAGTAAGTCGTCGCACATTTAAGGAGGTTTATATGAATAAAACTGTAGTAGCAAATGGGATCATAGTAGATGAAATACTTATGAAGGCGCATGAAAAAATTCCGCCCAAAACCCCAAAAAAGTATGGTTGTTTTGAAAATTATGATGAATTTTCAGACAAATGGCCGTACGTAATCTACTACTTCGAGCACGCTGCAATAGTGAGAATTGAATTCCCTGATCGCGATTTCGAAGTAGGAACATTTCTGGTAGATGATAGAAAATGGAAAAATGAAAAAAAATATATCATCAGACCAGATGTTGCAGAAAGAATAGGTGAGCACTATTCAATTAATCCTGCGGATATAATCCGCCGGAAATAATAGTGCAAACCATTTCTTTTATATATATTCCTCGTTTCCCCCGGTGGCTGACTCAATGTTGTGCTGCCGGGGGACATTTTTTTCTATTTTGTGTTATCATATAAACATGACAGAACCTAAGACTTTTGAAGAAAAAATCGACACTATTAAAACTTGGCTTGGAACCGGAAGCATCAACATTTTTGGCCTTCCAATGTCCGGCAAAGATACTCAAGGCATCAAACTAGCCGAAGCCCTAGATGCTAAATTTCTCTCTTCTGGATTAATTATCCGTGCTATGGAAAAGGAAACCAGACAGAAATACACCCAAAATGGTTCCCTCCTTCCTACTAATTTGTTCTATAAATGGGTCCTTCCTTATTTTGAACGCCAAGATCTTTTTAAATATCCTCTCATCCTTTCTTCAATTGGCCGCTGGTCCGGCGAAGAAACTGAAGTTATGTCCGTCGCCGCAAGTGCAGGACATGACATTAAAGCTGCAATAATACTAAACATTTCCGAAGCCGACGTAGAAAAACGGTTTAATGAGTCTAAAACACTGAATGATCGCGGAGAACGTGATGACGATAAAGACCTAGAAACCTTCAACAACCGCCTTAAAGAATTTCGTGAAAAAACCCTTCCAGTCTTACAAAGCTACAATAACTTAGGTCTTTTAATTGAAGTAAATGGCGATCAATCCCGCGAACAAGTCTTTAACGAACTCGTCGAAAAACTTTACGCCAAAGCTTCGCAATCTCAGTCCTAAATTCATATATTACATATATTAAACCTAGTAGAACTACGCCTAGTATTATATAAAGCGCCACAAACGAAGATTCTTCTGTAAATTCTTCTGGTTTTAAATCATAATCTGCACCCTTATTCTCAATAATTTTCCGGCATCTGCCAGTCTCCGGATTTAAATAATACCCCTCTTTACAAGTTTTATCTTTCTTGATTTCATAGTTTTTACAACGCCCAGTAAGTATATTCAAATATTGCCCTTCCTTGCAAACTTTAGCTGATACTTTAGTAGCTTTTACACAATTTCCCGTCGCCTCATTTATTACTTTTCCCACTTCGCAACTTTTAAATTCCTGATAATTATTTGGTGCTCCGGGCGTAGGCGCATAAGTCACTCGCCAAATTTCCTCACCAATTTCATCATAGCCAATAAACGCATATGCCGCACCCTTTCTCTGTCCATTTGGATATTTTAATCTATCTACCACCATTCCGTCCGTATCAATTAGCTCAATAACATTTTCATTTACCGGATTTTTTGTTAAATTAAAGCCTGTAGGATAATAAACAAAATATTCATCTGCCTTAATTACGCCACTTAAAACATGGTTTTTATTTTTATAACGAATCATACATCCATCAAGTAAAACCTGCTCAGCATTTACATTTTTAAGTTCAATAAATTGTTCATTTTTACTTGTTTCATAGTAACTTAAAAGTTCCGAAAACTGCACACCCTTACATTGACTAGCAACTTTTCCATAGCCTTCCTCGTCTTTTGCAAATTCTACATAATAATCTTTCTCATTAAATCTTGGTTCATATATTTCCACGTGAACAAAATCATTCTTTTCTAGATCCCTAATTAGTGTCGTTGGACTAGAAGATTTAAACGCAGCATAACAACCCGCCTTTCCTGTCCAACAAACCTCGTCCACCACCTCTTCCCCATTCATTAAACTAATCCCTGCACTAAAAGCTAGTGTCTTAGTATACACCGCAGCGGCTAGCTCACTACCAGGCGAGCTAGCCAGCCGTAGGAGGATACTCTCACCAGCCATCCAACTGTTCTCGGGAAATTCAAACAGCGTTGAAGTGTTCCCGCTTGAATTAGTATAGCTGACAGTGAAGCCGGCGAGCGATAATAAAGTGTCAGAGTTTTTCCTGCCAATTTCAATCATTTCTCCAACATTATTTTTTCCGTCTATAGTATATCCAGGGTTAACTGCTTTTATATAAATATCAGGACTCTCAGCATGAACGTTCCAATTAATACAAATCGCAGAAATGAAAGCCAGTATTAAACCTAAAATCACTTTTTTCATACAAAAAACCTATCACTCCCAGCCTATCAAAACAACCCTTTCTATGATATAATCTAAACATGAGCGTTTTCACCTCTTTGGGAATCGTTATTTTGGCTATGGTTATTATGGGCTCTTTACAACTTTCGCCCGGTGTTTTTGCTCTGCTTTATCATTACGCTTCTGGTAAGTATTCTAAAAATAAAGCTTCCCATCTCGCATTTTTCTTTATTCTTGGCGTTGAAGTTTTAGCCGCCTGCGTCTTCCTTTTTGCGCATTATATAGTTTATATTCTATTTATCGGCCAGAGTAATCCTCTAGACAGTATTCTATATTGGGCTATTGCTGGTATTCTTTTTGCCCTGTCTGCTATCAGTCTTTTCTTTTATTACCGTCGTGGACCTGGCTCAAGACTATTTATCTCGCGTGAACATGCCCGTTCATTAGATAATTACGCTAAGACGGCTAGCACCCCAGCCGACGCCTTTTCACTTGGTGCTTTCTCTACTGTTTGCGAATTACTATTCACTCTCCCACTTTATCTCATTACCGCCCTTGAACTCATGCGCATGAGTACCGAATTTTTCACTAGTCCACTTCTTACTGTTATTTATATCATTGTCCCAACTATCCCACTTTTCATTATTCGTTTGCAATTTAAAAGAGGTCATAACCTTGCTGATTTTCAAAGAACCCGTGCTAAAGATAAAAATTTTACCCGTTTTGTCCTCTGCCTTTGTTATCTCGTACTTGCAGTTTTAATCATTCAATTTAGGGCCCTATCATGAAAACCATAGAGAATAATTTCGACGTAGAACAAATAAAAAAAGACCTCATTATTGATGCCATAGGTCTTAGAATTCCTATCGGCTCTGCTGAAATCTTTATCGATCGCACTTTAAAAGACGCTAAAAAAACCTTAAAGTCAAAAGTAATAATTACGGAAGCCGATTTAAAGCGTGCTATTTTGAAAGAATTGAAAAAATATAATGCCGATTTAGCTTATGTTTACGAAAATCGTGATAAAATAATATAAAGATGAGTAAATTTGATTTTAATTATATAGTTATTGGAAGTGGTCCTGCCGGCTCCGCCGTTGCACTTAATCTTGCAAAAGCTAAAAAAAGCGTTGCGCTTGTTGAAGGACGCTATTTTGGTGGATCAAACCTAAACACTCGTGATATTCCCTATGCAGTTTCACTAGATTTCTCTCATACTTTCTTAAAAGTAAACCTCTACCCAGAGTTTAAAAACCAAGATTTTACTTTCAGCTTTCCAACCATCATCGCTCGTCAATTAAAAACCATCATTGAATCTGGCGGAAATAACCGTAAAGTATATGAAGACGCTGGAATAATTTGCTTACATGGTTACGCTAATTTTCTTGATAAAAACACCATAGCAGTTGGCGATAAAAAATTCACCGCCAAACATTTTATCATTGCTACTGGATCAACTTTAAAAGCTCTTGAAATTTCCGGTACTGAAAACGTCAATTATCTTACTCCAGAAACTGCCATTAAAACCCGCCGCTTACCTAAAGCCGTTGCCGTTGTTGGGGCAGGTTCAAGTGGCTGTGAAATCGCCGAATATTTTGCAGAACTTGGCTCAAAGGTTATATTGTTTGAAACCTCTAGCCGCATTTTACCTCGTGAAGATAAAGACGTAAGTGCCACCATGAGTGATTATTTTAAAGATCGCTTAGGTATTATGGTTTTACCAAGTTGTAAAGTTGTTGCCCTTGAGCAAGACGATGCTAGTAAACGCGTTATTTTCAGAAATTCAAGTTCCGAAAAAATGGTTCGCGTTGATTGTATTGTGCTCGCAACCGGCAGCCAGCCAATTTTAGATCTAGGACTTGAAAACGCCGGCATCAAATATCATAACAATGGCATTATCGTTGATAAATACTTTGAAACCTCAGCTAAAAATATCTATGCAATCGGTGACTGCATCGGCGCCGAATCATCTACAGAACGCGCCGAATACGAAGGCACAATTCTTGCATCTAATTTAATTGGAAAGAACAAATCTACAGTAAACTATCGTGGTTTCGCCAGAATCACTAACACATATCCAGAAATCGCTACCATCGGTATGAATGAAGATGATCTCACTCGTCGCGACCAAAAGTATAAAAAAGCCATCGTCAGCTTAAGTGATCTCACAGCTAGTAAAATCGATAGATTAAATAGTGGTTTTATTAAACTCCTCGCCGACAAAAAGACTAATCGCTTACTTGGCGCGACTATCGTTGCTCCGCACGCTAGCCTTATGGCCGGTGAAATCTCACTTGCAATTCGCCATAATCTAAATGCCTTAGAACTCGCCAGCGCTCCGCACGTCGCAAACACTTATAATTACGCCATTAAACTCGCCGCTAAAAAACTTATTTCAAGTAAATAAAAGTTATGCCTGGAATATCAATACATCTATCAGTAGCAAATAAATATTTAGAAATGCATGAAATAAAAGACAAAGATGCATTTTTACTTGGCTCAGTTTCTCCAGATTTAGGAAGTATTGATGAAAATCTCCATCATTCTGCACCAAATTACAGAGATAATGCAATTAGCTTCCTAAAAGGAAAAGTCAACTTAAAAAAATGTTTACCCGATTTTGATATTAACACCGATTTTGGCAAAGGGTATTTTCTCCATCTAATTACTGATTATGAGTTCTCTCAGCTTTTATTAAAAGATGAAGAAAAATATAAAGATTGGTCTTACCGTGAGTTTAAAGATCCTTTGTATAATGACTACGCCGTAACCAATAGATATTTTAGAGAAAAATATCATCTAGTTTTTCCAGAAATCGTAAAAGAATTTGATATTGAAGAAGAAGGCGCCCCAATTATTATCAATCTTAAAGACACCGATAAACTTATCGAATGGCTTGGCTCCCTAGACCTAAACAAATATCTTGATGCCGTAAAGGATTCCGAAGCATAAAAAATGGTGGTACTGGGTGGTTTCGAACCACCGTTCACGAAGTATCGGTGGTTCCAGACTCATCTACCTTTTCTGGAACAAAAAAAATGGTGGTACTGGGTGGTTTCGAACCACCGACCTCGGGCTTATGAGTCCCACGCTCTAACCAACTGAGCTACAGTACCAACTATTAAAGTATACCACAAAATATGATATAATCAAAGCATGAACACTCAATATCTTGCTAATAAACAGAAAAAACAAGGTTTTACTATTATAGAAATTGTTATCGTAGCTTTCTTTACTACCCTTCTTCTTATTCTCTTCTTCGTCCAAAAATCAAATATAGACGCCATGCAACGTGACGAAGACAGGAAAACTGCGATCAATGCAATGTACTACGCTCTTGAAGAAAGCTTCTATAAAACAAACGGCTATTATCCTGAACAAATTTCTGAAAAAAACATCACCGTTATTGACCCAGCCCTCTGGACCGATCCAAACGGTTATAACCTAGGCGAACCAGAAAGCTCATATTCTTATGAGCCAGCAAATTGCAGCAACGGTAAATGTAAAGAATACACCTTAAAAGCTAACCTAGAAAAAGAAAATACCTACATCAAGTATAATCGTAACTAATTCTTACAAATATCTACGGTTTCTATAGTGTAGTCATTTGGATCTAGATAAATACTCTTTATCCACTTATTAGCATCCTTTTTTGCATCCTCAAGTAAAGTATTATTCCCACATGCGCTAATTTCAACTTTCAAATAATACTCATTATTATATTGCCCTAAACTCACTCCATATTTTACTCCATCTACTCTTCCAAAGCGCGGCAAATACTTCTTTATTTGCTGATACGGAGTTTCAACTACACATTTTGTATCTGTATATATTACGTCCGTATAATAAGGGCAGCTAATAGAAATATTATAATCTTCCTTTACACTCTTCCCCTCCGGCCACACAATACTTACATCAAAAGAATAATGTAACTGATCAATATCAACAATAAATTTTTCCGTCACCGTCTTGTCCTTTTCACTTTTTTTATAAGTCCCTTCTCTGATTTTCGCCTCATACTTAAAATCATCATCAAAATAATCATTTTCTTTTATCATATTTGAAATTTTCTGCTCTAAATCATCCTGATAAGCTTTTGGAGCATCCACTATATTGCTGAAGCCTACTACATCTATATTGCTCTTAACAGAAGGAGAAACGGAAAAAACTATCGCAGCAATAATGATTACAATAGCTAAAACAAAAAACAAAAACACAGATACTTTCACAACCATTGGGCTATTTTTTATAATACTCTTTAAATTATCCATCATTTATCTCCTTTAATTATATCCCAATTTTTTCAAAATCTGCTCTGCTTTTCCCGCATATCTATCCCTACACGAATCAGAATTTTTAGGGCAAAAAACCATAGTGCGATACCCCTTTGGCACACTATCATACGAATCAGAATAGAAATGCACAACTTGGAAAACTTGATCGATACTAGGCACGTCAATCAAAAAGCTAAGTTTATGCAAATCATTATCAGTATAATAAACTTTTTCCACGCTTCCTTCAAGAATCGAAGACTCAATTTTATTTTTATTCTCACCTATATTTAACCATACCGCATCGTACACCGCAAAAGTAATATCTTTCATCCCATTACGCTCGATATCTTTAATCTCTTGCCTAAAATTAGTTATCTCGAGCCCATAAAACATTTCCTTTTCCGTCTCGATATAGCTATTTTCTTTTCCCCGATTAATTATGCCAATTATTACACCCACAATCGCCGCAAATTCAATCACTATAAAAATACCTGCAATTAAAATAATTGGGTTAACTTTTTTCTTATCATCATTCATCACTCTTCGTCTCCCCAGTAATATTATCTACATAAAATGGTAAATTTGTTTTACAGCCAAAATCCGGATAGATCATTTCATCTTCATCTAGACAATAAGCAAGAGCAGCGTACCCACCATTAAAGGCGTCTGGATCTTCCATGTAATTAAACTCTATCAAATAGCTCTGTTGAATTTTAGGAATATCAACAATAAATCTACCAGATAACCCATTATACGCATCATTATAATTATATAAATAAGGCTCACTATTTCTAATTAGTGCCCCTTCGCTTGGCACTTCATTTGATATGTTATCTTCTATTGTTGAATATAAAATTGCAGAAATAATTCTCTGAGTTTCATTAGGAACGTTATAATAATATTCACTAAAATTATCAATTTTTGTAGTTCCTTTTTTATAATAATATCTTAAGAAAAGCCCAATTCCGGTTGAAGCTAGTATTAGGACCAAAGCCACTAGTACCGCAATAGTTGCTTTCTTTTTCCTGTTAACCATCATTGATCAATAAACCTCTTAAGTTTTACAAGATTCATGTTTTTTGGATATGCAAATTTTATATTATGACCCCGTATGCTAGCATAATCGTGCCAAGCTGCATTCGAACTTGGATATCCTGCCTCAACAGTCGCTATCTTGTCACCATCCACTGCCACTACTACACCCGTATGATCATTCCCATTAAATGATGTTGTTGAGAAAATAGCATACGGCTTCGGATCAGATCCAGTTTCAAATCCCATTTCAGCCAGCTTGTCCACCACTAGACTTCCGTTAGGCCATCCCGTCTGCGACACTCCCCAAAACATCTCAGCAAAGAAACCGGAAAATAAAGTACAATTACTATACGGGCTAGCACAAACATTATTAGCATCACCAATACAATAGTTGCTAGGATGCGCTACTTTAATATTATTCGGATAACCTGACCAATCACCTTTATTTGTATTATAATTATTAGCCAACTTATCCGCCTGAGCTTTTGTTAATCCATTTGCACTAACATCACCGCTATCTTCTCCGGCGTCATCCAATTTATCACCAGTGTACCTATATATTCGATAATTTTCTACAGCATCAGCCCCACCAATTTCTCCTACTCTCGTCCCTCTAGATGCATGAGCAAAATGTCCATAATCACCACCATACCGCGCCCCCACATATATAATTACATGTCCGTCATTAATCAATATATCACCAGGTTCCAACGAACTTTCGCCATGGTTTTCAATTTCCTCCCATTCATCAGATTCCCTCAAATCACCAGGGTAATACCCCCTACTTCCAGCCATCGTTGGTTGTCCTGTCATTTTATAAGTAGTACTTTCGTCTGCTATACCTAAATAATGCAGTACCGACGCCACAAAAAATCCACAATCCATCGTCATATCAAAATATCCCTGCCTATGCATTGCATCCCAAGCAGTTTGGTATAAGTCTCGCGCATGCGACATACATGGAGGTTGATTATATACATATGTAACCCATCCGTACCCGCTACCCCCATCACACTGACCTACCCTATCTGATTCAAAATCACTTGCACCTGTTTGCCAACTCTGTACCGGCCAAGACATTAACGCTGCCGTTCTTGCAATTTCTGCTTTCCCAATACCACTACCCCCTCCACTTTGAGAAGGACAAGCATCTGAAACAGTTCTTCTGGTTCCCACTACTTCTTCTTGTGCTGCACTAGTCGTCCTTAAACCATCAACAATTATTTCTTTAGCCTTCCTTAATTGCTCGGAATCTGGTTCTATATCATCAGCATCAACATCTCTGTTAAAACTCTTATAGTCATCTCTATCTCTCACATATTTCATCAATTCATCGCTATCACCTTTTTTGTCACTAAACTTCGCCTCAAAATCATCTAAGATCGAAGAGAGCGTATCTGCATATCCAGTTCCATCCTTGCCTGCTTTCCAAATCGCAAATCTTGCCAAAGTTTCGATATTGTCATCTTCCATATCGTACTTTACATTTCCACTACCACTTAAGGCTTCAGTTGAGGAAAAGTTTGAGTTTGTTCTTGACGGCCTCGCACCAGAATTAGCAAATTGATCATAAATTCTTCTTGCATGCTCTCGTCTAGTCGCAGCCGCTTGGTACTTATGTTGAGAACCAGCATTTGCCGACGCAAAATATTCATCTTCTAGCGCCATAGCACCTTCGTCAATCAAAGGCTGAGCCGCACTCGGCACAGCAGCGCCAACCGCACCTTCCACCGCCACTAAGAACAGATCAGAATAATTCTCTGGTTCCTTCTCACTCACTCTGTCAATATTATCTAGAAAGCTATAAGCCTCTCCACCCCTTTTGAAGCGCGTATTATTATTTATAATCCAGTCCAACTCAATCTCAATCGCTTTTTTAATATCTTCCGCCGACGCACTACTACTATTCCCCCAATACTGTCCAAGCCCTGCATCATTTACCGCATCGATAAAATCTTGATTCTTAGTTTGATGAATACCATAGTAACCCGAATTAGACACAATAAATGGATCAAGCCCCGATTCTAAATAAAGGTTCCCCATGATTCCTGCAATCGCCGCTGGATTGTCTGATACTCCAGGAATATTGGCCCTCACGAAATAATTCCATACCATAGCTTCCGTATCGCTCTCAGGAACTAAACCTGCCGAGCAATTCGTCGGAATCGCATCCTTAATTATCTCTACCCATGTTTTATACCCATCTCCTGAAACTGGATGTACTTTATCGTTATCCCCCTCAAACCACTCATCCTGCGCTACCTCAGCCCAATCAGCTAAATAATAATTATCAGAGCTGTCCGCTAAACCTTTTAAAATTCTATTACTCTCTGAAAAATTATTATTCTGAGTCTTAGAATTGACAAAAATAACCTTAGTATCATCATTTGAAGACATTGCATCTTTAAATTGATTCACATAATCATCCGTCCATCCCCCGTTCGTTCCTAACGCAAAGACCAAATAAGGCTTCAAATCGCCTTCATCTATAATCTTTTTTAGAACCTTGATACCAGAAGGGTTTGTTGGGTTTGCATTACATTGCGTATCGGTCGCCACAAATTTACAACTTTGTATATATGAACCATCATCATTTACCGATCCCCCAAAAGTAATTCCAGAAAATTCTTCCTCAATTATTGACTGTGCTCCTACCGAATATGAATCCCCAATCCAAGTAATTTGATCTCCAGACGGCATAGTACACGTTCCGCCACTACTACTCCCCTCGTCATCGCCACTGCCCTCGCACTCATTATGCATCTGCACATCATTATTAGTATGCATCCTAACCGACTCTTCAGGTATTATATAACTATTGGCAAACACATCAGAAGAAAGACTGATTGTCGTTAGAAAACTAAAAACTAGTGATAAGCCAAAGATACCACAAAAAACCAAAAAAGAATACCTAACACGTGATAAAGATGCCCATACCTTACCCAATCGCATATATTATATATTATAACATAAGCGTAGTTATTCAGCACTGTTTTTGTTTGCTAATTTTGCTTCTTTGATTCTAGATAATAGCTTTGATATTGCCTCTAAATCTTCTGGGCGAATATCAGAATATGGAAAAGTATAAGTAGTCTCATCACCTACTGTCGAAAGACGCAATGTCCCGTATTTAAAGATCTTTTGTAAAATACCATTTTGCCTAAAACTTGCATCTTCAATTGATGAAAGATCAATCATATTCACTGAGTTTGCCACTAACGAAGTTCTTAACATCTGAATTACTCGTTTATTTGTAATAAATAACCAGTTTCCACGATAAATTCTTAGGGAAACGATTGTTATAATCACCACTGCCGCAAGTAATGCAGATAAAATGATATAAATGAAATTCTTTCCCATCTCATCTAGCATTGACTGACCAATCAGCATCAATAAAAATCCTAACAAAATAGCGATTAACGCAAAGAAAGTTCCGCTCAGTATCATTACTAAGCAAATCCTTGCTCGCTTAAATGCGAACTCAACATATTCCCCATCTTCAAGACGGAGCCAAGGGAAATCTTTTTTACTCCTATCATGTCGAATTTTCGCTAAAGATTCATCCATTATAGCTCCTTTTTTAGGCAAACAAAAACCCAATTACTCTAATTATAGCACAATTTATCTATTTTGTAAATATTTTTTTCCTTTTTCTGTCACCACCCGACCTTTTGGTGTCCTTGCCAATAATCCCATCTGCATCAAATACGGTTCATAAAAATCTTCAATTGTTGCCGCTTCATCCCCTGTCAAAGCCGCTATCGTCGTCAGTCCCACCGGCCTATCCCCATAGTTCTCATACATTAGTCTCAGCATATTCCGGTCTGCCGGATCCAGTCCTAAATGATCAATTTCCATCAATGACAATGCATCTGTTGCAATTTTTGTATCAATAATCCCATCGCCATTTACATCCGCATAATCTCGCACCCGTTTGAATAATCTATTTGCAATCCTAGGTGTTAAACGTGACCTCGTAGCCAGAAGTTCACATGCTTCCGGCTGAATTTTAGTCTTTAAAATCCCCGCTGTCCGATCAATAATCTGTCTAATCTCCGGTTCCTTATAGTATTCTAATCTATGAATGATCCCAAATCTATCTCTAAGTGGCCCAGCAAGAGATCCTGTACGAGTAGTCGCCCCAATCACTGTAAACTTTGGAAGATCTAATCTCACGCTCCTAGCCGCTGGTCCCTTTCCAATCACAATATCTAGTTTATAATCTTCCATCGCTGAATAAAGCACCTCTTCCACTGCCCGTCTCAACCGATGAATCTCATCAATAAATAATACATCACCGTCTTTCAAATTCGTCAATATAGACGCCAAGTCTCCCGCTCTTTCAATCGCTGGCCCAGACGTCACTTTAAAAGAAGCAGAAAGTTCATGCGCAATCACCCCCGCCATTGTTGTTTTGCCTAGCCCAGGCGGTCCATACAATAACACATGGTCTAAAGTCGTTCCGTCATTACGTTTTTTTACCGCATCAATCGCCAATTTAAGATTATTCTTCAAGTGTTCCTGGCCAATGTATTCCTCAAAAGATAGCGGACGTAACGTAATCTCAATCCGTTCTTCCTCTTTATCATTTGAACCAGACGTCGGCTCCACTAACCTCTCTATTGCCATAATATAATCATTATATCACAAAAAACCTGACTCCACAGAGTCAGGCTTCTTGTGTAGAATTATTTATCTACTACTTCACCTTCTACCGGTTCTTCGTCAGATTTGTCATCTGATTTATCATCAGCAGACTTTGGTCCATCTTTCGACGCCTCTTGATACATCTTAGCACCAATTGGCATAATTTTATCGGAAAGCTCCTTCGCTGCTGCTTCATATTTTTCCTGATCCGAAGACTCATCATTTAATACTTTCTTTGCCTCTTCCACTGCCTTCTTGATTGTCTCCTTATCATCATCAGAAATCTTATCTTTGTACTCGTCCGGCATCTTTTCAGCCTGATAAATTGCATTTTCTAGGTGGTTTTTTGCGTCAATTGATTCGCGCTTCTTTTTATCTTCCTCGGCATGTGCCTCAGCTTCTTTTTGCGCCTTTTCAATATCATCCTTACTCATATTTCCAGAATTTTGAATCGTAATAGATTGTTCTTTTCCAGTTCCCTTATCCTTAGCAGTAACGTTCAGGATACCGTTTGCATCAAGGTTAAAGGTTACCTCAATCTGCGGCACCCCACGTGGAGCAGGAGCAATTCCATCAAGGATAAATCGTCCAAGCGATTTATTATCCTTAGCAAACTCACGCTCACCTTGAAGTACATGAATTTCTACTTGTGGCTGGTTATCGCTTGCCGTTGAGAATACTTCAGATTTAGAAGTTGGAATAGTGGTATTTCTCTCAATCAATGGAGTTCTTACTCCGCCCATTGTTTCAATACCAAGTGTTAACGGAGTAACATCAAGAAGCAAAATATCTTTTACATCACCCTGAAGGACTCCACCTTGAATCGCTGCACCAACCGCAACTACCTCATCAGGGTTAACTCCTTGCATTGGGTCCTTGCCAAAGATAGACTTTACCTTTTCAATCACCGCTGGCATTCTCGTCATACCACCAACCATTACTACTTCATTGATATCTTTAGTAGTCAATTTAGCATCTTTCAACGCTTTTTGTACTGGCTCTTCAAGACGGTCAAGTAGTGGACTTACAAGCTCTTCTAGCTTTGCACGGGTCAAAGTAAATTCAAAGTGTTTTGGACCCTCTGCATCAGCAGACAAGAATGGCAAATTAATATCTGTAGAAGTTGAGCTTGAAAGCTCTTTCTTAGCCTTCTCTGCCTCATCTTTAACTCTCTGCATTGCCGCTGCATCTTTTTTAATATCAATTCCTGATTCTTTTTTAAACTCATCAACCAAGAAATTTACTATTGTGTTATCAAAGTCCTCGCCACCAAGGTGTGTATCACCATTTGTAGACATCACTTCAAACACGCCATCACCAAGCTCTAGAATAGATACATCAAAGGTACCACCACCAAGGTCAAATACCACAATCTTTTCATCTTTCTTAGATTCTAGACCATAAGCTAAAGCTGCTGCCGTTGGCTCATTGATAATCCTTTTTACTTCAAGACCTGCAATTTTACCCGCATCTTTTGTAGCCTGGCGCTGAGAATCATCAAAGTAAGCAGGCACTGTAATAATCGCTTCAGTTACTGGCTCACCCAGAAATGCCTCTGCATCAGCCTTGATTTTAGACAGAACCATCGCCGAAATCTCTTCTGGCGTATATTCCTTACCATCCATCTCAACCGCTACACCATTTCCTTTTTTCACAATTTTATATGGTGAAATATCGAGATCATGTTTTACTTCTTTATCTTCAAATTTACGGCCAATTAATCTTTTAATTCCGTAAATTGTATTCTTTGGGTTTGTTACACGTTGACGTTGTGCAACTTTACCTACTAATCGTTCACCTTTTTTGGTAACCGCAACTACAGATGGTGTTGTACGATCACCCTCTGCATTGGTAATTACCTCAGGTTTACCCGCTACCATATAGGCAAAGGCGCTGTTCGTTGTACCTAGATCGATACCAATTATTTTGCTCATCTTTCCTCACTTTCACTTAATTTTTCTAGCACTCTCACATTGTGAGTGCCAATCTACCTCTATTCTAACAAACTGGCACTCGTTTGTCAAGACCGCTAACAAAAAAGCAAGGGAGACTTTCGTCTCCCTTTAAATTATTTAATTTTTACTGCCCTTCTTTTCAACAAGACTATCCTTTCGATATCCTGCATGCTAACAATTCTACCCATTTGAAGCAAACTTTTCAGCTCCTTCCAGAATTCTTCACGGTTTTGTTTATCACAAAATGCGACAACAACAAATCCGTACGGTTTCTCCGTAACTGGAGTCCCATCAAAATTCATTCTGGGCATCCCTGCATAAGTCAGCCAATCAAGAAATTTTTCAACTTCTTTTACTGGCTTCAAACCAAGATCGACAAGAGCTTCATTCAGTTCTTTCACAAGTTTAGTGCATCTGCCATGGCAGCCGTCCTTTACAGCATGATCTAACCTTTCTAAGGCTTTTTTGATCGTGCCTTCCCTGGCGCCTGCTAAGGTCTCCCCGCTGAGGAACCCACTAAAACAGACTTTCGCATCTCTACCTACATCTTGCAGCGGCAAACCACGCTCTCTCCAAAGCTTAATTTCATATTGAGTGTGCCTTACCTTGGCATATTTTGCCAAAGCGGAGTCACTTCCCTCAAACAGTTCCGTTAAAATCGTCTCAATACTTCTAAATTTCTCTGCCATTTTTTTCCCTCCTTTTGTTTATTTTTTTGGCTATGACAGCAAAGCCAATGATATTATATATTATACAATACTTTGGAAAAAAGATCAAGAGTATAAACCTAAATATGTGTTATAATAACCATATGAAAATCGTCTTTCCAGAACTAAAAAACCCTATTGCAGAAGCCGCTATCAGCCATTTTCCAGATATCGAGTGGCTCCCCGCCCCTGATCTTAACACCGCAGTAAAACTATTATTAGATAAAAAAGCTGATTCTATAATTTCCGGCCTAGATTATTCCTCCCGTGACGTTCTTCTTGCTTGTAAAAACCATCTACCTCTGAAATCCTCTTACCTTTCCAGCTGTTTCGTCTGTGAAAATGATAAGCATCACTTTGTCCTCGCTGATGGTGGTGTTAATAAAAACCCAGATAAAGAACAGTTTTACACTATCATTGAAGACTCTGCAAACACTTTTAAATCTTATTATAACGAACAACCAAAAATTGCCATTCTCTCTTATTCCACCAACGGATCTGGTGGTAAAAACCCAGACTTAGAAAAGTTTCACTATGCCATAGAAAAAATCCGCGAAAATCATCCAGATTGGATTATAGACGGAGAAATGCAGCTAGACGCCGCTATTAATAAAGAAATCTCTCAGAAAAAATTCCCAGAATCAAAAATCGCTGGCGAGGCTAATGTCCTGATTTGCCCAGATCTAAACTCTGGCAACATCCTCTATAAAAGCCTTGAACAATTTGCTCATTTTACTATTGCCGGCCCAATTATCCAGGGCTTTGACTATCCTCTTGCCGATCTATCCCGTGGTAGTTCCAAGGAAGACATTATACTAACTATTAAAGTCATTACGAAAGGAAAAATATGAAATACTTTGGCACCGACGGCATCAGAATGCCCGCCGAAAAATTTACTCAAGAATTTCTCACAAAAATAGTCCACGGACTCGTTGAATACGCCGGTAGCGAAATTAAAGTATTTTTAGCTGGCGATACCCGCGAATCTAGCGAATGGATCCTCGCCGATCTAGAAACCGCCCTTGAATCCTTTGGCGTTGAATATTCTCCTGCCGGCGTCCTACCAACTCCTGCTATTAGCCACTGTTTTTATGAAATGGGTTTTGATTTTGCCATAGATGTAACCGCTAGCCATAATCCATACACTGATAACGGAATAAAAATCTTTGAACGTGGACCAAACTCCGGTGAAAAACTCAGTGAAAAAGGTCGTGAAATTATCGAGAAAGCCTTATCAGCCGAACAAAACTACGATCTTGTCTCGCCTACAATCAGAGAAGATCTACATGCTGAGGCAATTTATGTTTATACCGACCATCTAAAATCCTACCTAAAAGAAGGTACAAACTTAAGTCCCCTAAAAATCGGTATAGACTGCGCCAATGGCGCAACTAGTGTTATCGGCGAATCAATCTTTAATGATCTAGGCGCTGAAACTGAACTCATTAATGCCAACCAAAACTACAATACTATTATCAATAAAAACTGTGGCAGTACTCATCCTAAACTATTACAAAATCTCGTCAAAGAAAACACTCTTGACCTTGGCGTAGCTTTTGATGGCGACGGTGATCGCTGTCTCTGTGTTGACGAAAATGGCGAACTAGTAGACGGAGATGAAATTATTGCCATCATTGCAAACTATCTAAATCTTGATGCTATTGCTGTAACCGTCATGGCAAATCAAGGTATCTTAAACTGGGCTAAAGAAAACCAGATAAAAACCGAAATTACTCCCGTTGGTGATTCTAATGTGGCGCTCGCCATGAAAGAAAAAAATATAGCAATCGGCGGAGAACAAAGTGGCCATATTATTTTACCAGGCGAAGCTTCTGGCGATGGCATTTTAACCGCACTCGTAATCGCAAAGATCATTTCAGAAACTAATCGCCCCCTTTCTGATTTAAAAAAGATTATTAAAAAATCCCCACAAGTCATCGTAAATGTTCCAGCTTCAGACGAACAAAAAACTGCTCTTAAAACTTCCGAAAAAGTCAAAAATCTCTTATTGGAATATGATAAATTATCAAAAGAATTAGACGGTCGCATCCTTGTTCGTCCTTCCGGCACCGAACCGCTTATTCGCATTACTATGTGGGGCAATGACGAACAAAAAATCACCGCTCTCGCCGAAGAACTTAAAGAAAAATTGTGTGCTATAATTGCCTTATGAAAATTATTACACTAAACGAATACTCTCCAGAAATCGCAAGTCGCATCCGCGAACTTCTAATTGATCTTTCCCGTTCAAAAAAAGATAAAGGCGAAATCCCGCGCGAATGGTTTGAAGAGATTATCAATTCTCCCTATCACGATCTCTTATTAGCTGAAGAAGATGGTAAAATCCTCGGCATTGCCAGTTTATCAATCGTCATGGGGCCAGGCATCAGAAAAAATGCCTACCTCGAAGATTTTGTTACCGACAGCACTGTTCGTGAAAAAGGCATCGGCAGCGAACTTTGGAACGCCATGCTAAAATGGGCTAAAAATAAAGGTTGCAAAAACCTTGAATTCACTTGTGGTCATGGTCGTGAAATTGCTCAGAAGTTTTACCAAAACCACGGCGCAGAAATCTATGACACCAATTTCTTCCGCTTAAAACTAGACTAGGCTTTCAAGTTTTTTCAATCCATAAATCATAAAAATCGGCATCAATAAATAGATGTGAAGCACGTTTGGTAACCCCGAGAAAAAGCACATAGACACCCCATAAGCTGCTAGAAGTGCAAAGATCATTTCAACATTTTTCAATTTAAAAGTTATTCTTATTACCATCACCACAGTAAATATTATTAAACCAATTCCGATAAGCCCAAGTTCAAGCAACATATTGATATATTCATTATTGATTATTTCTTTTGCTGTATGGTATTTCCCATTTTCATATCTTGCTACCGGTGCACCACCTAGCCCAACTCCAAATAATGCCGTCTTTACGTCGCCAGACCAAATTTCAAGTGCACCCTTCCAAGAATCCAACCTAGAACTGGTAGATACTTCAACATACCCATTAAAAATTGCTTCTTCTTTTTCGTCTTCTTCTTCCACAATTTCCTCATTCACTCTCTCTTCTTCCTTTGAATCAGCCTTTAGATCAATCACTCCCAGCGTCAACTGACTAATCACCTTACTCATCCCAGAAGTGTAAGTATCATCAGTTCGAGATACTTCCGCCATTAAACCTTGGATATTTAAAGTTACAAAAAACGAAACTATAACCATCAACCAAGTTAATAAAACTTTATATTTTTTCGTTTTCACTATCCAAAAAACTGTAAACACCACTAAAGAGATTATGAAAGCATAAATTGCTCCTCGCGACATAGTTAAGAATAACGCCATCGTATAAAGGAAAAATAACCCAGCCATCATCTTTCTATTAAACACTTCACCTCGCATTAAGAAATATAAAGAAACTATTATCGGGGCAAGAAGTAAATTCCCCATGAATTGCGGTTCCGCTGCAAAACCATTTGGATGCGGGAACCCAAAAATCCCATACACACACCCAGGACAGAGCAGAGAACAATCTCGCGGCACTCCCGTAAGGTCCAAAATACATTGAATAAAACACCAAACCGAAGCCCCCGCCATAGCTACTAGAAATATCTTAAAGAATTTCCGCCAAACATCCTTATTAAATAATTCTTTTCTAAAAGCAAAAATCGTAAAACCTGCGATATATATCAACCATAAAATTCCCACGGTTAGAAGTCCTCTTACTTTATCATATGACCAAATTAAAGATAACGTCGCAAAAATTGGAAGAAGTAGCCACATCCATCCACGTAAAACTACACCTATCTTTTTCTTCACAATCATCATAATAATTGCAACGATATCAAACAGCGTCAATAAAATTAAAGGCAGCGATAATTCAAAATTCATTGAACTACTACTACCAAGACTAATAATCGGGTAATATGAAAAAATCAAACAGACCGGCAAAGCATAAATAAAGAATCTTAAAATCCGGATCCCATCTATTCTTTTCATAAAATGACCATCCTTTTATTTTACCCTTTTATTTATATAGTCTTTTATCTCTTTATCAAAACGCGGGACGTCAAATTTCGAAACCATCTTTGATATCTTTTCGCGATTAAACTTTTTCTTATCAAACTTTAAAATCGCCTCCGCTAAACTCACCGCCGTCTGTTCTTTAAACATTATTCCATTTTTTCCATCATCTATATAATCTTTAGATCCACCATCATAATAGGCAATCACTGGACACCCTGCCGCTAAAGCCTCTACCGGCGCAATTCCAAACGGTTCCATACTTGGGAATAAATAACCCTTTGCTCTAGCCAAGTATTTAACTAGCTCTTTCTTACCCATCAAAGGCAAAAATTCCACTAGCCCCGAATACTTTGCCATCCTCACTAATTTCTTATGTTCCGGCCCTTCGCCAATCACTACCAGTTTTCTTTGAGTCATTAAACACGCCTTTACAGCTAGATCTATTCTCTTCCAGTTCACCTGCCTTGAAGTAACCACGAAAAAGTTTTCCACATCTTTTCCACAATCCTTAACTTGGAAATCTTTAATTTCTACTGGTGGATGAATCACTGTTGATTCTCGTCCGTAATACTTTTTAATCTGCTCTTTTGCATATTCGGAAATCGTAATATAGTAGTCCGGATTTTGCGCGGCTCTTAAATCTGCTTTTCTTAAAGGCCTCACTATAATCCTAAAAACTAATCTAATAAATGGGTTTAAAATCCCAAATCCCGGATTTTTTATATATTCATCATACATCTGCCAATAATACTGTGTCGGTACATGACAAAAAGAAATATGAATCCCGTTCGGGTTTTTAGCCTTTTTCCCTTCTTCGTGAAGTTTCCTACCAGACTTCACAGATTTCGCCTCTGCCCCAGTCACTGAAATTATTAAATCGTATTCCGATAAATCCAAATGTGAAAAATACCTCTGCCTTAATGGTCCAATCACTTTCCTAAGGCAAGAAGGGAACTTTTGCAACCACCCAGTCCTCACATCTGCATCTTTAAACCAATCAATTCCCTTTGGATCATATTTAGAAGTATAAATCGGTGCCTTTGGATACATCTTATGAAATTTCAATAAGACTTTTTCCGCACCACCAACATTCACCAGCCAATCACAAACCAGAGCAACCTTCATTATTTTGCTCCTTCACCTTTAAAAACGGTCACGATCGTCTTAAAGAAAATCGAAAGATCAAGCATCAATGACCAGTTTCTTACATAATAAATATCCAGCGCCCTTCGCTCTTCAAATGAAATATCTCTCCTTCCAGAAACCTGAGCAAAACCAGTTAACCCAGACCTCACCATTAAAATCAAAGATCTATCACCATATTTTCTTAATTCTCCAGGTAGCAATGCTCTCGGCCCAATTAATGAAATATCACCTTTAAAAATATTAAATAATTGCGGCAGCTCATCAATGGAAGTCTTGCGGATAAATCTTCCGATCTTTGTAATCCTCGGATCATTCTTCATATAGTCGCCATTTTTTCTATACTTTTCAATTAATTCTTTCTTCCCCATTTTAGTAAACGCCTCTTCTGCCGGCATACCACTGTACTCCGGTTTCATTGATCTAAATTTATAACACATAAACTTCCGGTTATACTGCGTTAATCTTTCATCCTTATAAATTGGTGAATTCTTAAAATCTGATAATTTCAAAACAATCCAAGTAATTAGCATCGGAATCGCCGTTATAATAATTGCAACTAGAGCAAAACAAAAATCAAAAGTTCGTTTAAACGCTGCATTAAACCCATACAGCGGAGTCGCCATTACCATTACCGTTGGCGTATTTCCAATTAGTTCCAGTTCGCCCAAATGTGCTGACAAGGCTGTTTCAGACGGCACAAAATAATATAAAAGATGTCTATTCACTGTTTGTCTATAAACATATTCTGTCATCTTCTCATCTGTCTGAAAAATTACATCCGCCCTTGCCTTTTTTAATGCTTCTTTTAATGACGAATATTGATGCGCTTTTAAATCTTTTGGGATGTATTTTTTCCCTGCCACTATTCCTGCTAACCTATATCCAGACTCCGGATTTGACGAAATATAATTTGCTAAGTATTCAGTACTTTTACTATTGCCAATAATAATTGCTCTTTTTGCGGCAAATTCCCGCCTAAAAGCTCGACGTACAATAAATTTTACAATCAATCTTTCAATAAATAAAAACACAAAAGACAATACTACGGATGTCAGAACCATAATTCTCACTGGGAATAGGTTTTCTTCTCTAAAAAATCCATAAACAATTAGCGCTGCCACAGATAATATCGCCGCTAAAAATAGTCTACCAAATTCAGACGTCCACATTCTTCCTAAAAATACTGACTTTTTATATAATCCTAACGCCGCAATAATAATTAACATCACCGGTACTACTAAAAGAACCGTTAATATAAAGTCTGACAATTGCGCCTCAAAAACATATGGTCTTGGGTCTACATGTACCCTTAGAGCATATGCTGTAGCAAAAGACAAAATCAAAGCTAATGCGTCGCCAATTACTAAACAAAGTCTCAGAATAAAATCGGATTTTTTCCGCATATCCTAATTATATAATAGTCTTAATCTTTATTCAACTGTAACAGACTTTGCTAAATTTCTTGGCTGGTCCACATTATATCCTTTAAAAGCTGTAATATAATATGCCAAAAGCTGTGAAATCAGATTCATCAAAATCGGCGCAAAAATCTTAAGATTATCCTGAATTCTAATAACTTCTTCTACTTCAAGATCAAAATCAGTATTTGTCACCACAATCAAATGCCCGCCCCTTGCTAATACTTCCTGTACATTTGAGATCGCCTTCTCATATAATTCCCCCTCTGGCACAAACGCAATTTCAAAGAATCTATCATCAATTAGTGCCAATGGTCCATGTTTCAATTCTCCAAATGCATATGCATTCGCATCCACATATGATATTTCTTTTAATTTCAATGCCCCCTCCATTGCTACTGGATATGCAGTATCACGTCCTAAATAAATCGCGTGTTCATAATTTTTATACTCTTCTGCAATTTTCTTAACTTTTTCGCTAGCACCACTAAGCACCGCTTCAATCTCTTCTGGCATTCTTGCAATCTCTTTTATAAATGGACGCAAAATTCCAGATTTCACTCCCTTTGCCTGCGCGATCGTTAAACCAAACATTATCATTGCAATCGCTTGCGAAGTAAATGCTTTAGTAGAAGCCACGGATATTTCTGGACCAACGTGAACATATGTTCCACCATCTACTTCTCTCGCAATTGTCGAACCAATCGCATTTACAATTCCTATTGTTTTTATCCCCTGTTTTTTAATCTCACGTAGACACGCTAACGTATCTGCCGTCTCACCAGACTGCGATACAATTAGCGCCACTGAATCCTTTGGAATATAAGCCTGACGATAACGATATTCACTTGCAATTACCGTTTCCACTGTTAATTCAGGCGTAAATTTCTCGATATAATATGAAGCTAAAAGTCCAGCATGGTATGCTGTTCCACATCCCACTATTATTAAATGCTTTATTGATCTTAGTTCTTTATCAGACAACCCCGGACCACCAAGGTGTACAAGACTTTCTTCCGTGTTAATTCTACCACGGATTGTTTCTTTCAATGATTCTGGCTGTTCCATTATTTCTTTCAATAAGAAATGTTCATACCCACCCTTCTGGATTGCAGATAAATCAGTTTCAATTTCTTCCATTTTTGCCGATACTGGCTCTGCATTTAATGTCTTAATTTCAATGCTATCCTTAGTTACTCTTGCTACTTCGCCATCATTTAAATAAATTGCATGTTTTGTGTGTCCAACTAACGCCGACGCGTCTGATGCGATCAAAGTCTCATTATTTCCTGCACCAATCACAAGTGGTGAACCACTTCGTGCTACAATTATTTCGTCTGGATTCTTTCTAGACAATACCGCAATTCCATAAGTTCCTTGCACTAACTTTAAAGCCTGAACTACTGCATTCATTAAAGGATATTTACCATCCCCATAAAATGAATTTATTAACGCCGCCAAAACTTCCGAATCAGTCTCAGACGTAAACTTATGATCACTATGCTTTTTTTCTAACGCATTTTTTAATTCTTTGTAATTTTCAATAATTCCATTATGCACTAAGAAAATATCCCCAGCCTGATGCGGATGTGCATTAACTTCCGAAGGTTCACCATGTGTTGCCCATCTTGTATGACCAATCCCAATTTTATCGTTTTTCTTTTCTTTTGCTAACTTTTCTTCTAAGTTACTGATTTTTCCTTTTGCTTTAATTAAAGTTACATCATTATTCGAATCCAAAGTTGCAATACCTGCCGAGTCATATCCCCTATATTCTAATCTTTTTAATCCAGAAACTAGAAAATCTTGAGCATTTTTTTCGCCCACATAACCAACAATTCCGCACATATGTTTTCTCCAATTATCTACTATTATTATATACTACATTCCAGGTATTTTAAATGCGCCTGGATCATTTTGAGAAGGAGTAGCCGCTACATTATTTTCTGCAGGGCTCTCAACGTTTGGTAAACTAAATTCACTTGACGCACCAGACTCATTTGGTGTACTTGGAGCACTCGGCTCAGCCTGTATACTTGGTTCAGTTGATGTCACTAGTGTATTTGGCGTGCTTGGCTCGTTTGATGCACTTGGCGTGCTCGACACACTTGGTAAACTTGGCTCACTTGGCGCAGTACTTGCCTCACTTGACGTACTTGGTGCAGCCGACGTTTCTGGCATCGAAGGAACAAATGGTAATCCTTCTGTCGTCATTGCTGTTGGCATATCCATATTTACTGGCGGTGCTGGAGGTGGTGGTAAAATTTCTTCATCCGCTGGTGTAGCATAATTAATCTCTGGGACTCCATTAATTTCTGGCGTCGATGCCACAGTCGGAGTATTCATTGCTGCCGGATTAGGTTCGTCCGCAGAAACCCCAGCCTCAGCTAATGCATCTTCTAGCATTTTTCCATATTTATTACTACCGTCACTTGAAATCTCTGTACTAAAATCTGCTGTAGGTTCAATTACCTTTTCATTATCATTTCCAGCTGATGTATCTGGACTCTGAACCTTTGGTAAAACCACATCAGCATCTTCTACCCGAACTGGCCGATTGCCAATATCTGGTGTAGCCTCAGCTCCAGCCATAGACAAACTTGCTTCTGCCGCCTTAAGATCATCTAATAAACCATTATTGTCTAGCTCTTCCGCCGGTTTTTCTTCAACCTTCTCCTCTGCCGGTTTTTCTTCAACCTTCTCTTCTGCCGGCTTCTCTTCTGCTGGTTTTTCTTCAACTTTCTCTTCTGCCGGCTTCTCTTCAGTTTTTTCCGCTTCTGGCTCTACTTCAGAGCTATCATTCTCTTCCGCCTTATTTTCCTTAGTATGATCAATTTCTAGTGACGTAGAATCTTCGCCTTCGCCGGAAGATTCCCCATCGTCTTCCGATGATTTTTTATTCAATGAGTGTGAAATACCATGTAATTGATTTTCTACCTCAGGTGTAATATTTTTCGATATCAATTGTTGATTCGCCCCAGATTCCATCAATAACGAAGCAACCTTCATCGTTTCTGGCGTTGTCTTAGCATTTGAAAAACGGTTTGTTGCCGCTACTATACCAGTCAAAAACGCTGTCGCTTCATCTTTTTCAATTTTTACTTCACTCTTTGCACTATATATTAATCTAGCAACCATTTCAGATACTGAACTTGCAGTTTTATCACTCCATTCAATTTCACCAAATTTTCCTGGATTGCCAGTTGTAACATTTACCACCACTGCATCATGCATAATTCTACCGTGCTCTCTTAATGCAGCATCTAAATCAATACCATTTGCAATATTTAATGCAAGTACTAAATCAACATTAAAATCACCATAAGAAAAATCTAAATCATCTTCCGCAATACGTGTACGGTAAGGAGTAATGAAAATCTTTACATAATCTCCATCAATTTTATATCTTAAATGGTCAGCTTTTTCCTTATTAATTGCAATCACAAAATCTTGTAAAGTATCTGCAGTTGGCGAAAAAGTCTCCTCAGGTTTTAAGAACTCCAATGCGTTTGGCGCCGAACCAGAATAAATTGCCGTGGCTCTCTTACCTAGTTTGTCTAAATATAATGAAAGGCCTATCGCTGTTGAAATTTCATCAACCGATGGATCACTAGAAAGCGCAATCAAAACATTATGTGCCGCACTAATTTTTTCAGCTACATCTGAATAAATAATTGGAGGAGGAGCTAATTCAGCAGATCCATTATCCATTGAGAAATTATCATTTTTATCATCTACAGACTCATCAGCAGGAGCAGGAGTATTATTATCCACCGGATCAGGAATAGAATCAGCTGGAGCGGTTACCGGAAGTTCTTCTACCGGAGGATTTGTTTCTGCGACTGGAGTTGCTGTTGTGTTTGTTTCATCATTAGGCATAAATGACCTTTCTATAATATAAGGCTATATTAACATAAGCATAAAAAAATTGCAAGACACTAAATTTTCCTATTGACAAATCTATAACCACAATATACTATTAAATTACATGCAGGTCATACAAGCATTAAAGGTGTGTTTTACATTGCCACGCAATTTGTTATTTTTAGGAATAACTATATTGCTATCGTTTTTCATGCTTAGCTTATTCCCTGCCTCTGCCT
>JAZQTT010000002.1:0-19505 GCA_045630905.1 Candidatus Nanosyncoccus sp.
CGCTCGCTATTCGCCTTCGGCGAGCGGACCCACGGGTCCTCCCCCCTAAACCATATCAGAAAACAAATAAAGAGCCTTCGGCTCTTTCTTCGTTTTCTGGTGCGGGTACAGGGAGTCGGACCCTGATCTCATCCTTGGGAAGGATACATAATAGCCGTTATACGATACCCGCAACTTTTACTATTATACCATGATTTCTTAAGATGTGCTATAATTAGTCTATGCAAGAAATTAGGGAAAAATTGGCAAGAGTTATCTTAGATCTATATGATCTTGAAATTGATTTTGATCTTACAGCTTCTCCGGAAGGAATAGATGCTGATTATTCTTCAAATGCTCCATTAAAGCTTGCTAAAACATTGCACAAATCACCAATGGAGATTGCGGGTGAAATAGGCGGAAAAATTGAAACAAAGATTACGCCTCCTGGATTTCTTAATTTTAGCTTATCAGACGAATACTTAACGAATGAGGTTTTAGAATTGACTCATGATTATAGAAAGAATATTTCTTCTACTGATTTTTCAGATAAAACTGTGATTTGTGAATTTAGCGATCCAAATCCGTTTAAAATTTTGCATGTAGGGCATCTGTATACGAGCGTTTTTGGCGATGTGGTTAGCCGTCTATATGAGTTTTCTGGCGCTAAAGTAGTAAGAGCGAATTTTGGTGGTGATGTTGGGCTTCATGTGGCTAAAACAATGTATGCTTTAGAAAAGAAACAATTGAAAGATTTTACAATTAACGATATTTCTGAGTCCTATATTGAGGGTACAAGATTTTACGAGGAAGATGAATTCGCGAAAAAGGAAATTACTAAACTCAATAAAGAGATTTATAAAATTAATGCAGAAAAACTTCATGATACTAAGTTAGCACAGGATTATTGGAAAGGAAGAGAATTATCTTACAATTATTTCCGCGAGTTTTATGATTCGATCGGTGTGAAGTTTGACAAATATTATCCAGAATCTAGTGTAGCTGAGCTAGGATTTAAGACGGTGCAAGAGCAATTAGGAAAAGGTGTTTATGAGTATTCTGACGGAGCAGTAATATTTGATGGTGATAAATATGGTTTACATACAAGGGTATTTATCAATAAAGAAGGTGTACCAACTTATGAGACAAAAGATGTTGGTTTGATTTTTACTAAATGGCAAGATTATCATTTTGATAAATCAGTTGTGATAACGGGAAACGAGCAGACTGATTATATGAAGGTGGTTTTAAAATCGATCGAGCAGTATGCACCAGAATTAGTAGAAAGGACATCGCATTTGACTCATGGTCTAGTAAAATTACCTGGCGCCGTAAAGATGTCATCCAGAAAAGGTAATATTCTTAAGGCAGAAGAAGTAATAAAACTTGTACGAGACGAGCTAAAATCGACTTATAATTCTGAAGACGATAAAATAGTGTTTGCAGCGATTAAATATGCATTTTTGAAATATCGCATAGGTGGTAATATTATTTTTGATCCAAAAGAGTCGGTAAAAATGACGGGAAATTCTGGTCCATATCTTTTATATTCTACGGTGCGGGCAAAGAAAATTTTACAGAATTTGACTGACTTTGATGAATATAAAAAGGAACCAGAATATATATATAATATATATGAGCGAAATTTGGTGAAAAAGATGATTGAATATTGTGAAGTGTTAAAAAGTGCGGCAATAGAAATGGCACCACATAAAGTTGCGAATTATCTATATGAATTAGCGCAAGTATTTTCAAGGTTTTATGAGAATTGTCCGGTTAAAGGAGATAAATCTGAAAATGAGAGAGGGAAACTAGTGAAAGTTTACCTTGATACGATGACACATGGATTAAATATTTTAGGAATTGAAGTTCCGGAGGAGATGTAATGAAAAAAGCAGTTTTACTATGGGTTGATTTAGAAATGACTGGACTTGAGCCGGAGAAGGATAAAATTTTAGAAGTAGCGGCGATTGCTACAGATATGAAATTAGAACAGATTGCAACTTATCAGGCAGTAGTAAAAGTTGATGAAAAATTAATGAAAAAGCGGATGGTAGGGAAGTTCTGGGAGAAAAATGTAGAAGCAAAGGATGCTTTAATAGCTCAGAATGAAAGTGGTGAGCCAATTCAGGAAGTTGAAAAAGAATTGATTAAGTTTATTAAAAAGAATTTTGGGAAGACTGTATATCTTACCGGTAATTCAATTCATCAGGACAGAAAGTTCATTGAAAGAGAAATGCCAGAATTAAATAAAATGCTACACTATAGAATGTTGGATGTCTCGGCTTGGAAAATCTATTTTGAAAATGCAATGAAGAAAAAATTTGTGAAGCCGGAAAATCACCGAGCATTGGATGATATTAATGGAAGTATTGAGGAGCTGAAATGGTATTTGACATTTATAAAGTAAATGGGATTGGTGAATTTGAAACAAAAAGTGAAAAAGAGCGAACGCTTTATTTGAAAGACGAGAAAGTTTTTCTGGTGGTTAATAAAAACACAATTGAAATTAGGTGTGACAATAAACTAGGTCAGCTTTTGACTGAAAAATATGAATCAGTGATGGAATCTAGATATTTTGGGCGGGGAGGAATTGAAATCGTTCCTGCTGGACAGCTTGACGATAATGATATTTTTGATCTTGTGAGGCTAAGTTATCAATTAACTTAAAAGAATTATTTCTTTTCTGTTGCTTTTTTCTCTTCAGCTTTTTTATCTTTACGACGGTTAAGACGGTTCATGGCTTTTATGAGCATGAAGATTACCCAAGCAATAATGAGGAATTGGATGACGTTTTGGATGAAATTGCCATAGGCAATTACTGCTTCGTCGCCGGTACCAAAGAAATTTGGAATGCGGATGGCTAGGCTTGTGAAATCTACGCCACCAGCGATAAGGCCGACGATTGGCATGATGATGTCATTAACTAGAGAATTAACGATAGTTGTGAAAGCGCCACCTACGGCAACACCTACTGCAAGATCAACAACGGAACCACGGTTAATGAATTCGATAAATTCTTTTCTAAAACCACCACTTTTTTCGTGAGCTTTTTTAAGAGCTTCTTTAGTTTTATTGGTTTTAGTATTCTCCACCTCTTCTGCTTTTGACATAATTGTCCTTTCTTTTAACTATTTGGTTTCCAAAAATCCATTAAACTCATGATATAAATTATTTAAGCTATTGATAGATTTTCCAAGGGTTTCTTTTAAAGGCTCATCTTTAATTGAATTATAGATTTGGTTTTCTTCGGTTGTAAACATTGAAATTTCATATGCCATTTTATTAGCATAAGTACGGTCTAGCATGCCATTAATTTTTGCTTCAGCTAGGCTGGATTCTAATTCGTCTTTTTCTAGTGTGGCTTGATCGGTAATTTTTTGTGGAATATTTTTTTCCTTGAAATCATATTTTTCTTTTAGATAATTACTGACGCTGTTATTGGTATCTGAGATGATACTAGAAAGGGAAGCGCTGTTTGATCTTAAGATAGAGGATTTTATATTCTTTTGATATTTTTCCATAATTTCTGATGTATTATCAAGATGTAGTTTAAAGGCGATGATTTTATCTTTTTGGCTTCCTTTAAGACCGCTAAGTATGGAACCGATAATAATAATAAAGATTAGGCCAATTAATCCAAAAAGACAGACGAGAAATATTTTTGAAGAAAGGATTCTAGAAAATTTCCCGGCAGGTTTTTCTGGTCTAATGTCGGCACTGAGCCGATTAAGATATTCCTGTTTGTCCATGTATGATATAATTATAGCACATGCAGGACGCGAAGGAGGAAATAAAATCCAGACTGGCGGTGGAAGATGTGGTGGGGCAGTATGTGGAGCTAAAAAGAGCTGGACGTAGCCTTAAGGGGCGTTCACCTTGGGGTGTTGATAAGACGCCAAGTTTTATGGTATCACCGGAGAAGGGAATCTGGCATGATTTCTCAGCAAACAAAGGCGGTGATATTTTTTCATTTGTTATGGAAGTTGAGGGAATTAGTTTTAAGGAGGCTTTAGAAAAACTGGCTAGCCAGGCTGGGGTTGATCTTAGCAAATATCAAGGTGGAGATAAGACGGTTTCAAAGAAAAAGGTTAGAGCAAAGGAAGCGCTGGCGCTCGCAACAAAATACTATCAAGCGTGTTTAATACGGAATAAATCCGTTTGTGAATATGTGTTTTATCGTAGAAATCTTAATCGGGCGACGGTGGCAGATTTTAAGATTGGCTATGCTCCGGTAGATGGAAAATCGTTGACTGGTGTACTAAAAAAACGCGGGTATTCTTTAGAAGAACTTGAAACTGCAGGATTACTCAATCGTTTTCATAGCGACCTTTTTCGGGATAGGATGACTATTCCATTTATTGATACGACGGGGAATGTAATTGGATTTACGGCACGGATTTTAGGAAAAGGAGAACCTAAATATTTAAATACGCCAGAGACTTTATTATTCAATAAATCTAGGTTTATATTTGGATTATATCAGGCAAAGGAATCGATTCGACGGAATGGATTTGTGGTAATTGTAGAAGGAAACATGGACGTAATTTCTTCTCATCAGGCTGGAGTGAAAGAAGCTGTAGCGACTTCTGGAACGGCGATGACTGAACAACATTTAAAGATACTAAGTAATTTAACTTCTGATATTCGTTTAGCATATGATGGGGATGAAGCCGGAGTGAAAGCAACTGAACGAGCAATAATGATGGCGGGAGATCTTGGTGTTGATTTAATGGTGATATCGGATTACCATGGCGCTAAAGATCCAGACGAATTAATTCAAAAAAGTCCGGAGCTTTGGCAAGAAGCAGTAAAGAAATGTGTGCCGGCGGTAGATTGGCTTCTAAACAAATATGAGGAAAAACTTGATCTTAGTAGTGGGCCGGATAAACGAAAATATTCGGATATGGCATTGAAATTGATTGGGTATGTGAAAGATGAAATTGAAAGAGCAAGTTATGAACAAAAAGTTGCAGATAAACTAGGAGTTGAGGTAAAAGTGTTACGTGAAAAAGGTGAGAGGTTAGAAAAGAAGATTTTACAATCAACAAGAAAGTATTACAAAAGACCAAAGACGGAATTTAAAAGTGATAAAATTCGTAAACTTGAGGATTCATTATTGGCACTTAAAATTTATGGTGGAGTAACGAAAACGGAAATACCACTGGAGATTCCAGAAGATGAGACAAAACTATCTGAGTTAGAACTTGTTTTTAGCTCTGAACACGAAAAGAATAAAGAAACTAATATTGAAAAGGAAGCGGCTGAGCTTTATGCAAGATATTTAGCGGAAATTAATCGTCAGAAAATTAAAAAATTAAATATAAAATTATCTGAACTTGATGAGGATTCTGAAGAATATTTAGAAGTATTAAAAACGATTACTAACTTGCAAAAAACACGGAAATAGATTATACTTTATGGTAATGAGCTTGAAAAAAGATGATATTTTGGACTCAAAGTATTTGGCGCTTGATTTTGATGAGCCGGAATCAAGTGATCTAGAGAAAGAAGAGACATTAAGTGATGAAGAATTGGCAATTACGGCAGAGAATGTTGACGCTTTTGCCGATGATTCAGTAAGAATGTATTTACGCGAGATCGGTGAGATCCCGCTTTTAACACCAGAAGAAGAAGCTGACTTGGCTCAAAAAATCATTAAGGGTGATAAAAAAGCCAAGGATAAAATGGTCGAAGCAAATATGCGTTTGGTAGTTTCAATTGCAAAACGCTATGGTGGACGTGGACTTGATTTTCTTGATTTAATCCAGGAAGGAAATACTGGTCTTTTAAGGGCGGTGGATAAATTTGATCCAGCAAAAGGTTTTAAGTTCTCTACTTACGCTACTTGGTGGGTGCGTCAGGCGATCACAAGGGCTATCGCTGATCAAGCACGTACGATTAGAATTCCAGTTCATATGGTTGAAACGATCAATAAGGTTCTTAGAACTACGAGGAAGCTTACTTCTGAATTAAATCGTGAACCAACCAACGAAGAGATCGCAGAAGAACTAGACATGGATCCTGAAAAGGTTGACTATGTGATGAGGATCAAGCAGGATATTGCATCGCTTGATGCGTCAGTGGGACGGGAAGGTGACGATGAGGATTCGGTACTTGGTGATTTTGTAGAAGACGAAGAACGTGCTTCGCCAGAAGAATCTGCCGCAAATCAAATTTTGAAGGAACAATTATCAGAAATTATTGCAACATTGTCTGAAAGAGAACAGAAGATTATTAGGTTAAGGTTTGGAATTGGTGGAGACCGTCCACATACTTTGGAAGAAGTAGGTAATGAATTTGACGTGACACGTGAACGTATTCGTCAGATTGAAGCAAAGGCTTTATCGAAGCTTCGCAAAAACAAGGAAACTAAAAAACTGCATGAATATTTGAAATAGGGAGGCGTATGAAAAAAGTTCTTCTTAGTATTGCGGTGGTTATTGTGGGGAGCTTACTTATGATTGCTCCGGTATTTGCGGATGAGGCAGCAGAACCAGAAGATCGATGCCCAAATGGTATTAAAACTGCTATTTTGGGGGAAAATGGCTGTTATGAAAAGGAAGATAATAATGGACAGGGCGTGATTGATATATTGAACTTAGTTGTTAATATAATGACAATTGGGATTGGGATTTTAGGTGTAATTGGAATTACGATTGTTGGTATACAATATTTAACTGCAGGTGGGAATGAAGCTATGACTCGTAAAGCAAAAACACGTTTGTTTGAAATAATAATTGGACTTGTAGCATATGTTCTAATCTATGCATTATTAAAGTGGCTAATGCCATTTGACGGTAGTTAATGATGAAACGATTAATTATAGTATATAACCCAAATTCCTCCCGAGCAACGGATATAAGGCACGAGGTTTTAGAGCGCGCAAAAGAGTTGAACGGATATATTGTTGGTAGATATGAAGTTAAAAATACAGATATTAATGACAATATAAAATCTTTAGCAGAATGTTTAGAGAATGATGATTTAGTATTATCGGTAGGGGGTGATGCGACCGGAGCAATTGCGGTCAATGCAATTTTAGTGTCTGATAAGGATGTAAAATTAGCAGTTTTGCCTTACGGGAATTTTAATGATCTTGCAAGGACACTTAGAACAAATAGTTTTGAAAGTGTATTTTTAAATGAAGTATCAGAACGAGAATTTTATCCTTTAGAGATTTATGTTGATGGTAAGTTTTTCCGCTATGCAACATGTTATGTGACGATTGGCATGACGGCAGAAGCAGTAAAGATTTATGATACGCCAAAGGTGCGGAAAAAATTGAAAAGAAAATTTGGACGAAAAATTAGTTCTTATACTGAGCTTGCAAGTTGGTATTTTAAAAATCGGCGAAAACATATTTTTATTCCAGAATTTAAATTAAATGGTGTTTTGCAGTCTAAAAAGATTTCTGATTATGCCGCAGTAAATGGACGATCAATGGCGCGGGTGATGAAGGGTGGGGAAGATTATCGTGATCCAGTTTATTTTAGAAGTGAAGTTGATCATTTAACAAATTTTTATCGTTTAGTTAAACTGATGTCTAGGAGTATTTTATCGCGGATTCCTGGAAAAGCGACGGCAGGGGATGTTCTAGAGTTTATTAATCCTGCAACTGTGACTTTGCAAGCTGAGGGCGAGAGCCAGACTTTTGAAAACATCAAGAAAATTGAAATTAGAAAGGGTGAAAAATGCCTGAAGATGCTCGAGAAATAGAAAAAGTTATTAAGTATATGGAATCCCATTGGCCTTCAAAAGTTAAACCAGAATGGCAAGTGAAACTAGAAGAGTATCCGAAACTATCGAAACAAGTAGTAGAAGAACTAACGATGGCGGCGACAAAAAATCATCGTTTAATTAGAATCGCAGGAGTTTCTGGTTCAGGAAAAACTACGCAGGTTTTACCGGCGGTTGAAGAGTATTGTGAGAAAAATGAATTTGAACCAATTTTAATTGCTGTAAGGAAGTTTGTAAAATACCATCCGCATTTTGAAGAGATTAAAGATTTTTATGGTGATGAAGATTTAAGAAAAATGACGGACGAGTTTTGTACAATTATGTTATTTTTGACTCTTAGAGAATTAATTAAAGGTGGGTATGATATTGTGCTTGATGTGACGTTGCTAGATCCGGAAATGGAAGGGATTCTGTTGAAAATGCTGGATGATTCGGATTATGAAATGGTGATGTTACTTATTACGGCTTCGGCGGCTGTGACGGAGTATTATTTGTCAGGTCGTTCATGGCGACATACAAAAGAAGCAGAAAAAGAGTTTAGACGGGCAACCCCAAAAGCTTTGGAGTATTATGCATTGAAGGCGCCAGAAATTAGGGTTATTGTTTGGAATGTTTATGATGAACCGCCGGTTTATGATGGACCAATGAAAAATGTTTTAGATATTTATAATAAATATGCGGAATGCAATGATTTGCCAAAAGATAACGATGATGCGCGTAGAGATGCAAAGATCAAATATCTATTAGATGTGTTATAATATATAAGATAAGAGAAGGTAAAAAACCATGGATAATGTAAAGATTATTGCTATTGTGGGGATGAGTGGGAGCGGAAAATCTGTCGCGGTAGATTATTTGACTGAGAAAGGCTATCCGAAGGTGTATTTTGGCGGAATGATTTATAAAGAAATGGAAAAGCGAGGGATTGAGCGAACCGAAGATGGAGAGTCAGAGAAAAAATTTAGAGAAGAGATTCGGGAAAAAGAAGGAAAAGATTGGGTAGTTAGACAAGTAATTGAAGAAGTGAAAGACTTGATTGCGGCAGGACAAAAAAGAATTATTTTAGATGGTGTTTATTCTTGGACTGAATATAAAACTTTAAAACACGAGTTTCCAAAGGTTTTGACTTTTGTGGCAATTATAGTGGATAAAAAGTTACGTTATGATAGAGTAGCAAAACGTCCGGGTAGATCATTTGATGGTGCGGCAATTCGGGAACGTGATCGTTCAGAAATTGAAAACTTGGAAAAAGGTGGTCCAATCGTAGCGGCGGATTATTACGTTTGGAATAATGGAACAATTGAAGAAACCCAAAAACAAATTGATGAAATCTTAAAGAAGGTAGGTTTTTAATGCCTAACTACGAGAAGAGATTGGTTTTAATCGATGGAAAGTCGGTATTCTATCGAGGTTATTATGCGATGGGGGCTTTAAGCTTATCCGATGGAACTCCAACTGGTGGGATATATGGTTTTGCGGGTATTGCAATGGAAATTGTAAAAAAACTTAACCCGACAAAAGTAGTGGTGGCGTGGGATTCAAAAACTTCAGTTTCAAAAAGGCGAGCGCTTTATTCTGAATATAAGGCAGGGCGCGTAAAACCAGGGGATGATTTTTATACACAAATTCCACTTTTAATTGAATTGATTAAAGATTTAGGTTGGGGATTTGTGGAACTTCCTGATTATGAAGCAGATGATATTATTGGGACTCTAAGCCTTGAAGCGGATAAAGCGGGTGATTATGAGACATATATTATTTCAAGTGATCTTGATATGTTGCAAATAGTGGATGAAAATACTCATATGTGGCGAATCTTAAAAGGCTTTTCTAATATTGAAGAAATTAATGTGCCGGAAATTGAAGAGAAATATGGAATTTTGAAAAAACAATTTTTAGATCTTAAAGCGTTAAAAGGAGATGCTTCGGATAATATTCCGGGTGTGCCGGGAATTGGCGAAAAAACGGCGGCTAAACTACTGAACGAATATGGCGATTTGGATAATATATATAATAATATAGATAAGATTTCTGGAACGGTAGGGAAAAAGCTTGAGGCAGGAAAGGATTCGGCTTATTTATCAAAGAAGTTGGCAAAGATAATGTTTGATGCGCCAGTTAAACTAGATGAGATGCCGGATTTTGTTTTAGATTATGATAAGGTTATAAGTGGACTTAAAAAACTAGAATTTAATTCTTTAATCCGGAAGATTATGAAAGATAAGCCGGAGATGGAAGAGAACGTTAAAGTTCCGGAAAATATTGATACTGAAAAAATTGTGGTCCAGGGTGATTTAATTATAAATAATAATATTAAGGCTTTAATGCATAGTGATGAAGAAATTGCTGAGGAGATTTTAGAAGGGAAGAAATCGTTTTGGGATTTATCACAGGCTGAGTTTTTATTAGATCCGTTAGTAAGAGAAGAATTAAAATTTGATAATCCAGAAGAAAAATATAAGGAACAAGTAGCTAGGTTTAGTAAGGATCAGAAACTATTTAATATTTATAAGAACTTTGACTTACCTTTGATTCCGATTTTATATAAGATGGAAGAGAAGGGAATGCTGATTGATCGAAAATATTTTGATAAGTTAAAATTAGAATATACCGAGGAGGTTCAGAAATTAGAAAAGGAAGTTTATGATTTAGTGGGTGGAGAATTCAATCTTAATTCACCGATTCAACTTTCTGAAGTATTGTTTAACGATTTAGGTCTTCCGACAAAGGGAATTAAAAAGACAACTCGTGGCTATTCTACAGGTGCAAAGGAGTTAGAAAAATTAAAAGACTCTCATCCGGTGATTGGAAAGATAATTGAATATCGCGAAGTGGCAAAGTTGCTTAGTACATATATTAATCCAATGCCAGAGATTGTGGATAAAAATAATCGGATACATACGACTTTCACGCAAAATGTGACTTCTACTGGAAGACTGAGTTCAAAGGATCCAAATTTGCAAAACATTCCGGTTAGAACAGATGCTGGGAAGCGGATTAGGACTGGATTTATTGCTCCGGACGGTAAGGTTTTAGTGTCTGCGGATTATTCTCAGTTTGAACTAAGATTAGCAGCGATTTTAAGTAACGATGAAGATTTAATTGATGATTTCAATAAAGGTATCGATATCCATACAAAGACAGCTTCTGAAGCGTTTAACGTACCAATTGAAAAAGTAACAAAGGCGCAGCGAAGAGCAGCGAAGGTGATTAATTTTGGCATAATATATGGAATGAGTGTGAAGGGGCTCGCGGATGCGGCTGGGATGCCAATTTATGAGGCTAAACAATTCATTGATAATTATTTTAAGTTAAGAGCACCAATAAAAAGAAAATTAGAAGAGATATTAAGACAGGCAAAAGAAGAGGGTTATGTTGAAACTTTTTACGGACGTCGTCGTCCGACACCGGATGTAAAATCTAGTAACTTTATTATTCGCCAGGCAGCGGAGAGGGCAGCGCAAAATATGCCAATACAAGGGACGGAGGCTGATTTGATGAAGCGAGCGATGATTAAAGTTGATGAAAAATTACCGGAGGGGGCAGAGCTCATTATGCAGGTTCACGATTCATTAATTGTTGAGTGTTCTGAAAAAGATGCAAAAGAAGTCGGTGAGATTTTAAAGAAAGAAATGGAATCGGTAGCGCCGGAACTAAAGATAAAACTTGCAGTTGATGTGACGACGGGAAAAAACTGGGGAGAATTATAAAAAGACAACAAAAAAACAGGCCTTTATCTGGCCTGTTTTTTTGATAAATTAGTTAGTTGCGTAAGCGATGTTTTGTGCCATAGCTTGAGTTTCAAGAGCAACTAGGCGTTCTGCATCATTGATTGAAGAATTGACACTGTGTTTTACGCGGGCAGATTCTTCGGCTTTTTTAGCATCATTCCAGCGATCCAAAGTACCAACGAGATAGCCAGTGATACGGCGAAGTCTTTCAAATTTTCCTTCATTGAAATATTCAGAATGTTCGTCAAAGTATTCTTCAACAGCTTTTTCGCCTGCTTTTTGTCCAATTAATTTCATACCGACTTCAACTAAACAAGAAACGTGCATGGTTTCATATTGATCAAATTCTGCCAGGGCTTCCTTAGCGTCTTTTTCTGAAATCTTAGCGTATTTAGCAAGAGATTTTAAGAATCGCTTCATGTCAAAATTTTCAACATCGCTTGGATTCCGGTAGACAATTTTTTTCATTATGACTTTCCTTTCTGACCCATTTCGGGAATATTCCGCTATGGCATTTATGTTTTATAAGCATTACCTGGAATCTATTCTAACCCTATATATAGTGTTTGTCAATACTTTTTTGACACTAAATATAGCGTTTTTCCACAATTTGCGACCTCTATGATATAATATAGATAAGATTATGCCTGGTTGGAATATACATTTGGAAGCTGGAGAACGGCTAGCCCAAAAATTGAATTTTTCTGAAGTAAAAAAGAAAGAATTTTTGTTTGGCTGTATTTTACCTGACATAAATAATGGATATATTAATAAGGTAAAAAAGGTAATGTGTCATGAAAAAACACATTATGCCTATGACCAAAAAAGTTCTTTGAATTTTTATGCGGAAAATAAAGCGGAGATTGACAGAAGAGAACCGGTCTTTTTTGGGTATCTTTTTCATTTGTATACGGATGGTTTTTTTAATTATGATTTTTTTCGCACGATTAAACATTCGCCAATGGGTGATGGATTAAACTATGATGAAAAACAGAGAATTAAACATCATGATTTTCCAATCTATGATTCTAATTTTACGCATCGGATTGGGGTTGAGAGCCGAGAAGAAGCAGAAAGACTTGCAAAAAAAGCAAATATGATTAATATCCCGGAGATTACGGCGGAAGATATTGAGGATATTGAACGGATACTTACGAGTGGAGAACTAAAGGAATATTTTAAGGGTGAAGATTATATGTTTTATACTAAAGAACGGCTTGATGAATTGATGACAGAAATGATTGAGAGTTTTTCTAAAGATTATTTAGGAGGAGATAATGCCTGAACTTCCGGAAGTTGAAACAATTCGGCGTGGGCTAAGTAAACTAATAATTAAACAAAAAATCCAGAAGATAGATGTTTTATGCGAAAAATCGTTCATTGGTAAGGGTGTAAAAGGTAAAGTAATAGGTATTCGGCGTTTTGGTAAGGCGTTAATTCTTGATTTGGATAATGATACATCATTGATGATTCATCTTAGAATGACTGGGCAATTGATTTATGACGGGAAGGGTACGGATCGTTATGCGGCAGGACACCCGAGTGAAAGTTTTATGTCTAAACTGCCGAATAAACAAACAAGAGTGATTATTGAATTTGAAAAAGGAGTTTTATATTTTAATGATCAAAGAAAATTTGGTTTTATAAAAGTTTTACCAACTGTTGAGGTGGAGAAGGAAGGTTTTATCCGGAAATTAGCAAAGGAACCCTGGGAGATGACGGCGGGCGAGTTCTATGAAAAACTTCAGAGACATAAGAAATCTTTAATTAAGCCGGTGATTTTAGATCAGGCTGTGGTTTGTGGACTAGGGAATATTTATGCGGATGAGTCTTTATTTATGTCTAAAATTCATCCGGAAAGGCGGGCGGGAACAATTACAAAAAAAGAAGCGGAGCGTTTAATAAGATCAATGAGGGAAGTGATGGACCGGTCGATTGAATCTGGTGGATCGACGATGGCGACTTATGTAAAAGCGGATGGGACAAGAGGTGATTACTTGGAACAGTTTGCGCAGGTATTTAGGAAAGAGGGAAAGAAATGTTTACGATGCGGAGAAAAAATTGTTAAAATAAAAGTAGCTGGACGCGGAACGCATTTTTGTCCAAATTGTCAAAAACTAGTTTCTGATGGAGAAAAAAATGATTAGAATATTTACTGGAGATGATCGGGCGCGAGCGCATAAGGAGATTGAAAAACTCTTAGGTGATAATTATGAAATTGTGGAAGGGTATGATTTAGATTTAAAGGATTTGCCGAGTTTATTTTTAGGTAATTCACTTTTTTTTGAATCACGGAATATCCTAATTCGGGATATTTCTTTAAATAAAGCTGTTTTTGAAAAGTTACCAGAATATTTAGAAACACCACATAATATTATTCTCTTTGAATTGAAGCTAGATAAACGGTCTGCGGTTTATAAGGCTATTAAAGATAAAATTGAGATTAGGGAATTCGCATTACCTAAAAATCCTAACTTTGGGGTGGTTTTTGATATTTACAAAACAGCAAAGCAAGATGGGAAAAAAGCAGTTAATCAACTTGAAAAGATAAAAGACGATGAAGATCCGATGATGTTTTTTGGGTTGATTGTGTCTCAGGCGATAAAGGACTTTAGTAATAATCCCGATACAAAACAAAAGAGAGTTCTGGAGGAACTCTCTAAAGTTGATCTTGAAATGAAATCTACGCCTTTTTCGCCTTGGCTTTTGATTGAGTCTTTTTTGGTGCGGCTGTCTTCGCTTTAGTAGTGGTTTTTGCTGTCTTAGCTTTAGTAGCAGATAGTTTTATGCCAGCTTTTTTTGCGATTTCATGAAGTTTAGCCTTGCGGCGAGAAGCAGTGTTCTTCTTCATAAGATCTTTTTTAACAGCTTTATCATACTCAGATTGAGCTTTAGCAAGATTTTCTGGTGTAGGATTTGCTTTAAAAGCCTTTAATGCGGCTTTAATATCTTTCTTGATCTTTACGTTGTGTTTAGTTCGCTTTTCAGCTTGTCTTGCGGCCTTTTTGGCAGATTTAATAATCGGCATTTTCTTCCTATTTAGATTAAAAATTAATGACTTTTGAACATTATACCTCATTTTTATGAAAATGTAAAGGGTTTAAAGAGGTGTTTTAATCGTTGTCTTTTCGTCTTTTTGCTATGACTATGAGGGCTGCGCCGGAGGCCGCTGATACGGTTGCTGCAACTGCGAGGGGAATGACTGGCGATGAACCTGAATTGGGCCCTTCTTGCGTGCTGACGCCTAGAGGAGTTGCATAAGCATTGGCTGCGGTTTGGTTAGTTTGTCCTTCTGAAGTTGAGGCATTAATACTTGAAGTATTATTGTTTGAAGTATTACTGCTTAAACTGGAGGATGTTGTTGGAACTGATAGAGTAGAGATATTGCTAAAGGTTTGGCCAGTGGTTAGCGAGTTTGAAGATGCAGCGACACCGTCTGGGATGAAAGTTCCGAAGTCATCCCAGGTACCGGAGCGCTTAGTGAAATGAGGGTGGGTTAGGGCATTCCAGAACATACAGTAGAAGTTATTATTGGCTGCGGCCCCACTACCAGCTGTGGCAGTGACTTTACTAATGTCCCAATCATTAATGGCCGAAGCGTTTGCTAAATGGCTAGCATTATGGAACATGTATGTCATGCTAGTAACGTTGCTAGTATTCCAATTGACGGCGCCGTCTAGATTTGTGAGAGAGGAGGCATTTTTAAACATACTATCCATACTTGAGACATTACTCATATTCCAATTGATGGCACCGTCTATATTGATAAGTGAAGAAGCATTTGTAAACATATATATTGTACTGCGTAATTTACTAGTGTTCCAGTTGATAGCGCCATTTATATTAGCGAGAGAGGAGGCTCCTTCAAACATACTTTCCATAGTAGTGATATTGCCAACATTCCAGTTAACGGCCCCGTCTATATTAGTAAGGGAGGAGGCACCAAAGAACATTTCTTTTGTAGTTGTTATTTTACTCATATTCCAGTTAAGAGCGCCGTCTATGTTGGTGAGGGCAGTGGCTTCATAGAATATTTGGTTCATATTTGTAACTTTACCAGTATTCCAATTGATAGCGCCGTCTATGTTAATTAGTGAGGAGTGGCGTCTACAGTAAGAGTAGGAAGAATAAAACAGACTTTCCATGGTAGTAACATTGCTGGTGTTCCAATTGATAGCACCGTCTATATTGGTGAGGGCGGTGGCACAGCTGAACATGGATTTCATATTTGTAACTTTGCTAGTATCCCAGTTAAGAGCACCATTTATATTGGTGAGGGCGGTGGCACCATAGAACATTTGGCTCATATCTGTAATATTGCCAGTATACCAATTAATAGCACCGTCAATATTGGTAATACTGGAGGTTACGAACATTTTAAACACATTTACGAGGCTACTAGTGTTCCAATTAACAGCGCCGTCTATGTTAGTAAGTGAAGAGTTTTGGAACATCGTTCCCATATCTGTAACTTTGCTAGTATCCCAATTGATAGCGCCGTCTATATTGGCTAGAGAGGAGGTATCATGGAATAATCCGTGCATATTTTCAACATTGCTGGTGTTCCAATTGATAGCACCGTCTATATTGGTGAGAGAAGAAATAGAAAGCATATTACTCATATTAGTGACGTTGCCAGTGTCCCAATAAACGGCACCGTCTATGTTAGTTAGAGATGTACTAGTTAACATATTGCCCATATTAGTAACATTATGGGTATCCCAGTTCATTAAAGAATCAAGGTCAGATATGCCTGAATTAGAAAACATTACGCTCATATCTGTTACATTACTCGTATTCCAAGAAGGAAGAGCGGAAATATCAGAAAGTAATTTATTATTACAGAAGGCATAGCTTGAGTTTGCATTCATGTAAATAACGTTTGCTTCGGAGTAGAAATACATTATGCCGGCATCGTTGGTATTGTCAAAGAAAATGTAGACAGGATAAGCAGAATCAGAAGTAGATACGGTATTATCGGAAGATGAGACAAAATCGTTAGGCAAAGTGTTGGACATGCGCATAGCCTTTATCTTTGATGATGCAGCTCCATATGAGGTTGACTTTCCTTCAGCTAGTGTTTTTATTTTAGTGCTAAAATCTTGTCCTGGAATTAATGTAGTGGCTTTTTTTGCGGTACTCGTGACGGAAAGAGTTGTATCGCCGTTAATGGTATAAATGGTTCGCGTAGTGTCATCGTTTCTTAGGGTACCGTTTGGAGTAGTATTCCAGGTATCAGAGGTATAACCGTCGTCAGGAGACAAAGTAACTAGATAGTCCGTGTCGCCACATAGAGTGATTGTACTGATGCCGGCATTAGCATGCACATTTTCGCATTCATCACTTATGAAATCTATGCCAGTAATATTATCGTCTAAATCTACGGTAACTGTATGGTTAGAGTGAGGAGTGGCTTCGCCATTGGCATAGATAGTTGCATTTCCTATAGGCATAATAAAGGTGGTACTGTTACTGGTTGTGTCGTCAAAAGTGCCTGCAGTTCCGGCAGTTTGAGACCAACTCGTGAATGTGCTTCCTGATGATGGGTAAGCTACTATTCTTATTTCTTCACCCCATCTATAATCACCTTCCCCAATAACACCTGAGATATGGGCATTATTATATTCAATAGTTAATTCGTATTTGGTGCGTGGAATATCTAGAGAGATAGTCGTGTCACTTAATATTGTTTTTCTTTTAGTTGTGGTTTCGTAGTTTTCTATTGTTTTAGTGTAACTACAGGTGCCGTTATAGCTTACTGTCTCACTGCCGTCTGGAGTGTAGGTGTCCGGGTATGTGCCGTCTGCATTTTGGAGACGATACTCCTTATCACAGGTGAAGCCATCTGTTGTGGTGGCGGAAAGACTAGATGGTCCTGTGACGGTAAATACGGTTACGTTGGTAGTAGTACTGGTAACAGTGCCATTTTCTCCGGCGGTCCATGTATTAAACTTGTAGCCATTATTGACGGTTGCTGTTACAGCGTACTGTGCATCACGTCTTAATGATATTGTTCCACCAGATTCAGCGACTGATTGAGTTCCATAGTCTGCACTGTAGAATGAAATTTCAGATATTCCAGAGTCAAAGTTAACTGTAGTGATATAGGAAGGTATTTCTTGTGTTGTGACGGACAAGGTAGAGTTATCAGTAATAGTATATGTGGTTGGATTATTGGCGGTGTTACCTAGAGTTCCGTTAGTATCGGTAGACCAATGATCAAAATTATATCCAATATTAATGGTGGCGGAAGCGGTATATGGAATGTTATCGTAAAGAGTTATGGTGGTGCCACTTGTAGTTACGTTTTGGACATTGTCTTCATAAGAGATTGAAACACTGGATACTCCGGAATCAAAACTAATTGTAGAACTATGGCTAGGTTTTTCCTGTGTGGTGGCGGAAAGAACAGAATCTCCTGAAATAGTGAAGGAGGTTGGACTAGTTGTAATGTTATCGAGAGTTCCGTTTTCATCAGTGGACCAGGAAACAAAGTCGTAGCCAAAATTAACATTAGATGTAATAGTATAAGGAACATTCTTATGAAGATATACAGTGCTAGATCTTGAGATGGTTTGCACATCGCTAGCATCTAGGCTATTTACGAAAGTAATTTCAGAAATGTGAGGGTCCATAGAGACGGCGACTGGATAGGATGGTTCAGAGGCAAGACACCGAACGGAGTTCCCAACATATTTACTATTACTAGAGCTAGTGCCGGCATATACAGATGGGGAGCCACTATTGATAGAAATACGATAATTGTATTGATAAGAATTATTAGTAGAGGTTTGGTATTGACCAGCTTGATTTTTACTATTTCCGGAAGAACTACTAAAGTAGCCAGCGTAAACGAAATTATTTGGATACTTACGGAAAGCCTCAGAAGCAGTGTCGCCGGATTGATTAGTTTCGCTAGACTGATAATAAGAATTATTGGATGGAGCAGCCCCCATAAGAGAAACGCCTAGTTGCCAGGATTCGCTATTTGCAGCATTAGAAGAGTTACCGCCAGTAGGTAAATGCCAGCCAGCAGGGCAGATTGAAGTATATTTAATAGATGTATTGTTAGTAGTATAGTAATTAGTATCAGCGATTGCAGCGGCCCAGTTATAATAATTGCCATATAAGTAAATATTGCTACCAGTTCCGGTGGTGCTGGTAGATCTTGAAGCTGTGTTGCTGTAATTATATCTAGGGATGCGGTATCCTGGATAGTTACTGCTGTTAATATTGATAGTATTATTATTACCATTGGTACTATATAGGTTATTAGCGGAGGAAGAGTTAGAAAAATAAGATGATTGTGAATTAGGAAGCCCGGCGAAGTATCCATAATTTGTTCCAGTGCCAGAATACTTAGCATAACCCTGAGCAAGTGATTCGTTTGTAACTGTAGAGTCGGTGGTATTATCTCCTACGGTTCCGGCAGTATTTATTCTTAGGTTTTCAATCATCCAACAATTACCGTCTGCAAGTTTTGTCACGGCATAGGTATCATTATCGCGTTGATCGGTGAGGGCAATAATTTCCCCAGCGTTTAAGCTTTCGCATCCGTTCCAATGTTGGATAGTGCCACTAGCTTTTACCCACCTAGCAAAGAGGTTTAAGCCTCCAGTTGCTGGCATAGTAATAGTCTCATTAGGACCATAGTTAGTACCTGTACCATCAGGTTCTGTATTCCAGCCAGCAAAGCCATAGTTTGCTCTACTGAAATTGCTGGCAATTAGACTGATTTGGCTACCATTTGTTGCTGCCTGATTTCTCATAGTGCCTAAATCTGCGTGATTACCATCATAGCAAATATATCCATCATCGCATGCTTCTACCCATATAGCATAGAAATTAACACTACCTATTAGTTCACCTTCTCCAGTACCAATAGGAATTACTGCACCTACTGGATAAGAATCGCCAGTACCATCTGGTTCAGTGTTCCATTCTTTGAACATATAGCCACTTCTTTCTGGACGTTTGTTAGAAAGAGTAAGAGTATGGTTTTCTGTATCTTCAACGTTTTCTGATGAGCTTGGAAAATTATTTACTGTATCTTCG
>JAZQTT010000003.1:0-3922 GCA_045630905.1 Candidatus Nanosyncoccus sp.
TATAATGCCATCAAACAAAGTATTCATATATTCGTCATTTTTTCCCCAACGAGCGGCATGACATAACTCATGAACCAACATTTCAGAGATCTTTTCGCTTGTAGTTGTTTCAAAATCTACGCATATACATATCAAATCACACCAATAGGTTCTACCGCCGACTCCATCCTCCGGAATAATTAAATATGGAATATGATTAGTAACTATTAAGTCGATATCCCAATTAATCTTTAGTTTTGAGAAAGTGTATTCTTCAGCTTTTTTTACCGTTTCAAGAATTGTATCTTTTTCATTTAAAAAATTTCCATTAGATTCCGTTAATAATAAGTTTACTTTGCTCATAATGCCATTATATCATACCCATGATACAGTAAGATGGAATTATTAAATAGCAATTATAATAATTTCATGTAAGTTTTTTGTCAGTTATCGATGAGAAAAAGTCCAGTATAATTTTTATACGTTTTGATATTAATACTTCTTTGCGGTTTTTCAACATTGTTTCAGACATTGAACGAATGCGTTCTGGATGAGATATCAAATCATTTAGCGCCTTTGTCATTTTTTCTGGTGTCTCATTTCCCGATAAGACATACCCTCCAGCTGGTATTATTTCTTCCATGTCAGGATCGCAAATAAACACTGGCACGCCAGCTGCCTCTGCTTCGACTAATATTGTTGGATAATCATCAAAATTATAAGAGACCAATACATCTAAATGGGAGTTTATAATCGCATCTTGGATTTTTACATAACTTGTATCGCCATGAAATGTAACGTTAAGTTTATTTTTTGAAGCATACTTTTCTGCTCGCTTTAGTTCCGGCCCGCCACCATAGACGTCAAGGAAATAATTGCCAGTTACGCCTTTTAATGCCTCTAGGAATGGCATGATGCGTTTCTCGCCAGATACGCGCGAATGCCAAATCATCCTTAAGGTTTCACCAGGTTTTAGATCTTTTACTGGCGGGTGTACTGGAAATTTTTCATCCAGGTAGCCATTTGGAAATATTAAATCAGCTTTTTTAGCTCCATAGTGTTCTAACTTTTTTGCAAAGTGCTTTGACGGGACTACTAGATAGTCGGCGGAGTTTGCGTGGTTAACCATCAAAGTCCACATCTTTGCTTTTGCTAATGTATCTGCTAAATATTCATCGCGATGAACGATCTTTTTATGCGGAAGATACCAGGAATGAAATAGATTTAGGAAAGCCGCTACAATTGTTCTAAACCCAAAGGGAATTATAGATTCTTCACCCATGTCTTCACGGCCATGCATAACTTGAACCGTAGGAATGTTTAGTTTTTTACCAAGCCGTATACCTGCAATAGAACAACCGGCTTCGTAATGAATATAAAATATGTCAAAATCTTTTAGCTCGGGGTGTTCTTTTAAGAGCCAGCGCTCTATGATCTTAGGGCGACGCGCAACTGGAGTAAAACCACGAAAGAAGAGTTTACAGCTAGGAACTTGAAAAATATTTCGCTTAGCAAGTTTTTTAAGTTCTTGGCTGGTTTTTGGATAACCGGAAGAAAAAATATTAACCTGGTGGCCTAAGTGTTCAAGCGCTGATTTTTGAGAATTAATTGAAGTGACAATTCCGCCCGTTAAATCCAAATAACAATCGGAAAAAATTGCGATTTTCATAGTTATATTATAATCTTTTTTAGGTTAAAAATGAATATATAGATTAATAAAAAATGCTTGACAAAAACGTTTATGTTTTATATCATGGGAATAGAGTAAAGAGTCATATAGGCAGAAACAAAAATCTAATATAAAATTTTAACCATAAGGTATTATATGTTAAGTCTCCACAAAAAAAGAAAGTTGTTTTTGTCAACTATTGTTGCGTCAGCGATTATTATCCCTGCGTTAACTTTTGCTATTAATAAAATTGTAGTTATCAATAATTCGTCAGCTATTGATGGGGATGTTTATATGCAAAACGTTACCGAATCTGATCTTGCTACTATAATGCCAAACAATGGAGACAGCGCATTTTTTAAAGACAGTCGTGACGAAAATACTTATAAGATTACCAAAATTAACGGTTATTATTGGATGACTCAGAATCTTCGTTTTACTGGCGCCAATTTGGATCCTTCTACTTCAAATGTAGCTGCTGCTACTACTATTACTTATGGTGATTTAACTGCAGGTAATAGTCTTAATGAAGCCAGGATACATTCCGGGTTGGACGCTAATGGAGATCCTACAGTCTGGTATAACTATGCTGCTGCTTCAGCAATGACTATCGTTGGCGGCACTAATCATGACGAGGCAACATATAGTATTTGCCCTAAAGGATGGAGATTGCCTTCAGAACATGAGCTCGATAATGTTATTTCTTCCATTAGTCTTTTCAATCCAGTAGCTAGCGGTGCTTATTATTATGGTTCTATTGAGTCAGAAAATGACGGCTTTTGGTGGTCCTCTACAGATGAAAACGGTGAGAATCGTTATTTTCTACGTTCAAACAACGACGATAGGTTCTATACTGGTGCCTACAGCAGGAGTAATGGATTTAGTGTCAGGTGCCTAAGAAGCTCCTCCCAAATTCAAACCGTTACATTTGACGATGCAACGGTAAATACAACAAGACGAGTGGATAAAACAATTTTTGATTCAAATTTTACATATACTGCATCTACTACTGGTGATGGAACTATAACCTATTCCTCCGATAATACTAATGTTGCTACAGTTAATGAAAATACTGGCGAGGTAACAATCACAGGTCTAGGTCAGGCTACTATAACTGCTACGGCCTCCGAGACCGCAACTTACAACGAAGGGTATTTGTCTTATACGCTTGACGTAGAAAAATTAGACCAGATAGTTACTTTTGATGACGCTACGCTTGAAGAAACTAGACAAGTGGCAAAAACACTTGGTGATAGCAGTTTTACATACACCGCGTCCACCAATGGTGATGGAAGTATTACATATTTCTCTACGAATACTGACGTTGCTACAGTAGACGAAAATACTGGAGAGGTTACAATTATAGGCGCAGGTGATACTAATATCCATGCTTATGCTGCTGAAACCGAAAGAAGCGAAAGAGGACATAGTTGGTATAGTCTGACTGTTTCTTCTGTTCATTATATGCAGGATATGGATAGTTCCGATCTTGCCACCTTAATGCCAAATGAAGGTGACAGTACATTCCTTGCAGATAGACGTGACAATAAATCATATGAAATTACAAAGATTAACAATAATTACTGGATGACGCAGAACTTACGCTTCTCTGGAGTATCTTTGAATCCTTCTACTTCAAATGTAGCGTCTACTACTTCTATTATCTATGGGGATTTAGAAAATGGGTCTAGTTATAACGAGGCGAGAATTCATGTTGGAGAATATGGTTATGACAGCAACCGTCGCCCTACGGTTTGGTATAACTATGCTGCCGCTTCAGCGATGACGATTACCGGAAGTTCTAACGCTTCAGACGCAGAATATGATATTTGCCCTAAGGGATGGAGACTGCCTACTAACGCAGAATTTGCCGGAATTGTTTCTTATATAAACGAATTCAATCCTGCTAGCGGTGGTATTTTTGAGGGGGATAATGGCCGCCAGTGGAATGATAGCTATGGGGCTTGGTGGTCTGCTACGGCGTACCCAAATGGCTCCAATTACTTCGAAGCTCTAGCATGGGAAGTTAATAACAATAGGCTTTCAGCGTACAATCAAATCGATCGTGGTGATGGTCTTTATGTAAGGTGTATTAAAAAGACGGGGTCTCCTACCCTCCAAGACCAAACCGTCACCTTTGATGACACTACGATCCAAGAAACTAAACAAGTAACTAAGACCTTTGGTGATAGTAACTTTACATATACTGCATCTACTACTGGTGATGGGGCTATTACCTATACTTCTAATAATACTAGTGTTGCTACAGTAAAT
>JAZQTT010000004.1:0-33467 GCA_045630905.1 Candidatus Nanosyncoccus sp.
ATGAACTAAGTTTAGAAGAAAAATTGAGGCTTCTAATAGACCGAGATTTGCTTGCAAAAACTGACTTGGTTTCGGCGAGCTCTCTGATTCCGCTGATTTCTAAGTTTAAGAACGAGGAGAGTGCAGCGGTCTGGAATATTATTGTGACAATGATTGCTAATTTGAAACTTTTCTTTAAGTATGGATCAGAAGAAGAGAATGAATTTAAGGAGTTTTTAAGAGACTTAATTAAGCCCGGACTTTTAAAAATTGGATACTTCACACGGCCAGATGATGATGAAAATACTTTAAGATTGAGAAGTTGCTTAACTGGTATAGGGTTTTATGCTGAAGATAATTCAATGTTTAAAGCGCAGGCAAAGAAATGGTCTGATGATCTTTCAAAGCTTAACTCGGAAGATAGAGAAGGTATTATTGAAGCAAAAGCTTTTCTTGAACCGGAAATGGTAGAAAAATATATTAAGTTGTATCAAAAAACAGCTGACCCAGAAATTAAAGCCGAGATTTTACTTGCGGGGACTTTAGTTAAAGATGAAACGGCATTAGAAAAGATGTTGGAACTTTTGGATCGACTTGATATTGTGAAATTGCAGAATAGATTGTTCTTATTTATCTATTTATTCCGAAATCCATTGGTACAGGAAAAAGTGTTTGATTGGATGGTGAAAAATTGGGACGAAATAAAAAAACTTGAAGGCGATAAATCGATTGAAAATTATCCACGTTATACTTCGGCGGTAATTAAGACGTCAGAGATGTATGAAAAATGGAAGGAATTCTTTGAGCCGATGGCTAATGATTCAGCCTTAAAGCGTGCTATTGAAATAGGGAAGAAGGAAATTGCTGCAAGGCTAGACTTGATTGAAAAAGATCAGGAAGGCGTATTTAAGGCAATAAAAGAGTCTCTAAAATAAAATAAACTTGACATTCAGTCAAGAATATTGTGGTGCCCGATGAGAGATTTGAACTCTCACAGTATTGCTACTACTAGCACCTGAAGCTAGCGCGTCTACCAATTCCGCCAACCGGGCCTTATTACATTATATCATAAAAAGTGTTATAATAGGGGTAAGTATTGGAGGTGTTATGATAAAAGTGAATTTTAGTTCAGAGATTGATCAAGCTCTGATTGCTAATATTTTAAAAGAAATTGCGGCTGACCCGATGGGTGGTTGGATGGAGCTGCCTAAACAGTTTGATATGGGTGAGTTTGGCAGGATTAAAGAGACTGCAAAAAAGATTAAAGAAGAATCGGAATACTTGGTTTGTATTGGAATTGGCGGATCATATTTAGGACATAGAGCAATTATTGAAGCTTTGAGACCAAAGTCTGAAACGAAGATCATTTATGCTGGTAATTCTTTATCGCGGCGGGAATTAGAGTGGGCGCTTGATAAAGTTGGGGACCATGATTTTTCGATCAATGTAATATCTAAATCTGGTACAACGCTTGAACCAGCAATTGCTTTTGACGCATTTAAGAAAAAAATGATTGAAAAATATGGTGAGGAAGAGGCTTATCAGAGAATTTATGCAACTACTGACGCTAAAAAAGGAACATTGTTTGAGGAGGCTGTAGAAAATCATTACACAAGATTTGTGGTGCCGGATAATATTGGCGGAAGATATTCAGTACTTTCTCCAGTTGGGCTTTTACCAATGGCTGTAGCTGGAGTGGATATTGATAAATTGCTTGAAGGTGCTGCAGATGCGGTTGATTCTTCTGTGGAGCCAGCGGTTCAGTATGCTTATATGCGTTATGCGCTTGGTGAGAAAAAATATGATACGGAGGTTTTTGCTAGTTTTGAGCCAAGCACTATGTACTTTAATGAGTGGTTAAAACAATTATTTGGGGAATCAGAAGGAAAAGATGGCAAGGGGATTTTGCCGGATTCGGTGATTTATTCAACGGATTTACATTCCTTAGGTCAATATTTGCAAGATGGACGAAGAAATTTGTTTGAAACGATTATTGATTTTCCAACGGATGAAATGAACGCGAAAGTTGTAACGGCGGTAAGAATTGCGCATACGAATGGGGGAATTCCAGTACTTAATATTTCCGTGCCATCGTTTGATGAAAAAGGCTTTGGTGAGTTAGTATACTTCTTTGAGCTAGCTTGTGCGGTTTCTGCTAAGTTGATCAAAGTAAATCCTTTTGACCAGCCAGGAGTTGAAGCTTATAAAGCTGAACTTAAGAAGTTAATTGAAGGAAAGAAATGAAAAAACGGGTAGTTTTAGCTTTAGGTGGGAATGCTTTACTAAGGGATGGCGAGGCGACTGCAGAAGCGCAAAAGAAAGTTGCAGTAAAAATTGGTGAAGCAGTTGCAGAACTAGCTGGAAAATACGAAATTATTATTGCGCATGGTAATGGTCCACAGATTGGAAATATTCTAATTCATGAAGAAACAGCGGCAAATGAGAAAGCGCCGGCGATGCCTCTTGAAACGGCGGTGGCTATGAGCCAAGGGCAGATTGGATATTGGCTAACACAGGCGATTAACAATGCGTTTTTAAGAGAAGGAAAAACTGCGAAGGTAGCGACTGTAGTTTCTCAAGTAGTGATTGATAGAAACGACCCGGCATTTAATAATCCAACTAAACCGATCGGTCAGTTTTATACAGCGGAGGAAGCAAAGAAACTCAGCCGAAAAAATGGTTGGGAAGTTATAGAAGATGCGGGTAGAGGTTGGCGGAGAGTAGTGGCGTCACCAAAACCGATTGATATTATTGAGAAAAAAGCAATTATCGAATTAGTGAAGGATGGGGTAATTGTAATTGCGGTTGGCGGGGGAGGGATCCCTGTTTATCGGACAAAGATTTTAAAAAGGATTAAGGGGATTGATGCGGTGATAGATAAAGATCTAGCGGGCGAGAAGTTGGCGGAACTGGTTAAAGCGGATATTTTTGTTTCGGTTACGGCAGTGCCAAATGTGTATATTAATTTTGGAGCGCCTGAACAGGAAGCGCTTGAAAAAATAAAGGCGTCTGAACTTGAGGGGCTGATAGAATATGGGCATTTTAAAACTGGATCGATGCTTCCTAAGGTAGAAGCAGCAATAAGATTTGCTAGATTTGGTGGAACGGGGATTATTACTGATATTGATCATCTTAAAACTGCATTGGTTGAAAAGTCGGGAACAATCGTTGTCCATTGAAAAACGATGTAAGATTTAATATAATATATTTATGAATAAATTATCGTATGATGGGCCGGTAGTTTTGGCAGTTCTTGATGGTGTGGGACTTGCTCCGGATGTGGCGGGTAATGCTGTAGCAAAAGCTAGAACCACATTTTTAGGGCGTGCGGTACATAATTACCCACATTTGGCTCTTGAGGCTTCTGGTGAAGCGGTTGGACTTTTGCCTGGGCAAATGGGGAATTCGGAAGTGGGTCATAATACGATGGGTTCTGGGCGCATAATAAAACAGGGGATTGCGCGTATTGAAGAGGCATTTCTAAATGGTGAAGTGTTTAATTCGGGGGCTTGGAAGGGGGCAATTACAAGGGTGACCAATAGAGGTCAACAAGAGGTAAATATTGACAATAATCGTAATCCATGGTATAATATAGAGATAGGGCAGAGTCAACCAACTCTGCATTTTGCTGGTATTTTCTCGGATGGGGGGGTTCATAGTCATATTTCACATCTTGAGCAGATGGTTGAACAGGCTTATAAAGAAGGCGTGAGGCGGATTCGTGTTCATGCGATTTTTGATGGGCGCGATGTTTTGCCGCAATCTGAGCCGAAGTATATTCAAAGATTCGAAGAGTTTATAAAGAAGTTTCCGGAGGCGGATATTAAAATCGCTTCTGGTGGTGGACGAATGACGACGGTGGCTGATCGGTATGAGAATGATTGGAGTGTGGTAGCAAGAGGCTGGGATATGATGGTGAACGGTCAGGCAGATTATTATTTTAAGACCGCGGAAGAGGCCATTCAAATATTAAGAAGAATTGACCCAGATGTTCAGGATCAGGATTTGCCGGCTTTTGTGATTGTAGATGAAAATGAACGACCAGTAGGGAAAATTGAAAAAGGTGATGCGCTGATTTATTTTGATTTTCGGGCGGATCGGGCGATAGAGATTTCACAAGCGTTTACTTATTGGGATTTTCCGTATTTTAACCGGGGAGATTATACGCCGAATGATGTGTACTTTGTGGGGATGACGGAGTACAATTCCGATACTCATGTACCAGAACATAGATTAGTGGAGCAGGTAATAATAAATGAAACTTTGAATCAATATTTAGGGAAATGTGGAATTTCGGAATTTGCGATTTCGGAAACGGTAAAGTTTGGGCATATTACGTATTATTTTAATGGGAATAGTTATGAAAAGGCGAATGGGGAAGATTTTTATCAGGTAGAATCAGATACGATGCCATTTGATACGAGGCCTTGGATGAAAACAGCAGAGATTGCGGATGAGGCTATTAATAATATGGCTAAATATAAGTTTGTACGAATCAACTTTCCGGGCGGGGATATGGTTGGACACACGGCAAATTTTGAAGCAACGGTAATAGCGATGGAAGCGATTGATTTAGCACTTAAGAGATTAGCTGAAAAAGTGGATGAACTAGGTGGGTGTCTGGTGATTGTTGCGGATCATGGTAATGCGGAAGAACTATTAGATGCGGATGGAAAACCAAAAACTTCGCATACTACAAATAAAGTACCATTTATTATTTATGACAATACAGAAAATAGGAATAAATATGAAATATCTGATGTCAATAAGCCTGGACTTGCAAATCTGGCGGCGACGATTGCAGAATTACTTGGAAGAGATGATTATCCAAAGAGCTGGAATGAGCCTTTAATTAGGTGTTAGAGCTTTATAATCTTACTAAAGTAAATATGGAATATGTGATATAATACGATTATGGCAATTGCTGAAATGTTTTTGTGGTGGTATTCAAAAGGATGGAGAGTTTTTCTATCTAAACTTGGATCTTGGTTTTCAGATATTGCTGACTTCTTTTCAATGAAATCTTTAATTAGAACCTTGTTTAAGCCTTATCGTCAGATTTCTGCCGAGTCTGCTAGTGCTAGCGATTCGTTTGATATCAGATTTCATATGTTTTTGGATCGTCTTTTTTCTAGAACCGTGGGCTTTTTTACACGTTTAGTTTTACTTTTAATTGGCGTAATAGTTATCATTTTTAATAGTATATTAAGTGTTATTTTAATAATTCTTTGGCCACTTATTCCGTTTGTTCCAGTTGCCGGCATTATTCTGACTGTGATGGAGGTGGTTATATGAGTTACGTAGCTCCTAAGAATAATTTCGATCCCAGAAATCCGCGAGTGCACCTTGCGCGTGAAAAAAATCGTTTTGATAAACCTGTGTTTACTGTGCTACGCTTTTTATTATTTCTTACTCTTTTAGCGGGCGGTATTGTTTTACTTTTCTTTAAAAATTCTCTTGGTTGGATTTTTATAGGTTTTTCCGTCTGGCCTTTAATGATGCTTTTTTGGGCTAAAAATGCCTTCATTAGTATTCCAACAAATGATACTGAAAATTTCACGGATTTGATCGCGGAGGATTTATTAACGACATTAAAAGCAAATATGACGTCGGCTGATTTAGTTAGAACTTTTCCGAATCTAAGTAGTAGTTCTTTTATGATGGCTAGATTTGAACTAAGTCCTGGTTTATTTGAGCGCTTGATTGAATATTTGCCGGAGACGATTGAGCCAATTTGTGAGTCTGCTCGTGAGATTTATTATCACACAAATTCGGAAGCCATTTCTGGAGCTATTTTAGTTGTTGCGGTGATTGAAAACTTGCCAGAATATGAAAAGTTTCTTAGCCAGTTTAAGCTTGATATAAATGATTTGTATCAAGGTATAGCTTGGTATAACTATTTGAGTAGCCTTTCTAAGAATGCTAAAAAGAAGGTACATTCTGGTGGTATTGCTCGTGATTTTGCCTTTGGTTATATTCCTACTTTGCAACGCTTTGCAATTAATTATTCGGAACGTTATTATGGGGTAAATAACCGTATACAACAGGCCGAGAATTATGAAATCATTGACAAGATTATTCATAACTTTTCACATGGTGGCCGCCAAAATGTTGCTTTAATTGGTGCGTATGGTTCTGGCAAAACTACAATACTTAATAATCTTGCTCAGACTTTGCTTGATCCGGATTCTAAGATTTCTAATGATCTTAAATTCCGCCAGATTTATGTGTTGGATGTTCCTAGTTTGATTTCGGAGGCGAAGAATCAGGGTGAGCTAGAATATCTTTTGATTAGGATTTTCAATGAAATATATTCCGCTAAAAATATTATTTTATGCTTAAAAGATGCACATTTGTTCTTTGAGGAGGGTCCTGGGTCAATTGATATTTCCAATTTTTTAACTCCAATTATTCAAGCTGGGAATATTCGTATGATTTTTGTTATGGATGATCAGAGATTCTTGAAAATTTCAGTTAAGAACCCTGTGCTTGCGAATTCTCTTAATAAGATTATGGTGCATCCTTCTAATGAAGAAGAGACTATTAAAATTTTGATGGATCAGGCTCCCCGGATTGAACGTCAAAAGAATGTTATCTTTACTTTTAAATCGCTTACTACGGCATATCGTTTGAGTGAACAATATATTCATGACGTGGTAATGCCTGGAAAAGCGAGATTACTCTTAGAATCTGCTGCTCCATATTCTGAGAATGGTTTGGTTACTGAAAATTCGGTTCAGACTGCCGTTGAAAATTCTTATGGGGTTAAAATTAAAGTTACGGACAATGAGGAAGAACGCAAAAAGCTTCTTGATCTCGAATCTCTTATTCATGAACGCATGGTAGATCAGGAAGAAGCAGTTTCTGTTATAGCTAGCGCTTTGCGTCGTGCTGGTGCCGGTATTAAAAATCAGAAGCGGCCAATTGGCACATTTCTCTTTTTAGGTCCTACGGGTGTTGGTAAAACAGAACTTGCAAAAACTCTTTCTGAGGTGTATTTCAATGGCGAAAACCATATTATTCGTCTTGATATGAATGAATTTGTTACTAGTAATGACGCTACGCGATTATTAATGGACGGGTCGGTTGATGAATTTAGTCTTACTGCTCAGGTAATGAAACAGCCGTTTTCTGTGATTTTGCTTGATGAAATTGAAAAAGCTCATCCTGCCGTTCTGGCTACTTTACTTCAAGTTCTTGATGAGGGAATACTACGCGACGAGAATAACCGCGAAATAAGTTTCAGAGATTCAATCATCATCGCAACTAGTAATGCCGGAGCAAATATTATTCGTGAGAAAATCAGTAATGGTGAAAATATCAGTGATTTTAAGGACGAACTAACTGAGCAGTTAATAAGGTCTGGTGAATTTAAACCTGAATTTTTGAACCGTTTTGATGAAATTTGTCTATTTAAACCTTTATCCAAGGATGATTTAGTTAAGATTCTTGACCTTATTGTTGCTTCTACTAATAAGACCCTGGAATCACAAAAGATTTCAGTTACTCTAACTCCTGAGGCGAAACAGGTTTTTATAGAACAAGGATATGACCCTAAAATGGGTGCTCGCCCTATGCGACGTATTGTTCAGAAAGTCGTTGAAGATGCTGTTGCTACTGCAATTCTTTCTGGGCGTGTTAATCCGGGGAATGTTTTGACTATTTCACCTTCTGAGATTAGTATTTCTTAGGTCTTTGGTAAAAAAGGGGTTGAATTATTGATAAATATGGTAAAATCGTTCTAGGTGATTTTTATATAATCCATTAATATTAAGGAAAAAAATTATGATTACGAAAGCTATCATTCCAGTTGCTGGTTGGGGAACTCGGCGACTCCCAATTACTAAGATTATTGAAAAATCAATGCTTCCCGTTGGCAATCGTCCATTAGTTGATTATTCTGTGCAAGAATTGATTAAGGCGGGCGTAAAAGATATTTATATGGTAATTTCTAATGTTGAGCCTTGCCAAGTTCAGGAGTTTTATAAGGATAATTTAGCTCTTAACCAGTATTTGATAGAGCGTGGCAAAGAGGACCGTTTAAAGCTAGCTAAGACTTTACCAGATGACGTAACTATTCACTATACGGTGCAAGATCCTGCTGGTAAATATGGTACAGCTGTGCCTATTGCGATGGTAGTGGAAGAATATAGTATTAATGAACCAGTACTGGTATTTATGGGTGATGATTTTATTTGGAATCCAGGTGGACAGTCTGCGGCGGATGCACTGATTAAGTCTATTGAGAACGATAGTGATTCAGCTATTCTTGGCGTAGAGATTGATAAAAAAGACGTTGAGAAATATGGGGTCCTATCTGCGGAAGATGGTAAGTTAGTGGGGGTAGTAGAAAAACCAACCCCGGAAGAAGCGCCATCTAATTTAATTAATGTATCTAAGTATATTATGTCACCAGAATTGTTGCAAAGAATTGTAAAATATGTGGCGGATAATGATTTTGGACCAAAAGACCAGGAATATCTAGTAACAGATCCGATTGACGATTATATTAAAGATGGTGGAATTGTGCGGGTAGCTCCAACCGTTGGTGAGTATCTTGATGGTGGTTCGGTAGAAGGATGGCTACATGCAAATAACGTAGTTTGCGGAAAATAGCTTATAGGTAGTGGGGTTGACATTGGTATGAGTGTACGGTAGAATCGAATTAGTGTTGGTTATCCTCTTCTATTTCGGAAGAGGGTAATTTTTACTTTGAATAGACCAAATATTAGGTTTAGTTCAAAAACCATAACACCTCCTTTCTCCCGCCTTTACTTTAAAACTGCAACCCCACTGCTGGCAAATATAGCATATTCTTATGGACGTTCAATCCCTCACTTGTTATAATGTAAACATAAGGAGAATTTTTATGGAATCGGATCAAGATATAGTAAATCAACCGGTGGAAAGCGCCGCAAAAAAATCTGAGCCTTTAACTGACGGCAGTAATTTAGTATTTCGTGATAAACCGAAGAAAAGTAAGGGCATGATTGTTCTTGTAATATTTTTGATATTATTGGCTGCTGGAGGAGCTGGATTTGGTGCATGGGCATATCTTTCTGGTAATCAACAACAAGAGCAATTAAACTCACGAATTAACGAACTTAATCAACAAAACAACGAATTACAAGAAAAACTAAATAATGCCAGCGCAACTACAGATGGCAACTCTACCGAAATCATCAACACAGAAGGTTTTATTTATGTAGGAAAATGGGGCGTTAAATTTAAAATACCAAATCAGCTCCAACGTGTTCAATATGAATTTACTAACACTAATCACAGCGGTTTTAAATTTGAAACCGACTCACTATGTGTAAGTGGCCAGAGTAAAGAAGGTATGTATGAATTCAATAATCTAAACGATGGAGCATATATTTGTATTAGTAAAAACTACGGAGAAGGAGCCGGAATAGAAAATGATAATTTGCCTTCTAGTCTCATCCATCCAGAAGGTGAATATTTCATACAAAATCCTCAAGCTGTTTATTCATTAGATGATGAATCAAAAGCAGTTGAGCTAGAAAGCCTTGAGCTTATTAAAAATATGTTATCCGAAGAAAACATGTCTAAAATCTAAAATTGATAAGGCGGATAATTTAGTAAATTAGCACTCTTGACGCGGGAGTGCTAATTTGCTACAATAGGAGTATTATGCAAGCAGAATTTAGTGAAATAATGAGAAGCCTATCTGAAAACGCAAAATTTGCATTACAAAAGGCAGATTATTATAGTAAAAGGTACAATAACGGTTATATGGGGACGGAGCACTTATTGCTTGGGATTGCAGCGATGGATAATTCGACTGGAGCAAAGCTAATTCGCGAGGGTGGTGCTACTCTTGATGAGATTGAAAAATCTTTAAATAAGGCTGCGGTGGAGGTGCCGGGGAGTGATATGGCAATGATGTCTTTGTCTGAGGCGGTGATTTTGACGCTAAGAATGGCACAAAATTATACTAAAGAACAGGGATTAAATGTTATTGGGACAGAACATGTTTTATATTCTTTACTTTCTCAGCCAAATTCAAGAGCATCTTTGATTTTGCAGGGATTAAAAGTAGATACCGATAAGATGCTAGATGAGATTGAAAAACTGATTGAAGAACAGACTAAGGACGAAAAACTAAAGGCAGAAAAAGCAAAATACACCAATAAAAAGCAGTTAAGATTTTTAACAAAATACGGCAAAGATTTAACTGAAGAGGCTAAACTTGGCCACCTTGATACGGTGATTGGGCGAGAAAATGAGATTGAACGAGTTGTTACGGTTTTATCTAGAAGAACAAAATCAAACCCAGTTTTAATTGGTGAAGCAGGTGTGGGTAAAACCGCGATTGTTGAAGGACTTGCAACTAGAATTGTAAAAAATGAGGTGCCAGGGAATTTGATAGGCAAACATATTTACCAGGTAGATCTTTCATCTTTAGTGGCAGGAACTAAATTTAGGGGTGAATTTGAAGAGAGAATTAAAGGTGTGATTGATGAGGCTACAGGTGACGATTCGATTTTGCTATTTATTGATGAGATTCATCTGTTATCAGGAGCTGGGTCAAGTGAAGGATCAATGGATGCGGCAAATATTCTAAAGCCAGTCCTTGCGCGTAATTCTATAAATCTAATTGGTGCTACTACTTTAGATGAATATCGTAAATCAATTGAAAAAGATAAGGCTTTGTCACGTAGATTTCAGACAGTGATGGTTGAAGAACCAAGCCCAGCGGTGACTCTAAGGATATTAAAGGGAATTAAGAAACACTATGAGAAACATCACGGCGTGGTTATTCCGGATGAACTTCTTGAGACCGCTATTACGATGGGGCAAAGATATATTAACGATCGGTTTATGCCGGATAAAGTAATTGATATTATTGATGAGGCTTCGGCGATTGCAAAGGTAAAAACCGATAAAAAAGGTGGTGGAAAATATAAGAAATTAAAGATTGAAAAGTCTTCTCTAGAAAATAAAATTTCTGAAGCAGCTGAAAAAGAAGATTATAAGAAGGCGGCGGAGTATAAGACCGAGCTAGCTAGAGTTGAACAGGAGATTAAAAAGCTTGAGAAAGCCGGAATTAAAAAGACGATTCACCCTAAATTAACTGAGGAAAATCTAGCTACTGCAGTTTCTCTTAAAACTGGAATTCCAGTATCAAAAGTTCATGGCAGCGAGATGAAATTATTAATGAATCTGGAAGATGGACTTAAAGAATCAATTATTGGGCAAGATGAGGCGATTTCGGCGGTGGCTAAGGCGATTAGAAGAGGACGTTCAGGAATTACGGATTCAAAAAGACCGATTGGCTCATTCTTGTTTATGGGTCCAACTGGTGTAGGTAAGACGGAACTAGCGCGAGTAATTGCAAGAGAAATATTTGGTGGGGAAAACGCTCTAGTTAAGATTGATATGAGTGAGTTTGGCGAAAAGCATAACGTTTCAAGACTTGTGGGGGCACCTGCCGGATATATTGGTTATGATGACGGAGGAAAACTGACTGAAGCGGTGCGCCGTAAACCTTATTCAGTGGTCTTGTTTGATGAGATTGAAAAAGCGCATCCAGATGTATTTAATCTGTTACTGCAGATACTTGAGGATGGTGTTTTGACTGATGGACAAGGCAATAAAATTAAATTCAATAATACGATTGTGATTTTAACCTCTAACCTTGGTTCTGCAGATATGTATCGCGAGAGTGAACTTGGATTTACTGCTAAAACAGCAAAAGATAAAAAGGCCTTAGCGGAAGAATATGAAGAAAACAAATCTTATGCAATGAAAGCATTGAAGAAAGTAATGCGGCCAGAATTGATTAACCGGCTTGATTCAATCCTGGTCTTCCATGCTTTGACTAGAAAAGATGTTGAGAAGATTTTTGATAATTTGATAAATGATTTAAAGAAGAGATTAGCTGCGAAGGGAATTGGGTTAAAGATTGATGAAAAAGCAAAAGATCTGTTAATTGAAACTGGCTACGATCCAAAGAATGGGGCAAGACCTCTCAGGCGTAAAATTGAGGATGAAGTTGAATCTTTGCTTAGTGAGAAAATCATTGCGGGAGAATTAAAGAAAGGAGATATCCCGACCCTAAAAGTAGTCAACAAGAAATTTAAACTAGTAAAGGAGTAAAATGAAAGATTATTTAGTGCCAACAGTAGTTGAAGAAACTAATAAAGGTGAGAGGGCCTATGATATTTATTCAAGGCTTTTAAATGATAGAATTGTGTTTTTAGGTGAGGACGTAAACTCTCATACAGCGAACCTTGTGATTGCGCAACTTTTGTATCTTGCGCATGAGGATCCAAAAAAATCTATTAAACTATACATAAATTCACCTGGGGGTTCGGTTTATGATGGTCTTGCGATTATTGATACAATGAATTACATTGAGCCGGATGTAGAAACAATTGGTATTGGCCTACAGGCGTCAATGGGGGCAATGCTACTTTCTTCTGGTGCAAAAGGTAAAAGATACTGTCTTCCTAACGCACGTATTATGATACATCAACCTTCTTCTGGTACGGAAGGGAAAATCACCGATCAGGAAATTATGTTACGTGAAGGAGTATTCTTAAAGAAACGCCTAGCAGAGATTTTTGCTAAAAATACCGGTAAGGATTTGAAGCAGGTTGAAAAAGATATGGACCGAGATAATTGGATGAGCGCGGAAGAAGCTTTGAAATACGGTATTATCGACGAAATTATAAAATAGTATATAATATATAGTATGAAAATATTATGGACTGATGGTAGTGCAATCCCAAACCCTGGAAAGGGTGGGTTTGCGGTGATTTTAGATAATGGTGAGACTGGCGAACCGGTAGTTTTAGGCAGTGAAGAAGACTCAACTAATATCAGGATGGAGGGACTTGCCATGATTGCAGCGATTAAATATGCCGGTGAGGAAGGCTGTGAGATTCATTCTGATTCGGAGTTTTGGATTAATGTATTAACTAAATGGGCGTCAGGTTGGGAAGCAAATAATTGGCAGAAGAAATCCGGGCCGATCAAGAATTTAGATATCGTTAAAGAGCTCTATACTTTATATTGTGAGCATCCAGTGAAATTAGTCTGGGAAAAAGGTCACGTAGGGACTAAATTCAATGAAATGGCCGACGAATGGGCAAATAAAGCTAGAGAAGGAGCAGAAATAAAAAAATAATCCCCTTGAAAGGGGATTATTTTTATCTTACTTCTACGCGTACGCGAGGAAGAGACTTACCTGAAAAATGGGTCTTTTTAGTTTTAACGAAAGTTACAACTCCATCCTTAGCGGCATGAATCGTAAAATTGCGTGACATATAAGTCCCAGGACCTGCAATCTTAGTAGCACCGGTCTGGCGAACTAAAACTTCACCATTTTTTACTTTCTGACCACCGAAGCGTTTGACGCCAAGGCGCTGGCCAGCATTATTATGGACATTTTTGGCGGTACCGCCAGCTTTTACATGTGACATTTACTTTTTCCTTAAAATTAATATATCTCTCGCAACGATTTGTCCTTCTCGATGATAAAGAAGCCCCTCGCGCGATTTATTATTAACATTATACCCCATATTCTCGATTTCGTCAATATTTTCTAATCTAGAATATTTGCCGTTCTCTCTGAGCCAAGCCGGGGTGGCTATAACGACTGGAGTACCGGTTTCTATTTGGTCAGCGAGATTTTTCAAAAAACCAAGGATTATGGCAGAACACTCTTGTTTTTGCTCTTTTAGCTTGATATCAGTTGGGATTTGCGACATTGGTTTACCCAGGTAGCCTTCGCAGGCTACAGCGTCGATTGGTTGCTGCCACTTAAAAGAAGTTGCATCGCCGACAGAAACCACAAAAAAATCTTTCTCGGGGCGTGACATGTTTGTCGTTAAAAGGTTTTGGCTCTCCAGCCATTGCAAATTCTTTTTAGTGTATTCAACCATCCTCTCATTTAGATCGGTGCCGTAGGCACGGTAGCCCATAAGTAAAGCCTCTTGTAAAACTACACCCGTACCACAGAATGGGTCTAGGATGCATAGTTCTGGTTTAAGTGGGCCACATAGATTTATTAATATTTGGGCTAGTTTTGGGGGAAGCATGCCAACTTTAGCGTCGCGGGCTGGTCTTTTTTGATCACGTTCAGAATAGGCATCTATATCTTGTATACCGATAACTTTAAACCAATCATTATTATATTTAATTAGTTCGAGTTTGCGATCTTTTTTAGCAGATAATCCATTGTGTAGCGAAGTTGCAGTATTTAATACTGGTTCTTTATTCTCGACTACTCTTATACTTCGTCCGTGACGAACCAGAATCTTTTTTAGTTTCAACGATTCCATTTTGACGGATTTCATGGTTGCATTATCTGAATAATCAGATAAACCAAAGGTGATTTTCCCTTCAGGTAAATTCATTAAATAATCTAGCGGTTTTTTATCTAGTTTTTTGGCAATTTTTAAGCTACCCCCTAGCTTATCTATGTCAACCGGATTATTGGTTGAAAATAAAGCCAGGTGGTCAGAAATTTGTTTAACTTTAGAAAATTGAGCTCCTAATTCGGCTAATGAAATTTCGCTTTGTCGTCCTAAAACTGCTAGATATTCCATTTATAGGACCAATATTATTTACTGTTTTTACTAATGTAATTGATAAAATCTTCGAAAGTATTATATATACTGCCATTTCCTGAGTCAGAGCTATCTGTCAAATGAACGCCATTATTTGATAGTTTTAATTTTTCGTAATTGTCATATTTGAAATCTGAGAGGGCATTTGAGTATGCTTCAAAAGCGGCACTGGATTGCTGAGCATCATCAGATGGATTATTGAGGAAAGCTTCTCTTGCGGTTTGGTATTCCTGGTATAAGGAACTTAGATTTGTATACTGTTGGACTAAATCATTTCCGTATGCTGATAATGATTCGTTCCCAGAATTGATTAAATAGTCAGCTGCTTTTGAAAAATCTTCAACTGATGCAGCTTTATCACCGTAGAGATCTAATTTTCTAACCGATGCAAGATAGTTGTGTACCGCTTCATAGGCCTTTAGGGTGGATTCTAATTTATCTGAGCTTGGTGCGTTTTCATTGAATGAAGCTTTAAATTTGTCAAATAGGCTTTTTAGTTCGGAGTCTCCGGATAGATTGTTCTCGGATTCAAATTTATTGAGAGCTTCATTAATTTCTTTAGAATCGGTTTTACAATCTTCAATATAGCTATTGTAGGCTTCTACGCTTGTGGCGTAAGTATCGCTGAAATTAGAATTGACTCTAGAACAGTTACTCCTGTCCATATAATTGCTCAAATCTTCGAAAAATACACTCACGTTTTCTTTGAGTTTTGCGTAGTCTACGCTTGATCTGCTAAGTAATGCTATTAAGGCTATAATGCCACCTAAAACTACAACTCCGGCTATGGCAATTGCAATTATCATGTTTTTCTTATTCTTTTTTTGACCCATATCATCAAAACCGGTAGGTGTGATTGGTTCGCTCGGTACTACCGGATTATTAGGCAAAGATGGACCACTTGATACGATTGGATTGCTTTCTATTGCTGGAGTATTAGGTGCTATTGGAGCGTTTGGTTCTACTGGATTACTAGGAGTTACTGGTACATCAGGAGCTATTGGCGCATCAGGAGTTACTGGGCTACCAGATGCAATCGGAGTATTTGGCGTAATTGGTTCATTAGGAACAGCTGGGCTGTTAGTACTATCTGGTGGTGTTGGCATATTGTTGTTTGTTGGGTCCATTATTGATTCTCCATTAAAAAAATAGTTATTATTATAATAACATAACCGTCATATTATTGCGAGTTTTAAATGATGGCTATGTTTAAATTATTTACAAATATGTATTTAAAAGATACAATTTAAGTATGGGAATAAATTCAACAAGAAAGAATAAAATCTTCATAATAATAATATCACTTTATATAATTATTATTGCTACGTTATGTGTTTTCTTCGCTTTAAAGAATAGAAATAATAGTTCAAATGGCGACATTGAAGCAATCAAGCCTAATGAAAAAGGCGTATTTTGGGATGTAGAGTATAAAATCCATAGTAATTTATCTCCGGCTGAGATAAATAAAAAGATTATTATGATGGAATATAGTAGAGACTATGGTGACGATCCGGAATATATAAATTTTAGAAAAATATCCGAAGCAAAAGCAGAGGAGTTAGCAAAACAAATCGCAAAGGATTGTTCGGATAATTATACTATTGCTTATGCAGAATATAATGATGGTCCTCCAACGATTGATAATGGTAAAGCAGCGAATTGGGTATATTTTGGTGATGAGTCAAAGAGATATGATAGTTACGGAAGAATTGTTACTTATGTTATCGATGGAGAATTCTTTGTAGACGCTTCAGGATGTAAAAAGGAAAAACTATTTTACGATTAAGAATTTGTTTTTACCTTTTTTGATGATTGCTGTTTGATCTAATTCCACTTCCTCTTTAATTTTAATACCGTTTATGGAAATTGCGCCTTGGCTGATAAATTCGCGGGCTTTCTTTTTTGATTCAGCTAAGCTATTATTTACTAAAGCATCAATAAGTGGAGTTCCTTTTTTAGCTATTGGTAAATATTTTGCGAATTCTAATATTTCATCTTCTGTAAATTCTGCAAAATTAGTTTCCCGATTAAATAGAATTTCAGTTAGATTCTCTACAGCTTCTGTATTTTCTTTACCATGTAATACAGTAGTTGCTCCTTTAGCTAAGGCTTTTTGGGCAATGCGTTTTTCTGGAGCTTCTTTATGCTGGCGTAGAATTTCTTCAATTTCTTCTTTTTCTAGCAAAGTGTATATTTTAATTAATGATTCAACTGCCTCATCAGGTTGGTTTAGCCAGAATTGATAGAAATCAAAGATTGAAGTATAATTTCCGGAACCGTTATTGGAGCCTGCGAGCCAAATAGCGTTTCCTTCTGATTTGCCAAACTTACGTCCTGTTACAGGATCAATAATAAGTGGTGTAGACCAGACATCGGCTTCGCCATTTTCTAATCTTTTAATCAAATGAATACCAGAAGTACAGTTTCCGTATTGGTCGGCACCACAGAGCTGTAAAGCTACTCCGTGTTCACGATATAAATGTAGAAAATCGTAACCCTGAATTAAAGTGTAAGAGAATTCTGCATAAGAAATACCAGAACCACCTTCGCCGATGCGGTTTTGGACAAATTGACGATCTAGGAGTTGTGTCATTGAAAAGGCTTTACCAACTTCGCGTAGGAAATCAAGATATTTCATTTCTTTGAACCAGTCGTAGTTATCAACCATGGTAAGATTATTTGCGCTGCCCATTACGCGTTCGATTTGCTCACGAATACATTGCTTATTATGTTCAATTTCGTCTAATGACTTTAGTTCTCGTTCTCCATTTTCTTTTGGGTCACCGATTTGACCAGTGGCTCCTCCAACTAGGAGATATGGTTCATATCCGTGGCGTGCAAAACAGGCACACATCATGAGCGCTGCTAAATTTCCGATCGTTAAGGAATCCGCTGATGGATCTGCGCCAAAATAGAACTTTTTGTTTTCTCTATTATCTAGATTTTCTGGTTTTTCAATTGTGGTTTCTGCAATAAAACCACGATAGACTAATTCTTCTGATAATTTCATAGCCTAATTATATCATATATAGTGTAATAACCTAAGTTTTATCTCATTGGACATATCCAGGATGATTTTGTCGATGTTTTTTATGCTATAATATTCGTATGGGCAAAAAAGCAAAGGCCAGGTTTTCTTTTAGAACGCTGTTAATTATTTTAACGGTTGTTTTGGTTGGTTATGTTGTTTATCAGAATTGGCCAGATATTTTAGAAACTTTAAATCATTTAAAAGATACAAATGGTTTTGTTTTGCTTCTTTTGATTCCTGAGCAATTATTTATGTACTTTTCTTGTGGACAGATCTTTTTTTCCTATTTACAGAATAAAAGAGACGTAAAAAAGTTTTCTAAAGGTGAGATATTGTCAATTTCAACGGAATTAAATTTTGTTAATCATGCGGTACCGGCGGGGGGAGTTGGCGGATTGGCATTTTTGACATATCGCTTACATCCGTTTGGTGTTTCGGCCGGTCAGGCTAGTTTCTTATATTTATTTAGATATGCTATAACGACAGTATTTAATTATCTTCAAGCATTAATTGCGATTATTATATTATTGGTGCTTAGGATGATTCCGCAAGAAGCTATGTGGATTATTCCAGTTTCTTTACTCATGAATCTTGGTGTATTTTTCTTTTTATGGTTTGTGATTTTTATCGCGATTAGTAAAAAGAGAATTGATGGTTTTTCTCGAGCAGTTGAAAAAATAATGAATGTTGCGATTAAAACTGTAACCTTAGGACGCAGGAAACAATTGATTGAATACGAAAAGGTGAATGCTTATTTTTCAGATATTCATGAAAGTGTAAAAATTGCAAAAGAAAATAAGAGATTTTTAAAATGGCCAGTAATTTGGGGGATTATCTTTAGCTTTTGTGAAGTTGGAACTTATTGGATCGTGGCGATTTCACTTGGGAGGCCAGAGCTTTTGCCATTTATTATGGTTGGAGAGGCAATTGGTTCAGTATTTGACGGAATTGTCCCATACGGATTGTATGAGCTCGGAATGGCTGGAGTAATGATTGCGATGGGCGTAGACTTTCCAACAGCTACGATTATCACAGTGATGACAAGGGTTATTACATTAGTATTTACAATTGTTTCTGGTTCGTATCCTTACTATAAAGCCATTAGGAAGAAAAATGAATAGTAAGAGTGATTCAAACTCTCTTTCACCCACTGAATTTATAGCAGTAGTGAATCAGACACTAGAATATGCTTATTCGTCTGTGCTAGTAACTGGGGAAGTGGCAAGCTTTAAAGTTAATCAGGGCAAATGGGTGTTTTTTGATTTGAAAGATGACGAATCGTCAATTTCTTGTTTTATGACTTTGTGGGACCTTAGGATTCCGCTCGAAGACGGAATGAAAGTGACGGTGAGAGGAGTACCTAAATTAACTAAATGGGGAAAGTTCTCATTTACGGTGCAGGCCATTAAGCCAGTAGGGGAAGGGAGCTTAAAGAAAGCATACGAAATGCTAAAAAAGAAGCTTTCAGATGAAGGATTATTTGATCCAGCTAAGAAGCGTCCGATTCCAACGGATCTAACGAGATTGGGAATCATTTCTTCAACGCAAGCGGCAGGATACGCAGACTTTATTAAAATTATAAATGCAAGGTGGGGTGGGATGAAAGTTGAAGTGGCCCATACACAAGTTCAAGGTCTTGATGCGCCAGACCAAATAATACGAGCATTAAACTATTTTAATGAACATGGCGAGGTGCAGATGATCGCAATTTTAAGAGGCGGAGGAAGCGCAGATGATTTGTCATGTTTTAATGACGAAAAGCTAGTAAGGACAATTGCTTCATCTAAAATTCCGGTTATTACGGGGATTGGCCATGAGGTTGATGAAACGTTGTCTGATCTTGCGGCGGATGTTCTAGCTTCTACGCCTTCCAATGCAGCGGAGATGCTGACAAAAGACAAGAAAGAAGAGATTGCAAAAATTGAAAAGAATATGAGAATAGCAAAGAATGCGGTAGTTGAAAAGATTGAAAGCGCAAGACGAGATAACTATAATAAATGTGAGAAAGTAGCTCATGGTTTATTAACTAAATATATAGAACCGAGCCTAGAGACATTTGGCAATAAGATGCGTTTAGTTAGGCAAAAGATTGTTGATGAAATTAATTTGGCGACTAGTTTAGTAAAATCTAAACTAGTTGTTTTGGAAGCATTGAATCCGGAGAAGGTTTTAAGCCAGGGTTATGCAATTTTAACGGGTAAAATATCTCCTGGTAGCGTTGTAGAAATTACAACAAAAAAACATGAAATTACAGCTGAAGTTAAAAAAGTATCAGATAGAAAATAATAAAAGAAGGGAATAAAATGAGCGATAAATTAAGTTTAAACCAAAAAATTGAAAAACTAGATACACAAGTAGAGTGGTTTTACTCAGATAGTTTTAAATTGGATGAGGCAACTGAAAAATACAAAGAGGCAGTTAAGCTTGCTAAAGATATTGAAAAAGACCTGAATGAATTAAAAAATGAAATCGAGGTTTTATCAGAAGATTTTAGCAAATAGTGTGATATAATAAGCATATGGATAATGGACAAATGCCACCTATAACACCTGTTTATAATCCAGCAATGAATGCTGGACCAGGAGGGCCTAATCAGCAATTTTATACAGCAGATCAGGTTCAAAAAATGATGGAACCAAAAAAGGACATTATTGGATTAATAAAAACGATCGCCATTATTGTGGTTTCATTGATTGCTGTAACTTTTATTGGTTTGTTTATTTGGATGTCTGCTGAATATAATGCAGCTAGAAGCGATGTTGATAGTCAAATAAATACTGCGGTCGCAAAAGCAGTTGATGAAAGAGCAGCACAAGATGCTGAAACTTGTCAAAAGGAAAAGGAAAACCCATATACTAATTTTGGGGGACCGATTGATTATGGCGAGTTAAGTTTTAAGTTTCCAAAAACTTGGAGCGTATATATTGCTGATGGTGCTGCAAATGGTGGAGATTACAATGCATTCTTAAATCCTGGGCAGGTTGATAGTGTCAAGGATCCATCCTCAATCTATGCTTTAAGAGTGTCGATAAAAAACAAGGCATTTGATGATGTCGTTAGTGAATACCAGAAATTTTTGGAGAAAAAAGATTCTAATCTAACCGTAGAAAGTATTACCGTGAATGACGTTTCTGCTAATCGTTATACAGGAACCATTCCGGGTACGGAATTTAATGGGATTATTGTAGTATTTAAAATCAGGGATAAGACTGCGATTTTACAAACAGATTCGATGCAATTTGAACAGGATTTTAATGAACTAATTAAAACCGTTAAATTCAACGCTTAGGGTGTGGTATAATTGGGGGAATGGATGAGGAGGTTGATGGCATTTTAGTAGCGGCGCATGAACTTAAGGCACCGCTGGCGGTATTGAGGCAATTGGCTTTGTCATTTGATGGGATGGATTCACATGGGGAGCATATTCGTTCAGAAATGGTAAGTGTTTCTGAACGGGCTTTAAAACAAGTTAATGATCTTTCTAAAATACGTAGGTTGGAAGACGGGTTATTTAAAATGGAGCCGGTGGCGATTCGAGAGGTTTGTGATGCAGTTTCGCATGAATTGGAGTATTTATTCAAATACAATAAGAGAGATTTGTTTATAAAGTATTCTAATCGGGCAAGACTGGTGACGGCAAATCGCGAATTGTTGTATAGCGTAATTTATAATTTCCTTCTAAATGCAATGCATTATTCTGGTGATGGGGCTAGGGCAGAACTTAAGATATGTGACAAAAAGGATGTTGTTAAAGTTTCCGTGAGGGATTATGGACCGGCTTTACCAATTGACGTTTGGCGAGAGATGAAAAGAGGTTTTATTGAAAAACCGGTATCAATTGCAATGCGTCCGGGATCTTCTGGACTTGGACTTTTTATTGCTTCACGTTTTTCTAGATATATGAATGCGAAAGTGGGGGCAGTAAGGCATCGTGATGGGACGAGTTTTTACGTTGAATTACCAATTTCTAAACAAGCGAGTTTATTTTAATGATTTTTATAATAGATGATGACGAAATAATGGCAGAATGTGTCGCGAGGGCTGCTGGTAAAAAAGATGTGAAGATTTTTACTAACGCGATTATGGCGATGAATACGATTACTGAAGGTGAAATACCGGAGCTAATTTTTCTGGATATTTTACTTGATGGCCCAGATGGATTTACCTTTTTAAATGAACTTGCCTCCTATACAGATACTTCAAAAATCCCGGTCGTGATAGTTTCTTCTTTAGATTTTTCTAAGAGAGATTTGTCACAATATGGCGTGGTTGGGTTTTTAAATAAAGATGAGATGCTTCCAGAAGAAATAAAAAAATATGCTGAGAGGTATAGAGAGTAGGTGATGAAAATAGATAGTAGAGATATTAGAACTAAGGGGTATGTTTTAAGACGGACTAATTATGGTGAAGCGGATAGAATTTTAAATATCATAACACCAAAAGGAAAAATTTCAGCCATAGCAAAAGGCGTTCGGAAAGAAAAATCTAAATTGGCGGGTGGAATTGAAATGTTTTCTTTGGTTGATTTTAATGTTCATTTTGGCAGGAAAGAAATGGGGACAATTACAGGTGCTAAAATGATAAAGTACTATGGTGGAATACTTAAAGATTTCGATAAGCTTGAATTTGCGGGAGTGGTCTTAAAAGATGTGGGTAGAATGGCGGAAAGTTCAGATAGCGCTGACTATTTCGATATGGTTGATCAGTGTTTTAAAGCTCTTGATTTGTCTGAGGATATAAGATTAATTGAATCTTGGTTTATATTAAACCTGAAAAAGGTTTCCGGAGAAGAAGTAAATTTATATCGTGACAATAATGGCAATAAATTGAAAAAGAATAACAAGTATGAATGGGATGGGATGGAGAGAGAATTTGTGGAAACTGAAAATGGACGTTATGGGGAAAATGAAATAAAAATGTTAAGGTTAATGATAACAATGGATTTAAATGTGATACAGCGAATTAAATTAGATGAAATGGTCTTAAACAATATTTTTAGGTTTGCTAAGAGTATTTAGTGAAATAAGTGGTATAATAAGAGTTGACAATAAAAATAGGAGAAATTATGGCAGATTTTAATAAAGTTTTAACGCCTGGCGATTACGAAAATGGGGAACTAAACGTGGTGATTGAAATCCCAACTGGTTCTAACCATAAGATTGAATGGGATCGCGAGCATGCTTGTTTTATGTTAGATCGGGTAGAGCCAATGGCCTTTGCGAAGCCATGTAACTATGGTTTTATCCCACAAACATTAGATGAAGATGGTGATGAACTTGACGTGTTAATGATTACTGATCAGCCTTTAACAACAGGTATTTGGATGAAAGCAAGAATTCTTGGTGTAATGAAATTTGTTGATGGCGGTGAAGTTGACGATAAGGTTATTTGTGTGCCAGCAGATGACAGAAATAATGGTGATGCGTATAAAACATTGGAAGATTTGCCAAAACAAACTTTGAAGCAAATTGAATTCCACTTTAACCATTATAAGGATTTGAAAAAACCTGGGACGACAGAAGTGAAAGCATTTGAAGGCGTAGAATCGGCGAAGGAAATTATTAAGAAAGCGATTGAAAGATACAAATAATTAGCGTAATTAAAAAACCGCCTTTAAGGCGGTTTTTTAATGGTTTAGTTTTTATTCTTCAGCAGATCCGTCATCTTCGTCTTCTGCATTGTTCATGATTTCTTGTAGTTCGATTTCACGTTTGATAGTAGAGGCTTTTTGGTTAGCATATTCTGATTCGTTTGCAGTAATGATGACATATGCGCCTTCTACTGATATATCTTTATAGCTTTCTGGGTCGCCGTTTTCTTTAAATAGTTCATATGCTTGTTTTGCAGCTTCTGCGTCAGCAAATTCATAGTAAGCTTTCATGTCAGTGACTTCATCATTGCCATTATAGAAGTACACTAAGTGAGATTTTTTCTGAGGAAGGCTCTCTGAGTTTTCTCCGTCATTTTCATAAGTGATTGAGATTTTAGTGTCATCGGTGACAAAGAAGTCATCATTTAAGGTATTCTTTTTTGTAAGCACTACTGCTACGATGACGACAACAACAATGATCACGATAAGTGCACATAATCCAATAATTGCGCCAATTTTAGTCTTTTTTTTGTTATCTTTTACTTTTGCTTTTTCAGCCATAATAATCTCCTTTTGATTACTAATTATTTTAGCATAAGGTTTATAGGTTTGCAATATCAATACGAGATTGTTTTGCGGTGTCACGGTCACGGACGGTAACTGTGTTATTTTCTAGTGTTTCAAAATCAATAACAACGCACTTTGGTGTACCGATTTCATCTTGTTTGCGGTAGCGTTTACCAATGTTGCCAGAATCATCCCAAGTGACGTAAGTATATTTGTCTTTTAGCTTTTTATAGACTTCTTTAGCTTTTTCTACGAGTTCTGGTTTGTTTTTAAGTAGTGGGGAAACACAGAATTTATATGGTGCTAAGTTTTCCGGCAGTCTTAAGGCGATACGTTTATTGCCGTCTATTTCATCTTCAGTGTATGCGGTAGATAATACTGCTAGGAAAAGTCTTTCCACGCCAATGGATGGTTCAATTACATGAGGGACAAAAGTTTCATTAGTAATTTTATCGCGGTATTCCATGGATTTGCCAGATTCGCGGGCGATGTTTTGCAGATCGAAATCGGTACGATAAGCAAGACCCATGAGCTCCTCCTCGCCGTTTGGATAATCGAACATAAAATCTACGGTGCGCTTAGAATAATGTGCGCGATCTTCTGCAGGAACTTCTAAGTCATGGATTTTTTCGGCAGGTAGCTTCATTTCATTTTCTAGGAATTCGTGATTTAACTTCAACATTTTTTCAAAATTTTCTTCCCAGGTGTCTGGATGGATGAAGTATTCGACTTCCATTTGGTAGCATTCGCGGTCACGAATAATAAAATCGCGTGGACTGATTTCATTACGGAAGGCTTTACCTTGCTGAGCTAGGCCAAAAGGCAATGATGGGTAAAAAGTATCTATCACGTTTTTATAATTTGTGAAAATACCTTGGGCGGTTTCTGGACGAAGATAGGCGATGTTGTTTTTACTAAGCTCTGCATCGTCGTCTGGTAAAACAGCACCAACATGAGTAGAGAACATCATATTAAATTTACGAATTGGCCCCCAGTTTTCTTTGCCACAGTTAGGACATTTGGTGTGAGTAGCCAGAAATTCTTCAGTAGTAACTGATTCGTTAATGCTGTCAGCGATTTTATCGGCACGGAAACGGGATTTACATTCTTTACATTCTACTAGTGGGTCAGCAAAAGTAGCAGTGTGGCCACTGGCTACCCAAGTGCGTGGATTCATGATAATAGCGGCATCTACGCCGTACATATCGTCGCGATCTTCGACGAAGAATTTCCACCAAGCATCCATGATGTTTTTCTTAAGGGTGACACCGAGCGGGCCGTAGTCCCAAGTTCCGGCCATGCCACCGTAAATATCACTGCCAGGGAAAATAAACCCACGGCGCTTACATAAACTAACAATATCCTCTAATTTATTCATATTACTATTGTAACATAAAAACTAGAGTTTGAGATCTGTGGTTTGACCGGTTGCGAAGTTTTTAGCTTTTAGTTCGTCGCTTTTAACTTCTGATTCGCCAATTACGATGACGTTTTTGGCAATTTTAGAAGCGTAAGTCATTTTGTCACGTAAATTTTTTTCAATTAAAACTACAGTGACGGTTTCACTTTTTTTGCGGATTTTTTCTGCTGTTTCAAATGAATAGCTATATTCAGCGTTAGAAACTGGTATAATAGCGTAGTCTAGAAGGGAAGTAGCTTTAGATTCTAAGAGATCTTTTTCATTTAAAACATAAAATAGACGAGTGAGACCAATAGAACCTCCGATACCAGGGAAGGCTTTGTCTGAGAAGAATTTTGTGAGGTTTTCATAGCGGCCACCACCACAAATTGAACCGATTTCTTTATATTCTGGCAGAATAAATTCAAAAACTGTACCAGTATAATAATCGAGCCCGCGAATGATTCGCATGTCGGCGATTATGTTTTCTTTGATGCCCATGGAGGTTAAAAGATTCATGACTTGCTCAAGTTCCATGATGCCTTGGTTAAATAATTCGTTTTCTACGCCTAGGCTATTTTTTAAGTCCTTGATAACAGAAGTGCAGTTACCATGAAGATCCATAAAGCTAAGAATTTTTTCAACGTTTGTATCGTTTAGGCCAATTTCTTCTAAACTTGATTTAGTTTTTTCTGATGAGACTTTTTCAGAATGATCAATAATTCCGCAAATGTCATGAAATTTATCTTGGAGATTTAAGGCTTCAAGGAAGCCGGAGAGGATTTTGCGGTTATTTATGCGAGCTAAGAATGGAGTTTTAATTTTAAATGATTCTAGGGTTTTATATAGAGTATAGATTACGTCAGCGTCGTATGAAATAGGGAGGTTATTGCGGCCGATGATGTCTATGTCGCATTGATAAAATTCGCGGAAGCGACCTTTTTGGGCGCGTTCGCCGCGGTAGTTTAGACCAATTTGACTGACTTTAAGTGGGAAGGCAAGATTATTTTCGTGTTCTATAACGTAACGGGCGAGAGGAATAGTGTGGTCAAATCTGAGAGCTTGGTCTGCATCGTCGGTACTTTCGGCGGTTTTTACTACTTTATAGATTTGTTTTTCAGTTTCACCACCAGCTTTAGCAAGTAAGACTTCTGTACGTTCAATAGCGGGAGTTTCAATTTCAATAAAACCATGTTTTTTATAAGTATTTGAGATTTTGGTTTTTAAATCATTAAAAGCGGCTTGAGCTTCTGGGAGAAGTTCTTGCATGCCGGAGATTGGTGAAGTATTGATATTTCTCATCTTTCCATTATAACATAGATGTGTTATAATGTGAGGTATGGTTCTGTAGCTCAGTTGGTAGAGCAGAGGCCTGAAGAGCCTTGTGTCGCTGGTTCAAGTCCAGCCGGAACCACCAGATTATATATAACTCGGCATTTTGGCCGATTTTTTAGTAGTAATTTTCTGTTAAGTACCCTGCAGCAATAGTATGCAATTTTGGGGTATTTTTACGTTAAAAAACTACCCAAAATGCGGTTTTCACCCCTGTTAAATTGTCTGTTAATACCCTAAACAATCAGGCCTATTCATTTTTCTGGTCAAGACGCCAATCTAAGCTCTTATTTTTGGCTAGATTATCCTCTGGTTTTAGCATCTGCAGTTTTTTGTAATAACATAAATCTTTTACCTCTTGTTCGGTCTTTGCTGTCGCCAAAGGGATTACGTGATCTATATGGTAGTCTTCACCATTCCACTCTGCCCCGTAGTTTCTTTTCCAAGTTTGCTTTAAATGACTCCATAGGGTCTCATAATCACAACCTAAAATTTCGTAAGTATGACTATCCTTAGAATATCCACGACTAATAAGCGACATTCTTATGAGTCCTCTTATTTGAGTGCTAAGTTTAAATAGTGAATCACTCTGGCGCTTATTTAAGTAATATGCAGTAATCTTTGAACGATTATTTTTCCCGTACTCTCTTTTTCGTTCTTTTATAATTTCAGCATTCTTTTCTCTATATTGCTTTCTTCTGGCGAATACTTTCTCGGCATTATCTTTTACGTATTGGCGTTGATAAGCTTTTATCTTATCGGAATTCTTTTTATAATAATCTTTAAATTTTTGTTGAAACAGCTCTTTATTCTCTTCATAATATTCTGCTTTTTTGGCTTTTAGAGCGTCGCGGTTTGCTGCTCTATATTTTTTATCTCTCTCTGCTATTTTTTCTTTATGTGTATTTCTATAATCTTTTTGATAGTCTAAAACATTGTCCCTATTTTCTTCATACCATTTCTTCCACATTTCTTTTTTGTGTTCTTTATGTTCTTCTTTATATTTCCTAAAATAATCTCTTTCACACTCAATACAGACATTCTTATAATTACCGGTTCGTTTGTCTATTTTAAAATCAGTCAGATATTTTTCAGCCCCACACTTTATGCAAACCTTAGTGTCAGATTGCGAATCTGACTGGCTGATTTTTTCGTTATTCATATGAATCATATTATACCATCAAAACCACAAATATCAACCAAGCGGTTCCGAACATCCTCTTTATAGATTGTTAATGCCTGCCCAATTCGCCCCCACCAAATTTTATATAACTCGGCATTTTCGCCGATTTTTTAGTAGCAGATTTCTGTTAAGTACCTTGCAAAAATAGTATGCAATTTCGGGCTATTTTTGTATTAAAAAACCGCCAAAAATGCGGTTTTCATCCTTGTTAAAATGTCTGTTAATACCCTAAACAATTTGGCCTAAACTTTTTTCAAAAAGAGAGCAGCCCCCGGCTCTACCCACACTGGCTGTGTGGAAGTCGGGGGCTAGGATGCGTTAAGTAGATAATGCAACAAAGGGCGCTCTTTTGATAGCCTCATTGAGACCACCAATCGTTTCACATGCACCAATGAGATAAATTCGTCTCAGCAAGGTGCTTTTTTGAATGTGAGGCAACTCCCATTTGTGCATAAGGAGAGGGCTATCGCAATAAATCTGTAGTTCCTTCTCTCCGTCAAACTCAACCCTTACAGTAGAGTGTTCGTCATCATCACGGTTAGGCTTTACAATGCCCTTAACGAGGCCTTGGGGGAGTTCCCTAATGGCTAAACCCATATTTTTGTGGTAATATGGACTGATCTTCTCTATGTTGAAGAAGATCACGGCCTCTTTACTTTTGAAGAAATCTTCAGGTCTTTCTTCTGGGTTATATAAAACCCCATCAGATGTCTTGACCTTTGTCCTCTTCAGTAAGGACATCAGAACTTCACCAGGAAACTCTAGAGTTTCCCTGATATAGTTTCTATACGACTTCAGGCAATTATATTCACCGAAATCGTCCATTACGAAACGGATAAAACTGACTCCAAATACTATTACGACTATTCCTACCAAGATACCAATAATAATCATACTCTATTCTCCTTCCGGCGGGATCACCGCCTAAAAATTTTTATTTTTGAGCGGCTTTCGCGACTCATTTTGACTATCTACATACAGATAAGCAAAACGAGCCGCAAAACCTCCATCGGGAGAATCTAACGCATCTTCTTAATTTGCTATAAGCTTTATCAAGCTTATTCCTACATTATACCACATATGCTTATTTTTGTCAATGCTGCTAATGTTTTTATGACGAGCTGTCAAATATTCTCTCTATAGCCTGTTAATACTTGGGCAATTCTGCCCCACCAGATTATAAGAAACTCGGCATTTTCGCCGATTTTTAGTAGTAAATGTCTATTAAGCTTAGATATTTGGTGATTAGAAAAAATTATTTATTACTTCGCACTTAAATCTGTAACAATAATTGTCGTCGTGATAATAATAATCAAAGCTATCGGCAACCGAAGGGACTATAATCGTAGCGTTTTGTGGAATATCGTATTTTTCCGCAACTTCTTGTACGGATAGCTCTGTATCATTTTTTATATCATAATAGTAAACGTCAAGACCACTACTACCAGTAGCGCGATACGAATAAATAGTATATCTAATAATAAGATAAAGATACAACGGAGTCGTAGTTGGTTGTTATACTAGATGGACCTTTGCTAAAAGTTTGTTTATCTTCTAAGTATTTTGAGTATTTGTCGACGATTTTATTATTTAATGACTTCGCTGCCTCTGAGGCAATAGTTATTTTTGGCAAGACGATTTTATTCACTAGTGTTTCTGGTTCACCTTCTAACCTTTCGGTATCTGCTGGCCAGGCAATAGTTTTTTCTTCATCTGTGGCGGTTTCGACTAGTGTCCCAGCGGTTTGATCTATATTGACTGATTTATTTTCTATTGCATCAATCGTAGTTGCTGTATTATTTATCTGAGTCTTCAAATCAGAAATTTGGCTATCTTTTTGCGCACTTTGTATCACTTCGAAAACGCCAAAACCAATCCCGCAGACTGCTATAATGCAGGCAATTACCGTAACAATTTTTAGTCCTTTGCTACTCTTCTTTTTATCATTATTTACCATCGGTGTTGTTGGCAATTCGGTATTATTTATAGTCGGCGTTGTAGTTGCTAGATCATCTTCCATTAAGTCTCCTTTGATATGATGCTTATGATTATATTATAGCATGTTTGCTATTTCTGATATTTTTTTTTCTGTGCCCAGGTTGTGTTAGTTTTACTATTTTTCGTATTCTTATTAATACCCCGCGTCAATTGTTAATACGCTGCCATTTATATAACTGGCTTCATCGCTAGCAAGATAGTAGATTGCATCTGCAATTTCTTTTGGATCGGCAAAACGGCCTAAATATATTTTCTCAGTTTCTGATTTAATATAGTCTTTTGGAAGGTCTTTATTCATGTCTGTGTCCGCCCAACCAATAGCAACTGCGTTTACGCGTATATTTGGCTTAAATTGAAAGGCTAAATCTCGGGTTAGACTTTGTAAACCTATTTTAGAAATATTATAATCAAGACATTCTGGTGATACCGTTTTTGTACCATTGATAGAAGATACGTTGACAATTACAGAGCCATCAGGCATTATTTTTCTAGCTTCTCTAGCGACTATAAAAGCGCCGATTACATTTACTGAAAGTGTTTTCTGAAATTCTTCAACTGTGATTTCGTCAAAATTTCGATCATAAACTATGCCGGCGTTATTGACTACGACGTCAAGCTTACTAAAGTTATTTTTGATTTTAGATATCATGTTTTGGACTTCGGTTTCATTAGAGACATCAGCTTTGTATATTTCTGCTTTTATACCGTTATTCAAGAGCTCGTTTTTTAGTTCAATGGCCTTTTCTTCATTTGATAAATAATTAATAGCAACATTGAAGCCTTTGTTTGAAAATTTCTTGACCGTAGCGCTACCGATCCCACCACTACCGCCAGTTATAAGTACCGTTTTATTCATAATATGATTATATCATTTTTATGGTAATTGATGATTATTCATGTTTTCCACAGCTAGAAAAAACTGCCCTGCATCACAGATGCAAATATTAACCATGAAGAAAACCAGGCGAGAGATGCCTGGTTTCCGTTATTAGATAATTCTGATCATTTTAGTTTCTAAAACATCTGAATTTGGGACTTCTGGAACCGTTCTGGTTTCATTGGTTTTATAGAAGCCGTGTCGCTTATAAAACTTAATTGCTTTTTCATTTTCGTTTAACACCCATAGCTTATAGCAATTGAGCTTGGTTTTGGCAAATCCAATTAATTCTCCACCTATACCCCTGTTCTCGAAAAATGGTTCAATATACAGTTCTTTGATCTCAGGGCCTTCAATATGCATAACTCCTTTAACAAATTCATCATCATATACGAATATATTATTGAGTAACTCAGGATTATTAGCGTATTTTTTTGCTAATGGGTAGACCTGTAGCTCAACAAATGATCCAATATCGTCATTAAAAATATGACGATAATTTTTTCGTTTTGAAAAAATTAATATCTCTGCAATCCGTGATACATCATTTACAGAAGCTTTTCTTATGTTCTTAGAAACTCCAAAGATCTTACTCATATTTATCACCCCCCTTTAGTCTTTATGAGTACTTCCTAATTATATCATATCCTGAGTTTATTGGCGCCAGCATTTTAATTTGGCATAATATAAGATATCGAAGTTCTTGCATGGGGTGTAATGCTTCTACCTCAGAGGTTTTTGTGAGGCGTAGTCAGTTGATCACTTAGCAGAATTATGTTATAACAAAATTATGATCAGACTTCAAGAATTTAGCTCTACTGATGAACAGGATAAATTGACTTTTTTAAAGAATACCGATTTAAAAGCGCGGGGTTTTAATATTATTAGTGTATTTCAAGGTATTGAAACTGTAGAACAGATGCGTGTAAAGATTAAAGAATTGAAAGACTTATCGGATAAGAATCCATGCGAGCGAAAATTTTACTATGTATTAAATAGCGACCAGCCGATAGGCGTGGTAACTCTGAGAACTAATCTTGATGATTTTTTGCTACATAATGTTGGACATATCGGCATTGCCATTGATAAGACTTATAGAGGGCGTAATTTTGGCACAGAGGCGTTTAAAAAGATGTGCGAAAAAGCCAACAGGGAATATGGGATAAAAGAAATTGTCGTGATGGCACTTATTGACAATGGGGCTAGCCGGGCTATGATTGAAAAGTCTGGTGGCAAATATCAAGATACCATAACTGCCGTCGATGGAGAAAGACTGGCAAGATATCGGGTTAAGTGTTTTTGAATTATTTTCTGATTGCTTTTAAGAGTTTTTTAGTTTCTTTATCTACGCGGTATGAGTCGCAGATTTTTGAGATGGTCTTATTGAAAGTCCATTTTGGTAATTTGCTTCTCAGTAGATATTCCATTGTTGCGGTAGGGAATTTGATGAAACACTCTGAAACGAGCCAGGCTAGCCCCATCTTTATATAGTATTCTTCGTGGGTGGATTGTTTATCTGTTTCGTTAAAAATGTATTCTAAATAATCAGATTCTACATAGCAGCCTTTAAGAAGAACTAAACCGGTGCGTACAGCAAATTCTTTTTTACTGGTGAGGAGGTTTTTTATTTTCTTTTCTAGAAAATCCTCTTGGTTTTTTCGTATGAGTTTGCTGATGGCTGAACAAAATAGGTCGCAAGTACTCCAGTCGTCTATAAGTTTTATTTGAGAATCAAAATTTTTAAGCATTTTTTCGTATGGCAACTTCGCGATTAAAAAACCACGCGCTAAAACTTCTTCGTAGGTTAAAGGTTCAGTATTAATAAAATCTTCGATTGATTCTGGCGGCACTTGTTTTGCAATGTCTCGTATTTGCGGGACTTTAACACCTAAGACTTGATGTTTGGTTGGGCAAATTTTCATTGTAAATCCACGATTTTTATCGCTGGCATTTTTTTCTAGCTGATTCTTTAATTCTGTATAGTTTTTGATTGTATTCATATGGTGCATTGTAATTTATCGGTTTTTTGATTAATAATCTTCATAATAATTGATGATTTTTTCTTTTGTGCCGTCCATGGAAATTCTATCCCATTCTTTTTTATATATATTCTTAGTAAAATCTTTATCTAAATATTGTTTTTGAAATAAATCTCTTCTTTCTATTAAAATAGGGTTATCGGTCCAGAGATTGAAAACGCCGTTTTTATTGATTCTTTTGCAAATGTATTCATAACATCTCTCAAAATGTTCATCAAATGTATTCAGATCTGGATAGTTTTTAAGAGATGTCGCTAACTGTCTTTTAGCTAAAATTGGAATGCTAAAATCTCGGTCAGAATCAGAAACACACTCTCCGTAAATGTTTCTAGGTCTTTCTTTTTTTGAACCTCTGTGGTCTTCGATTGCCTCTGCCATTATTTCGATTTGAGGTTCAGTGAAAAATCTTTTTAGTTCTTTATCGTTCTTTAAAAGTTTTGCAGATTCTTTTTCGTGATTTTTTCGATCAATACTTAAGCCAATATCATGATAACTTGCTACTGCGTAAGCCATATTCTTATCTAGGTTATAATAATCGGCTAGCATCGCCATGTTTTCAATTACATTTTTAATATGGATCATTCCGTGAGAATAAAACCTTTCGTAGTTAGGAAAAACGTAGTTAGAAATGTAATTAACTAACTCCTCGCTTAAATTCATAATTATAATTATATCATCTAACTAGTTAATTAGGCGCGGAAATTATGGCTGCAATAATGGTAATAATCAATCTTGGACTTTTAATTTAGTACTCTTCTAAATACTCAATTGCGCCGGGTTCATCTTTAACTTTGTGCTCTTTAAATTTGATGTGGTTAATCTCGCAATACTTCTTTTTCAATTGCTCTCCCTCTTCTAACCCCCCTGTCATG
>JAZQTT010000005.1:0-72442 GCA_045630905.1 Candidatus Nanosyncoccus sp.
TCGCGTCCTTTATAAAATTTTTCCGCTTCACGCATTCCGTTTTCACCAATCCCTACGAGATAATATTTGTAAGGTGCAATCTCTTCTGGCCAGACTAAACCTTTATCATCGGCAAAACTTTCAACAATAACACCCATTACGCGCGATATACCAATTCCGTAACAGCCCATGTAAACTGTTTTTTGTTCATTTTTCTCGTCAATGAATTTTAATCCTAGCGGTTCAGAATACTGATACTTTAGTTTAAAGATATTTCCAACTTCTACACCAGTATCTTCATGAAGCTCTTCCCTCTTAACATTCAAATCTGCTAAAACTTCATCCTCTAAAACTTCTTTATTTAACACTACAGATTTATCAGAATTGTAATAGACCGTATCTTCTCCTACAGGAACTAAAGTCTGAAATTCGTGTGAGAATTTTGAAAAGATACCACCAGAAGCAAAAGTTTCAAAGGTTTTATCTCCAATTCCCAATCTTTCAAAAATTCGCGTATAAGCTTTTTCGACTTCCCCGTAGAATCGGTCTAGGTCCTCTTCCGAGGTATGAAAGCTATAAAGGTCCTTCATTAAGAACTCACGTCCGCGTAAGATTCCGGATTTAGCTCTAAGCTCATTTCTGAATTTAGTTTGGAATTGATAAACCGCTAAAGGCAAATCTTTATAACTGGAAATATAAGTTTTCATTAAATTAGTAATTGGCTCTTCATGGGTTGGTGCTAAACCTAGAACTCCACCAGAAGATAATTCGGTTTTAAACCAGATATCAACCTCCTGATCAGAAAAACGACCAGTTTCTTCCCATGGTTCGGGATTCTGTAAGGCGGTAAGGGATAACTCCTCGCAACCAATTTTGTTTAATTCTTCTCTAACTATGCGTTTAATATTCTCAATGGTTTTTAAACCAAGTGGCAAATAATCATAAATCCCAGCCATCTCTTTATGAATAAAGCCAGCACGTACCAGAAGCGCTCCGTTCTTTGCCGTTTCATCCTTTGGCGCTTCCCTTAAAGTTTTAATAAAAGTCTTTGAAAATCTCATATTAATATCATTATATCACATATATATAATAAATAGTCAAACCAGTTAAATAAATTGACGAAATACACATACTATGGTATAATGAGCGCACCTAGCATCTTGGAACTTACAAGCATATAATCTAGTCATCATATAGAAAGAAGGAGGTGCATTCTTATGGCTAGAACTTTGGTTTATGAAATGCTTCCATTTACGTGGAGGGGGTTTAGATCGATGTCAGTCTTTTTACCACAGGTGTCTGAAATTACGGCGGATTATGTCCGTGTTTCTCCACCTTACCCATCTTTACGCCGTGACTCTTGTTACGACGTTATAGATTATAAAGACATTGATCACAGGTATGGCGATATGGCGGACTTTGAAGAATTTGTCGACGATGCGCATACTCTTGGACTAAGAGTTATCATTGATATTGATTTAGTAAATACGTCAACATATCATGAATGGTTTGTCGAAAATCCGGCGTATTATTGCTGGAGTGAAAACGACATGCCTGGCTGGCGAAATTTACTAATCAATGACCCGGTAGAGCCAAACACGGTAGATTGGTCAGGTCTTGGTCACGACATGATTGTCTCCATTGACCCCAGTAAGGCTTGGCATCTCGATCCATACCGCGGAAAGTTTTATCTTTCTTTACGACACGAGAATCAGGCGACCCTGAATTGGTACCCTGATGGCTATTTAAATCACGATCTTGTAAAAGAATTTCGTGAAATAATTAGTTTCTGGGTCAACTACGGTGTTGATGGATTCTTTTTGAGTTTTCCGCAGGGACTTAATGTTAACATTGAAAAGGATGAGCTGGATCTTGATGAGCTTTTCAAAGACGATCTCTCTACGATAGTTATCAATGAGGTATTCGAAGGGTACGAAAATCTCTTCCTGATGATGGATCTTATTAATCCCTATGATAATCGGGACTTAATAGAATTATATGCAAACAATTCATCTGTTGATTTGATTGCTGATTTGTCTATTAGAAATAAGATCAGAGATATGGGTCTCACCCTGGATTCGTCTATCGTGAATGCTGTACAGGATAAAAAAACGATCCTTTGTCTTGAAGCGCATGATACTGATAGATTCCCAAGAATCGGAGTCTATTCTCAGGAATGGAAGCCTAATACGATCTTCCGAGACTTTCAGGTTAATGCATACTGCATGTACCAGGGAGAAGAACTGGGACTCCGGAATCCTAGCTCAGCTAGATTACCTAATGAGTTCATGCTGGAGTTTGACGCTACGGCTCGTGCTAAATATAAGCTCGGTGAAAGCCTGACGAAGATTCGTCAGCATTCGTGCGCAAATAACATGATCCCGATCCCGCTTACTGACTATGATAGACAAAAAAATAGTCAGTATTCAATGTATAATAAGTTTCTTAGAGAAATAAGAGACTGGCACCACTAGTAGTAAACCAAAAAAACACAAAAAAGCCCGCTTGAAGAGCGGGTTTTTTTAGATGCCTACAATGTACAATAATACAAACGCTACCCCATTTTTTATCATATGTAAAACAATTCCGGAATAAATTGTGCCAGTTATTTCTCTTAACGCACATAAAACAATTGATAGCGCAAAAACATTTACCCATACATTCCATTGTAAATGCACTAGCCCAAACAAAACCGATACTAGAAGTGAAGAAATCACTATCGCCCATGGCCTCGCCACCTCTTTTAGTAGTGACCTTCTAAGCTTCCCGTATAACCATCCGCGGAAAATAACTTCTTCCGCGATTGGTGCAATAATAACCAGGGTAATAAATGCCACCATTCTATCAAATCCAAAAATAAAAGTATTAAATCCTACATCTTGCGCTTCACTAGCATTAAACCACGGGAAAAGACTGAACAGTGAAGTCAGCCCAATTGCGAGTAATAAATACACGACATATCCAACCGGTGCTAGTCCAAGATCAGTCCAAGTAAGTAATCCCTTAAGGCCGAGCAAAGTCCTTTCGGGTTTTTTCTCGTCTGGATATTTTAATCTTTTTATTAGCTTAGGGATAAAAACGATTAAAACAAGCGCAAAAGCATAAGAAAGTGCAGAATAAATTGCTGTTGGTACGGGTTGCGAGAATTTATCTGAGCCTATTATCACGACCATAATAAGGCCAATAATCATTTGCGCTGCAATAACAGACGCAAATACAAAACACAGCAATAAGAGGATGTAAAGGCATGTTTTTAGTTTTGACTTTGCTGAACTTTTAGATGCTTTTTTATTCTGCTCTTTCATTAATTTGCTATCCTTACGATATCAAGAATTGTGACAATAATAATCAGCGCGATTAACACAAAGAATGCTCTTGAAACAATTCTTTCCTCAACTTCTTTAGTTAGCCTTTTCTTGCGTAATTTATAAATTGTAATTAAAGTCCACCTTCCACCATCTAGGGCTGGAATTGGTAGAACATTCATACAGGCAAGCGATACGGAAATTAATGCAGTTAAGAAAGCTAAATTAGATGGTCCGGCGGAAGTAAATGCCGGGAATAGAACACCAATAATACCAACTGGTCCAGAAACAGAATCTTTTACTTCTGATAAAGCTTCTTGGCCATCTTCCCTAACTTCAGAATCAAAACTAAACAATCTAGCCGTACCGGAAACTAAATTACCGATCATTACACCTAAACCTCTGAATGTTTCTCCAGTTAATTGTAAGGTTAGCCCTGCTCCGACGATTGGTGCTGACCAAGTTGAGTAGTGTAGCATTTGTTCCTGATTCATAGTTATTCCTAGGAGATAATCCGAATCGGCGGAGTTTAACGTTGCTTTTAACTCTAGACCTTCCATATTGTCAGAACAATTATTGTCACACTTCTCGTCACACTTCTCGTTGATTCCCCTAGTTATCATATACGTTACTTCTTGCCCGGCCCTAGTTTGATTATATTCAGTTAAATCATTCGTGCTTGCAATGCTTTTTTCATCTGCTCTTAAAATCACATCGCCTTCTTTTATTCCAGCCTTTTCTGCTGGTGAGTCTTTAGCTACAGAAGTTACTTTAACTGGCGACCATTGTGTTCTTGTATCTACATCTAGTTGAAATTGCCCATCAAGAAATTCCGGCATCCCTACCCAAGCCAGAATAGTAAAAATTATAAAGGCAATTAGCCAGTTTGCTGCTACACCGCCAAATAGTATCTTTGTTTTAGCCCAGTAGCTAGATTTTCCAAAAGTCTCTTTTCTATCATCCTCTGCTGATTCCCCATCCATTTGACAAAAACCACCAATAGGCAGAAGATTTAAACTAAATATTAAACCGTCTTGAGGTTTACCCCATTCTTTCCTAGGTATTCTCTTCCACTTTTTAGTTTTTGGGTCTTTTACCCATGCAATCATACGTGGTGGAAAACAAATTCCGAATTCTAATACTCTTACACCGTTTCGACGCGCCATAATAAAGTGACCAAACTCATGTGCTGTCACTAGAAACATTAAAACAAGAAGGCCAACAATAATTCCAATAAAAATATCCATATTAATATTATATCACACTTATGTTTATATTATTTGCCAAATCTTCTCTGTCTACTTTCAAATTCTTCTACGATTTTAGCTACGTCTTCCTTTTTCATCTCTGGGAAATATTTTTCAATAAACATAAACTCCGCATATGAGATTCTCCATAGCATAAACCCAGAAATTCTCTCTTCGCCAGAAGTCCTTACTACCATATCTACGTCCGGGATCTCAGGCCTATATAGGTGTTTACGAATAGTTTCTGGAGTGATTTCACCTTCTTCTTTCTGTGCAATCGTTGCCGCGTCGGCGATTTCCTTTTCGCCACCATAATTAAAACAGAATCCCACGGTAATCCCATCATTACCTTCGGTAATCTTTTCTGCTTTTTCCAATATACTAATTAGTTTTGGCGAGATTCTTTCTTTAGAGCCTAGAATTATCATTCGGCCATTGATCTTATTGATTTTTTCGGCATATTTAATAATCCTAGTTTCAATAAGTTTCATAATATAAGAAACTTCTTTTTCACTTCTGCCCCAGTTTTCAGTACTAAAGACATAAAAAGTTATATACTTTATTCCTTTTTCGTTAGCACCGTCTACGATTTTTTCAATCGCTTCCATCCCCTTTTTATGTCCTTCAATAGATGGCAGACCCTGACTCTTCGCCCAACGTCGATTCCCGTCGGCGATAATCCCTAAATGATTAAGCACTTTATCTCCTTGTTTATATTTTCATGATTTCGTCAGACTTTGACTTAAATTCAGCGTCAATCTTATCACTGAATTCTTTGGTCAAATCTTCAATTTCTTTTTCTGCGCGCTTTTTTACGTCTTCACTCATTTCTGTAGCAATCTTTATTGCCTTACGGGCATCTTCTCTTGCATTACGAATTGCGACCTTTGCTTCTTCAACCTTAGCGGATGCAGTTTTCACAATTTCCTTGCGGCGTTCTTCTGTAAGTGGCGGAATCGGTACACGAATCACGCGGCCATCATCTGCAGGGTTTAGACCTAAGGCTTGATCAGCTCTGATTGCACTAACGATCGCTTGAATATTTGCTGGATCAAAAGGAGTAACAACTAGAAGTGTCGCATCGGCTGCTGTGATATTTGCAACCTGATTGATCGGCATAAATTGTCCATAAACCTCAACCTTAATTCCAGCTAACATATCTGGATGAGCACGCCCTGTACGTACTTTTTTCATTTCATCTTTAAAACGCTCAACCGCTCCCTCCATTTTTTTGCGATCTTCATTTGTGTCAAACATAAAAGCTCCTTACTTATCTACTATTAATTATATCATATGAAAAAGAGAAATAAAAAATAGCCCGTCTCCCGGGCTACCTTTTATTTCTCGACAATTTTTTCTTCTTTGCTTTTTGCTTTTTTCTCAGCTTCCTTTGCAAGCTTTTTTGCTTTATTTTCCAAAGCAGCTTTCATCTTGGCAGCCTTCTCAGCGCGAGCCTTGAAGCGATCAACACGACCCTCAGTATCGATAATCTTCTCTTCACCAGTAAAGAATGGGTGAGATGCTGAAGAAATCTGAACTTTTACTAAAGGATATTCTTTGCCATCTTTCCACTTAATAGTTTCCGTACTTTTCGCCGTGGATTTGGTCAAAAACGAAAAGCCAGCTGCCTCGTCAGAAAAAACGACGTCGACGTAATCTTTAGGATGTAACTCTTTTTTACTCATAATTACCCCTCATTATAACAAATGTTTACAAAAATGTAAAGGTATGATATAATAAAAGCAATATTAGTTTTAATGAAACAGTTTCGGAGGGATTTCCTGTTTGCAGGTTCCGGAACAAAGAGAAAGGAAATCATATGACTGTTAATGTCGATATGAAAGCTTTGCTCGAGAGCGGTGCTCATTTTGGGCACAAAACGAGTCGTTGGCACCCAAAGATGGCGCCATACATCCACAGTAAGCGCCAAAACGCGCATATCATCAATCTTGAGAAAACGGTTGACGGCCTAGAAGCTGCTTTACCTAAAATTACCGAGATTGTAAAAGGTGGTAAAAAAGTACTCTTCGTTGGTACTAAAAAACAAATGAAAGATGTTGTTAAAGAAGCTGCTGAATCAGTTGATATGCCTTATGTCACAGTTCGCTGGGTTGGTGGTACTTTAACTAACGTTAGCACAGTTAATCGCCAAATCAAGAAATTAAAGGATCTTGAACGCCGTATGGCATCTGGTGAACTTGAAAATCGCTATTCTAAGCTTGAAGTTCAAAGATTCCAAGAAGAGATTGATCTCTTAAATGAGCGTTATGGTGGCATTAAAGACATGACTGATCAGCCAGCTGCATTAATTATCGTTGATGTTAATGAAGATAAAAACGCGGTTAAAGAAGCTAAAGTATTAAACATCCCTGTATTTGGCATTGTTGATACAAACGTTGATCCGTCCGACATTGATTATGCTATTCCAGGCAATGATGATTCAATCAAAGCAACTAAGCTCTTCCTCGACTACTTTGTCGAAGCAATTAAAGAAGGCAAAAAATAATTATAAAAAAAAGGAGGCACAATGGCAAAAAATGAAATTTCAATCGAACAGATCAAAAAGCTAAAGGAACTTTCTGGCGCTGGTCTTACTGATGCTAAAAAAGCTCTCGTAGAAGCAGATGGCGATTTTGATAAAGCCCTCGATGCAATGCGTAAAAAAGGTCTAACTAAGGCTGAGAAACGTGGCGATCGTGAAACTCGTGAAGGATTGATTGATTCTTACATTCACGACGGTCGTCTTGGTGCTATTGTAGAAGTAAACTGTGAAACTAGCTTTGTGGCTAAAACTGATGAGTTTAAAGCCTTAGCGCACCAAATTGCAATGCAAGTTGCTTCTATGAATCCACTTTATGTTTCGGAAGAAGATATCCCGGAAGATATTAAAAACGCTAAGATTAAAGAACTAGAAGAAAACTTTAAGGGTCCAGAGAATATGAAAGAAAAGATTATAGAAGGCCAAATGAAAAAAGCTTTCTCAGACAAAGTTCTCATGAATCAGCCATATATCTTGGATGATTCAAAAACCGTTGAGCAATTCATCAAAGAAGCGATTGCTAAAACCGGTGAAAATATTACTGTTCGCCAATTCAAACGCATCGAACTTGGTGTAACTGAATAATAAATACTAATAAAAATTGGGCGCCCTCGCAGTTAGGTGCGCCCAATTTTTTTGTAGAGTATGTTTTAGGTATTAACGACGATTTTTTCTACTTAAATTTTTCTTATCTTTTCGCGTAATGATTAGTATTCCACCTACACCCGCAATTCCAAATACGATCAAACCAGTTACCAAATAGTCAATCCTAGAAATATTTAGTCCTCCCATGAATTGACCGGTATCAGGTACTGGAATTGGTTCAACATGTCCACTTCCGTCATAATTGAATTGATAAACTAATGTTTTATAGATTACATTTCCGTCTTTATCGTAAGAAGTCAATTTTATAGTATATGTACCATGAGGAAGATTTAGTTTTCCAAAATCTGCATCCACACTTCCCTTACTACTACCTGGGGCAGGATTAATTGTTTTAGGATCTAATCCTTCAATTGGGTTTCCATTTTCATCGCAGAATTCTACTACTATATGGTCAATTCCGTCCGGATTATCATCGTCTCTTCTTAAATTAATAGGATCATAAATCACGTCTACAGTAACAATGCCTTCTTCAGTGCCAATATTTTTTACTATAGCTGGGTAGTAATAGAATACTACAGAATCTTCATCACCTTCACCAGCTCCTGCACCTAATACAGTGATAACGTATTTGCCATAACCATATCCATTATCTGTATCGTTAAACGGAAGGTTATAATCCCTTGAGTCTGTTCTATATTCAGCATCAATAACGTCAACTAGTTTTTCTGTTTCAGTTCCGTGCTCATCAGTCCTCGTCACATATACTTCTACAGTGTTTACTCCACTATAGTCTACCGTGAAGGGTATTTCTGGGCTAACGGTTATTTTATTATTGGTGATGCCAGACAAATTAACGTCAGGAGTATCTCCTTCTACCGTGACTTTAATCGTGTCTGTAATAGTATTGGCAGCCAAAGCTTCCGGTCCTGGTAAGCCGGCTGCAAAAACAGTAGTAGCTACTACCGCACCTAAGCCAAGAAAGCCTAGGATTTTCTTGTGTGTTTTCTTCATACTCTACACTCTTGTTTATATTTAATATTTATTTTGGTTTTTGTAAAGATATCCACTCGCACTGGATGTCGTTCTAAACAGCCAATCTAGAACGACGCTCTTTACGTCTCCTAACCATAATTGTAATCCAAATTATTAAAATTGTCAAGACTATTATGGTTATAATTATAAGAGGCATTATATTTACAAATACGATTTGCTCAATTACTTCCGTCTCTCCCGCTGCGTTTACGGTCCAGGTAGCTCTAAAAATACCAAATGAAGGAGTATCGTCCCATTTGTCTGAAACGACTAGCTCAGATTCTGGAATTACAGAGATTAAACCACGACCACCTGAGGTTTCATAGCAGTCACCACCGAATAACCCTTGGATCTTTAATACGCCGGACGCGCTAAAGTCTACGTTTCCGGTGTTTTTAATTTTTGCGGAAGCATTGATTAGATTCTTCGTTGTTTCATCTTCTACTATACTATTACTAATAGTCATCCCACTAATTTCCCCAGTAGTAATTACCTCTCCTTCAGAAGAACGGCCATAAACGATAATTCCAGGACTTGCCTCAGTTCTAATCCCGTTTCCAGCTACGGCATCACTTAAAGTATGCGCGAACATTACTGCATATTGACCACCAGGAGGAATATTACTTGGTGTAGAAATGCGATATTGTACAGCTAGTGTCTCGCCAGCAGGAATAATAAATTGTGGTTTTTCTTCAAACTCACCGTTTGTGCTTTTAAATCTAATCCAACGAGAGATTTGAGTAAAGTTGTTCTCATTATTAAAACCAAGCTGGTAAATACCATCATTTTCAGAATATACATAAGAATATGGGGCCGCATAGACCTCGACTTTTATCTCAGATTTGCCATTATTTGTTACCTTGAAGCTGTCTTCATATACAGATTCGGATTCAAGCTGTAAAACTTTACTCACTGGCGATAAGCTGATATTAGTTCCATCATCTGCAGCTGCCCCAGTACCCTCTTCAGCATGTGCGTTAAGCGGGATTAGAAAGCCAATTCCAAGCAAAGCTATTAAAGCCAAAGACAAAAATCTAAAAGTATTTTTCTCCATTTACCTCCTTGTTTAGAATAATTATAGCACAAACATTGAAAAAACAATAACAATGGCTTAAATTTACAATATATGCTATAATAATAATATGCGCCTGTGGTGGAATTGGTAGACACGCTACCTTGAGGTGGTAGTGGCCACATTTACGGCTGTGCTAGTTCGAGTCTAGTCAGGCGCACCACCAAGAATTGCCAGTGGCAATTTTTTGTTGCACCAAGAATTACATAAATAGGTACTCCGCAAAAAAATATAGGCACTATAAAACCAGTCCCAAAGCTGGCGTTGCAAAGAAGCAATTATTATTCCGTCAATGTTGCCGTGATTAAATCTCCGTATATGGTATGCTCTACGCCATCCGCGTCTTTATACTTCAAATATGCTTTTACGTATACAGTATCCCCCGACGTGACGCTGCTTTTGCTCCATGTAAAGTAGTAATTGTAATCGTTGATATTATCATTATCCTCATTTGGCCTTACATATGTGGCAGTTTGATCGTCAAATGTGCCATTGGCGATATTTGCATCGAGAGTTGCAATTACGCCGGCCCTCACAATTTTATATCCATCTGGGATATAAGAATATGAACGTACGACTACCTTATTGTCGCTATATTGTCTATAAATATCCGAAATATATGTGCCCGGCTGTTGACTTTCTAAATCGTTTTCACTTCCATAGATAGCCCTGATCGTTAAGTCTTTACCCTGGTACATATACATCGAACAATTATCGATATAAGATTTCTTTGCGCCATCTACTTCCCAATATAAGAATTGTTTACCAGTAACATTTTGAGCATTTAGATATATTATGTCGCCTATTCCGTAGCTTGCGATTGTAGGCGTTTCCGATTCGCCATTATATATTGTTACAGTAAACCGGTCGTTCCAAATTGCGTACAAAGTAGTATCGTCAGTATTCTCGTAAATTGAACTTGAGGTAATAGTATCCCCTGAGCCATCTGCTTTTGTGTTCCATTCTTTAAAACCATATTTACCGCCAAGCATAGAGTTTTCAAAGTCATATCTTACAGGCGTTGGCAATTCACCGTATGATTGCTGATACTTTACCGTCTTCGCGCCTTGAAGTACCTCTCCGCCATTCGCATTGAAGGTGACAGCGTATGACTTTGCATTCCATTGCGCATAAAGTTCGAGCGGAGTTTTAGACTCGGTGAGGTCGGTCATGACTTGCTCGTCAGTATATTCGTTATTATCGGCATCTTTCCATCCAGCAAACTCATAGCCGTTACGAGTGAAGGCGTTCTTCTTGAGCGAGTCGCCCGCCTTGAGATAGTGGCTGGTCATGGTGCCGTATGGGGTAGCATTGTCTGCGCCATTGCCATTGTAGCGGATATAGCGAGCGCCCTTCAAAGTGAAGTAGCCCGGATTACCGTTATCTGGGTCGTCGATACGAGCAAAGACCGCAGTTTTCTGACTCCAAGTGGTGCCGGCGCCACCAACTATTACAGACGTATTGTTGAATACATTTGATTCCGGATCAACCTTGGTAGTAACAAATTTGTCGCTTGCATAAACAGTTTTAATCTTAGCATTATAGAACGTCCCGTTCCCCTGGCTTCCTCCACCAAACATTGAAGACATGCTTGTCACATTTGATGTATCAAAACTGCTTAAATCAAGAGTTTCCAATTCGGTAACATCACGAGTAAACATGTAGGCCATAGTTGTAACCGCAGGAGTCTTAAAACCGGTCAAGATAATTTGAACGCCGTTTTTGTAATTGCCAACTTTGTGGAACATATAGTTCATGTTTCCGACCTTCTCATTTGACCATCCAGAAACATTGAGATATTCGAGATTAAAGCAGCCCTCGAACATTTGTTGCATTGTTGTAACGTTTTTAGTGTCAAAATGGCTTAAATCAAGTCTAGTGAGTGAAGGCGCATTATTAAACATTATATACATGGTAGTGGCGTTTCCAGTATCCCAACCATCTAGGTTGAGTGTTTTTAGTCCAGTTGCGCCATAAAAAGTTCCCGAAAAGTCTCTAACATTTGATGTGTTAAAACTAGATAAGTCAAGCGATGTAAGCTTAGTTGAATCCCTAAACATGTAGTGCATTGAGGTAACTTCATTTGTTTTGAACTTTGACGCTGATGGGTTTAATGTATCGAGGAAGCTAATCGAAGTAAAGCTAGCGCCTTCAAACATACTCGCCATATTTTTTGCGGAAGAAGTATCAAGCTTGCTTACATCTAGCGTATTCGTTTTTTTGATGCCATAAAACATATAGCTCATGTCTGTAACATTTTGTGATTCCAACTTACTAAAGTCTATATTTGTTAGCCCTGTTCCCCTAAACATATGAGACATATTTGTTGCGTTACTAGCATCTAATCCCTCAACATCAATTGATGTCACACTGGACATCCCAGCGAAGAATGATGAAGAATCCGTATTCATCTTTGGCTTTGCGGCTTCGGACCACCAGTAAATCTTAGTAGATTCAGTGTCGTACCAAGCATAGACCGGGACGTCCGAAGTTGCGAGGGCGATATCTTGCTCTCCGTCGATTACGTCGAAGTTTGGCGTGCCGGCAGCGTAGTGCTCAAAGGCGGTTGGCTCAGTGGCGAGGTTTTTGAGGATTGTATTGACGTTTGTGCCAGTGTCGAGGGTGGCCTCAAGCTTGTACCAGACAGCATAGAGTTTAAGCGGATCCTTAGAGGCGCTGGTGCTGATGGTGGCTTTGTCATCATAAAGTTTCTCCCCATCGGCGGAGGTGGCCCAGCCAAGGAAGCGATAGCCTGGGCGCTCAAACTTGTTTTCGGAAAGGGCAGTAGCGAGAGTGTATGGGTTATTAGAATCAGTCGTGATGTAGTGGCTTGGCATGAGGGCGTAGTTTGCCTCGTTGTTAGTGTCATCTCCATCATTGTCGTAATAGCGGATGTAGCGAGCATTCTTATATGTAAACATGCCCTTTTTGCCATTATTATCTGGATCGTCAATGCGAGCATAGATGTCACTGGTAGAAGTCTGCGCCATTCTCGTTCCTGCACCACCAGTAATGGCTGATTGGCTCTGGAAGAAGGTTCCGCCGTGCGGCGATAGAGCATCTGTAGACCAAAGATCACTTATATAGACCGTCTTTAGCTTATTAGCCTCGACAAAGTAGTAGTACATAGTTGTAACTTTTCCAGTATTAAAGCTGCTGAGGTCCAATACCTCCATATTCTTGAGGCCGGCAAACATTCCGTCCATAAGGGTTACCTTACTCGTGTCAAAGTTGGTTAGATTGAGCTCGGTAAGCTTTGCGCAGCTATTAAACATATTGGACATGTTTGTAACTTTACTAGTATTAAAGCCAGTTACGTCTAGCTCTTCGAGATTCTTAAGCTGATCAAACATGTATCCCATATTTGTTGCATTGCTTGTATTAAACGAAGTTACGTCTAGTTTTTTAATCGGATCTGCATACAAGAACATACTATTGAAGCTTAATACTTGTTCAGTATTAAAGCTTCTAAGATCCAGCTCTTCCACATGTACGCCATAGAACATCGACGCCATATCGGTAACTTTGCTGGTATCAAACAACGAATTAGTTGGGTCATTATCAAAGAATTTAATTGTGGTTGCTGCCGCATTTCTAAACATGCCAGACATATTAGTGACGCTTTGAGTATTGAGTTTGCTCGCGTCAATACTTCCAAACTTACTATTACTAAACATATAACTCATATTCGTGACGTTTTGTGATTCTATTTGACTAAGGTCAATACTAGCTAGATTGGTCCCATAGAACATTGATCGCATGTCGACCGCCGAGGAAGAATCAAAATCGTCGAGGTTTAAACTTTCGAGGCTAGTAGTATTCGCAAACAAGGAGTCCATGTATAAAGTACTACTTGCGTCGAGGCCGGTTAAGTCGATAGACTTTAGGTTTCGCAAGCTGTTATTTACACTAGTATCGTTTTCGGTGTGAGTTCCACTAAAGAGTTTTGCTGAGGCGGTGTTGAGCTGTGGCCTTTCGGCTTCAGACCACCAGTAGATCGCTTGGTCGGTTTCATCATACCAAGCATAAACCGGGAAGTTTGAACTTGCGAGTGCGATATTTTGTTCGTTTTGAATTGCCTCAAAGTCTGGAGTGCCATTGAAATGACTGAAGGATTGTGGCTCTTCAGCAAAACTGCGAAGGACCGCATTTACATTTGGACCAATATTAAGAATAGCGGTGCGTTCTTTCCATACAGCATAGAGATTTAGAATACCACCATCTTCAGAAAGTGCATTAGTGATGTCCGTCTGATCATCGTAGACTTTGCCACCGGTTGCGCTTGTGGCCCAGCCCATAAACTTGTAGTGTGGGCGCTCGTAGATATTTGCGTTTAATGTGGTCTGCGTGTCGTAGGTAACGTTTTGCGGGAGCATTGCATATTGGTTTGTAACTTCACTACTATTTGGGTAGTAAACGACTACAAATGAATTTGGGGTCCACTGGGCTTTAAGTGTGACAGTCGCGCCGTCTTCGGTAGCGAGATTCTTGACGGTTTGGCCGTCGGTATATTCGGTGTCGCCGAGTTTCCAACCGGCAAAGGTGTAGCCGGTGCGAGTAAAAGAATTTGCAGTGAGATCCTTTTCTTCATCGTAATTGAGGACGAGTGGCTGCATAGTGCCGCTCACGTGCGTATCGTCGGTATTGATATCGAAGTTGACCGTGTAGGTATGTGCGCGGTAGTGGGCAGTATATTCTAGATCTCCTTTCTGATGTGGAGCCGGGATGGTGTATGGCTTGACTGGAGTGTCGCCACTAATCGTGGTGCCGGTCCAGCCTGTGAAGGTATAGCCGGTCTTGGTCGGCTCATTTAATGTTGCACCCTGCTCCTTGTTGAGTTTAGTTGGGTTTGCCGTAATGACATCGCCACCATCATAATCGTAGGTAATATTAAAATCTTCAAGGGCTACGGTTTGCCAGACGGCTTCGTAGGTTTTGTCGTCTAGGGCATTTGCAATTGGCAAGGTCACATCTTCGTAGACGGTCACATCGCGCCAGCCAACACAATGCTCGCGGACATCACCGTCGGCATCTTTGCGATCTTCTGGTTTGACTAAGGTAAAGCTGGTTGTCTCGATCGTGTAGGTATCTGGGTTCCCTGCGGTGCGGAGAGCGGCGGCTTCTTCGTTCGTTAGGCCAGTATAGGTGATAGCGTAGACATGTGGGGTCCACTGAGCCTGCATAGTAATAGTACCGCTTTCGGTAATATTCGTGACGTCTGCTTTGTTTGTATAGCTATTATTATTGTATTTCCAGCCAGCAAAATCGTAGCCGTATTTTTCGAAAGCATTATCGCGAAGCTGACAAGGCTGGTCATATTCACAGTTTGTCGTAGCCATCTCGCCGCTGGTTGCACCATTGCCGTCATAGTTAATATGGAATGGGTTAACAGACCACTGAGCATAAAGTGTGACGATACCATTATCTTCGTCGGTAAGATTCTTGACTTCAGCTTCATTGTCATAATGAGTGCCAGAGCCATTAGCTTCAGTGTCCCAGCCAGTATACTCGCGCCCTGCGAAGTTAAATGCGTTGGCCGGAAGCGTCTTAGCTTCATCAAAGGTCATGGTGATACCTGTCATTTCGCCAGCCGCACCATTACCATTGAATCTGATAGTATAAGTATGTGCACGATAGATTGGATGAATCTTGATGTCATCGGTAATTGGTTGAGTCAGGTCTACTGGGTTGCCGTTTTCGTCTTCCCAACCAATGAGTTCGTGGCCATTTTTGCTCTGGTCTGGAACGTTGGCCGGCTCGTTATAATTTACGATGAGCTGTTGTTCGTTTTCGTCTTTATCTATATAACTAACAACTAATTTATCTTTCAGTCCATAGTTAGCATTAATGCTGAAGCTATTTATCTCTACGGTTGCGGCTTTTACGGCGGTAGTTGCAGCAATAGCGGCTACAGCAACGATACCGACAGCAATAAACTTGCTAGCCTTTTTATTCTTCTTTATGGCGATAATACCGATAATAGTGAGACCAACAGCAGAAATGACGAGAGAAAGAATGCTGAAGTGAATATGGTTGCCGGTACTTGAATTTGCGCCAGTATTTGGTGCAATTAGGGTCCCCCCATCAGTATTTGGCACGATTAGGATTTCTTCCTCAATATCTGTAAAATGAATAAAGAATTTGACGTTACTTACCTGCGCGCGTTGATTAATGTCTGTAATGGCGGTGGAGTACTTAGCTGTAACGACAAACATAAAATCTGCGTCGGCATCGATTTGCTCGCCCATATGCTGATCGTACTCGTAGGAAACATATGGGTTTTCGTTGCTGTCGGTGATGGATTCAATAGTGTGGTTTTTGCTATCGGTATTTTTGAGAGTGACTTTGTATTTTGCAGAATCTCCGAGCTGATGGAAGGTAACGTTCGATGCAATATTTGCCTCATCAAAGCTGGTGACCGAGCCCTCAGTCGTAGCGGAAAGCTCCGTGAGCTCGGCATTCTGGATCTTAAAAAGATTAGCAGCTGCAAAAGCGGTGATAGAAGAAATAAATGAAGCAACAAAAGCAAAGACGAAAACTGCAGTAATGATTTTACGCAGAACTCCACTTCTGCGACGTCGAGTATTCTCCACTTAAAACTCCTAATTACTTACGCATAATTATATCACGATTGTGGTTATATAAAATACTTGATTTTTATGATTTTTTGTGGAGTTCTGCTGCGTTTTTCCACAAAATGCGGTACGTTGCTATTTATTATATATAAATAATGACTACGGTTTTCGCCTTTGCTTTTAGGTTTATTTAATCTTTCATTGATATTACAGGTTCTTTAACCTTACTAAGCTCCTTAGCCTTTTTAATTAAAGCTGCTACCTTAGCATGATCTTCTTCCTGTTTTTCTTTATTGAAGTTTTCTTTTTGACGTTTTAGATCGCCGTAGAAACCTGTTCCCTTTGCGGCTGCCCAGAATATCTTCTCGCATGGTACATCTGAATAATGCCATGGTTTGTTAAATAGGTTAAAATGGACTAATTTTACGCTTCTAGGTAAGTCTTTTTGTGGTTCCGAGTTCCAGCATTCTGGCAAAGGCAGAATTTTCCCGCGGAATATAACGTTTAGATAATCTTGGTCTGGAGCAACAAGATCGGCATCAAACTTACGAATTAGTTCAATCATTTTCTGGATGTATCTTTCTTTGCGCATCTTCCTTAAGTCCATCACCTGAACTCCAGAATTTACGTATTCATTATGAGGAACCATCAAAGCCTTATCTACATAGTGTCTAAACTCAGGTACTACGGTAACTTTAGGATCTATCATTGCCGCTAATGCATTCTCGCCGAGGTCGATATCAAATAATTCCCCAATATCCCCACGCAAGATAGTGTCACTATCAATATAGACTGCTTTTTTATAGATTGGGAAAAGATGAGGAATAAACGCACGATAATAATATACTGCATTAGAAAAATAGTCGCCAGCACCTTTTTTTCTTCTCATACAGTAAGTAACGATTGCCTTTAGATAGATGCTTCTGGACATCTTCTTAAATTGTATTGCAACGTTTTTCGTAACCAGGCTTCTGAGTCTAATCCTAGTCACTAGATTAAGTCCGTCATGCAAAATAATTACCCGATAATAACGTTTAGGATCAACATGTTGCGTTAATGAATGAATCGATGCTGCCGCATATGGAGCATACGCGTTATTGATCGTCATGAAAATCGGTACAACTTTAATGTGTTTCTTTATTGGATTTCCGGTATTAAAAATACTCATAATCGTTTTCCTTTATCTATTTTACCATATTACTGTAGTTTATTTAAATCAAAATCCTTTAATCTCTTATATTCATCTAAAATATCATCATATTCATGGATTTTTAATATCTTATGAATCTTGTCTATTTCAAACGGTTTAACCTTCTGTACATGGAAATAAGGCAAAAACTTAAAATTATTTGAGAAATGATGTAAAACTGTATCTTCCTTTGGCCTATCACTCTGCTCGTTATATTTTCTTGGCATTAATTTACGATATTTAATACTCTTATTCAATGCCGCCTGATCTGCAAGCATCATCCATCTTTCTTGACATTTCTTCACTGCCTTCTTAAACATACCATTTTTTATGCATTCCTTCATATTAAATAGCATTACTCCAGAATTCATATATGTTCTTTTAATTCCATGGTAATGATAAAAATGCTTACCATAGATATCTAATACACCGGCAGCTTCAATTCCCTTTAGATCTGTATGATAAAACTCACTAATATCGCCTCTAGCCACTACATCGTAATCTAGATATAATATACGGTCAAGAGCATTTAATTCTGGAATCTTATCAGCATATAACCTTAACATTGAGCAAGGAGTAAAATAAGAACCCATATTTTTTTCAGGTAAATTACTTACGAACACTTCCGTTGCGTCAATCAGTTTTACAAAACTGTCCTTATTTTTCTCTTTGATCAATTTATCTAAGAATTTTGCCGATTGTTCAGAAAAAGGCTCAACATTTTCATATTTTATTGTTGCAATAAAAATATGGAGCGGCTCACGGTTGTATTTTCTTAACGATAATACAGAAACCAAAACCCCTCGATCTATTCCTTTGTCACCACAGTATAATATATTCATTTTTGTCTTTTATTATGGCGAGGCCGGCTGGAATCGAACCAGCATTGTATCCTTAGAGGGGATATGTCCTATCCGTTGAACGACGGCCCCATAGAGTATATTATACCCTATTTTTCTGGTTTTCTCAACTTATAATATAATGATGGTGCAAATCTTATTGGCGCAAGGAGTTTCTGTGCCCCGTTCTCCATCTTTACTAAGTTCTTCGTTCCAAAAATTTTCTTAAGTTTAGCACTTCTAAAGTTAGATACTGATAATACTTTTTCTTTTGAAAACCCAGTTTTATTAAAGATATCTTCAACATATTTAGGATGATAATTATAAAATCCATCTTTAGCAATGTCCTTATAATTTGCTACCTTTTTATCGAAAGGATTGACTTTAGAACGTCCAGTAATATAACGTGCTATTTTTGGCAATGTCCGTTTATTGGCGACTTCAATTACAGCTACACCACCCGGCTTCAATACGCGATACAATTCCGCGATTGCTTTATCTAACTCCTTAAGGTGATGAGTTACTCTAATCATCATTAAACCATCAAGTTCTTCATCTTTAAATGGTAATGCATAAATATCGCCCGCTCTGGTCTCAATTTTATCGCCATAAATTTCTTTTGCTTGTTTTAATTCAGATTTAGAATAGTCAAAAATAATAACTCTATGTGCTCTTTTTAGGTATTCATTAGCTAATCTGCCATATCCGCCACCAATATCTGCAAATTTATCCATGCGTTTTGGCAAAAGTTTCCTAATTGCCATACGATCAGCTTGATCTTCATACTCGCGATCAGCATCTTCCCAGAAAATCTTCTTATAATCGTATCCGTTATAATCAGAAACAACTTTTTTACTGTTAGTTTTTTTATCACTCATTGGTCTATTATATCACAATACTCGCGAGATTTCCTCTAAAGTTGTCTCGCCCCTTAAAACTGCTAAAACGCCCTTCTGTTCCAGGGTTAACATACCATTTTCTTTAGCCGTCTTTTCAATTGCATCAGGATTTACATCTGTCACATCACCACGAATATATGCCTGGATAGCCTCATTTACTACTAACTGTTCCATAATTGCAGTTCTGCCAGAATAACCAAACGGAAATTCGGAGGTAGAAACCGGATCATATAGAGTAATCTCATCAAGATTGAATTCTGAAAGTTTCTCCGGCGGAACATCCTTTAGTACTTCACGGATATATCTAGCTTCCGCTTCATTGGCTGGCCTTGCCTGTTTAGAACTAGCAAGCTTTCTCACTAATCTCTGCGCCATTATTAACCTAATTGAACTTGAAAAAATTGGATTGACACCAATTAAATCAATCATGCGTGAGAATGCAGCCGAACCAGAATTAGCGTGGAATGAACTTAGTACCAAATGCCCAGTGATAGAAGCTTGAATTGCGGTTTTAGCAGTATCTGCATCGCGAACCTCACCCACCATTACTACATCCGGATCTAGCCTTAATACGCTACGCAATTCTTCCGCAAATGACCCTCCGTCGTTTGTATTGACTGGAATTTGGGAAATCCCTTTTATACTGTATTCGATTGGATCTTCAAGCGTAATGATCTTACGATCGGTGGAGTTTAAAGCATTTAACATAGAATAAAGAGTGGTAGATTTTCCTGAGCCGGTAGGCCCCACCATTAAAACTAAACCACGTGGGTGTGAAATAATATCCCGTATTTCATCCAATTCGTCCTTAGCTAAGCCTAATAGATCAAGATTTAACAGAGATTCGTCAAAGTTAAATAACCTTAATACTGCATCATGTCCATATAATGTAGGTATGGATTCAACGCGGATATTTAGAAGATGCGACTTTCCATCCAAAAATACTTCTTTTTGCATATGTCCAGACTGAGGTTTACTTGAAGCATTAGAAATATTAGCTCTAGAAGATAACTCACTCATAAATATACGATAACGATCTCGATCAATAACAGCAACTGGATGTAAAAGCCCATCTACACGCATACGGATTCTGATTGAATCTTTTAGATTTTCAATATGAATATCGCTAGCGCCTAATTTGTCTGCTTGATCAAGCAAGAAGTCAAAAACTTTTTCCGTAGTAACTGTAGCTAAAGTCTGAGAAACTTCGGCAATAGTCTCAGAATCACCTTCGCCAGCGATTTTTATATCGTCATACTGGACTTCCTTTGGTGGGTCGTACCTTGAAATAAAAGTCTTAAAAGCAGAATTAGAGACTAGGAAAAAGTCAACACGCTCACCTTCATCGGTGTATTTTTGGATCATTTTATTGATATAGGTACGAGGTGTTTGGCTGGTAACTAAAAACTGATAATGTTCTTCATCGCCACCTCTTTGCAAAGGGATGATAAAATTATCACGCATTTCCTGAGTATCAAGAACCCCAGGTACTAGTGGAATATCGGACTCAAACTCCCTAGTATCTAAATACGGCAAACCAAGAATCCGAGCACGCCCTTCCGTCGCCTGTTCTTCATTATCACGCCGTTTTATCTGAATCTCATTTTCATCCATCTAATATTATTATAGCACAAGAACTATGATATAATAAATATATATTTGGAGGTTATATGAAGAAAAGTTTCGATGCAGAAAAGTATCTGAAAATTCAGAAAAAAATTATCAAACAGCGCATTAAAATGTTTGATAAACTATATCTTGAGTTTGGTGGTAAGCTCATCGACGATCAACACGCTGCGCGTACCCTTCCAGGGTTTTGTCCAGATTTAAAAATTAGATTACTCCAAGAATTTAAAGACGACGCAGAAGTAATTCTTTGTATTAATGCCAATGCAATTGAAAAATCTAAAATACGCGCGGACCATATGATTTCTTATGAAACTGAAGTAATAAGGTTAATTGAATTCTTGCGTGAAAAAGGTTTATATGTAAGTTCCGTTGTGATTACTTTATTTGATGGCCAGAAAAAAGCTAAGGACTTCGCTAATCGTCTCTCTGACTATAAGGTAAAGGCTTATTTCCATACCTTTACTAAAGGTTATCCTACTGATGTCGATACGATTGTCTCCGATGAAGGATATGGCGCAAATCCATTTATAAAAACTACACGTCCGCTTGTGATAGTATCGGCTCCAGGCCCATGCTCCGGAAAGCTCGCTACTAGCCTCTCGCAGCTTTATCATGAAAGTAAACATGGTATAAAAGCGGGATATGCTAAATTTGAAACCTTCCCTGTCTGGTCACTACCGCTTAAACACCCGGTGAATGTTGCGTATGAAGCGGCTACGGCTGATCTTGGCGATGTAAATATGATTGATCATTTCCATCTTGAAAAATACGGGACTAAGGCCGTAAACTATAATCGCGATTTAGAGACTTTTCCGGTCTTAAAAGAAATATTGAATCGTATTACGGGAAAAACTATATATTATTCGCCTACCGATATGGGTGTCAATGTTATTGGTGAATGTATAACAGATGACAAGGCGGTCCAGCGCGCTGCTAAAGATGAGATTATCCGCCGTTATTATCGTGCGCTTGTAGATCTTAAAAAAGGCACGGTCTCTGCAGAGGTTCCAGAGCGCATTAAAATGTTGATGAATGAGTTGAATATTTCTGAGGATGATCGTATAGTGGCTGAAAAAGCTAACGAGAAGAGAATTTGTTCCGGCAATCTACCTAGCGCGTGCATCAGCGTTGGCAGAAAATATATTGTTGGTAGAAAAACTAGTTATCTTTCCCCAATTTCCAGCGTCATGTTGAACGTCGTAAAAAACATTAGTAAGATTCCAGACGAAGTAGATTTAATTTCTGCATCGGTACTAGAGCCAATTCTAGAGATTAAGAATAAAACCTCAAATTTTAAAGAAAGCAATTTACATCTAGGTGAGGTATTAATTGCATTGTCTATTTGCTCTACTACGAACCCAATAGTTAAAAAAGTATTAGAAAACCTTGAAAAATTGAAAGGGTCAGAGCTCCACGCTACCCACATGATTGCGGATGACGAAATGATAATCTTAAGCAATCTTGGCATCAATGCTACTTGTGGCACAGAATTGGATATCGAATAAAGTAAGGCGCTTCAATGCGAAGCGCCTTCTTTGTTGATTTGATGGTCGTTCCTTCCTCTTTATAACCCTCTAATCAATGTAAGAAACGTTGGTTACGTTTCTCATTTAGTAAGCCAAAACACTTGAGACATCTCAGAAATTTTTCCTCGCCGGGCGTAGGTTCGTATTTCAGCTCAAAAGCATAGACACCTAGTTTTTCTTCATCCTCAGAATAGACACCGTAGAGTATTTCGAGTGCTTTTTCGAAAGATTTGTCAGGGAGAATTTTATTTATTTCTTCATTTTCGAGCAATTCCTTAAAACTATTATATTTACCAACCCTCATCACATAAAACTTATATTGACTATATCCTTCAAAGGAAATTATATCTCCCTGTTTTACCTTCCTGATTTGTGGGTATCCTACTCGGATTTCTAATTTTTTTCTTCCACTCTTAAGTTGACGAAAATTCTCTTTATCGACCTTCCAAACATATTCATTAGCCATCACGATCAACCCCTTTCAATGTACTATAGGTGATCTATGCTATCTGAAGTAATTATAACATAAATCGTGTGAAAATAAAGCTAAAGGGTTTTATTGTAGGGCTATGGCACCATATGCTAGATAGCCATAATAAATCATGAAAATAATTAACATCAGTATTCCCTCAAGGCGTGTGATATTGTGCCCGCGTCTGGCAAGAATACAAATAATGAATGAAGAAAGGAGTAACATCACAAGATCGATAATTTCAAAATTATCTGGAGTAATGCCGCCAGAAAATAGTACAGGTAAGGCAAGCACGATACAGATATTAAAGATATTACTACCTACAATATTACCAATTAGAAGGTCGTTCTCTCCTTTTCTGGCGGCAGTAATAGTAGTGACTAGCTCAGGTAGAGATGTTCCAAGAGCAACAATAGAAAGTGAAATAATACGTTCAGAAATACCAATAGCTGAAGCAATATTAGACGCAGAGTTTACCACCAGTTCACTACCTGCGACGACACCAACTAAACCAATCAGAACAAGTAGTAACGATTTACCAATTTTATATTTTGGCTTCTCAACTTTACCGGCTTCTTTTTTATTCTTGCGGGCAAGAGAAATAAGATAGTATAGAAAGATTCCAAAGAATAATAAACAAATAATGGCGTCAGCTCTGGAGAATGTATTAACTACTGCTTCAGAAAAGTTAATATCTAGAAGAAGAACTACTAATGCAGAAGAAATAAGAAGGAGTAGTGGTAGCTCTTTAGAAACAGTCTCTTTTTTTACCTTAATCGGGCAAATTATTGCAGCAATACCAACCAATAGAAGAACGTTAATAATATTACTACCAATAACGTTACCAATCAAAATATCAGTACTACCATTGAAAAATGATGAGAAAGAAACTGCAAGCTCTGGTGCACCTGTACCAAAAGCAACAATGGTTAGGCCAATCAGAAGTTTACTAACCTTAAAGTTAGAAGCGGTAGACGAGGCGCCATCTACGAGCCAATCAGCTCCCTTAATAAGGAACGCAAACCCAATTGATAGTAAAACAAATTGTAATGCAATTTCCATTTTAGTTTATGATCTTACTTATGGTTTTATTATAGCATATGGGTATATTTTTGTTAACATAAAAATGGTGCGAGCGAAGAGACTTTTGACTCTCACACCGAAGGTCCGAGAGTTAGCCAACAAAATAAGGCCTCTGGAGCCTTAAAACGTGGTGCGAGCGAAGAGACTCTAACTCTCGACCTCTTCCTTGGCAAGGAAGCGCTCTAAACAACTGAGCTACGCTCGCAACTTCTCTTATTATACTATTTTGACTATAAAAAATCAACCAGAAAAATAGTTAGCTCACTTTTCCTACGACTATGCTATAATAGAGATATCACTATGGTGCTTTGGCGGAGTGGTTACGCAGCGGTCTGCAAAACCGCGTACACCGGTTCAATTCCGGTAGGCACCTCCATAAAACCCGTATAATAGCGGGCATTTTTAATCAGAAATCATAACCTATGCTTAGTTTGCAACAGCGTAAAAGTTTATTTGTCCAGTATATGTACCATATGGTTGATCAGTACTTGCTTTTGCGCCTATTTTAAATTTAATACTCTTACTGTCAGCGGGAGCAGTTGTATTGATTAATGTTACGCCGGTAGAACCTTGGTCATTATTATCTAGTGGTAAGCCATTATAACCAGAACTAGTATTTCCCTGGCTACCGCTTATCCAAGAAGTACCATTATTTATAGAGTATGAATAACCCCAATAGTTATTACTAAAAGCAGAAAGTGAAGCCTTATTACTAGAAAGACTAGTAAACTTATAAGAACCATTTGTAAGATTTGTATTTGAAGTTTTAGTCCCGGCGGTAGCGGAAAGACGATATCCGCCACTCGCATTTGTAGTAACACTTACGGTAATATTATTACTGTCATTATATGAGCCTGGAGTTAGGCTACCAATAGATAAAGTAGTGCTAGAGAGAGATAAAGATAACGAAGGCTCCATGGTAAAACGAACAGTTGAAGTGTCCTGATATGTCATTCCATGTGCATAATTACCAGAAAAGAAGAACACAGTTAAAATGGAAAAGAAAGAAATAACAACGGTTAAAATTAAAACCGCGCTCTTAAAACTCCTCCACGCTACCCCTAACATACTACTATTTTACCACAAGTTGTATGATAATGTAAGTTTTATTACTAATTATCTGCAAATTGTGAATTATATAATTCAGCGTAAAAGCCATTCTTTTTTAATAATTCTTTATGATTCCCTTGCTCTATCACTAAACCATCCTTCATAACTAGAATCAAATCAGAATTTCTAATTGTAGATAACCTATGTGCAATTACAAATGATGTTCTGCCAGAAGTAAGCTTTTCAAAAGAATCCTGAATTAATTGCTCAGTTCTGGTATCTACGTTCGAGGTTGCTTCGTCTAAAATCATCATTGGCGGATTTGCTACCATCGCGCGAGCAATTGTAAGAAGCTGTTTTTCTCCAGCCGACACATTGTCAGAATCTTCACTAATTTCTGAATGGTACGCCTTAGGCAAGGCCTCAATAATATGATTTACGTTAGCTGCTTTGGCGGCACGCTTAATCTCATCAAATGAGACATTTTTATTTCCATAACTTAAGTTTTCTTTTACGGTTCCAGAAAACAGCCAAGTATCCTGTAATACCATACCAAATAGTCTTCTAACATCGGATCGCTTCATCTCTTTGGTTGGAACACCATCAATCGAGATATATCCCGAATCTGGGTCATAAAATCTCATCAAAAGATTGATAATAGTAGTTTTACCAGCGCCAGTTGGACCCACGATTGCCACTTTCATACCGGGTTTTACTTTTACGGAGAAATTGCGAATGATCGGATTTTTACCATCATAACTAAAGTTTACATCATGGAATTCCACTTTGCCTTTAACTTTATCAATAATCCTAGACGGTTCCGGGTCTGGTTCTTCTTCTTTTTCATCTAAGAACTTAAAGATGCGCTCCGTTGCAGCAAGAATAGATTGCATAGTGGCGGTACCAGAGGCAATCTCCGTAATTGGTCGGTTAAAGCGTGAAACATATTGGATAAATGCCTGAATATCGCCAATGTTTATTTTCCCTTGGATCACAAATACACCACCAAGCACACAAATAGCCACGTAGCCCAAGTTAGTAAATATATGTGTCATTGGGAATGAAAGCGAAGAAAAGATCTGTGCCCTACGTGCAGAACGTGCTAGCTTTTCATTAGTCTCATTGAAATCATTAATAGCTCTAGTTTCGTATGAATTGGATTTTATGACAATTTGTCCAGAATAATCTTCTTCGATCTTGCTATTTAAAGCGCCCAAGGTGTTTTGTTGTTCACGGAAGTATTTTTGAGCGAATTTCATAATTTTTCCGACCGATAATACAGAAAGTGGCACTACGATAAAGGCAATCAAGGACAGTGGGACAGAGATTGTTAACATGATGACCATAATACCTATCAGTGTTGTAAGACTTAGCGAAATGTCTGCAACTTGCTGCGACATTGAAGTAGCGATTACATCAATATCGTTAGACATTCTAGACAACGTATCACCAAATTTATGTTTATCAAAATATGAGATCGGAAGTTTAGTGATTTTGTCTAGAATCTGACTTCTAAGATGTTTAGTGTATTTAGCTGTTATTACTGCTAGGATATATGCTTGTCCATAATTTAAAATGGCTGAACCACAAAACAATACAATAGAGAGTATAGCTTTTTCACTAAGTGTACTCCAGTCCAAATCAGGATAGCTATTTACAGCAATAGTAGTCATCTCACCAAGAATTTTTGGAATAAAGAGACCAAGTACTGCTGATCCAATAGTAAATACCAACGCAATAATCAATAAAACGCGGAACTGTTTAATGGATTTAATAAATCTCTTCAATGCTAATTTAGTATCGTGTGGTTTTGCGGAGTGATTATTAGGTCTAGGCATTTTTCACTCCTTTCGCAAGTTTAAGTTCGTCCGTATACTCTTTTTCTGAAAGTTGCGATTTTACGATTTCCTGGTAAACTTTACAGTCATTTAAAAGTTTCAAATGTTTCCCCTTACCAACAATTTTCCCATCATTTAATACCACGATTTGATCTGCGTCTTTCACTGTACTAATTCTTTGCGCCACAATTAAAACTATAGAACTTTTTGTAACTTCTTTTAAGGCTTCTCTAAGTTTACGGTCAGTTTTTAAATCAAGCGCCGAAAATGCATCATCAAAGATAAAAATATCTGGATTTTTACAAATCGCTCTTGCGATACTTAATCTTTGTTTTTGGCCGCCAGAAACGTTTGTTCCGCCCTGAGCAATTGGTGATTGATATTTCTTGGGTAACTTTTCAATAAAGTTTTCTGCCTGAGCAATTCTAGCTGCCTTGTGAACCTGTTTAATATTTGCATCCGGTGCACCAAATTTAATATTTGATTCAATAGTTCCCGCAAATAGTATTCCGCGTTGTGGCACTAAGCCAATTTTTTTCATCAAATCATCTTTTTCATATTCTTTTACAGATATTCCGTCTACTAAAATCTCACCGCTAGTTGCTTCATAAAACCTTGGTAATAGATTAATTAACGTAGACTTGCCAGAACCAGTAGATCCAATAAATGCCACAGTCTCCCCAGCCGTAGCTTTAAATGAAATATCTTCCAGTACGTTTTCTTCTGCTTCTGGATACCGGAAAACAACATTTTTAAACTCTACCGATGATACCTTTTCTGGAATTCCGTTAGTTTTTGTTTTCCATTTAATCTTTGGTTGTTTTTTAATTACTTCATTAATACGGTGTGCAGAAACTGTTGCACGAGGTAAAGATACAAATAGAATTGAAAGTAGTAAGAATGAAAGCATTACGTGTGTAACATATTGAGCAAATGCGGTCATATTTCCGAGATAAGCAAAATCTTTCGTCAGAAGCGAAATCCCCACCCAAGAACATAGCAGTGTAGCGCCATTGAAAATAATATTAACTAAAGGATGTTGTAATTCCAATACTCGGTCAATAAATATAATTATTTTGGTTAAAGTAGTATTTGTTTCATTGAATTTCTTCTTCTCGATATCTTCGTTATTAAATGCTCTGACCACTCTAAGTCCAGTTAAATTCTCGCGCGTAATTAAAGTAATTTTATCAATCAAGCCCTGGAAAATCTTAAATTTAGGCATTACAATTGAAAGAATAATCGTAGCGGAGCCAAGTATTGCCACTACCCCAACTAAAATAATCCAGCTCATATCTGGCGCTGTCTGAATTGCCATGATAATTGAAATGATACAAAATAGCGGGGCTTTTAGCATTAAAGACAGAATCATCATCATCACCATCTGAACTTGGTTAATATCATTAGTGGTACGAGTTAAGAGAGAAGCCGTAGTGAAATCTTTCAAATCTGCCATATTGAAGCTTAAAATCCTGGTAAATACTTCCGCGCGGATATCTCGCGAAAACGCCGCCCCAACTCTAGCCGCAAAATAACTGGAAATAAATGACATGGCAGCAGAAACTAAGGCAAGGAGAATCATCCTGATCCCTACTTGCCAGATGTAATCTGTATCTCCTACGACGATACCATTATTAATAATGTCAGCCATCAACGCTGGCAAACGCAAGGTAGTAAAAACCTGGACGCCAGAAGAAACGACCAAGATAATAACTTGCCACCAATATGGCTTTAAAAAACGCATCAATTTAAACATGTCTATATATTATACTACTTTTTCTTAAATATTTAATCACAAGTTCCCGCCTTCAAGTTTAAAATCATTCCGCGAGCTTTTAAGTAATGTTCAAGCGAATCATATTTTCCATTATTATATTTTCCAGTTGCAATTTCCGTTGCAGGACCTATACCTACATAACGATAGTGCCATGTTTCAAATAATCCAGTGGATCCATTCTCATCTACGTTTAAAGATTCACTCATCGAACCACCTGCCCACTCTGCTGGGAATCTATCGATAAAACCATATTTATAAGAATTTTTATACAACCATTGCCAATCAATGTGTTGATCGTAATAATCGGTATCTAGTGTCGTACCGTAGGCTGGATCTATCAAATCGCAAGTAAGACCAGTATGATGATCGGATGCTCCGGTAGCAGCGCATAATCTTCCGCATTTTGTTCCCCTTGCGCGATAGCAAGATCTTGTTTCGAATGTATGTCCCGGATAATCCGCTTCATAAGCTTTCACCATTTCGTTTAAATGCTTAGCAGCCTCTGCATCTAGTAGATTATCGCCGTTATTGGCATTTCCTTCACGAATTCCATATAGTGAAGACACGCTAACCAGTTCCGACTTTCTTGCATCAATAAAACTGGTAGATACTGTAAAATTTGGATTAATTAGCATTAAATATCCAAATTTTATTGTGCAATTTTCCGAAGATGCTTTAGTAATACTCTGAGTATTAGTTTTCTTTTCCTCATCAAGCTTATCGGCCTGGATTTCTTCAATATCAGTATCAGTCTTTTCTTCATTTTTACTATTTTCTTTTGTATTATCAGTTACATCGTTCTCCCTAGTCCAACCAAAAACATGAGACAATCTTTCACCTAGACTTGGATTATCATTGTAATGTTCAGCAGAAACCGGTACCGAGTATTCTGTGCCGCCAATCAGTATTTTTAATTTTCCCTTTTCGTCAGACATTTCAAGCTCGGTCTTGGTCTCGGCTCCGTCCCAGCCTATTGCAACTAAATCTTCATCCGCAATTATTTTCACTGGGCCAGTCCACCAACTATTATAGTTTCCTACTTCCTCTCCTGCGGTTACGATGGTAGTTTCTTTTACAATATTTTGCATACTTGCTACGATATCTAGGCTATCATTAAAAGAAGCTAGTCTAGTTTGCGCACCAAGAAGAGTAGTTGTGATGATGTGATTTTCTTCTAAATATCCAGAAACTAGACAATATCCAGATACTTCGCCAATATAACCAGTCTTTACGCCACTAACTCGATTTCTTCCTAAAATTGAGTTAGTATTTGTTAGTTTTCCAGCTACCGGCACTTCAAATTCTTTAGTACCTACAATCTCTTTTAGTACCTCGTTTTCTAGTACTTTATGACCAATCAAGGCGAGGTCACTTGCAGTGCTCGTAGTTTCTGCGTTAAATCCACTCGCGTCCGGTCCAATAGTGGTATGACTAATTCCCCACTCGCTAAGCATATTAGTAGCGTAAGTTTTATAGTTTTCAAGCGAGCCAAATGCCCAGATAGCCAGTGAATCAGCCATATTGTTAGAAGAAACTAAAAATACCGACATCAAGGCATCGTATTCGCTAATCTCTTCGCCAACAGAAACTTTAGAATTAGAACCGCCATTTCTAATATACCAACTGTAAATATCGTACATTTCTTGGCTAATTGTAATCGTTTCGCCAGCTTCTCCGAGATTAAATGGTTTTTCTTTCATAACTGCAAGTCCTAAAATCATTTTAGCTGTACTGGCTGTGGGTGAATTTTTTTCTTCCTCTTCAGATTTTTTAGCTACTATGCCATCAATTACTACCGCAGAAGATCCATAATTAAAAGACGGAACTTCTTCTAAGCTGTTAAAACTTGGCAAATTATAAGTTGTATTAAGTGTTAGGTCAGTGTTCGTAGTAAAAGCAGAAACGAAAAGCCAAATTAAAAAAGAAAGGATAGCGATGATAAAAAAGCAAACAATACAGATAATAATTTTTTGTTTTTTATTAAGACGTTTGAGCCAGACAATGATCCTATGCTTTTTCTTGGACTCTCTTTTCCGCATTCTTTTTCCTTTTCTTCTCGATATTGATCGTCCCAAAGGTGACTAAACCCATAATAATATATATATAGTACGAGAAGAAACGCCAGACTAACATTGCCCAGAAAACATAACCAGAAGATAAGGCTGAGAATACTACAAAGAACGTCCCTTCTGCCGCACCAGAGTTACCTGGTGTTGGCACAAAATATACTGCACTAGTCACCGCTACGGTTGTTACAAAACAAGGTAGAAAATCTACCGAGCCACCAAACGCCGTCAACACAAAAAACGGAATCATTGAAATTAGAATATGGAATATTACTGAAATTGCGATTGTCTCAAAAAACAGTTTCCGAGTCTTAAAAATTCGCTTAATACTTCTTACATATTCACGAATTTCCAGTTCAGTATTCTCAATCGCCTTTTCGCGGTGTTTTACAATATGAATTTTAGCAAGAAACTTTACAATAATAGTGATTAGTTCTGTGGTTGCTTTTGGTAAAAACGTAGCAATCACAACTACAATCGGCCAAAAGGCATAGAATAATAAGCCAAAACACGCCGTACCGATTAACACCGCATTATCAATACTGAGGCTTCCAAATAGAAAGCATAGAGCCGCAATAATGATAAAACCGATTTGACCAGAAATCATCCCAAACATTGGGATTGAAGTGGATACGCCATTAGAAAGACCGCTGTGTTTTCGCATGTAATAGATTTGGAATGGTTGACCACCAATAGCTGCTGGTGTTACGTTGTCATAATATCTACCTTGAATTACGGTTCTTCGCGCCACCTTCCAAGCTTTTTTATTGGTCATTTCCTTATTATTCTTACCAAGCTCGCGCATCATTAAAACATACTTGTATATTTCAAGCGTGAAAGCCACAATAAAACAAAGCGCCGCCGGAATTAATAGCCACCAATTAATCACGACTTCTGATAATTCTGCTGCATTTTTAGAATTACCAAATTCCGATATCGCCGTAATTGCAATCACGGCAACATTTATCAGGACAAAGATAATGATTAAAATCGGTTTCTTTAATGATTTTATTAATGAAAAGTCTTGGTCTTTAGATTTATCAGACTTATCGTCCTTTTTTTCCATTTCAGCCTCTAGCAGATCTTATATTGGGATATTCCTCAATTAATACACGAATGCAGCCAGCAATTGGTATTGAAATAATTGCGCCGAGAAGACCAAATGTATACATGCCAATTACGATAGCACAAAGGATAATTACCGGTTTAAGTTTTAATGCATTACCCTGAATCTTAGGTGAAATAACATTGTTTTCAATCTGAGAGTATACTATGTAGATGACTGCAAAGATTAAAGCCGCAAATGGGTTAGAGAAGAATAGGAGTACCGTCACTAAAGTCCCGCCAATGAATTGTCCAAACATTGGGATTAGGTAGAATAGCATTGTAATAAGACCCATTGGGATAGCTAAATTAGATGAGAAATTAAAGATTAACGATAATATAAATACAATTAATGCCGATGCACAACCATCTAATATTGCTATCATCACTTGTCTAGAAACATATGTAGAAACTACATTTGCCATTCTAGAGATAGTTTTACGTGCAGCACTAGTGGCTTTTTTGTCTTCATTTTTTAGCGACAACCATTTCCAGGTACTATTTAATAGTCCCGGACCTTCGAGTAGGAATAAAAGAGTGAGGATCAAAGTGAGCACTATCATCATTACGGTATTAGCAATACCACTAACGCTAGACATGAAATTGCTACCAATAACCCCAAGTAAACTATTTGAGATAGAGCTAATACTATTTGAAATCTCAGTACGTAGATCTTGGATGCCAAAGGATTGACCAAGCTTATTTACACCGTCCCAACCACCAAAGGTCTGCTCAAACGTTTCAGGAAAATTCTGGATAAATTTGGCAGTTTCATTAACAACTACTGGCCCAACGATTGCAAGTATTCCACCCACCACTATAACCACAATTAGGTATGCTAAAACGGCAGAAAAAGTTTGATGCTTATTATCTTTACCAAATACTTTATTAAAGAGATTATTTACCGATCTCACTAAAGGTCTAAGAGCCAATGCAAGAAAGATTGAAATACCAATAATAATTAGTCCAGTAAGGGCTTTCTGCGTTAAAAATATTACAGCAACTATACCCAGTGGGACTAACCAAAACTTCACAAAAGTTTTTAGATCAGTTTCAATTGTTTTAGACATAAACCTCCTTTATGCTTATATTATAGCACAAATCTCATACGTGTGAAGTATTTAATACCGTCAAAACCCTAGCCTAGTAAAATATAGAAATTTATGGTATAATAATAAAAGCAAATTATTTTTTATACAAAAAATGGGAGGTGATTTATGTGTACTTTATTATTAAAGGATTGTTAGACTTCTGTGAGGCGTCACCGCTCAACAGAATATGGCTACTGCTGCTTTTCTGGGTGATCTGGCCTGGACTGATGTTCTTAGTAGGATTAATCTTTGAAAGTAGATTAATCCCCGTGGGAAAAAGTCAATCCAAAGCGTTCTTCCCTGGCGACTTTGCCATAGGAGCCATGGCTGTAGCATTAATTAACTTAAATATTAATGCTAAATCGCCGGATTGGTGGGGATATGATTATGCCTTCTGGCTTTTTATCATCATTGCCACGGGTCTAGTAGTAGTCCCGGTCATCAAGACAGACATAGAATGCTATGAGACTCGTGCCGCAATAAGTCCAACAAAAATCCTGCATAATACAGTAGGATATTGGCTTAGTCCGGCTATATTGATCTGTCTGGGTATGCCTCATATCGTCGATGGTATATTCTGTGGGGCGCCAATACATTGGCCGAGCATCCTGGAGTTTGTGATTGCTCTACTATTCTATATTTTTTGTGTGGTAGTAGATGGAAATAGTGGAGCTTCGGAAGAGGACATTAAGGCCAGACATCCGTCAGATTGGCGGCCGTTCTGGCAAAAAAAGAATAATGCGTAATTAAAAAAGGTCGCTTTTCTAGCGGCCTTTTTGGCCGTAAAATGTCATTTGCCAATCTAATAAAAAAATGATATTATATAATTAATGAAACTACTAATGCACACATGCTGCGCGCCTTGTAGCGTTTATTGTATTGACAGTTTGCGCTCAGAAAACATTGAGCCAACGGTATTTTGGTATAATCCAAATATCCATCCATATACAGAATATAAGGCTCGTCGTGATTGTTTGAAAGACTATACTTCTAAAATTGATGTAGATGCTATTTTTATTGAGGATTATGGTTTAGATGATTTTTGTCGCAATGTAGCCAATGATATAGAAAACCGCTGTGTGAATTATTGTTATAAAAAACGTTTATCCGAAACCGTGCGCTATGCTGCTAAAAACGGCTATGATACTTTTACTACCACTTTGCTTGTTTCGCCATACCAAAAACATGAGGAATTAAAAGCGGTATGCGAGGAGCTATCCCGTCTTTCTGGCGTTAAGTTTTTATATCGTGATTTTAGAGTTGGCTTCCGTGAGGGACAGAAAAAAGCGCGTGAGCTTGGCATGTATATGCAAAAGTATTGTGGCTGCATTTTTTCAGAAGAAGATCGTTATAAAAAACAAATAGAAAAGGACAAGAATGCTAGTATCTGATTTTAATTATAATTTACCGGAGGAACGCATCGCTAAGTTCCCGCCTAAAAAACGCGGCTCCACTCGGCTACTTGTTCTAAACCGCCAAACTGGCGCCGTGGAGGATTCTTATTATAAAGATCTCGCGGATTTTTTGAATCCTGGTGATTTATTAATTTTAAATGATACTCGCGTGATGCAATCTAGGCTGTTTTGCGAACTTCCAGACGGTCGTAAACGCGAGTTGGTGGTTTTAGAAAAACATGGTGACGAACCAGAACGCGTGATGTACCGCGGCAAACTCCATGACGGTGATATTTTGACGGTAAACGGCTCAAAGAATGATCAGGTTCTTATCAAGCGTATTCTTGGCAATGGTATTGCGGAAGCTGAATCCGAGATTTCACTTTCCGAACTCGCCGAGAAATACGGCACAGTCCCCTTGCCGCCATATCTTCATCGTGATGCTACGGATGATGACAAAAAACGATATCAAACCGTCTGGGCCAAGAATATGGGATCCGCTGCGGCACCTACCGCATCGCTTAATATGACTAAAGATTTGTTAAAAAAACTAGAAGAAAAAGGCGTAATTATTAAGTATCTCACTCTCCATGTTGGCCTGGGCACATTTTTGCCAATGCGCACTGATAATGTAGAAGACCATAGAATGCATTCTGAATGGTTTTTTATCCCAGAAGATACATTAAATGCCATAAATAATGCAGAAGGTAGAGTAGTCGCTCTTGGTACTACGGTGGCACGTACTCTAGAATACTATGCCAAGACCGGTAAGACATGTGGCGAGGATGATATCTTTATTTACCCTGGCTTTGAGTTTAAGATGGTCGATGCTTTGGTCACGAATTTCCATGCGCCAAAATCTACGGTTTTAATGCTCGCTGCTGCCTTCGCCGGTTGGGATCATCTTCACGCCGCCTACGACCACGCCGTTTCAGAAAAGTATAACTTCCTAAGTTACGGAGATTCAATGTTAATATGTTAAAATTTGATATAGAAAAAAAAGGAGGCCTAGCCCGTGTTGGTGTGATTCATACTCCGCACGGTGATATTAAGACGCCGGCTTTTGTTGGGGCAGCTACTCGTGCTACGGTCAAAGCTCTCACTATGAGCGAGATGCGAGACCTTGGTTCTCAAGCTATCCTAGCTAACACTTACCACCTAATCCTCCGCCCCGGCACTGACCTTATAAAGGAAGCGGGCGGTCTGACAGAATTTAGTTCATGGCATGGGCCAACTTTTACGGATTCCGGTGGTTTTCAAATCTTTAGTCTCCCAAATGTTAAAATTAATGAAAATGGTGTCAAATTTAAATCTCATATCGATGGCGCTAATTTTGAAATGACTCCAGAATCGTCCATGCAAGATCAATGGGCGATTGGGGCAGATATTCATATGGCCTTCGACCACCTCGCCAAATCTGAAAAATATGACGACATGAAAACCGCAATGCTTCGCACTCACGCGTGGCTAGATCGCAGTGTCGCCGAGCACCATCGCCTAAAAGACGCCATACTTAATAATGGGAATTCAAACCCTTCTTCTTCGGGGGCGCTCCGGGGCGCTAGCCCAAGTCTTACCCCCTCAGAAAAAGAGTTTGAATTCCCTCATAAAGAAATGCAATATCTTTATGCGGTGGTGCAGGGCGGCACATTTAACGATCTTCGCGCTGAGTCCGCCAAGTATTGTGCTAGCAAAGATGTCGACGGTTTTGGTATTGGCGGCGTCTTCACTGCCGACGGTATGGATGAAATGTTAAAAACCGTCAATTCAATTCTTCCAGAAAATAAGCCTCGCCATCTCCTCGGTATGGGCCAAGAACCAATCGACTTATTCGTCGGTGCCGAATATGGTTGCGATACTTTTGACTGTGTCGGCCCAACCCGTATGGCTAGGAATGGTTCACTTTATACTTTAGATGGCCGCATTAACATTAAAAATGCTAAATATACACATGACTTTTCGCCACTGATGGAAGACTGCAATTGCGAATGCTGCAAAAACTACACTAAAGCATATTTACACCATTTGTTCAAAACTGACGAAATCACCGCCAAGGTCCTCGCCTCGATTCATAATGAATATTTTATCGTCCACACGGTAGACAAGATCCGTGAATCTTTATTAGACGGTACTTTTAAAGAATATAAAGAATCTTTCCTTTCCCGCTACTACCACAACTAGAAAAACGGCCGAAGGTGTGAGAGGACCAATCCCTGCATTGACTTATAATCTGATTTTAATGAAACTTTTGATGCTTCATTCGTATAGAATAAAATGAAAAAAATCAATGGTGTGTGGTCTTGAAGTCAAAAACCATGAGTTTTTCACAATAGATAATTAAAAACTTTGTTATAATAAAAAAAGAGGTAATGAATCATGAAGATAAAAGAAAAGTTAAGAAAAGTAAAAAAGTTTATTAAAGAAAAGAAGCTGGAAGTATTGGTTGCAGTATTTTTAGGTATCACAACACTTCTCACAGCATGGGCAGGCTGGATTGGATCGCTCCATGGAGGAATTCAAGCAATAAACTTCACTAGAAGTAATAACCTAGCCGCTGAGGGTAATGCAGAATATAGCGTAGCAACACAAGTTTACATATCAGATTTATTTACTTGGAACTCTATTTTAGATTTACAGCTAGATATGGAAGTAGCTAAAGAAAAAGGCGACACAGCCGAGGCTAAGGTTATAGAGACTAAGGTTGAAAAAATCAAACACAATAGTTGCTCGCCTAAACTCTTAGAAGCTATAAATAATACAGACAATAAGGGGACTTCTCCGTTTGAAAACGAAGAATTTGTAAATGGCTATTTTGAAAAGGCTAAAGAACTATCCGAAGAATCTAAGCAGGCCCTAGAAGAAGGAAAACAGGACAATCTACACGGAGATTCGTTTAGGCTAGTTTCAGTATTATATTCCCTTGTGCTATTTTTACTAGGTATAGTAGGTGTGATTAAGGATTACCAGAGCCGTAAAGTGCTGTTTGCATTCTCAGTATGTATCCTAATTCTGGCGGTAATCTATATGCTTACATTACCAATGCCAACTGGATTTAACATCGCGAATTTCTTTGGTTCTAAATAAGCTAGATATACTGCCAAATTGGACCATCTGGGGTATCTTTTACAGTAATTCTAGACTCGGCTAGCTTATCACGGATTTCATCAGAACGATTATAATCCTTCTCTTCACGAGCCGTTTGTCTCTCGTTAATCAGCTTATAAACATCTTCCGAAACATTCGGCGTTTCTTCAATTAGTTTCAAACCGAATAATTCATCTATCTTTTTCCAATCATCAAGCGATAACTCGCTACTATCAATGATAGCAAACGCCTCTGCGGAATTTAAGTTCTCATTTACCGCAGCAAGTATTTTATCAAAACTATCAGTTTTAAAATCATCTTTTTGATAGCATTCCGCTATGCGGTTTCGCCAATTCAATCTGCGTTGTTTAGCCCCCTCTAGGGATTCAAAGGTGAAATTTCTAGTACCCTGATAATGTCCAGATAATACCCACATCTTATAATCCAACGCGGAAAAACCGCGTTCTTTAAGATCGGACAGTAAATAAATATTCCCTAACGATTTTGAAATCTTTTCGCCAGCAATAGTAATAAAGTTACAGTGTAGCCAATATTTAGCTAAATCATGTCCATAAGCCCCATAGCACTCAGCAATCTCGTTAGTATGATGAATTGGAATATGGTCAATTCCGCCTGTATGTATATCTATTGGTTCATCAAGCTCTTTATGAATTATGGTAGCGCATTCCAGGTGCCAGCCAGGATAACCAGGCCTTCCCAAATAATCCCATCTCATTGCATGTTTTTCACCGGGCTTAATAAATTTCCAAACCGCAAAGTCCGAAACATTTCGTTTTTCAGAATTGAAATCAACTCTAGCCCCCGCCTTTAATCCTTCTAGATCAAGTCTAGCAAAATCGGCATACTTTTCGAATTTACTTGTATCAAAATACACCCCATCCTCTATCTCATAAGTATATCCATGTTCTGTCATTAGATTTACTGCTTCAATATCCTCTTCAATATAATCTGTGGCTCGCGCTAAGACTTCTGGTTTTTTGAGTTCTAAAGCTTCATAATCTGCCATAAATTTATTAATGTATTGTTCTGCAACTTCCCAAACCGTTTTCCCTTCACGCTCTGCGCCTTTTTCAAGTTTATCTTCACCTTCATCCGCATCTGAAACCAAATGTCCTACATCAGTTAGGTTTAAAACTCGCTTCACATTATAGCCATTTAAGACCATGGCTCGCACTAATAAATCCCAATAAATATATGCCGTGAGATTTCCGATGTGTGCATCGTTATAGACGGTCGGACCGCAAGTATAAATTTTAACCGTGTCAGAAAGTGGCTTAAACTTTTCAATCTTTCTACTTGCGGTATTATATAGTCTCATTATTTAGTCTCCGCTATAATTTGTTTTAAGATCTCTGCCACCTCTTCATATTTGTCTTTAGTCACGCCATGGCGCCCGTGCGTTTTAACTGCTGCAATGCCTTCATTCTCTTTCATCAGTCCAGGAATATTGAAAGCAGCAACTAATTGATCCTCATCCCCAAACACTAAAGTAGTTGGAATTTTGACACCGGATAAATAGCTATAATTTGTTTTATCAAGGACGATATTTTTCATCGAATTGATAAACGATTTTTCCTTTATAATTTGAGGATCTTTAGCACCAACTAGTTTTTTGAACCCTTCAATTCCTGCCATAAACGCTGGATTCTCATAATCCTTTTCCGTATATATCGGTGCCGAAATTAAGATTAGTCTATCAATCTTATCTGGATTTAATGCAACATATCTAGTGGCAATGAAAGTCCCCAAAGAATGCGCAACTAATACTAATGGGGTTTTAGAATTTAAATCGGAAATTGCATTATCGAGCGCTTCTAGCTGTTCATCAAAGTTATATTCTAAATCATCGCTAGCGTAAGAAGTCCCGGAGCCTAAAAGGTCAAAAGAGACAAATCTAACATTTTTTAAATCCACGTCTGCCTCAAAATGTTTTAGCGCATCATTATACGTGAAGGCAGCATCAGAAGCAATCCCATGAATCATCACGACGGTTAATACTGGATTCTTTGGATTATTGTCATGAACTTTTGACATCTTTAGCTTACGCTGCATTGTTATTCTCCTCTTCAATTAATTTTGGTACAATAGAGACTAAATCACGGACTACATTTTCATAGGTTGTATCATAAGTACGGAAACCTGAAGCCATAATATGACCTCCGCCACCAAAATAGCCAGCAATTTTATCTGCAATTAGATGTTTGCCTGAACAACGAATTTTTCCAGTCACTTTTCCATCTGGATAAGTCTTTATCGCTACAGCTACTTCCACGCCTTCCACAGCTCGCATTTCCTCTAAAATTAACACATTAGGGTTATATTCATATGAATATTCTTCGATTTCATTCCATGGAATATGTACTGTTGCCAATAACCCATCCAATGAATAATCAATCCTCTTAATAAGATCCGCTTTATAATTCAAAATCCTTTGTGATTTTTTCATATATTCGCGACGTCTCTCTTCTAGATCGGCAATATTTGCGCCAAGACGAGTTAATTCTGCAGCCGTATCAAACGTCTCCGCAGTTACCAGCTGGCTAGTTAAACCTAAAGTATCTGAAAGCAAACCCTGGAAAATAGCCTCCGCAGCATTTTTATTGATTGTAAAGCCTTTTTCTCGCACAATTCTATAGATTAATTCCGTACAAGAAGGCCTAATTTCAATAATGCTTTCATGTTCAAAATCTAGATCATCTTCTGATTCGTGGTGATCAATCACTAAAATTGGTGTCGAATACAAACGGTTTTTAATAGCTGGATCTTCTAATAGTTTAGAGAGCAAGACAGAAGATGCAGTATCAACAATAATATATCCGTCCGCAGAAAAATCAAACTCATTAGTGACTCGTGACCAGTCAGAAAAATAATGCAAATATTTAGGCATATTTACCGGGCAATATAAACTAGCTTCCTTATCAGGAAGTAAATAGTCGAGTGCAATAGCTGACCCTAAAGAATCTCCATCAGGGTTTTCTGCCTGGATAATGCAAATTTTAGATTTATTAGTTAAAAAATCAGTAAATTTATCGTACATTTCAAGATCATTATAGCATAAATGTAGTATAATTTATATATGGGTATCTTTTCAGCAGACAGAAAATTTAGACAATTTGAAGACGTCACGCCTGAAATATTAAACAAAGAAGGCGTGAAATTGCTTTTATGCGATCTAGATAATACTTTAAGATTGCACTCAGAAAAGGAGCCAGCGGACGAACTAGCCGAATGGGTAGAAGATTGCCGTAAGGCCGGAGTGAAAATTGTGATTATTAGTAATAATGGTCGCAAAAAAATGATGCAGAATTTCTGTAAGCCACTCGGAGTATCGTGTGTCTGGTGGGCTAAAAAGCCAATGAGCAAAAAACTCAATGAGACTATGAAAAAAAATAAGTTTAAACATTCAGAAACGGTGATGCTTGGTGACAAATGGTCAACTGACGTATTAGCCGCTAAGGCAGCTCATATTCGTTCTTGGCAAGTTCAGCATCGGAGGAATATTGTATGACCGGCCCTACCTATCTCACTATTTCTCGAATGTTTCTAGCAATTCTATTTGCTGCACTTACGCTTTTACCGGAAACTGGGGCTAAGATTGCTGCTATTATAGTATTTCTTTTAGCAGCACTCACGGACAAAATAGACGGTATTTGGGCCAGAAGGACTAAACAAGTCACTGATCTTGGGGCATTTTTAGACCCACTTGCCGATAAAATGCTAGTTGATCTAGCATTTCTAGCGTTAACTTATTTAAATGTAATTCCGCTCTGGGTCTTTGGGGCTATCCTAATCCGTGATCTTGCAGTAGATGGCATGCGTATGGTATCTGCACGTAAGGGTGAAACCATTTCTGCCTCATTACTTGGTAAGATTAAGACCACTACTCAAATCATCGCCCTTGCTATTATATTGTTTAATCAGATTTTAAACTTTGCACCTCTAGAAATAATTGGCAACATCGTATTATATCTAGCGCTTGCAATGACCGTGATTTCAGGCCTAGATTATCTCATTAAAGGCTATCAAAAACTAAATAATACTAGTAATAATAAATAATATAGTACAGGCAAAAGCGGTGGAGTCAATCCGATCTAAGAATCCTCCGTGCCCTTCTGATCCCCCAACGATCATCTCAAGTCCAGAAAAGAACTTATTTTTTATCAGTATTTCATTTGAATCTTTTACGCCAAACTTGCGTTTTAGGAAGCTTTCAAATAGATCACCAATTAATGCTAGAGGACCACAGAACAGATACACCCAATCAGTAGCAAAGGTCCCACGAACCGCTATCAAGATAGCCACTAATCCTATAGCTGTACAAAGTCCAAAGATAGTTCCCTCCCAAGTCTTGTTTTTAGAAATACGCGGGAACGGACGAGAATTTTTGATAATTTTACCGCCGAAGAGCTTCCCAAAGAGATAGGCAAAGATATCATATCCTGGAACACCTAGAACAATATACCAAAAAGTATCGATATTGATTCTAGCTACAAATAATGCACCATAAATCAAGAATGTTAACTCTATAAAAGCAAGTATCTTATTGGAAAAACTAGATTTTTTCTTAAAGAAGCTAAATAACTCAATTGCCGAAATAAAGGCAAAAATAGCAAAGATAATCTTAAAAGGCACGCCATCGTAAATATTGAATGCGATTAGCGCAACTATAAACATGCAAACCCCGACCAACACCCTAACTCGGAAATTTTTGTCCATAGCTTTATTATACAATAAAAAGCATAAAAAATGTAGTAAAATAGTTACATGGCAATAGATTATATATATAACAAAATTAAAACTGCGCTTCGTAAAATTGATCTTAGAATTGAACGCAGTAAATATCATCTTTTAGAAAAACTCCCTAAGGACATTGAGTATTTTAACGGTAGTATGTATGATGCTATTTACGACGCTTCTTGCAAATATCCTTTAAATACTGCGCTTGAATATTTTGATACTCAGATTAGCTATAAGGAAATGATTAAGAAAATTAATAAGGTAGCCTCTGCGCTTAAGTCCATAGGCGCTGAAAAAGGTGAGAATATTACGATCTGTATGCCAAACACCCCAGAAGGCGTATATATGTTTTATGCCGTTAATGAAATAGGAGCGGTTGCCAATATGGTACACCCATTATCGTCTGAAAAAGAAATTGAGGAATATGTTAATCAGGCCCATTCTCGTATTATGCTTTGTATTGATGTCTCTTATCCTAAAGTTGAGGCAATTATTAAAAATACTGAGCTGGAACAAGTAATTGTAGTATCACCTTCCCGTTCAATGGATATTCTAGTTAGGGTTGTATATAAACTTACTAAAGGCCGTAAAAATCATATTAAAAAATCACAACACGTTATTACTTGGGATAGATTCTTGGCTAAGGCAAATCGTTTTGTTGGTAACCCTCACGCCCGCGTGGAATCTGATGACCCAGCCGTCATTATGTATTCGGGAGGCACTACCGGCAGACCAAAAGGAGTAATACTATCAAATCTTAATTTCAATGCTCAGGCCCTAGGCGCAAAATACCTAGTCCCAGAACTCCTGAAATCCGAACATTCATTTCTTACCTTTCTGCCTAACTTCCACGCCTTTGGTTTAGGAGTATGTATTCATATGCCGTTATACTTTGGCTGTCGTATTGTCTTAATTCCTCAGCTTAACGCTAAAAAGCTCCGCACTTACATCCGTAAATATCGTATTAATATCTTAGTTGGTGTCCCAACCTTCTTCGACTACTTAACTAAACAGAAAATGGGCAAAAATGAACTAAAGATGATCAAGGGTGTAGTTTCGGGCGGCGACGTGATTAGTTTAACCAATAAAGAACGTATCAATGATTATTTACGCGCCCATGGCTCTAGGGCAATAATTGAGAATGGCTACGGGTTAACTGAGGCTTCCGGTGGTTTCATCTTCTCTCCAAGAAGCGTAGCAGAAGATCCAGATGCTATTGGCTACCCTATTCCAGACAATGATGTTCGTATCGTTAATCTCAAAACTGGTAAAGAAGCGGAGTTGGGGGAAGACGGAGAAATTGTTGTGCGCGGTTTATCCGTTATGAAAGGCTATTTAAATATGCCAAAAGAAACCGAAGAAGCCTTTATTAAACTAGGCAATAAAAGTTATCTTCGCACTGGCGATATTGGTTATTTAGATAAAGAAGGTGTCTTCCATTTTCGTTCCCGCTTAAAGCGTATGATTATTAGTAATGGCTATAATATCTATCCGGCAAACATTGAAGATGTTACCTTAAAGTGTAAAAATGTCACGAGCTGTGCAGCGGTTGGCAAAGAAGATAAATACCGTGGCGAAAGAGTTGTTGTTTATGCCTGCATAAAACCAGAAGCCTCTGAGCGCGCCGCTAGGAAAGAATTGATAAATATTTATAAAAAATACCTCGCCAAATACGAGATTCCGCGCGAGATTCATTTTCTCCCTGAACTTCCGAAAACAAAACTCGCCAAAATCGACTTCAAAGCCTTAGAAAACTTATAATTTAGTACGGTTTTCTAAAGCCGCCGAAAGTGTTATCTGGTCAGCATATGAAAGATCGACGCCAAGTGGTAACCCGCGTGCTAATCTAGTTAACTTTAGTGCTGGGTTTTGTTCATGTAACATCTTTTCAAGTAATAGCGCTGTAGACTCACCTTCTACGGAAGGATTAGTTGCAATAATAACCTCAGTCACATTATCATCATTCACGCGCTTAATTAGCTCCCCAATATGTAATTGATCAGGGGTGATTCCATCAATAGGTGAGATAGCTCCGCCAAGGACATGGTAAGTCCCTTTATATCCTTTTGTTTGTTCAATAGCATAGATATCAAGCGGTTCTTCCACTACTAAAACTGTAGTTTTATCTCTTTTTGGGTCACTATAGAATGGTGAAACATTCTCATCTTTACTAATTAGAGCAAAAGTGACAGGACATGATTTTACCCCATCATGTAAGTTTTTTAAAGCCTCAACAATACCATCAGTTATTCCCTGATTACTACGAAAAAGATAATAGGCATATCTTTCAGCAGTCCTAGGGCCTACGCCAGGTAACATAGCCAATGCATCGATTGCATTAGATAAGGCTTCAGGTAACATGACTTATTTAAAATCCAAGATTACCAAGTCCGCCCATTAGAGGCTTCATTTTGTCAGTCGCAATTTCTTGCGCTTTAGCAAACCCATCACGCATACAGTTTTCAATCCAGCGCTCTAATTCATGGATATCATCAAGATCAACCTTCTCTGGATCAATCTTAACGCTTTTAACTTTAAGCTCACCATTGATTTGTACTACTACTGCGCCATCGCCAGCTTCTACTTCAACAACTTCGTTTTTTAATTCTTTCTGCGCTTTACGCAACTGATTTAACATTTTCATTTGGTCTATCTTCTGACCCATATTATTCTCCTTCTTCTTCAGTATATATGTATATTATATCAGAATTATCTCTTCTAGGCGAGGTAATTATTTGTTTTAGGCTATATTTCTCTCCCGCATTTTCTAGTTTTCCTAGAACGGCGACTTCGTTAAGATTTTTATCAAGCTCATTAATAATTTTTATATCTGAAGATCTCTCTAAGATTTTATAGAAATCATAATTTTCTTTCACTAATAATGTTTCATTAGTAAGGTTTTCGCGAATTACAATTAAGTCATCAGAAAACTCATTAACGATATTTGGGTTATATCTATAACCGTACATATATTGCAGAAGTCCAGGAATAATAATGATTAGAAATAAAACAGTGAGTGGAAAGAGAGCAGTGACTCTGGCGTATGGATTTTCCGGGAATAAACCATACCATTTTTCGAGCAGATATTTAATTCCATGAGCCACTAAGATTGCAATAGGGAGGATAAAGAAAACAATGGCGTCAGAATTAAATCCGGTGATTACCAAACAGAACACAAGAAGGATTGATGCAATGGAGTTTCTAGATGCAAAGAACCCTTTTGTAGTAGAAAATAATCCAATCAAAGCAAGGGCAAAAATTGGTAAGCTAAGTAATGGTGAGAGAAAAACGCTTTCCATACTGGAATGCCAAGAGAATAATATTCCAAGACCAGTAGTGATATTCGGGAAAAAGCTACTAATCTGATAATCTTTAACAAAGAATAATTCCATTAAAACGTCTGGGCGGTTATATACACTGATCCCAAGAGCAGTAAATCCAGCAATAATTATTAATGCTACTAAAATCAATGGTAGCTTTGGTAAATCTTTAATAATAAACCTTAGATGCGGTTGCATAATCACAAACAATACACAGAAAATTGCAAAATAAATCATGAATGGAGTGAAAATTGCAAATAGAAGTGCAATAGCAAAGGCAAAACTATATAATGGCTTAGGTCGTTTCTCTCCTTGGATCTTAGAGCCGAGCCAGAGTAAAAGAGTAGGCCAAAAGACAATCATAACCAGCGGCGTGCCAGATCCGGCTAGGAATAAGAATGGGGTAGACAGGATAATTAGAAAAGAGGATAAAAGAGAAACATTTGTCTTAAACCAACGGTTTAGGAGCAGGATTAATAGTAAACCAAATACCAACCCAACGATAATACTAGGCAATTTAATTGCAAAAGGTGTTAAGCCAAATAATAGAATTGAACACTTCTGAAGCAAACGATAAGGTAGATTAACTAGATCACCTTGTAAAATACCATCTTTACCTAGATAGAAGGAACTAGTAGCTGAATCTATTTCTGCCTGAGAAAGACCTCGCTGGGCAATTGAAGGAAGCAAAAACATGATAGTTATAAAAGCTAATCCTAAAATTACGTAACCAATTATAAAACGGTAACGATACAAAAAAAGTTTAGAAACAGGTGTTTTCTTCACATAAGTATTATAGCATTTATTCGCGAGTCTTGTCTAGTGACATAAAACGTAGTAATTCTGGATGGAAGTATAGTTCTATCTTACCAACCGCACCATGACGATGCTTAGCTACAAGAAGCTCAGTAATATGAGTTTCTTCGTAATCGTCATTATTCTGTTTATAGTAATCAGGACGGTGCAAGAACATAACAAGGTCAGCATCCTGCTCGATAGAACCAGATTCACGAAGATCAGATAATACAGGCCGCGGATCTTCCCTACCCGTTACAGAACGTGAAAGCTGAGCTAAAGCAATAACCGGAATCTCTAACTCACGCGCTAGAATCTTTAACCCACGCGAAATTTCTGTCACCTCCTGCACGCGATTCCCTTTATAACGATCAGAGCCTTGAATAAGCTGCAAATAGTCCACAATTACAATACCAATATCATGGTCATGTATTGCACGTCTAGCCTTATTGCGCAATTCTACGATTGTCATTGAGCTAGTATCGTCAATATAAATTGGAATCTCATCCATTTCACCGAGTGCATCGCCAATTCTAGCAAATTCATCATCGGAAAGATTGCCGGTACGCATTTTCCAGTTGTCTACGCCAGAAACATCGGAAATCATACGGTCAATGATCTCGTTTGCCGCCATCTCCATCGAGAAGAATAAAACGCCTTTTTTATTAATGCTAGCAATATTATAAGCCAAATTCTGCGCGAAAGTAGTCTTACCCATTGCAGGACGTGCGCCTACGATTATTAAATCTCCCTTTTGAAAGCCAGCGGTTTTCTTATCAAGGTCACGAAAACCAGTTTTAAGCCCACGTAGGGCACCTTTGTTCTTATGAAGCTCTTCTAATCTATCAAAAGCGTTAGCTAGAAGTTCGTCCATGGCCACGTAATCGCTTTTTACGATTTTATCGGATACTTCAAATAATTCTCTTTCTGCAGCACCGATCAAATCACCGGTGTTTACGTCATCGGCATAGGCTTTCTCGGAAATAGCGGCCCCAGCCTTTATTAATCTTCTTCTTACCGAAGTTTTTTCTACAATATCCGCATAAGCCTTTGCGTGAGATGCTGCTGGCACAAAGTTAGATAATTCTGTTAGGTATGGAGCTCCACCGATATCTTTTAGCTTTTTCTGTGATTTTAGCTCAGCAGTAAGGGTTAAAAGATCAATCGGTTTGTGTTGGTCGTATAAATCAATGATAGCTTGAAAAATCTCCTGGTGGCGTTTTTCGTAAAAATCGCGTGGTTTTAAAATAGTTAACACCTCTGGCAAAACGTCGTTAGACAACATAATTGCGCCGAGCAAAGATTTCTCAGCTACAACATCTTGCGGTGTTACATGACCACCGTCACTATTCGAATGGGTTTTTTCCTCCATCATTGACTACCTCTCCACCCATTATATCAGATATTTTTAACATCGTTTCATCTTTTTTTGCGTTGGAAGGCAATTCATCAATTTCATGAATGACGATCTTTTTACCACTACTCGCATTGACTAAAATTGCTTTATTGTTATCTTTTGTTAGAATATTTTTTATTACTTTCTTTAAAGGATAAATGTGGAGCTCGTTGTTGATAGTTTCATATTTTACTTTTTTTAGTTGTAAGTAAACTGCATCATTTAGTTTTTTTACAGCATCAAGATAGTCGTTCCAATTAAAATCATGAGAAGATGGTGCAGGGGTCGTTACAACTTCTGTCTCGATCGTTGGTGTAGTTGGTATAGTTGGCGTAGGTTTGGAAATAGATGCAGGCTTAGGTGCAGAATTTTGCTTAGGTACTGGAGTCTGAGTTGGTGGATTTAAAGATATAGCACCATTTTTAGTTAAGGCCACTATTAACTTAGCTTCAGAAAACGGCGATTTTACTTCAGGTAAATCTTTTAATAATGACAAATACTCTGGTTTAGGACTTTCAAGAATCGTCACAATCATTTCTTCTGCCAAAGTTTCTGGTTTAATACCAGAAGACAAAATATCTCGCAGAATAGTAGTTATATTAGAAACATCTCCGGACAAATATGCTTTAAATAGTTCGTCAATCTTTTCATCCTGAGGAAGACCCATAGCAGAAACTACTAAATCTTTCGTAATTTCCTTATCCGATAAGCTGGAGAGCTGATCAAGTAGAGATAAAGAATCTCTAAATGATCCACCACCTCTTTTAGTAATAATTTTTAGAGCATCGTCAGATATTTTTATTTTTTCTTTTTCAGCAACCGACTTTAGAAAATCAAGCATTATTTTAGAATCGGCAAGTTTAAATGTATATACCTGGGCTCTTGAAGTAATAGTTACGGGAACTTTATAGGCGTCGGTTGTCGCCATAATGAATATTACATGTTCTGGTGGCTCTTCTAGGGTTTTTAGAAGTGCATTGAACGCTTCTCTGGTCAACATGTGAACCTCATCAATAATATAAATCTTGTATTTCCCCGTTGTGGGGGCAATCATCACTTTTTCGCGTAGTTCACGTATGTTCTCTATCCCACGGTTACTTGCGCCATCTATTTCGATAATATCAACATAATTATCTTCAATTTCATATTTAAAGCCATTAACCTCGTGAGCTAGAATACGAGCAACACTGGTTTTGCCGCATCCTCTAGGACCAACAAAAAGATAAGCATGGTTAATCTTACCTTGTTTCAAAGATTGTTCAAGCGGTTTTATTACCTGATCCTGCCCAACTACACCACCTAGATTCACAGGCCTATAACGACGATACAATGCTCTCATTTATTCAATTATATCATACATAAAAGCTAATATAAGGATTAGAGTGCAGCTTCTACTGCGGCCCAAGTAGCATCTTCATTTTGAGCTGGAATAGTAACAGAAACCTGTGAACCATTCTTCAAATGGAAGTATGTTACAGAAGCATAAAGGATCTGATATTCTCTACCAGCAACTTCTACAAAGTATTTATCATCATGATGGACTAGGGTTCCGATTACAGTCTTTCTTTCTACTGGACCAATTTGCTTGTAGAGGAATTTACCATCTTCAGTAATTGTGAGTTTCATAATGTCACCCTCAACAAGCTTTGACTTAGAAGCATAGTTAGCCGGTACTGGATAGTTCTTTCCATCTGGGCCAATCATGATCTGACCATCAAAGATACCTTCAATGATCTTACCTTCTGGACTGGAAACCACAGTTTCTCTTGGCGCAGAAATAGTTTCACCATCACCAAGTATGGATATTAATAGTTCTTTTGCAGCGGACAAATTAGTTTCCGCTTCACTGATAAGGCTTCTTAACCTTTTTATTTGTTTTTCTGGTATTTCAGACATCACCTCGCATCCTGTCTAAATATAGTATTAATATTATAATATATCTATATATAAATAAAGTCAAGGTTTCAGTCTAAAAGTTTTCCACTAAAAAAACATCGGTCAGACGCAAAATGTTGTAAATTTTACATAAAAGTATAAGCCTTATTCTGCTTTCCAAAGTCCGGTATGCCTACCACCGTTATAGATCATAGTAGGAATACCTTTAACATTTAAATCGTTTTCAATAACTTTACGATTATTTTGCATAGTTTCTTCTACTTTTGAACTCATAGTGTCATCGCGAATAACCTTAATACTATTTTCGCTAGCTCCAGCTTCTTTTAGCCACTGTTCAATTTTGCTTATAGCCTGTTCTTCGCTGTAATCTTCGTTAAATTTGCTTTGATATGATATTCCTTCACTATTTTTATCTGTAAATATATGATCGATTACCGCAATAGCTAAATCAGGGTCAATTTCATTAGCGGCAAACATATATTTTACAATTATTTCTGAATTTTTAAACTTATAGCTATTGTCTTCACCCTGGATAGCAAATGGCACTAACCTTACTTCGTAATCGTTAAAGAAGCCTGCCTCTTTCTGATTTTTATAGGAAGCAAGACATACAGAACAGCCAGGGTCAAAAATATCTACCGCGACAGGTTTATCGTTACCAGAACCATCAACTACAATATAGCTTAGCGCATACTCTTCTGCATTATAAGTTTTAAACTTATCAGGAATAGCTTCAAATATTTCACCCCATTCCGTAAACCACCGTCCAGTAGCTTCTAGTGGGTTTTTAGGTTCATCCTCATCGATAGAACATATCTCTGCACCAAGTGTACAAGCGGAAGGTTTTGTAACATTGCAAGAACCTAGGGCCCAAAGAGCCAACAAGGACTTTATTGCAGTAAGAATTGCCCATACCGCAATAATCACAATAACCACAGAAAAAACCTCAATTATGATAGAGAATGGTTTAACCCACTTAGGATGTTTAATAATAATTCTACTTAAAATCGTGTTTTTTACGTCTTCTTTAAATCCGGTCTCGCATTTCTGTAGACGTACTTTTTTCCAAAGACAACCCCAAGCCTTCTTAAACATTCTCCAATAAGCCTTCCCTACTTTTGGCTTGAAAATAGAAATAATTGCCACAAAAATACCAATTAGCGCAAGGATAATAAATGCAGCAATACACACCATAATGTAACTATCTTAACATAGGCTTTTTCCAAAGTAAACCTCTTGAAAATTTAGTACACAAGTGATATAATATAAGGAGTTACCAAAGACAGTGGCGGGTTTATACCTTAATCATGCCACCGAGGAAATTCTTATTATATTTGGTGACGCTATTTAACAATTGGCTAACCATTATTAAATTTAATCTAACCAAGGAGCTTTTTATGGCAATTTCAAAAGATAAAAAGACGACATTGGTTGCTGATTTAACAGAACTTCTTAAAAATTCTAAGATGGTAGTCTACGCTAAATACGAAGGCTTAACCGTAGCAGAATTACAAGAACTCCGTAAAATGGCGCGTGAAGCAGGCGTAAAGATTAAAGTTGTGAAGAACCGGTTAGTAAAGGTTGCAATGCAAGAAATTGCAGCATATAAAGATACTGATGCTTCTGACTTAACTGGCCAATTGCTTTACGCTTTAGGTTCAGATGAAGACTTTGATGCAGCGAAAGTTCTTACTAAATTTGCTAAAACCCATGCGAAAATGGAACTCATTGGTGGTTTTGATGGAGCCGGTAGTAATCTTTCAAAAGAAGAAGTTACTACTCTCGGTAATCTACCTACTAAGAACGAACTTATCGCACAGGTTGTGGACACACTTTTGTCTGGCATCAATGGCGTAGTTTCTGGCCTTGCCGAACATGCAGAAAAAGCAGCCAATTAATATTTAAGAAAGGATAATATAATATGGCAACTGATATTAAAAAGTTGGCTGAAGAGCTAGTTAATATGACTGTGCTTGAAGTCAATGAACTTAAAACTCTACTTAAAGACGAATATGGCATTGAGCCTGTTGCGGCGGTAGCAGCTGTTGCTGCTGGCGGTGATGGCGCTGGTGCTGATGAAGGAAAATCTGAGTTTGACGTAGTCTTAAAAGACGCTGGTGCTCAGAAGATTGCAGTCATTAAGGCTGTTAAAGAAGCGACTGGACTTGGTCTTGGCGAAGCAAAAGCTATCGTCGACGGCGCTCCAGCCACTGTAAAAGAAAAAGTAGCAAAAGCAGACGCAGAAGCAATGAAGAAAGCTCTCGAAGAAGCTGGCGCTACTGTAGAACTCGCATAAGACTAGAAGTCTTAAGGTTAGCTGATTGTTTATCTAAAAACCGTCTCTGCGCATGTAGGGCGGTTTTTTTTGTGATTATCTATAATAGGTGTATAATGATATATATGAAATATTTTGATTATTTAGGGGATGGGGAGGTTTATTTAGATTCGGCATGTCAAAGCTTAAGGCCGCGTCCAGTAATTGAAGCAATAAATAACTATTATACTGAACATAACTCCTGCGGGGAGAGAGTAAAATATAAATGGGGTAAGATAACAGATGAAAAAGTTGAAGAAACTCGCGAGAAGGTCTTAAAGTTTTTAAAATTATCACCTAAAAAATATACTGTATCGTTTACTCTAAATACTACATACGGGATAAACTTGATTTTATCTCAATTAGAACCAAAACATTTCAAAAAAATCATTACTACGGAGATTGAACATAATTCGCCGTTTTTGGCATCTATTGCCTTTAGTAAACGCACCGGATTACCTAGAGAGGTAATAAAGAGGAATGAAGATGGATCCGTGCCTATAAAAGACGTAGATTATAATAAAGCAGTTGTCATCTTAAACTGTGTATCGAATTTTGACGGCAGGAAGCTTGAAAACATTGCAGAACTTACTAAAGTGGTCCATAAAGCAGGCGGAGTTCTAATTATAGACGCTGCGCAGGCCCTAGCCCACTCTGCGGATATTGTAAGAGGTATCGAGGCTGACGCTATCTGTTTTTCAGCTCATAAGATGTATGCACCATCGCTTGGCGGGATAGTTTGGCGAGATGGCCTGGAAAAGAAGATGGTTGAAGGATTTATTGGTGGCGGAATGGTGGACGATGTAGAAAAAGATTCATATATTCTATCTGCAACAAACAAGGAGCACCGCTATACTCGTTTTGAATCTGGACTTCAGGCATGGGGTGAAATCGTAGGCTTAGGCGCGGCAATTGATTGGCTTAATAAACTATCAAAAAAAGATTGGAAAAATCTAGAAGATAACATAAATAGACTATATGATTTCTTGAAAAACTCCGAGAGGGTCCATTTGCTTAATAATGAGCCCAGCTCGACTATGTCTTTCTATGTAGAAGGACTAGATTCTCATTTACTTGGCAATGCACTTTCGAGAGAAAATATTATGACGCGTACAGGTTATTTCTGTGTCCATTATTATTTAGATCACGTTTGTAAATATCCTCCTTTAGTGCGCTTTTCTTTAGGTTTTCATAACCGCCCGGAGGATATCGATAAAGTTATAAAAATATTGCAAAAAATCGTTTAAAAAGTCCTAAAATGAAAGCGCCCGCGGTTTTTACGCCGCGGGCTAAAAAGGAAAAAAATGAAAATATATAAAAGCCTACCAGTCGAGCCATGGGGCTGCGATTATATCGCTTAACCCTTTAAATGGGTCGTCATCTGATGGTCTTTCATCATCAGATTTTTCTCCATCATCAGGGTCAGATTCCTCAATGGTTTTTTCTGGAGCTTTTATTTCGATTTCTTCCAGAGGTGGCGGCAATGGAATTGCCGGATAATCATCTACTACCGGTTCCCCCTCGGAGTCATCATATTCCGAAGCATCCTCATGATATTCTTCAAAGTCAGGATCTTCTTCGGGAATAAATAAAAATAACTCCTCATCAGGATTGAAATCATCCTCTGTCGTTTCCTCTTCCTCGAATACATCTAATTCTTCCACTTCTTCCTCTTCTTCCGTTTCTTCCACTTCTTCCACTTCTTCCTCTTCGTCCTCTTCCTCGTAAACTTCATCCGGCTTATCACCTTTGCCCATTACAAAGGCAGCAATCCCAGGCCATATCTTGTTATGTGCATTAATCCTATTGTCTGCTGTCATCATAAGAAAATCCATATGATGAAAATGTAATGCTCTGATAACAAAAACGATTACAAAAATAGATAAAAAGATTGAGGCGACAATCAACCAATCATTATTGCTTTTTGGCCACCAACCAAATTGTATGACGCAAAAAGTGAAAGCGAAAATACTAATTACTAAGCATACAAGGAAGGTTATAAACTTACTCCCGAATTTTTGGGAGTTGTTGTATTTATCTTGATGCATCTCATAATAGACGATACTATTATAACAATCTTGGCAAGCATCATTAAAATTCATTCTTTGAACAGCTAGTGCTTCATCAAAGAAATAACCACTCCTATCAATAGATCTGATTGGCTTTAGCCAAAGGGACTTATGTCCCACCAAATTTGAATACCTCATCAATCAACCACCTCCATTTTAATAATACTTTTCTAGAGCGAAAAAATTCGCGCTAAAAACTGCTATGCCAACATTATACCATACAATAGAGGTTTCGTCAATATTAGCGTGACTTTTTAGTAGAGACAAACTGCACGAGTGTACCTACGGCAGCTAGACCGCCAATCATTGGGAAATAAAATACCTCTCTGTTAATATCTGGGAATAGAGCAAGAAGTGCTAAAGTAATTGCATAACCACCAGCAACAGAGGTAGCAACGATCGTAGCAGGCTTAATAAGCATTACAGCAAGAGCACCAGCGGCTATGCCAATTACTCCTCCAATGACCAGAGTCTGTACCTCTGTCCCAAAGTATTGCACCGTAATAAGCATTACAAGCGCAAAACTAATGCCAGAGATACATACTTTCTCTATCGCAAACCCAAGTAGAGCCAGTATTAAGCCGCCACCAATAGGGACTAGGATCTGATAGATATTATTCTCGGCGATCTGTGGTACCCACTGGTTAATCATCGGCATCAAAAAACCCATCAAAATATATCCTAAGATAAACCAAATCAGAAAGAAAGCCGCTTTTTTAATTCTATACCCAAAGAATAGTACTGCAATTCCGACAATAATCAGAATTACTTGCTCATAGACTTCAAGGCTTTCAACAAAATCCATAAACTAATTATAATAGAAAATTATAAATAGTTCAATTAGTTATATAAGTTTTCAATCGCAATAGAAGGGCCCATAGTGGTTGTAATAAAGACAGATTTTACAAAGGATCCCTTTAGAGAAGCTGGTTTTTGAGCTTTTAAGCTTTCAAAGAAGGCATTTGCGTTCTCAATTAGCTTATCTGTACCAAAGGAAACTTTACCAACACCAATATGAACAATAGCTTGTTTATCAACGCGGTATTCCACCTTGCCAGCCTTAGCTTCTTTTACAGCCTTAGCTACGTCAGTAGTAACAGTACCAGCCTTAGGGTTTGGCATTAAACCTTTTGGACCGAGTAAGCGAGCAAATTTACCAAGTTTTGGCATGTATTGTGGAGTTGAGATAAGGACATCAAAGTCAATTATACCTTTCTCGAGTTGTTTGATAAAATCTTCGTCTTCCGCAATATCAGCACCAGCAGTTTTTGCGTCTTTACATACATCAATTGGTGCAAAGACAGCTACACGTACAGTCTTACCGTTACCGTTTGGAAGAACTAAAGTAGTACGGATGTTTTGATCAGCTTGTCTTGGGTCTACGCCAAGTCTAGTATGAATCTCAAGACTAGCATCAAATTTAACAGGGTTAGCTTTAATAGCTAAATCGATTGCATCTTTTAAGCTGTAAACCTTGCCTTTTTCGACAAGTTTTGCGGCTTCTTGGTATTTTTTACCACGTCGCTCAATTTTAGGACGAGTAACAGGGGTAGCACCTTTGGGTTTCTGAGCTGCATTTACATGCTCAGATTTACGAGCTTGACGCTCTTCTTCGGCTTTAACTTCTTCAATGTGTTTCTTTGATTTTTTACCTGCTTTTGCGTAAGTTTCCTTAACCTCAGCAGTGTTTTCTGAAGGATTTTCAATAATATTTTCTTTAATATCGGCTTGTTTTTCTTCTGCCATAATATTCCTTTCGTGGTATAACGAGCCTTCGCTCTCCCATCTTTTAATTATTTATTAATCGGTGACCTCAACACCCATCGAACGAGCTGTTCCAGCAACAATCTTAATTGCGCCCTCAATGTCGATAGCGTTAAGTTGATCCATCTTTTTCTCAGCGATTTCTTGTAGTTGTGCTTTAGAAATCTTACCTACTTTCTCGGTGTTTGGCTTTCCAGAGCCCTTATCGAGTTTAATTGCTTCACGAATTAAATCATCTACAGGTTGGCCAAGACACTTCCAGTCAAAAGTACGATCATCGAATACTCGGATATGAACAATAACGTTCTTACCCATCAAATCTTTGGTCGCATCATTAAATGGATTGATAAAATCCATCATATTTAAGCCCCATTGACCAAGCGTCGAGCCAACCGGAGGTCCAGCCGTCGCCTTACCACCAGGAATCCTTAGTTTAAGATTTCCAATTACATTTTTTTCCGCCATAAAAATACCCTTTCTAGTGCGTAACCTAATAATTATACCAAAATAACTGATAAAAGTAAAGTGAAAACTAGCTTATTATTTCTTCAAACAACGAAGCGCGTAACCAACATCCATAGAGGTGCTACCCTGGCTAATCGAGCGACTACCGTTATAGAAGAAAGCCGTCAAATAATTAACCCACCCACTACTACTATTAGCATCCTTTGTCGCACTCCAGTATTGCCCAATATCATTACGCATAGCGCCAATTACAACAGGGTCTCCTGTCCGGCCCCCTGGCTGGGATCTACCAGATCTAATGATATTATTTGGGTAATTCAACAATGCCAAAGTCTGGTCCTTATTATAGGCAAACATCGGATCGCCACCGTTCGCAACGCTAAGTATAGAGAACTCAGAATCATCTACGGTCATACTATTAGCATTACTCCTCCAATCGGCCTTCGGCAAACGCCAACCTGCCGGACAAATATCTCCATTAGCAGATGCCGCTGGCGCTAAACCAATTGTACCATTCCCAGCCGTAGCGGAATACCAGTTATAATACACGCCATAGCTATACCATTGATACCCACCCGACGCACTCACGTTAGGCGTCGTAGCTGTAATATTACTCACATCTATAGAATACTGATTGTAACAACCTTCATAACCGCTAGTATCTGTCCAACAGTTTAGGAAGGTAGAGGTAGTCCTATTCTTGGCAATATTAGCAAAGGCCGCAGTCGGATTATTGGTGTTTTCACTCGTTAATGTCTTTCCAGCCGGGTCAAAGCGTAAATTCTCGATGATCCACCATTTATTATCCGCAAGTTTAGCCACGGCATATATTTGACCATCACGCGTATCTTCAAGTGCAGTCACAGTTTGGTTTGGATGAGCTGCCTCGAATGCCGCATCGTCAAAGTTTTGAAGATTATAGGTGTCATCATTCTTTACCCAAACAGCATATAGCACAATGTTTAAATTTTCGTCTAGATTACCATCACGAATCTCCGCTGGCGTAATAGCCTGGCTTGGCCCAAAGATTTTTGCACCATTATCCGGAGTTGCATTCTTATCACTACTCCATCCTACGAACCCATAACCATCACGTAAATAGTTCGCCGCATAACCAAAGAATGGCTCATCCGCTCTTAAGTTTTCGTGGTGCACCGACTCCATTGTCCCAAGAGTGGCTCCATTACCATCATAGGTAACACTGTAGCGTTTCCTGAGTACTGCATAAAGAGTCTTATTGTTGCCGTTAGTACCTTCTAGGAACTTTTTAATCTCGTCCTCACCGGTATAATCTGCATTTTCAGCATCAGGGTTTTCCGACCATCCATAGAAATTCTCTACAGCCGGCTCCATGTATGCACCAGAAAGCAACTCGCGGTCATATTCAGGGTCGCAAATCAAGTTGCCATCAGAATCATATCCTTCAACCACCGCATAGTACCCATAATAGGAGAGTCCGCTAGAATCGGTATAAAAACCAAAAGTTACGGTATCCCCATCTATCTCATATTCTTTAGTAGAATAATCACCAGAACCACCACTCACTTTGCCAACATAAGTCGAAGGAGAACGATTACCAATTACGCCGCTATACTCGCCTTTTATAGTATAAACGTAGTCATAACTAGATTCGGTACGATATCTTAAAGTTACCTTAAGCTTAGAAGCTCCAGACATCGTCACGACATCCGACGTTGCCAAATTATTATTATATGTACTATTCTGTTCACCCTTATCGTTGACGTTTGTAGAATGTGATACTATTTTCATTGATCTCGTATTCCCTGCATGAGTCGTATCGGAACTATTGTAACTTAAGACATAACTATTACTTCCATCAGAATAACTCTTACCATTCGCATCCATAGTAACATTAAAAGCAATTCGTTCATAAACTGGCGTAATCGTCAGATCTCTAGTTACTGGATCGGCAACAATAATGGCATCCCCATTTTCTTCTTTCCAACCACTGAGTCTATGATTATCAACCGTTGGAGCCACGATTCCTTCAATGTCTTCAAATTTTGTTCCGTAATCGGCGATAATTTGATCATCGCCATTTGTGATCACAATCTTATCATAAAAGCCAAGCTCTGTATCAAGAGTAATACCGTTAATATTGAGCGAAGCAGCTTTTACTGAAAATACCAATGCAGATACGGAAACAACTGCAGTTAAGGCACCTAGGCATTTAGCCATTTTTTTGCGTTTTACAATAACCAGAACAATACAAGCAACTACACCGGCTACAGAAACTAACCAGAAAACCATACTAGAAACCGTTGTGCCACCAAATGCTTTGACAATCATATTTTCGCCAGTATTTGGTACAACTAAACTGATTTCGTCTGATTTCTCAATATCAGTAAACCCAATTGATAGTTTTAAATTTTGGGTCTGATTACGTAAATCTATGTCAGAAACGCCTTCCTTATATGTTACAGTGAGGAATAAGTCAAAAGAAGCTCCAGCCTCTATAGTAACGTTTTCATGTTTGTCGTATGAATAATCCAAATATTCATTACCATTGTTATCAGATATTTCAGCAATAGTATGTGCACTTGTGTCAGTATTTTCTAATACGATTTTATAAACAACTTTATCACCAACTTTATGAAAAGTAAGATAACTTCCAATATTAGATTCATCAAAGAATCCAACATCACCTTCTACAGTGTTATCTCTTTCAGTTATCGCAACATCTTTTATTTGAAAAATATTTGAAGCGGCAAAAGAATTACTAGCGGCAAAAACAGAAAATGTAAACAATAAAGTTAAGACAAATATAAATACCACGCCTAATTTTTGTTTTGTTTTTACCATATTATTCCTCCACAAATAAAATTAATTTAACACAACCGTTCTTAATATATTATTACAATTATGCTTATTCGTAAATAGTATTTTTTAGTTTTGTTTTAGAAAAATATGGCATTAAGATGAAGAATGTCTTATAAAAGTACTAGTTTAATTGTTTAACCTGTAAAGCATCTAATTCAACTGGTGTTTCCCTGCCAAACATTGAAACCATAACTTTTAGTTTACCTTTAGCAGCGTCAATTTCGGCGATAGAACCGTCAAATCCTTTAAATGGACCATCAGTGATTGAAACAACCTCACCAACTTCGTATTTAACTGAGAACTTAGGATCCTCAACACCCATACGCTTCTTAATTTTAGTGATTTCTTTTTCAGAAACAGGAGTTGGTTGAGTACCAGTACCAATAAATCCAGTGACACCAGGAGTATTACGGATAATATACCAAGTCTCATCAGAAAGTTTCATATCAACCAAAACATAACCTTGTAAAATCTTACGATCTACAATTTTACGCTTACCATTTCTAATTTCAATCTGTTTTTCTTTTGGCACAATAGCCTCAAAAATCTTGTGGGCCATTTCTGCGGTGCCAGTTCTTTGATTGATAGAATCCGCAACCTTATCCTCGTAACCAGAATAAGTAGAAATTGCGTACCAAGCCCTTGTGTCATCATATCTGTTTACTGCCATAGAATATCCTTTCTATTAATTACCTAATATTAAATTAAATAGCCACGAGAAGAATAGGTCGAGTAGTGAAATAAAGATTACGAATATTGCGGTATACACTACTACAGCGAGTACCATTTTCCAAGTCGCCTTACGATTTGGCCAGCGAACTTGCCTGAGCTCACGCCAAGAATCACGAAGATATCTACCCAAATAGACAATTGGACGGATTAGAATAAATGGTTTTTTCTCTGTGGATTTTTCAGATTTTTGAGTTTTCTGTACTCTTTTGGTTTTTTCAGCTTTTTTGTCTTTCACGACAACTTTTTTGCGAGTAATTGTCGGCTTTGAGTCAGCCTTCTCTTTACGAGGCGAATCACTAGCTTTAATTCTTGTTATTTTAGCCATCTTACTCCTTAAAAATTATGTATCAAAAAAGTCTGATACCAGACTTGTCAATAGTATACTATACCGAGAATAAATAGTCAAGATATTCCTTAAGCATTCTTGATCCGGAAATAGTCGGAAGAAACGCCGCTAATTGTTTTCTGAAAGTAAATTCGAGATCAAAATCATTTTTCCAGATAGATGCCGCATCTTCCATACGTTGATAAAGCATAAATAATTCTTCATCTTCATTATCGCCATCTATGTAAGAATAGGCATTCATAGGAGCATCGGCTACGCCGCCATCATGCGTAGAAATTAAAATATTCATATTAGCAACATCCTTCATCCAGGAAGTGCCGCAAGCCTCAAGTCCAACAATAGGAATATTAATAGAAATATTTGAACCAACAGAAAGACCATAGGCTAATTTTTCGTCATAATCGGCAAAATAATGAACATGAGTTTTAAGATAATCATCATTATCAATAATTTCAAGTATCTTAGTTAGCTTATTAGACATCACTTCATCGCCAGCGTGTACTCTACCAGTAATAATATAATGCGCGTTGTTCGCTTCCAAAATATTTCTAAGTTTCTGCGGATCCCGGAAAGGCATTTCTGGCCTTTTATAATCCACAAACCGTCGCTTGAAGTCGAATATAATGTCATTATCATTAAACTGTACTATGTTCCCATTCTGATCCGGACGATCCTTTAAAATACCATTTAAAACTTTGCGGCCAGAATTTTTTAGTCTACGAATATCTTCTGAGGATATTTTTTCAATACCTTCCAAAAAATTTGGAGTTGGCGCATCAAATTGATCTAATAAACCTAATTCATGATAATACGCCAGAGTCTCAGGGAGTACCCAAGTTTCCATGTCAATCCCATTCGTAATTGCTTTAAATTTTACTTTATTCCCAGCGATATCGTGGTAATTAGCTACTCTAGCATGTAGTTTAGAGACTCCACTCCTAAGCTCAGCAATTTCAATCGTAACGGACGATAATTTTATCTTATTATCTTTAAACTTATCCCTTAACCATTTTTTAACGGCTAAAGACCTAATGTTCGGAAAAACAAAACGCTCAAATTGCTCTAATGAAAATTCAGCCTCCGCAGCTTGTACTAAAGTATGATTAGTATACAAAGTGTGTTTCCTTGTATAAACTACTGCTTCATAAAAATCCATTCCGTTATACGTTAACTCATCCAATCTAGCAAGAGCAGCAAAGAATGTAGCTACCTCGTTTAATTGCATAATTGCCGGTTTTAAACCAACTAGTTTTAATGCTAAATAACCGCCAAAACCTAAAGCAACTTCTTGATATAATCTATGGTCTGACCCGCTCGTGCCAGAATATAACCCGCCAAAATTAGGCTCCGTTATAGCAATAATACGCGTGTTATTAAACTTTTTTTCAATCACATCCAATTTACATAAATCACCACAACATTTGATGTTTACAGAATCAATAAATTTAAATCCAAAGTTTTTATAATCAACTGAATGAAATTCGTCAAAAGCTTTTCCATCATGAAGTACCTGTTTAATCTCGCAAGGATAAAAAGGAGTAATTAAGGCAAAAGGCACATTCATCTTTTCTGCAATACGTCTAGTATCAGCTGCCAAAACACCTAGCCCCCCACCGCCACGAATACCATTCTTCTGGTCATAAAGCTCAATTGTCCAATAAGTATATGGGCGTTCAACGGAAACGGCTTTTGTGAGATGGTTACGCTCAACAGCATCATAAAAAATGTCTACATCCTCGATATTTTCCAAGGGATGATAAAGATAGTTATCTTCTTCATTATTATTCATGCTTATGTTTATTTTAGCATAATTTCAAGAATTTAGTACCAGAATTTCTTTGGCAATTCATTGGCGATTCTCATATGAAAATCATAGTCAAAACCTTCAAGTCTTTCAGGATTCTTTACTTTAAAATAGGTTTTACGAATTTCATCAGCACTCATAATTTTTCCAGGTTTTAGACTATATTTTTTATAAAAATTTAAGCCGCGTTTATAGTTTTCAGGCGGAATAACGGCCATCGGTAAAAAATCACAATTCATTTCTGGATCAGTAAATAATTTTAAAGCTAACATAGACATTGTAGGAATAGGGTCTTCTTCCTTATTGAATACAGCTTCAGATTTAAACACAGTTGCCTGCCTAGTAGCAGATGGTGCCACAAAAACTACACCACCATTCTTTAACGCATTGTGCGACAAATTAGTATAAATATCACGAAAATCCTGTTTTAAGCGATTGCCGGCCTCATACAAAGGCGTACCTTCTTTTAGATTCATCTTTTTCCAAGTTGAAGGAGTAATCGTTGGAGTAATAACAATTCCTAATTGTTTAATTCGGTCAAAATTAGGCGCTAAGGCTTCATACCAAGGTAAGTTTACTGGAAAATACATTGGTTTATCACCCATAATGTCTATCTTCATCGTAAGAATACGTGCGATTTCGCCAAGTGATGGATGATTAAACCCAATTACTAAGCCATTTTCACTATCCTTTGGCATTCCTTCATAACTTCCAGGAGTTATTCTAGATAACACCTTAACGAGTTTTTTGCGAGCATTAATACTATGTTTCAAAGGATCACTTTTAGGTCCAGTAGTGCGAAAAAAATAATTGATGGCAGTATTACAAGCTTTACCTACCGGGACCATCTCTTTTCTAAGGTTTTCCGCGCCTAAAGAATTAAGTAAAGAATAATTCTGGTGTTGGATCTTATCAATGATTTCTTCAGCTGGTAATGTTTTTAATTCTGTTTTACTAAATATTTTTTTCTTACTCATGCTAATCCAATTATAGCATTATTTTAGATTTTATGATAAAATATACCAAGAATGGAGCGTCGCCAAGTGGTAAGGCAGTGGGTTCTGGTCCCACCATTCGGGGGTTCGAATCCCTCCGCTCCAGCCAAGAAAGAAGAGACGAGTGTTTGCACTCAATTTTTGTTTCCTGGAACAACTAGGGATAATTAACCCCTACGCTCCAGCAAAGTAATATAAATGAGCATTTACGCTATATTTTTTTATAGGCACCAATAATTGTATTAAGGTCTACACTATGCCTAAATTTAATATCGTTTACTTGACTAAGATCAACCCATTCCGGAATACCATTAGTATAAGATTTCTCACTTTCAGTTATATTTTCATTATGATCAATCTCGCCAGATATTTTCTTATGACTTAGATATAATTGAACAGACTGGCGAGCTTGAGAATCTAGATCGCGTTTAAAAAACGTGGTAGCGTGATAAAAAACATCTCCTGGTTCAATATCTAGGCCACTCTCTTCCTTCACCTCGCGGATAATCGCCTCTTCTACGGTCTCACCTTTTTCAAGACCACCACCAATCAAACTATATCCATCCCATTGTCGAGTTAGAAGTATTTTATTGTTTTCAATAATTACAGCGTATACGCCAACCCTCAGCTCAAGCTCACCTACAGGGACTATATATTTATTATTAAATACATCTTTACAAATAACAGTTTTATCCATTATTTTATACACCTCTCTGCAATTTCCTCACACTTTCTCATCACTTCGTCCTCATTGAATGTAAGGATTTTTTTATTTTCCATAACAACCTGTCCATTGATTAATACCGTTTTTACTTCTGAGCCATTAGCCGAATAACATAGAGCACTGACTAAGTTATTTCTAGGCACAAACTCTGGTAAATCTAAATCTAAAAGTATAACATCGGCGAATGCATCTTCTTTTATTTCGCCCAATTTCCCATCCATATTAAGTGCCTTAGCCCCGCCAACAGTCGCGAATCTTACTACATCTTTAGCATCAATGCATTTGGCTTTTTTATTACTACCCTTATAAACTAAAGAGGCCATATTCATTTCTTGAAACATATTTTGAGTATTATTACTGCCGCTGCCATCAGTACCAAGGCAAATATTAACACCTTGTTTTAAAAGCTTCTCAACTGGCGCAAAACCATTACCAAGTTTCATATTACTACGCGGATTTATAGCTGCACTCACATTGTTTTCTTTAAGGATTTTAATATCATCATCAGTCACATTAACTAAATGTGCGGCGATGGTAGGAATATTGAATAAGCCAGATTTATACACATATTCTACCGGAGTAATACCATCATTATTTTTTGCAATAAGGTTCACCTCGTCTTCACTTTCAGAAATATGAATTGTTACCAACATATTCTTTTTTTCAGCTATCTCTCTCACGAGTTCCAGAATGCTTTGGTTACATGAATAAGGAGCATGTGGAGCCAAAATAAATTTAATACGATCATTGTTAGGATATAACTTAGCGTCATCAAGGAATTCATTTAGCCTTCTCATCGCTCCCTTTTCGCCTACTTCTCCTACTAAACCTCTACCAATATAGGCACGCATACCGCTTTCATTTACAGCGCCAGAAACTGCACTTTTTGGTCCAGTCTTAGCACTATTCTTGCTACTTTTGAAACACATATCCACAAAACAAGTTGTACCAGTGTGAATCATCTCCGCAATAGAAAGTAAAGTTCCATAATAACAATCTTCAGTAGTTAATTTATCTTCAACTTTTTCAACACTTTTCAACCAATCAAAAAATTCCATATCATCGGCCATATTTCTAAATAAACTCATATATGCGTGTGTATGTGCATTAATTAGACCAGGCATCACTAAAGAATTAGTAGCATCAATCACCTTGTCAAAATTGCTCTCAGAATATTCGGAGGGTAACTCACCTGAGATTATTTTAGAGATGTGTTGATCTTCGATTATTAAACTTCCATTAGTAATCTTAAAATCATTGCCGTTCGGGAGTAATAACTCTCCATTTTTGATTAAAATCTTCATATTATATATTATATAACATTTATTCGCTTCTAAGTGCTTCAACAGGATCTTTTTTAGAAGCAGAACGCGCCGGAATAATACCACCAATTAAAGTTAGAATGATACTTAAAGCTATCAAAAATGCAGCCATCCTAGGGTCCAATGATGCACTGAGTGGAATATCACCAGTGAAATGATGTAGGATAAAATTAATAATTGGAATTAAAAGATAAGATATCATCACGCCAAATAGCCCTGCTAGAAAACCAATTATAACTGTCTCTGCATTAAATATAGAGGAAATATTATGCTTAGAGGCGCCAATGGAGCGTAAAATACCGATCTCTTTTGTTCGTTCATACACCGAAATATAAGTTATAACTCCAATCATAATTGAAGAGACAATAAGTGAAATCGATACAAACGCAATCAAAACATAAGAAACCGCGTTTACAATAATTTTAACCGAAGACATTAAAATGCCGGTAGTGTCAGTATATTCAATAACTTTGTCATCAGAATTATAGGATTTCATTAGTTCGTTATAATTATCAATAAATTCCATAAAATGAGTCTTCCCATCAAATGAAATAAAATAAAACGCCATCTCAAACGGATCATCTAAATCCTGGTACCCAAGTAGAGCAAGATTTGTTGCAAGTGTAGACTGTTTCTTAGTAAACATAGCAGTAACCACGCGTGACAATTCATCTTCAGAAAAGTTTAAAGTAAACGCAGAAAGCAGAGCGTCTTGATCTATATTAAATGCATTAGAAAAACTATTAGATAAATAAGCGGTAAGATTACCCACGCGAGTTAATATTTCCTTTTTCATATTAAGTTCCGTAATAACAATTGCAAAAGAATCAATCCCCTTATCAACCGCAGCTGCATTTAGATAACTTTCTAGCACCATATTATATATTTCATCCTTAATTGGAATTGGCAGAGTATCAACATCGTATCCACCATAAGGTTCCATTGCCGCTGAGAAGCCGGCAGCATACGCTTCAAGCAGTCCTTTTAAAAGCCCAGAAAAAGTCGTCCTAAACGTATTTGCAGGTAACACATAATTCTTTTCTAAATCAGAAAAATCTTCATGAGCTAGAAAACTATCAACAATATTGTTTATATCTGATTTATAAAAAGTACCAGTCCCATCAGCTCCAGCAATACTGCTTTTTAGGCTACTAGCCAAGGATTTTAAACGATCAACTATAGCAGTTTTTACCGGTGAAATATCTGCGGTTATTTCATTACTAATGTCATTCATGTATTCAGAAGTCTTAGCTGTAATTGCATTTCTATCAATAGTTACGTTAAAAGCCTTAGCTAATTTATTATTATCAACAGAGACAAGATCAGAAAAACTAAAGTCAAAATCATTATTCTTTTCGCCAAACTTTACGCCTGAGAAAATATCATAATTAGGATTAGCTAATTGTTTTTTAACAATATCTGATTTAGAAGATTTTTCAATTATATGTGTAACTAGAGATGGGAGATATAGCACTCCATTCCCATTAACTAATTCAGAATCAGGCATCACAACACCTACAATTTTCAGTTTTTCAGATTTATTTTCGTATAGATTCATCATGTAATCATCATCACTAGACATATCTTCATAGACATCATATTTATCGTTATATTTATATGTATCCGTAGTATAGACTAATCTCAAATCGACCCCCATCAAATCTTCATAAGACAAAGTTAGAGGTTCTTCTTCAATTTCGATCGCCTCGCCACCCATTATCTTAGTAATTGCTTCACTGAGTTTATCTGTATCGTGGAAGCCGAGCGAGTAAGTTAAATAATCAGAAATCTGATGCGGATCGGATAAAAAGATCACCATTTCATCATAGTTTTCAGGAAAACGCCCAGCTACGATCTTTGTATCTGCTTTCATATTCTCAAGATCATATTGTCTAAAAGAAGAAGTTAAACTCGAATAGGAATTCATTAACGAATTTTCGCCTAAAATTGAAGAGAAAAGATTATTTGGATTTAGCTTCGCTAATTCTCCAGTAGCATCAATAGTATAAATTGTTGGATCTACATTGTATTCGTATTCAATAAGTCTAATATCATCTTTCACCTCATCAAAATGTCGGTCTAGGTATTGCCTAAAGCTAACCAAATCATTTTTTGCAACACTACCTAAAGTAGATGTTAAAACTTGGTTTTCATGCACCTTCCCATCGTCAAACGAAGCATCTGCGTCGCCAGCCATACTTAAAAGAACCCCAGTAATATTTGTGGACTCTTTCATCAAAGCCAAAGGATAAGAAGATAAGGCATCTTGCTCAATCTTATCAATATAGTTTTGGAAACCAGTAGAAACGGCAGAAATAAGAGCAATCCCGATAATACCAATTGAACCAGCTATCGCAATTAAAATCGTACGCGCCTTTTTAGTTAATAGATTACGTAAAGAAAGAGACAAAGCCGTCAAAAACGACATTTTAGTCTTATCATTATTCTTTTTTATGGTTTTCTCGGATTGTTTAGTGGCATCTATGGTTTTATATGGATTTGTGTCAGAAACAATTTTACCATCTTTTAAATTAATGATTCTGGTGGCATATTGTTCTGCAAGTTCCGGATTATGAGTTACCATCACAACTAGCTTATTTTTAGCAATCTTTTTTAATAGATCCATAATCTGAACACTTGTTTCAGAATCAAGTGCACCAGTAGGCTCACCAGCAAGGAGAATATCCGGATCATTAACTAAAGCCCTGGCAATCGCAACTCTCTGCATTTGACCGCCAGAAAGCTGTGCCGGAAGTTTATTGATATGTTCTTTTAATCCAACATCATTTAATGCTCTTTTTGCGCGTATGACCGATTCTTTTTTAGATATACCAGAAAGAGTTAAAGCCAGACGTACATTTTGCAGAACAGTCTGATGAGGAATTAAATTGTAACTCTGGAAAACAAAGCCAATTCTGTGATTACGATACGAGTCCCAATCCTTATCGCGGAATTTTTTGGTGGATTTACCGCTTATAATTAGATTCCCGTTAGTATAATGATCTAGCCCGCCAATAATATTAAGTAAAGTCGTTTTGCCCGAACCGGATGGGCCTAAAATTGCCGCGAACTCATTAGCACGAAAATTCAAAGAAACATCACTAAGTGCTGTCTTTTTTACTCCACCAGCAACATAAACCTTAAAAACTCCACGTAATTCCAACATATATTATATATATAATACCATATATAGCTATCTTCGTCCAGGTCCACCAGGAGCTATATTGTGATTCATGCCCATATTTCCAACAGTAGTTACGATATTAGAAACAGTAAAATCTAAATATTTGTCTCCATTAAGATAAATTGAATATGCCTCCCCCATTTTTAACTGATTATTTCCAAAAGCTAAATGAGCAAATGTTTTTGAAGGAATATAATTAATAATTGTATTGCCTTCAGAATCGACAATGCCTATCTCTGTCCCAGCAGATTGATTAGAAGCAAAGTAAATGCTGATACTGAATACACTAGATGAACTACCCAAATCCTCAGCCATGCCGCTCGCTCCTACAGCAATTACTTCACCACCACTCATTGTTATTCCGGCGCCAGAGTCCAAAGCCCCATTACCATTATTAGTTGGTCCGTCTACATGCACAGTTCCACCATTAAAATAAATATATCCATTACTATCAATTCCATCACCGGACGAATTAATGTAAATATTTCCACCATTAATGTCTATTACGCAATCCACGTCAGAATCGAATGTCCCCATTCCAGGACGATTTTTAGAAGAAGAGTCTGCGCCACCACCAGCATTAAGACCGTCATCAGAACTAATCGTAGATATATTACCACCATTTATCGTGATAACTTGCGCCTCAAAACCCTCATAACTCTTTAAAATATTTATCTCACCATTATCTACTATTAATTCCCTATCCGCATGAATCCCATCGTCACCAGAAGATATTTCAAAGTTGCCACCATTAAAACCTATATAAGTGTCAGAATGTATCGCATCATCATGAGAGTTAATTAAAAAATTACCACCATATAAAAGTAAACTCCTTACAGAATTAAGACCTTTATCACCAGAAACAATTGAGAAGTCTCCATCTTCGATTAAAATAAAGCCTTTTCCGGTATCTATCTCATTAGTTGATTTTATAGCATCAGCACCAGAAGTAATATTAAATGAACCACCAACAATATATACGGAATCTTTTCCTCTAATTCCATCTTCAAGAGAAGATATGGCATAATTTCCGCCGTTAAATTTAACATCATCTTTTCCTACAATTGCATCCTTATAATTGGCGACAATTGTCAGTTTACCATCACCACTAAAAGCGAGATCAGATTTTGAATAAATTGCGCCATCGACATCTTTATCATAGCTGGACGCATAACTATTACCATCAGATAACACATTATCACCACTAAGTTCAATCACTAAATCTTCTGCAGATTTACAATAGATTGCAGGTCCATTAGAGTTTTTTATTGAAACATTATCTAATATTAACCGTACCTCACCAACTCCAACGTCAATAACAACCTGTCCGTCAGAAATTTTACCAGTCAGATGATAAGTGCCAGACTCAGAAACAGTAAAAGTATCGCCTAAATCAATATCTATGGTTTTATAACGGTCCCAATTAATCTTTAGGTCACCGTTATCAACATCCATCATGCTAGCTATTTTAGAAACGCCGTTATCAATCCTGTTTAAATTAACGAAAACAGCAATAATAACTAAAACAATCAAGCAAATAATAACAATAATCCATCGAAAATCAAATGTATGTTTAGCGTTTTTTTTACCGTCATTCATACTAAATTTCCTCTTCTAAACACGGATGAGAAAGAAGTACTTTAAGATTGCAGTTTTTAACCCTAATTTCATCAAGAAATTCTTTTTCTTTTACGTCTTTTTTCATAGTTATGTCATATGTTAATTTATAAAGACTACCCATGTTCATTGTTTTCATACGAACCAGATTAGCTTTAGATGTATATTTCTTGAAAATTTCATCAAATGCTTCTTCGTAATCCAAATCTTCAGGTACCACAATTTTTAAAACGCGTTGTTTTTTGTTTGGCTCCAAGAATTTTGTATAAGAAAAGAAGAAAATCACAATTACGGCAATTATGGTTATCACTACTGCAAATAAGACATGACCCATGCCAAGCGCCAAACCAACCATCATAGCAAAGAAAACGCTTAAAAGATCTTTTGCGCGTCCTTGAATAGAACGAAAACGAATCAATGAGAACGCACCAAGAATAGCGATAGAAGTGCCTAAATTGCCATTGATCATAATCATTACAGCCATTACAAGGAGTGGTAAAGTGGTAAGTGTAATCAGAAAACCTTTAGTAGTCTGAGAAGTCTTCAGATGAGTAAAGGCAATTACCAAACCCAGGATCACTGCAGCTGCCGCACAAATCAAGGCCGTAGTAATATCTAAACCAGTAGCCGATGAATCAAATAAGCTATTAAACATTTTTTTCCTTTCTTAGTTTTATAAATATATTTCCAATTTTGCTAAATTGCTGAGGATATACCTTTAACTCTGAAATTGTATTAACTAGCCAGAGAGGAAGACTTCCTTGCACCTTAACCTCCATTATAATATTACGGTTATCCTTAAAATATATTTTATCACTTTTTTTCTTTAAAAACCCAAGATTTTTAGTACGATATTTTAAATTCTCATCAAATGTAATTCTAAAATTATTTTCGCCCTTATAGCTTTCACGATCATAAACGACTAAAATTTTAGGTTTTAAATCAAATTTTTCAATTAGATAATCAACTTCTTTGGCAATTTGAGGATCATTGTCTTTTTCTGTCTTTTTTTGTAATAATTCCTGTAGAGTTTTAGGGCCTTTAGCTAATTTTTTATAATCATCTCTAGTTATCATTACGCGTCTTTTATACCCCACGTTCTCTTCCTTACCCCGAACTTTTGTTTTAATCTCTAAAAATACTCTGTCATAACCACCATACGAGCGCGCGCGAATCTTCTCTTTAAAATCTGTCCATTCAATAGATTGTATTATCAAATCATAGTTATCATTATCGAAATAAATATTAAATACTTCAGACTTATGGTATTTGTCCTTTTTCATATTCTTTTTTACCGCAGAAAGAATAATCTCTTTTTGCTCACTAGTTATCAAATATTTTTTCTCTATACGGTCAAAAACTTGAGATTCCATAGTATTCCTCGACTAATCCTTCGAGATCAAATCATAGAAAGTTTTTTCAAAAATAGTACCGAACCTAGCAATATCTTGATAATCTACCTTATTAGTCATTACTACAATTATAAAATCACGTTCTCCATCCGGAAATTCAACAATAGCTGTATCATGATATATATTCCAATATCCATTCGGATTATAATCCCAGCCAACTTTATTATAAACATTCGCTTTTTCAAAACCACTAGGTAAACCTTGTCGCCAATTATAAGTGGTTATTGGTTGATTCAGGAAAGAGTCTTCCATGCGTGCTATCAATGTTTCATCCTTAATTTCTTCATGGGTATAGAAAATTTGCATCATTTTTAGAATATCATTTGGAGTAGAAACTAATGTACCTATATTAGTATTAGATATTTTAAAATCTTCTTTTATTATATCGTTTAATTCCTCGATTCCAATTTTAAGCCTTAAAGTTTCGGCGCAAGGAGAATTAGACTCACGAATCGCAAGGTCTAAGCATTCTAGAATAGTTCTACCAGTTGCACCTGCAGGGTCATCGGCATTCCAGACGCCATTTTCTAACCTACGATAACCTTCATAAACTACAAACAATTTATAGAGTGAAGCCGTATTATATACTTCATCAGGGTTAAACTCGCCAACAATTTCATCGAGAGCAGGATCATAGACAATAACGCTACGATTACCATCTACAGACATTACCCAATTATCAATTATAGACTGAAAATCGATTTTAGTAGGTTTATCTTCTTCTGTTTTTTGTTCTTCAGGATCAGAGCTATCTTGCGACGATACTTCGCTAGGATTTTGAGAGGTGTTAATAGCTCGTACTAAAAAACCTACAGCAATAGTAACCGTAGCAACTAGGATAACGATCAAAGTTGCAAGAACAACGAATCTACTTGTCCGTTCATTTTTAGATCTTACGGTCGTTCGCTTGCCAGTCTCTTGATGAACCATTCTGAAGTCTCCTCGTCCATTAGTTTTGTTTGTAAACTGCTGTCATAAACCGTAGGGGTAATTCTTGTCTGAAGTAGTTTACCGTTATAGAAATAATTAGCTAAAATTAAACTGCGTGTAGTACCAGGCCACCAGTATTGATCAAAGAATAAGTTACCAAGTCCATAGTATATTACTCCATTACCATATTTTTCAAAGGTCTGTGGTTGATGTGCACTCGTACCAACTACCATATCTGCACCAAGATCGATCAAATGTCTAAATAGCCCTATCTGATCACCTGCGGAAGAGTTATCATAGTCACACACCGTCCTCTCCGAAGTCACATCGTAAGATCTACATTCATAATACTGAATATCGAC
>JAZQTT010000006.1:0-25060 GCA_045630905.1 Candidatus Nanosyncoccus sp.
ATTTAGCGTATGGCGTATCTTCTTATGATCGTGTAAAACTATTTGGAATAATTACTATTATCGTAGGGCTTTTAGTTACAGCAAATTTACACGTTTTAATTCTATCGCTTTTTGTTAATCTGATATTTCATAATGGATAGAATTTATTCTTCTGCATCTCTTGTTAAGTAGTAGGTATCTTCAGTGTTATAATTATAGGCTTGCGCCTCGTTTTCATTGATTACAATAAAAGATAGGATCATATAATCTTTTCCGGCTGGGAAATTTTGTTTTAAGTTCTCTGTTTTATCTACTCCGCCGGAGATCAGATATTTTGGATAAAGTTTTAGTGCATAAAGGTCGTCTAATTGAACTTTTCCGTCACTGTAGACGAATAATTTTAAGACATTCTCGTATGTTGCACCAAGTTCAGTTAAAGCCTGTTCGCCAGTAAGTATTTCTATATCTCCTTTGTAATAATTGTCAGTTAAATCATCTTTAGTTTTCCACCAGTAGAATTCTGTGGGCTGAAAACTAAAGTAAGAACCGTTTGCGGTTAGCCATTTTCCGTAGACTCGTTGGGCGTCTTCTGTGCTTGGGGTTTCTATTATGCTCGTAGTGGTGACTTCAGGCGGTACGTTTGTGGTGCTAGTGGGTAGAAGGGAGAGTACAATTATAACGGCAATAATGACAATAATTGCAAGTGGGATTATAACGCAGAGTGCGATTATAAGTCCTTTGTTTGTTTTATTATTGTTTTGTGGTATTTCTGGAATATTTCCCGTTGGTTGATCTTGCTGGAACTGTTGTTGGGTTGGAGGGGTATATTGTTGAGATGGTTGTGGTGGCATGTTTTGCGGGTCCATAATTATCCTTATATTATTACTTAATATGATTGTATAAAAAATGAGTTACTACGTCAATAAAATGCTTATTCTAGTTATAAGTGATATAATAAATATATGAGTATAGAAACGTTTCCTACAAATGCAGAAAGGCCTGATAGGAATTCTTTTGAGTCGCAAGAGATTGAAAATTTAAAGAAACAAAGAAATAAAGTTGTAGGTAGTCTTTTATATAATAATAGCGATATTATGTTCCAGGAAGATTGCGATGTTTCTAATGAAGATAGAAATAAAGTCATACAGAAGTATATTGATGGAGAAGTGTCGCCACAGGCGGAAGTAGATATTTTAAGAAAAGTTCCTGGACCAATGGAGTTATATAATACAGAAATAGTTAGGCAAGGTCTTTCGCAGAGTAAAAAAATGCGGAGAATAATAGGATATAATTTGCATGGACTAGAGGGGTTTAATGCTGCTAAAACGCAGAATCTATCCATGTTAGATTTAGTGACATTTTATGGTAAATATCCTACCCCTGCTGATTTTCAGGGAAGTAGCGAGGCATTTTTAAATCTAATTAAAACTAATAATCCTGAGCAAAAATACGCAGAATATAAAGAAGAGATGCAAAACTTTAAGTCTAGTTTATATGGCGAACGCAATGATTGTTGGAATGAAATACTTTCTATGAAAAAGACCGCCGATTATATTAAAAATGGACTAGAGATGGATAAGCTAGGGATGGATAAAGGTAGTATTCTTTTTGAAGATGAACGAAGGCGCCAGAAGATTGGAATATCTGCGTTGCTAGGTTTTAAAAAAGATGATTCTGGCATTGCGTAGTTTAGTGAATAATTGAAGTTTTTTATAATTTTTCATAATGGTTATGCTATAATATATACATGGATGAGCCATATGGGAATTCTTTTGGTAGTCTAAAACCTGATGAAAAAGGATTGGGTGGGCTTAGTGATGACTCTCTGAAAAAAGACGCAGAAGGTGAACTAAGCATAAAACATGGAGCGGCAGGCGATGCTGGCTCGGATTCCCTAGCTCCAGTAAAAGAGGAACAGGTTCCTCAAAAAGATTTAGGTGAAAGTGATTTTGAAGTAGATCATTCAAAGAAAAGCGAACAAATTATTAAACCTACTGTTTCTCCTGCGGCAGAAACGGCTCCGGCTGTGGTTAATGCGAATGCTTCTAAAACAAATGTGACTCCGCCACCTGCAGTAAACGCGGGTGCTTCTGCGGCTAGTATGGCACAGCCTACGGTTCAACCTACAATTAATTCCGCACCGTTTATGACGACGAACGGAGCTTCTACGGCTTTTCCGACAGCGGGGTCTTTCAACGCGGCAGCAAATCCTAATCCTAATTCTAATTCTAATCCTAATACGATTAACTCTAATATGATGTTTTCGTCTCAGGCTCCCACGAGTTCAGTGGGGGCTGGATTAAAGTTTGCTCCAGCGGAAGATAAGAAACCAAAGAAAAAAATGATTATTGCGATTATTGCTGTTATTGCGATAATTATTATTGCATTAGTGGTGGGAATTGTAATTAAAAATAATAGTGGTAGTAAACAACAAAAGAAGGTTACTGGTTCTGTAAAAGAAGCGTTTAATTCATACGTTAATTATGTTTGGTATGGGGAAGATAATATGAATGATTTTGAGCTAAATGAATTGTATAGTACAACTCCGTATTTTCTAAAGGTAAAAGAGGATGGGAGTATGGTAGATAGTTATTTAGGAATAGCTAATGAAAAATATAATCTTTTTAGTACGCTTTATTATCAAGATAATGTGGGTGGGGAGACCACTAGTGAGATGTCAGCATTTTTCCAAGATTTCATAGGAGCAAAGACAGTTAGCACAAGTAAGTTATTTGAAACTTATATTAATGGTGGTTCGGAGGCTGCAAAAGATCTAATAGATCAGACTTATAAGGATGAAGGCGTAGATAGTGAAAAAAAGATTTACGGTTACATTGACCTAAAAGAAGAGATGGATGAGCTTACTTTAAATATGTATATTCAGATTGACCATTCTGGTTGTATAGAAGCAGGGAAGATTATTCCAGATTGTTATACTCCTTCAGATGAGTTAGAAAATGAAATGAATAGCATATCGGAACAAATGCAATATGCATTAGAAAAACTACAACAAGGCGCTTTTATGACGTTGGAGGCGATATATGGTGAGATTTACGGGGGAGGGTTCTAAATGAAAAAAACAAAATATTTGATAATAGCATTCTTTGCGACTATTTTCTTTTCTGTATTTATGAATATTACTAATGTATCAGCCTTTAAGGTTAATGTGGAACCAACTATAAAAAAATGGGTGTTCACGCAGTATTATAATTGTCTTCTATATAAAGTAAATACTCCAGTATTTTCACAAGCTAGTGATACGGAAGTGTTTTTCCATACAGTAAAACTAGGAAATAGTTTTTATATGCCATCGTATAACTATGGCAATGAGTTAAACAATGTACCGACAAACTGTTTCACGATTTTAGCTGGGAATGAGGATAAAAAAACAAAAGGAGCTTTTGATTATGGCTATGATGCGTTTAAACATATAACATGGGCAGGTGATCCGTCTGGAGCTAAAGCTATGCTCCAAACCATGGGTTATTCTTTTGCTCCAAACGAAGAATCGGGATCATTTAATCTAAGAATGGAATACACAACTGGTATTAAGGGCGAAGACAATGATGAATGGTCAACGATAAAAAAGACTGACGTTACGTCTCTTCATTTTGTATATGAAAAAAGGAATGGATCTTATGTATATAGCGTAACCGACCCTTTAAGGAATCTGTTTGCTCCTGTAAGTTTTACAATAGAATCGCACGATGGAAAACAGTATTTACGTATTAGGGATGGTTATGAATCTGGTACTCGGATTTATGATGCACAAGATATTTCCATAGAGTTAAGCAAGGATAGTATAAATGAAACGTTTGAAAATATAAAGGAGAGTGGAATCGAAGGGAAGTCTTTTGGCTATACGGTTTTGCCTGATAGTACGTTTTTTGAGGTTATAATGACTCTCTTTTTTCCTTTTTATGATACACCTATTGTTCAAATAGCAAAAGACCTTGGACAGTCGTTTACTTATATTACAACTTTTAAATCTGGTGCGTGCGTTGATTATTCTGAAGCCGGTAGCGACTGTTTAATAGACTATGCTGAAGGAGGGGAGTATAGATTTACCAACACTTACGAAAATCGTAAGAAATCGGTTGAAAATATATCAAATAATACGATGACTCCGGCAGATACAAGACTTACGGATACAGAAAAATATAATCTTTATCTATACTATTTAGAAAAATCAATACCGGTAGGTGTCCCTAATAGGTTTACTTGTGATCAAGAAGCGGGTGGAAGTAGTACTTCTCTAACACCTATAGAACATATCAAGGATTCAGATGGAGAGTTTAAGACTTGCTATGCGAATTTCAATAATATGGATACGCAACGAAAGATGTTTGCTACCCAGCGTGTACATGATGAAAACATTAATCAGATTTGGACAGATATTATATTGATATCTATGGATGATATCGTGCAGTTCTTTAAGGATGTTAATCCAAATGAACTAGATGGTGTTTGGAATATTGGTGAAATTGGTCAATTTAAAGTTGAATATGATGGTACTTTTGATGATAGTAAATGCTATGAAGCGGATTTATCTGGGCAAGGATGGCTCTTATGTCCTGTACTTAATAACTCAACAAGATCAGTTAGCTGGTTTGAATCGATTATTAATGAGTGGATGACGTTCGATGTAAGATTTTTAAACCCTGAATCAGAATATGGCGGAGGGGCTTATGGGGCTTGGGGCTTTTTCCGTAACTTTGCCAACTCATTAATGATTATAGTATTGCTTGTTGTGATTTTTTCTCAGCTAACTGGGTACGGGATTGATAATTATGGGGTTAAAAAGATTCTACCAAGATTAATTGCGATGGCGATTTTGATAAATCTAAGTTATTATATGTGCGAGATTTTAGTGGATTTATCAAATACGTTGGGAGTTGGGTTAAGTAGGATGTTTTCGTCAGTTGGCGAAGCAATTGATCCGGGTGGAGGTGGTGAATGGGTTGCAACTCTAGTTACTATTTTATTAGCGCTTCTTGGAACGGCCGGTGCATTGGGGGGTGCGGCGATGGCTGGTGCTGGTGGTGGATGGGTTGGCATTATTATTGCGTTAATTCTTGCTCTGCTTTTGGTTCTTGTGGCTGTATTAATGTTCTTTGCAATGCTTGGTGCTAGGTTAGTTATTATTCTCATGTTTACAGTGATCTCGCCGATTGCAATTGCAAGTTATGTCCTTCCGAATACTCAGCAATACTTTAAGAAATGGTGGAATGTTTATTGGACAGCATTAGTAATGTATCCGATTTGTGGGGCAATTTATGGTCTGTCTTCTATTATTAAAGCAATTGTATTCATTGACGATTTGACTGGTATGAATTTCTGGATGGGGATTGTGGCAGTTATTACGCCATTCTTACCATTCTTAATGTTACCAAGTTTACTTAAGGCTGCATTGGCTGGGCTTGGCAAGATGGGTGCTACGCTTGAGATGCTTGGAAATGGCCTCAGGAAGGGTATACAATCTGCTGCTAATGGTATTAAGAATACTGACAGATACCAAAATGCCGCAAAAGAGAGTAAGGCGAATATGAGAATTAGATCTATGGAGAGGTTTAATAGGAATAACCGGGAGGCTATTAATGACGGTACGTTAAGTGGAGCTAAAGCAAGAAAATATAGAAGATTAAACCTCTATGGTAATGCTGCGTATGATCAGAGAGAACGAGAGTATGGTGTAGCTTTCTCTCATCAAACTAAATTGGCTAATCAGCGGGCTCTACAAGACGGAATAAAAACTAATAATGCAGCTATGGCGTCAGCGGCGTATACGGCGCTTTTGAAGCAAAATGCACCAGATGAGGCTATAGCAGTATTAGGTAAAATGAGTAAATCTGATTGGGATAAGATGGGGAAACAGTTTAATGACAGAATATGGCAAACTATGAGTATGACTCCGGGTGCAGACAGCTTGGCCGGATTTGCAAAATATAAAATGTCTGGTGGTAAGGCAGGGTATGATGATTGGGTAAACAATAATGCTATAAAAAACAGCGATATTACATCTGTTCCTTATTTGAATGCTTCTATTCCTTACATGACTCCTGGTGTTACCATGAAAGAGTTGGCCGAGAAGAATGGATACGTAGTGGATGATGATAGTGTAAAATATACTTCTTTGGCTAAATATCAGGATGCTAAGGGGGCTAGAGGCATGGTTAATTACAGTGATGATGAAGTTAAAGAGGTGGGAAGGCACTGGCAAAGTCTTAGTCTTGGTAGGGAAAATCAATTTATGCAAACGATGCTGAATACCGCTTTGTCTGCACAGAGTCCAAAAGCGCAATTGGCGGCTGGTAATATAATGTCAGCAATGCTAGCAGCGGGTCATATAGGTGCGTTAGGGGCTGCTGCGACGCCTCATAGCCTTGGTTCAATGTCTGATAGATTAGTTGATGATATAAAAAATGGAATAAGAGATGGATTGAAAAATGGATCGATTAGTATTGAAGGATACAAGCAGGGGGAAGCTGTAAATGATAACCATATTGCCCAAGTTCTCTATAAAAACTTAGAGCCGCAGTTTACTAAGGCAATGAAAGATAACCAAGTCATGAGCAACATGAGTGGAAGTATGGAAAAATTGACAGCTTTAATTAAAAATATAAATAACAATAATACGGGGCCGAAACCAAGTTAAAGTTAGCTTACTTGACTTTATGAGATAGAAATGAGAGTATGGTAAGAGGTATGTCTGGTGAAAAATTAAAAGTAGATTATTCAGAAGAGGATCCTTATCAAGGTCTAGGTTTTGATCCGTTTGATAAAGAAAAAGCAGAAGAGCAAATAGAACAAGCAAAAAAAGAAGTTGAGGAAGAAGAGCGACGTAAGAATGATCTAGGCGAACTTTTTAGAGAGGCAGAAAACAGGTTAGGGCGACCATTGACGCCAGATGAGAAAAAAGATTTAGAAGATAAATATGATAAGTTTCTTGAGAAGGTAAATAAGGATAATTATACTCCTGAAGATGAAGATAATGTTACGGGCGATAATGAAATCTTGCAAGAAGTTAATCTAGGAGAAGAGGAAAAAGAAGCTGAATTAAAAAACTTTGAATCCGAATTGATTTCTGAAATTGAATTACAAAACATCATTGGTGTTTTAGAAGATTCTGGATTAAATGTAGATAGGGTTTCTATGATGTCTCATGGTTCTGAATCCATGGAGGAATCGGCGGAGAGGCTTAAAGTTGCATTTCAAAAAATGATAAAACAATCAAACGAAATGCTAAATGTGGTGCTTAGCAATCAAAATATAGGAGAAAGAGAAGCGTCTGAGGCTGCATACAGAAATGAAACTAGTAGAGACTATGAAAATTCAATACATGTGATTAGACTTTTAAATCAGCGAGCTCAGGCAATGCCTAATAAGCAATTAGGTGGGGCATTAATGAATGAATTGCAACAGATAGAGAATAATCTAGTTATGATAAATGAAACTATAAACAGAAGAAGACAAAATGAGAATTCATGAGAACATATTAATATCAAGCTTAACTACGATGCGGTTAGGTGGGGCAGCGAAGTTCGTAATTGAGATAGAAAAACCGGCGGAAATTCCGGAGGCATATAACTATGCTAAGCGATTAAATTTGCCAGTCTTTATTTTAGGTGGCGGAGCCAATACGATTGGGCGGGATGAAGGTTATAATGGTGTAATTATAATTAATAGAATGCGTGGAATTTTTGACGAAAATCCTGATGGCACAGAAATTAGGATTATGGGTGGCGAACTCTGGGACGAGGTAGTTAATTATGCTTGTGAGAGAGGCTTAACAGGTATTGAAGCATTAAGTAAAATACCAGGATTTGCGGGGGCGGCGCCAGTGCAAAATATTGGGGCATATGGTCAGGAAGTGGCGGATACTTTAGTTAGCATAAATGCTTTTGATACGATGACAAATGCTTTTGTGACTCTAAAAAAGGAAGATCTTGGTTTTTCTTATCGTAAAAGTATTTTAAACACAACAGAAAAAGGACGGTATTTTGTTATATCGATCACTCTGAAATTAGCTAAGGGTGAAATGAGACGACCATTTTATAATTCAATTGAAAGATTTATTGAAAAAAACGGCATGACAGATTTTAGTCCACGAGGAATTCGCGCGATTGTAAGTGCAATACGGGCGGATAAATTGCCGGATCCTTTAGTGCAACCAAGTGCGGGTTCTTTCTTTAAAAACATTTATCTTTCTAAAGAGGAGGCTGATAAGGCATCTTCAAAGGATTATCCAGTGTATGAAGGTAAGGATGGGCATAAAATTAATTCTGGATGGTTAATTGAGCAATGTGGATTTGCGGGAAAAGTACTTCATGGATTCCGAGTGAATGAAAAGGCGTGTTTAGTTTTAATCAATGAGTCGGCGACGAGTTATAAAGAGCTGGCGGAGGCAAGAACTGAAATCGTAAATGAAGTATATGATAAATTTGGCTATTGGCTAGAACAAGAGCCGGTAGAAATAGTGGAGAATTAAATGAAGAATCTAAATGGAAGAGAACTAGCGGGGTTTATTAAAGAGCGTCAGGCACATGAGGCGAATGGCTTAACTTATAAACTTGGTAGAAAACCTAAACTTGCAATTATTTATGATAGTGATAATCCGGTGATTGCTAAATATGTTGATCTAAAAATGCGGTATGGTGAAGATATTGGAATTGAAGTTCAGAAATGTTTAGTGAATGGAGCTGATGGAATTAAAAACAAAATAAGTGAAATGAATAGTGATGATACGGTGGATGGGATCATTTTGCAATTGCCTATTTTAGAGAAAGACGAAGTGGAAACGTTGACTGGGATGATTTCTTCTCAAAAGGACGTGGATGGGTTGTCTGGAAATGGAGAATATGATTCCGCAACGGCGACGGCGATTTTGTGGCTTTTAGCGGGATACGATATAAAACTTGATAATAAAAAAATCGCGATAGTGGGGCGAGGGAAATTGGTGGGCGCGCCGCTTTATAAAATGTTAACTGATTCTGGCTATGATGCTTCACTGTTTCATCGCGGGAGCGATTTAAATGAACTACGAGGTTTTGATATTATAATTACGGCTACGGGGGTGCCGGGTTTAATCACGAATGAAATGGTGAATGCGGGAGCGGTGATTGTAGATGCGGGGACGGCTAGTGAGAAGGGAATCTTAATGGGGGATGTGGCGGATGAAGTGAGAGAAAGAGATGATCTAGGTGCGATTACTCCTAAGGTGGGTGGAGTAGGGCCTTTGACCGTTTCTTGTCTTTTTGATCACGTAATTCAGGCAGCTAAAAAAGCGTAAGCTTGCTACTGGGGGTTGTTGTTTTTATTTTTGCATGTTATATGGTTTGGCAGAAGATAGAGGAGGCGTAACTTTACACCATACATTTAAGTGAAAGTCAACTCTATCTTCTATTATAGCAATATATTATAATAGAGTGAAGAAAGGTAATACAACTATGGGAAAAAAGGATGCGGTGGAAAAAACTAAGGGTGCAACAAGCCAAAAAGGCGATGACAGTGGGAAAAATGAAGCCCTAAAATTAGCTATGGCGCAGATCACAAAACAGTTTGGTGATGGGGCTATTATGAAACTAGGCGAGACGCCAAAGATGGATGTAGAACTTTTGCCATCTGGGTCTTTATCGTTAGATTTAGCGCTTGGCGGAGGCTGGCCTAAAGGAAGAATTATTGAGATTTATGGTCCAGAGTCTTCAGGTAAAACTACATTGGCTTTACATGCGATTGCGGAAATTCAAAAACAAGGTGGACAAGCAGCGTTTATTGACGCAGAACATGCGCTTGATCCAGCCTATGCGAAGAAAATTGGTGTAGACACAGCTGATTTGTTAATCTCTCAGCCAGATAATGGTGAACAAGCTTTGGAAATTTGTGAAACGCTAGTTAGATCTAATGCGGTAGATTTAATTGTAGTAGATTCAGTAGCGGCTTTAGTTCCGCAGGCAGAGATTGATGGCGATATGGGTGATGCACAAATGGGTCTTCAAGCACGCTTGATGTCTCAGGCAATGAGAAAATTAACTGGTATCATCAGTAAATCACGTGCAACAGTGATCTTCATTAACCAAATTAGAATGAAGATTGGCGTGATGTTTGGTAATCCAGAGACGACGACTGGTGGAAATGCTTTGAAATTTTACGCATCGGTAAGAGTAGATATTAGAAGAATTGGTCAGATTAAGGAAGGTGATAATATTTCTGGTAACCGTACCAAGGTAAAGGTGGTGAAGAATAAAATTGCAGCGCCATTTAGAACGGCAGAGTTTGATATTATGTATAACGAAGGAATTTCCAAACCGGGAGATGTATTAGACTTAGGTGTGTCTTATGGCGTATTAGAAAAAGCTGGTGCGTTTATTAAATATAAGGGTGAAACTCTAGGTCAGGGGCGAGAAGCGGTAAAGAAATTATTCCGCGAAAAGCCAGAATTAATGGCAGAAATTGAAACGCAGGTGCGTGAAAAAGCTGAAAACGAGTAGAAGTTGATTTATGCAAAAAGGTGAGTTGTGGCAAGTTTATAAGCAGAATGGACTTCCGCTTGCTGGAGAGGGGTGGGATTCTGCGTTAGGGAATCCAGAGGAAAACGGTGCAGATGTAATAATTGGCGTGTCGGTAGTGTTTTTGTATAGGCTTAATGAAGCCGGGGGTTTAGAGCTTTTATGGCAAAAACGATCCGATTTAGTTAGTAGACATCCTGGGGACTATGATATTTCAGCGGGTGGCCATATAAACATGGGAGAAACTATGACAGAAGCGGCAGCGAGAGAAGTATTGGAAGAAATTGGTGTTAAGATTTCTGAAGATGAACTAAAATTTGTAACTTTAGCTCCGTTTAATAAGTTTAGGTTTGCGTGGGTTTATGCGGTAGATTGGACGGGACGAGAGGAAACATTTAGTTTCAATGATCAGGAAGTATCAGAAGTAAAGTGGGTACCGCTTGAAGAGACAGATGGATTCAGGTTTAAATACGCAAAAGAACCATTAAAGAAAGATAAGATTACTTTTACCACGCTTAATAATTGGTTTAGGATGCAGGGGCTATTATAAAGTTGAGGTAGTGTTTTGAAAATCACGAATTTAAAGCAAGGGGTGAGAAATGAAAATAGAGTTAACGTATTTGTTGATGGGAAATTTTCATTTTCTTTAGATATCGTGCAGGTGGTAGATTTGGGAGTAAAAATTGGCAAAGAATTAGCTTCTGAAGAATTTGAGGAGCTAAAAAAGGCTTCTGAGTTTGGAAAACTATATCAGAGAGCATTAGAAAAAGCATTGACTCGGCCACATTCAAAAAAGGAAATCAGAGATTATTTAAATAAAAAAGTATTTGAGAAAAAGTTAGATAAAAAATATATTGATGAGATTATTGATAGATTAGAAGCAAAGAAATATATAGATGATCTGAAGTTTGCGGAATATTATGCGGATAATAGATTTGTGAAAAAGGGAATTTCTCGGAAGAGATTAAAGATGGAACTCATGAAAAAAGGTGTTGATAAAAAGCTTATTGACGAGGTTTTAGAACGGAGAAACGACGAAGAAGAACTTGAAAAAATGATCTTGAAAAAGCGGTCTCGTTATGATGATGAAAAACTTACGCAGTATCTATGTCGTCAGGGGTTTTCGTATGAGTTGGTGAAGGAGAAAATTCAGAATTACGAAAAGGATTGACGAAATTAGGAACAAAATTCTCGTTTTCTGCTTTCTGTTTGATGACTTTTTCTTCATCTTTAACAATGACTTTATAATCATTCACCTCTATAATTTCATTGCGGTGGATAGTAAGTTCTGGGTCTAGAAAACTTTTAATTGCAGGACGTTTGACGATGATTTGTTGGATAATAAAACTGCTTGGGTCAAGAGTATAATCAATGATTTTCCCTAGTTTACTTTTCTTTTTTGTTTCAACTTTAAGGCCGATTAGATTAAAATTAAGAGCTATTACTTGGCTAATTTTTAAAATATCATTGTCGTAGACAAGTTCATCAGCGTTATCTATAATGATACCGATGTCTGCATATTCGCGGACGGAATTGACATCAAGGATGTTAGCGTCGCCGCGTGGGATGGTTGGTCCGGAAAGGCGGAGGGCGATAACTTTTAGATTATCTGGGTTAACGATAATTTCAGAAACGTAACCGATTGGCCCACCTGCTTGTAGGCTAAGGACCGGTCTATTAATAAGTCTTGAACTATTGATTAACACATTTTAATTATAACACAGAAGCATTTTTGATGTCATAATTACCGATTTTAGTGCGGCGAAGAGCGGTAAGATATGCACCGGTGCCTAAAGCCTTTCCGATATCTTCAGCGAGAGTGCGGATATAGGTACCGCTACTACAATGAACGCGGATTTTTAATTCTGGGTAATTATAGTTTAAGAGGTCGATCTGGTAAATTTCTATTTTGCGAGAGGGAATTTCAAAGTCTTTGTTCTGTCTTGCGAGTTTGTAGGCGCGTTGGCCGTTTATTTTTATGGCGGAGAATTTGGGAGGGGTCTGAGAAATGGACCCAATAAAACTATTAAGAGCAAATTCAACATCCGTTAGTTTCGGACACGGGTCGCTTCGGCCCGTCGTTACGGGCGAAGCGCCCTCATCCTCGGTCGTAACCTCCGGACGGTCCTCAACTAAGGATGTTTGAATTTGTTTTTTAGTAAATTCTGTGATTTCGCCTTCTGGGTCGCCGGTGGTGGAGGTGTAGCCGAGTTTTAGTGTGGCCTCGTAGATTTTATCAAGCTTTAAGAATTCATTAGATTTTTTAGTCATTTTTCCGGATAATAAAATTAAAAGTCCGGTGGCAAAAGGATCTAGAGTGCCGGTATGGCCAACTTTAACTTTATGACCGAATTCGTCGCGCAGTTTAGCGCGGACTTTAGCAACTACGCCAAAACTAGAAATACCAGCTGGTTTATCTATTAGGATTATTTGATCTTCCATTAATATTATCTGTTTAAATAGTAAAATATAGATAATTTATACTATGAAAAGTTTAGAATGACAAGTGGGATAAAAAATGTCTTGACACGGGTTAAATATTGATGTATGATTATTAGCATAAAGGTTATACAAAAATAAACAGGAAAAATATAAATGTTAAAGCGTTATGTAGGTGCTATATTGTCCGGCGTAGCTATCTGTGCGGTTGGACTAAGTTTGTCAGGAAATGGTAAAGTAAGTGCGGCTGGATTGACAGACAATCTAAGAATTAATCCAGAATATACGCAATACATGAATGATGTAAGAAATGGAAGAGGTTCAGAATGGAAAATGATTCCAAACAAGTATTTACCTGTTGATACTGCTGGGACTCAGGGGAATGTAGGATTAGGCGGTAGTAGCCTTCCTAGCTCGTATAACCTAACTACTTCTGGTTACGCTACAACGATAAAGAATCAAGGGGGAGAAGGTATTTGTTGGGCTTATGCTACGACTACGGTGATGGAATCGTACATGAAAAAAACAAAAGGGGTTTCAATTGAATTTTCGCCAAAACAACTTGATTATGTCACTACTTCCGGAACAAGATACGGAAAATACTTGAATGATGTCTACGGTTATTCACGTGAGCTTGGTGATGCTGGTAACTTTTTCACTTCAATGATTGGGACGAGAAGTAATTACGTTTCTGATCGTGAATCAGTCTTCTTCTCAAGAATGAAAGCAAATGATCCAAGTTTGGAAAAATATGAAACTTTTAAGTCGTACAACGATCTTAGCTATACTATGTTTTTAGGTTTGATTGACGGCGGGTATAAAAAGGCAATGTCTGAAAGCCAAGTGTATGGAGATAAGGCGGAATATATTATTAATGGATTACATTCAGTATATGGCGGGAATTATGTTGATGAAGTAAAGAAAGCAGTTTATAATAACGGTGCGGTTTTTGTGGCCACTTATGCTCCTGAAACAGAAAACTGTTGGGATGCAAGTTCAACGACTATTGTAGACAGAGGCGCAGATATATGTGGCAAAACTAGAGGTCACGCTTTAGCTATTGTTGGTTGGGATGATAATCATAGTTATAAGGATCCAGCGACTGGTAGTACAGTAAAAGGTGCATTTATTGTACAAAATTCTTACGGAAAATCTAGCCTTTTTAGTGATTACAATATAACGGCAGATGAATTGGTTGATGCAATTATAGAAGGCGGTGGTCTTGCCGGAAAAACTGAAGAACAGATAGCAGCATTCAGAGCCGCATATAATGAAGCTGTTGATAATTATAATGCGCTTGAATATCTATACCTAGGATACAATAGCGATTCGCTAGTCTTTGGTATTATTGATGACATGGTAGCAAATAAGTATGTAGATGTATATGATTCTACACGAGCGACTTCTAGTGTTGCAAATGGGGCGATAAAATATAAAATGACTTCTAGTAGTGATAATCAGGCTATTACTGAAATTGGCGTAGAATTGAATGTCCCAGTTAATATGGACACTGACTTTACTTTAGGAATAGATGGGAACGGGGATGGAACTATTGATGGTCAAAAGACGATAACTGTAGGTAAAAACCTTGTGGCAGATCGTCAGGTTGTTAAATTGGATAGTCCTGTAGCAATATCGGGTGATTTTACGGTTACTATCTCATCTGATATTCAGCTTGTGAGTGGAAATGAAGATTATATTTCAACTCTAGTATACACTGAGGAAGCCGATGAAAACTCTGTTATTCCAGTACCAGATACCTCAGGAGACTCTATTGCAGTACCAAATACTGGTATGTTCAATGGTGATGGAAAGAGTTTGGTTATTGTGATTCCGGTTGCATTAGGTGCTATTTGTATAACTGCTGCTCTTGCTTATACCTTGAAGAGTAGAGTATCTAGTGCTAGAAGAATCCGTTTCACTAAAAAATAGATTTTAGTAGAACTATATTGGGATATTCTATTGACTTAAAAGCATAACTACAATAAAATGGTTTATGTTAAAGGTCATATAGAGAGGAAAAACAAAATTGAATACTGATTTAAATATTTCTGTAGTTAATGAAAATGATAGTACTTTAGTTGTACCAAATACCGGTTCGTTTCAGAGTGAAACACCTGTGGTTGTGGGTTCTTGCCTGGCTGCGGTAGTACTTAGCATAGTATTAGCTATATTGATCCTTAGAAAAATTTATAAGAAGAACCATGCTGAGAAAAAGCATCAGATAAAAATCGGTAAAAAACAAGTTATCGTTGGTGTGGTAGTCTTTCTTATTACGGCTATAGTATCTTATGCTGCGGTTCTTTTAAATGAAAAGAACAGCCAGGCTATGGCGTCTTTAAGAGGTGAAAATGAGCAAGTTATCTACACTGGTGAAAAAGATGGGGTGACTCTTAAAGTTGAACCGATGAAGCTTAACGTAAATATTAAGAAAGGTGAGAAGGAAAAATTTGCTTCTACTTATCATAATGTAAGCGTAGAATCTGGTGCTCCATATGGCTATACTTTAGGCGTATATACTAGTAACACCGATATTTCTTCAAAGGATACAGACACAAAAATCAATGGGCTAGAGAACAATGAAAAACCTAGCGTACTTGGCAGAAATACTTGGGGTGTTTCTACTAAAGAACCAACCGATGTAACTTCTCCAGTATGGTATAACGTGCCTGGTTCGGAGAATGATATGAGAGTTTTAAAAGACGCCCGTACATTTTCTGAGATTAATAGTGATCTAAAAGTATACTATGGCGTAAACGCTGGTGATGACTTAAAGTCTGGAGAGTATAGTACAACTATTAATTATGCAGTAGTCCCTAATATGATAGGTGATTTGGAAGTGCAGGATCTTTCTTATGTAGATTCTAAAGAAACCTTAGCTAACCCAGATAGAGGACAATATATTCCACTTAAAGTTCAATATAATGAAGAGACTGGACTGTTTGGTGAAAAAGGTGACATAATTAGTGCGGCAAATGAAGCAAAACGCAGAAATATTTCTTTAGTACATTTGAGAGTTGATTTATCTGCATGGTCTGGTAATGAAAATGAGTCTGGGGAAGATTTAGAATTAACAAGTGAACAGGTGGCTTCACTTAGCAATATGTTAGATTACTTTAGGAAGTTTTCTGTGAAAGTAATAGTGAGGTTCTCTTATGATACGTCGGCTAAGCTAGACAAGGAACCAAAGTCCTTAGATACGGTGATGCAACATCTTGAGGCATTAAGGCCGTTATTTGAAGAAAACAAGGACGTTATTACTTCGGTGGATGTGGGTATTCTAGGACCTTGGGGCGAAATGCATAGTACAAGTGGTGTTTATGCTACGGATGAAGCATTACGTATGATTGCTTTGAAATGGCTTGATGTATTGCCAAAAGAACTAACTGCAAATGTACGTACGCCAGTGCAATATAGAACTATCTTTGGGAGTTTGTACAATGATTCCGAGGATAAATATAGATTAGGTATTTTTAACGATGGGTATTTAGGAAGCGAATCTGATCTTGGTACCTTTACTAGTGGCATTACTAGAGATGATTTTGTGACTTGGATGGAGACTCAGGGTAATTATACTTTCTATGGTGGGGAAGTAACGAGGGCAGATCCGGATGAGCCAGATTATGTTCCGGAGATGGAACAATGGAGTGAAGGTGAATTTGCTGCTTCCGAGATGGCGCGTACGCATACTTCATACTTTAACAGTGAGTTTAATTTGAAAATTTTGCGAGACAAATGGCAAAACCAGACTTACACAAATGCCGATGATGAGTATGATGGCGAGACTTACTTTAAGTATATAACTGATCATATTGGATATAGGTTAGTACTGAGAAAATCTGAGCTCACTCCAAGCGTAGAAACAGGTGGAATTGCGGCACTCAGAATCAATTTAGAGAATGTTGGGTTTGCTAGATTAATTAGAAATCATACTGTGCATTTGATCTTTGAAAAGGATGGGGTGTATCGTAGGATAGAACTTGATACTAATATTTCTAAGCTTATGAGTCAGAGCGATGAAACTTATACATATGTATTTAGTATTCCAAGTGATATGGAGACAGGGGTTTGGAATGTGTATTATGAAGTAAAGAATACTGGGTCGGACAACTATCCGGTGAAATTTGCTAATGCTGGTGTCTACAATGAGGACTTGGGCGCAAACAGGGTAGGTTGGATGACGATTACTGAAGGAACGGAACCTGATGTAGCCTTTAAACAATTAAATGCTGACATGGGTGACATTGGTGAAACTGGTGGTATTGTGGAAGCTAGAAAGACTTATGTTCAGGGCGTAATTACTTATCGTTTATCCAGTGATAATCAGGTGATATTAGATAGAGAATATGTGCTGCTTACTCGCGGAGAGACATTGAATCTAGATAATTTGAATGATTTAGAGAGAAAAGGATTCTCCTTTATAAAGAAGTATTATAAACCAAAGTTTTATAGTGGACTTAATGGATGGCAGATGACGACTGAGCTTGGGATTCCATTTGAAGATACAGAGACATCTTATTGGATTGATATTTATGTGAGAAGATCTCCAAATCCAGATTTTGAGGTAGCATATGTGTATGATGGTGGTGTGATTGGTCGCGTCTTTACTAATAAAGTAGGGCCAGGAGCGGTGATTGATTTGGATGATCCTGATGGACTTGCTAGCATGGATATTGTACCGCCAACTGGTTATAGAATTACGCATTTTGCGAGTGGCACGCTTACAGGCTGGGCTGGGGTAAGGTCGTTTACGATGCCGGATTCGGATCTTGATGATTGGTATCTGGTGAATGCGTACCTTGAAGCTGTAGAATAGATTCTGAGTCAATACGAATAGATTGACTATTTACCAAAGTGTGGTATAATGGTTCAATGATAACAAAAGAGAATAAAGACAAGGCTATTGCCAAGGTTGCTCGTAATAAGAACGACGTTGGTTCTCCTGAAGTTCAAGTTTCTATTCTTACGGAGCGCATTAAGGAAGTTACTGAGCACGTAAAGAAGAACAAACATGACTTTATGGCTAAAAGAGGTTTAATGCAGATGGTTGGCAAACGAAAGAGATTGCTAAAATATCTGGAAGAGACTGATTTTGAGCTATATAAGAAGACTGTTAAGAAATTAGGCCTCAGGAAATAGTTAGAAAAAAGGGAACCCGCCTACACGTAGGCGGGTTTTTGGTTACTTCTTTTCTCTGTTCTTTTTTTCAAGTTGTCTCAGCTCTTTTTGAATCGAGGGCATTTTCATGCCCAGTCCTTCGACGAATTTTTTCAAATCATCGCTATTTTTAACGCTGTCTTTATTCTTAGCGTTATCGATGAATTTTCCAATTCCGGAGTCTTCCTCGAAAAACTTATCGAGGATTTCCTCGTATTCGTCGATTATGATTGGCAACAACTTGGTTGCCATTTTGAAGAATTCATCTTGATTGTATCCTTGCATGTTGCTTGGATACATGGTGCATAAGATGGATTCTTCTCTTCTTGTTACTGAAATAGTGAAGAGTACTGATTCCTTATACTTCGCCCGAATAGGACGAAATAATTCTATCAGTGGGTCGTCGAAACCCTTTGGGATTGGGAAGTTTCCCTCGATGCTAATACTCCCAGTCCCAGTGTTTCCATCGATACTCTTCGATGAAACAAAGAATTCCATTTTTACCTCCTTAAGGTGCGGGACAATAAGTTACCTCCATATTATAGCATAACTTCAATAAAAAGTCAATAATAACAGGGGCTAATTAGAGAGCGCTATTAAGGTTGAGCCAGAAATTGAAATATCTCTTAGCAGTGTCATTATTCCAGTGGATACCATCTGAGGTATTATAGGCGCCCCAGCTTTTCTTGAAGGTCCATTTGGTTCTATCTTTCGGGGTGGCGTCAATGATTTGGTCAAAAGTATCTACATACGTGATGTATTTATTATTTGAGCCTATATAACTACTATATTTCTTATTAACTGTGTCATATTTGAAGTTTGAACGATATTTTGCTGTACAATAATTAGGATTGTTATTTTTTACGTATTTATCATTACTTCCTTGATCGGCTTTCATAGGGTGCTGGGATGTGACGTAGCCATGTATATTATAGCCAGCATTGCCAAATTCTGCGATATTATTATAGTACTTTTTTATTTGCTCTTTGATAGTTGGTAATACTATAGTTCTCTCGCTTAATTTAACGGTTTTAGATGCATTGCTATTTATTTCATCGCAGGAATAATATTTGGTATCATTACCTGAAATGGTGAAATAAACGTAGAATTCAACGTAATCTTTTCTAGAACTATAGTTTTTAATGATTTGCTTGGTGAAACTCCAACCAGAGTAAGCAGGTTTACCAGATTCTTGAATTTTAGCGGCGTCTTTACTCCAGTTTTCTCCGGTTTCAAATTGATATCCGCGACCAGAATAATAGATGAAATTAAGAGTATCGTTTAGAGTTGCTGGGCCTTTGTTATTGATGTTGTATTGGTTATTTTGGGTGGTAGAATAGACGTTTCCAGAGGAGGCGTCAGTATAACTTTTAATGTTAGCATAACTTGCTCCGTTGATACGAGCGATCTGGGAGGCGCCAAGAATGATAAGAACTTTTTTCTTCACGATAACGTTAAAGGTGGCTTTTTTGCCGGAACCGTCATTAGCGGTCGCGGTAATTGTAGCGACGCCGGCATCTACGGCGGTAACGACTCCGCTGGCACTAACTGTGGCAATTTTATTATTGCTACTAGACCAGGTGACTGTTTTATTGGAAGCGTTTGCTGGAAGAACAGAAGCAGTAAGAGTGGTTGTATGATTAGACGCGTTAAGAAGGATATTATTATTGCCACTGATTGAGATGCTGGTTACTTTAACTGGGCCGCTGTATTGCCAGACGGCGTAGAGAGTGATGGTTTTTGGATTGCTAATGGTGATTGAATTTCCGTTTTGATATATGGTTCCAGGACAGGTACTATTAGAGGTTGAAACTGTACACCAGCCAATAAAACTGTAGTTAGAGCGAGTTGGCTTAGTGGCGCTAATTGGGAAAGATGCGCTAGATTCAATAGTGGTTTTAGATTGCTGCGCTGGGGCGTTGTTGCCACCGTTTGCATCGTAATTTAAGATAAAAGTGTTATAAGTGGAAGGAGTTGGACTTGGTGAGGTAGCCTGCCAAACGGCGTAGAGATTGATATTTTGGTCTTTATTATAAGTACTGCCGAGACTATATGTTTCACCGGCGCCGTCTGATCTTGTATTCCAGCTAACTATATTGTAACCTGCTTTTGAACAGAGTGGAGTGCCGCTATTTAGAGTAACGGCTGTGCCGTGAGGTTTAGATTGCGAAGTGGTGTTTCCAAAATCGTCGTTACAATAATAGGTAATAGTATAATCTGGAACAACATTAGGAATAGCTTTATAAACTATTTTGCTATTATTGGTACCGAAATAGGTTCCGTTTGGAAGATTATCGGTAAGATAAAAACCATAGAAGACTGTGGTGGAGTCGCCGGCTGGTGTGGCGGAAGAGGTTTCTTTGATGGTGGTTTCAGAGCCAAGGGCTGGAACGCCTGCCCATTTACTAGAGAGTGAAGGGGTGTAATTATTGCCAAAACTTGGGCTGGAAATGGCAAAACCGTAAGTATCGGCTTCTAGGACGTCTGGTTCTGAAAAAGTGTTTGAAGAAGCGGAAATGCGAGCATCGGTAGAGGCGCTACCGTTAATTGAGAGATCGTTATATTCGGCGCTATCAGTTGAAATGAAAAGTTTATAGCCGTTACTAGTGGCATTATTGACGGCGACTGCTTGAGAAGTTGAAAAGAAGGTGGAGCCATTCCTTAAATCGGCGTCTTTAGTAAAATCTCCATCCGAAGTAGAGATTGAGAGGGCGTTTTGGTCAGTTGGTGCGGCAAGAGTGTATTCTTCATTTGGGTTTGGAATGAAGACATTGAAACATAGATATAAGATGCCAGACACAACGACTAGACCGGTGACGATAGGAATGACTTTACGAGGTTTTATGTTTAGGCCACTTTTATGATATTTAGGGATTTTAGGGGTGAATCTAGGCATTTTGAAGCTTCTAGGTATTCCGAAATTTCTAGATGTTCTGAAACTTGGTCTAGATGAGGAGAATGATCCGAATGATTTATGGCTGAAGCTTCTAACTTTTATGCGTGGCTGGATGAATTTTTTAAATAAGATAAACCCTATAAGAATGATAAAGAATGCCGAGAAGATAAACGGAGCATTATTTCCTGAGTTGGCGCCAGACATTTGCGCGCTGATGACGCCGGTATTTGGAATAAGCATTGACTCATCAACATCTTCTGGGTGTTCTGAAATAACGAAGGTGGTGGCAAACTCTCTATCATTAGAATACTTGATGACAATATTATGAGTTCCAGAAGGAAGAGTCTTAACATAACTTCCTTTAATAGTAATAATTGTACTGCCTTCTTCTAGATAATAGTCTTCATTTGGGGTAAGTTCTTTCCCGTCGACAAAGATGGTCTGGAAAAGATCAAGATTATAATCAATTTCAAGGACTAGATCTTCGCCTTCGTTGGGATTTTGAATACGTTCGCTGAGCCAAAAAACCTGACCAGTGCTTTCTGGTGTAGGCTCTGGTGTAGGTGCAGAGCTATTCAATATGGTAATTCTAGGATTAAATGAGGCAGAAGACGCCATTTTTGTTTCCTGTTTTTATGTTTGACCTTTATATTTTTAATTTTAGCATAAAAATTTTTTTAGGTCAATACATTATCTTGTTATGGTTTTAAAATAAGGAATTTCTGGTATAATAATATTAACATTAAAAATTGGGAAGACGGCAGATATTGGTTACGAAATGGATTCGAGGCTAATACCTGAAGTTTTCCCGAGAAAGGATATTTTTATGGAAATTATCAACCCTAGCGGCAAAAAGACGATTCAACTCTCTACAGAGTGGTTGGGTCGCAAATTGACTCTAGAGGTAAACCGGGTGGGATTTAGAACAACTTCGTCGGTACTTGTTACCTACGGAGATACTGTGGTTTTAGGGTCAGTAGTAGTTGGTACTAAACCAGTAGTACAAGACTTTTTCCCATTATCGATTGATTATGAAGAAAAGTTTTATGCAGCGGGAAAGATCTCTGGGTCAAAATTTATTAAAAGAGAAGGAAAGCCAGCAGATGAGGCAGTTTTAGTGGGGCGCTTGATTGATCGCCCAATTAGACCTCTATTCCCTAAGGGATATCGTCAGGAAGTACAGGTAGTTTGTACGGTGCTTTCAATGGATCCAAGCTTTAGACCAGATTGTGTAGCAATGATTGCGGCGTCTAGCGCTCTCATGAATGCAGGTGTACCATTTGATGGTCCAGTAGCAGGAATTAGAATTGGTAGAATTGGAGGAGAATTCAAGGGATTCTTAAGCCCAGAAGAACGAGAACAATCTCCAATGGATCTTGTAGTAGCTTGTAAAGATGGCAAGGTAATGATGGTGGAAGCTGGAATGAAAGAAGTTCCAGAGGATATGATTATTGAGGCGATGCATTGGGCAGTTAAAAATGTTCAGCCAGTGCTAGATTTACAGAGAGAATTAGCTAAACAGGTAGGTGCTAAAGAGCAAGAATATGAATTAGTATTACCTTCAGAAGATATCATTAAAGAGGTTACTGATTGGACTAAAGGTAAATTTGGTTCAAATATTCGTGGTAACGTGATGGAGCGTGCACAAGTACTTGATGATATTAAATATGCGATGCATGATGAATTTGCTTTAAGCAAGGGTGAGGGTGAGACTGATAATGAAAAGGTGGTGTGGTACGATGAAAACTTGCGCGATGTTTATGATCAGGCATTTGAGCTAGCGGTATTTAAAGAAGTGAGAAGAGGAATTGTAGAAGAAGGAGTAAGACCAGATGGGCGAAAATTAGATGAGGTGAGACCTTTATCTTCGCAAGTTTCAATTTTACCACGCGTACATGGTTCTTCTCTGTTTACTAGGGGTGTAACTCAGGCCATGAATATTGTCACCTTGGCGCCACTTTCTTACTCTCAAGAGATTGATACGATGGAAGTAACAAACGGTAAGAGAAGGTACATGCATCATTATAATGCTCCATCTTATACCGTAGGTGAACCAGGAAGAATGGGATCACCAGGACGTCGTGAGATTGGACACGGATATCTAGCTGAAAGAGCATTGATGCCAGTTTTGCCTACAGAGGAAGAATTCCCTTACGCGATTCGTAGTGTAACAGAGATAATGTCACAGAATGGTTCAACTTCTATGGCGGCAACTTGCTCATCTTGTATGGCATTGATGGATGCCGGGGTACCTTTAAAGAGACCAGTTTCTGGGGTGGCAATGGGGCTTATGGTAGATGTAGAAAAAGGTACACCAATTGAAGCAAAAGATATTGATAAGGCATATGTACTCACCGATTTAATGGATGCAGAAGATTTTGCGGGCGATATGGACTTTAAAGTAACAGGTACTACAGAAGGTGTAACGGCACTTCAGATGGATATGAAAGTACATGGGCTTCCAGTAGAGATTCTTGAAAAAGCAATCAAGCAGTCACACGAAGGAAGAATGTTTATTTTGAATCATATCTTAGAGGTAATTAAGGAACCAAGAAAAGAAATTTCAGAATATGCTCCAAGAATTGAAAAATTAATGATTTCAAAAGACAAAATTGGCGCAGTAATTGGTAAAGGTGGAGAGACAATCAATAAGATTATTGATGAAACTGGAGCCGGAATTGATATTGATGATTCAGGATTAGTAACAATTTCTGGGAACGATGCGGAAGGAATTCAAAAGGCGTTAGAATGGGTTAAAGGGTTAACTGAAGAGCCAGAAGTTGGAAAGATTTACAATGGAACGGTTGCTGCAATAAAAGATTTTGGTGCGTTTGTAACGATTTTGCCGGGTGTAGATGGAATGTTACATATTTCACAGATTTCCGGAAAGAGACTTAAAAGCGTAGAAGAAGTGTTACATATTGGAGATAAGGTTCGCGTTAGAATCGTCTCAATGGAGCGCGGAAAAATTGCATTGTCAATGATCGGGGTTGATAAATAATAGTAAGGAGGAAAAAATGGGAAACATTATTCTAACAGGTGATCGCCCAACTGGACGGTTGCATATTGGGCATTTTGTTGGGAGTTTGAGAGAGCGAGTGAGGCTGCAGGAGGCGGGTGATTATGAAAAGTTTTATGTGATGATTGCAGATGCACAGGCTTTAACGGATAATGCAGAAAACCCAGAAAAAGTGCGCAGTAACGTACTTGAAGTAATGAAGGATTATTTAGCAGTGGGATTGTCGCCAGAAAAAGTAACATTCTTTATTCAATCTAAGATCCGGGCACTTCCGGAACTTACTGCATATTATATGAATTTTGTGCCATATAGCCGAGTAGTAAGAAATCCAACCGTAAAAAACGAGATTAAAACAAAGGATTTTGGGCGGTCGGTACCGATTGGATTTATTAATTACCCAGTTTCACAGGCGGCAGATATTACGGCGTTTAAGGCAAATCTAGTGCCGGTGGGTGAAGACCAGGAGCCAATGCTAGAACAAACTAGAGAGATCGTGAGAGCGTTCAATCGGATTTATAAAGTTAATGTATTGGTAGAGTGTAAAGGAATTTTTGCGGATAATTCAGTATGTTTAAGACTCCCTGGTACGGATGGCAATGAAAAAATGAGTAAATCGATTGGTAATTGTATTTATCTTTCTGATGATGCTAAAACTATTAAAAAGAAAGTAAATAGTATTATTTCTTTCCCGCGTGAAATTAGCGAACCGGGAATTTTGAAAGGAAATGTATTATTTATTTACTTGGATGCGTTTGCTACGGATAAATTTTTTGAAAAATTCTATCCGGAATTTAAAAATTTAGAAGAACTTAAGAAGGCCTATTCTAAAGGCGGAATAGGTGATGGCAGAATTAAACAATTCTTAGCTGACGTATTAGAAGAAGAGCTAGGAGCAATTAGAGAGCGACGTGAAAGTTTTGATGGGAAAGAAGATGAATTGATGGAAATCCTAAAGAAGGGAACCGAAGAAGCAAATGAAGTGGCGGATGAAACTCTACGCCAGGCAAAAGAGGCTATGGGAATAAATTATTTCTAGTATGGATAAAATAAGAAATTTTTGCATTA
>JAZQTT010000007.1:0-85558 GCA_045630905.1 Candidatus Nanosyncoccus sp.
TTTTGAAAGACTGAAAATTGATGAAAAAAATACTAAAGTAAATGAGTTAGAAAAAGAGGTAGCGGAGCCAGAAATCTGGCGAGACGTAAAAAAGGCAACTGAAAAAAATCAGGAACTGGCAGCACTTAGCGATGAAGTTGCGCCTTGGAACTTATTAAAAACACAAATTGAAGATCTAAAAGATTTAATAAACTTGGCGGATGATGACTTAAGAGATGAAATATTAGGTCAGATTGAGGCGATGGAAGAGAAATTTGAGGAAATAAAAAAGACTTTGAGGTTTAATGGTGAATATGATTCAACTGGCGCGATAGTGAGAATAACATCTGGTGCTGGCGGAACGGAAGCGATGGATTGGGCTGGGATGCTTGAAAGAATGTATCTTAGGTTTTTTGAGAAAAAAGGCTGGAAAGTGACATGTTTAGAACGTACCGCTGGAGAAGAAGCTGGAATTAAAACTGCGGTTTACGAGGTTAATGGAACTAACGTCTATGGATTTTTAAAAAGCGAACATGGAGTACATAGGCTAGTTAGATTGTCACCATTTAATGCCAATAATCTTAGACAGACGTCGTTTGCCCTAGTGGAGATTTTGCCTATAATTAAGGAAGATTCTAATGTAGAGATTGATGAAAAAGATCTTAGAATTGACGTGTATCATTCTGGTGGGCACGGCGGACAATCAGTAAACACGACTAATTCAGCGGTAAGAATCACACATTTACCAACTAATACTGTGGTAGCGATTCAAAATGAACGTTCGCAGCTTCAGAATAAGGAGAAAGCCATGGAGATTTTAAGAGGTAAATTGGTACAGATGAAAATGGAACAGCATGCGGAAACGATTGGAGAGCTTAGGGCTGGAGAATCGGCGGGATGGGGACAACAGATTAGGAATTATGTTTTGCAACCTTACAAGTTGGTTAAAGATACGCGAACTGGCTACGAGGAGACGGATCCAGATGCTGTGCTAGATGGGAAAATTGATGGGTTTATTGACACTTATTTAGATAGTATTGTATAGGTTTTCTTTGACGTATTGATGAAAATATGCTATAACTAAAGGGTTGCATGTATTTTTTTATTAGTAAAGGGGGTAAACTATGAGTAAAAACAGAACATACAAATGCGATGAGAGGTTAATTGAGGATGGTTGGCCTCGAGAGAGGTACTGCGTTTACAGGTTTGTTGCAAGAGATGGTGTTAAATTGAAGATGGAAATTAAAAATACGGCAAACCCAGAGGCGAAGGCAATTCTTGAAGGGAAAAATTCTCGAGTTGCTATAAGCGAAATTCGCATCGGAAGACATGCTCAGTTGTTTGTTGAGTTTGAAGTAGAAACCGACGTAAGCGAGATGAAGAGGAAATCTTTGGAAAGAAGAATTAGTTATCTTTCAGGTTTGGAAATATTATCCTCTTTCGTGATTTCTGAATGGGAAGGTAATAGAAGAATTTCACGGACTACTATTAAAAAGAGTAAATCTGGAAATACTATGAGATTTGCTCCTGAGGTACGAAGTGAATCCGGTTCGAAATGGAAGAAACTAAGGCCTTTTGAAGTCCCGCTACGCTAAAAAACAAGCTCGGCCTAAAATGGCCGGGCTTCTTTTTTTAAAATAGGGGTTGGCAAGAGGAAAAAAATGTGATAAAATAAAAGAGTTATCTAGACATAAGGTGAGGTCTGAAGTCTTTGACAGAGGAAACCGGCCTAAAAGTCTAGTTTTAATAGTGCAATTTATCAGTAGAGGATAAGTTGTAAAATATAAAAAAGTTTTACCTGATGATCAGAGGTAAAACTTAAAAATAAAGGAAAGGAACAGGATGAAAGTCATCATCGGCACCAAAATTGGTATGACCCAGATCATCGGCGAAGATGGTGTTGTAACTCCAGTTACAATATTGCAAGCCGGTCCGTGTACAGTGACTCAGATAAAAACTGTCGAGACGGACGGTTATAATTCTGTACAAGTGGGCTACGGTCAGGGTAAGAATCTGAGCAAGTCGGTTTCTGGCCACGTAAAGAAGGCCGGAGAAAATATCACTCCTAAAGTTTTGAAAGAGTTCCGCGTAGAGGAAACTCCAGAAGGAATGAAGTTGGGTGATACTATAACGGTTGAAAGCTTTGCCCTAGGAGACAAAGTTGCGGTAACTGGAACTAGTAAAGGTAAAGGATTTGCTGGTACCGTTAAACGCTATAACTTCAACGAATCACGTAATACCCACGGTTTTAAAGGAAACATTCGTCGTGTTGGTTCTATCGGTTCGATGTACCCACAGAAGGTTTTCAAAGGTAAAAAGATGCCTGGTCGTATGGGACATGATCAAGTAACTGTTAAAAACTTGATTGTGGCTTACATTGACGCAGAAAACAATTTAATTGGACTAAAAGGCGCTGTGCCTGGTCCTAAAAAAGGTATCGTAAGTTTGGAGGGAAAGGAGTAATATGGCTACATTGAATAAAGAAGTTTTCGGTTTGACCGTAGAAAACCACGAACTCGTTAAATTAGCTTACGATAGTTATTTAGCAAATTCACGCAGTTCACACGCAAAAACTCTAAAGCGTGGTGAAGTAAGAGGTGGTGGCAAGAAACCTTGGAAGCAAAAAGGTACTGGTAGAGCACGTTTTGGTTCAACTAGAAACCCAATTTGGCGCCATGGTGGTGTAGCCTTTGGTCGCACCGGTAATGAAAACTTTACCAAGAAATTAGCTAAATCTTCAAAGAGAGTTGCTGTTCGTCAAGCATTAAGCTTGCAAAACAAAGATAAGAAGATATTTACTGTTGAAACTTTCGCTTGCCCTAAAGGTAAGGTGAAAGAAACGGTGGAATTCTTCAAGAACAACAAACTCGATATGAGTAAGAACACATTGTTGGTGGTGAGTGAGAAGGATGATCTAGTACTTCGCGCTACATCAAATGTACCAACTTTGAAAGTTGTTCGTCCAACTTATTTGAATGTATTCGATATCATGAATGCTGATCAGATTGTAATAACTGAGAAGTCTTTGCCGATGATCGATGCGTGGCTAATCGGAGAGGAGAAGTAAGATGGCAGAGAAAAAGACTAATTTGAAACTTCACTTGATTGAACCAAGAGCGACGGAAAAGACTTATACCGAGCAAACAAAAAGGATCTATGTTTTTCCAGTCAAAAAATCAACTTCGAAGCAAGAAGCTGCGAAGATGGTAGAGAAGGAATTTAATGTTACAGTAACAGAAGTTAGAACATTGATTCGCAAAGGTAAGAAAACTAAATTTAGTAAAGGTAAACACGCTTATCCTGGTATTACTTATCGCCAAGACAAGAAGTTTGCTTATGTGAAGTTAAAGGAAGGTGATTCGATCAAAGTATTCGATGAGCCAGAAGATAATAATAAAACCAGCGCAAAGGAAGCTAAGAGCACCGATAAGAAGGTGAAGAAGGCGGACAAGAATGCAGGGAAGGAGAATAAGTAATGGCAATTAAAGCGTATCGTCCGATCACTCCGGCGCAACGTCAAAAGACGACCGAAGATTACGATCAGATCACGACGAAAAAACCATTGAAATCGCTTTTAAGGGCGAAAAAGCAACAAGCAGGTAAGAATAACCAGGGTCGGATTACTGTACGACACCGTGGTGGTGGCGTAAAGAGACACTATCGTGTAATGACCTACAATTTACCTAAGAATTTGACTTTTACAGTTGAAGAAATTGAATATGATCCAAATCGTTCAGCACGTATTGCTCGTGTAAAGGATGAAAAAGGAACATATTACTATGTGCTTGCTGACACTAAGATGACAAAAGGTACAACTTTCAAGACTGGCGAAGAGGCAGAAATTGAAACAAGTAACCGTATGTCACTTGAAAATATTCCAGTAGGTACATTTGTGTATGCAGTTGAATTACAACCTGGTAAAGGTGCACAATTAGTACGTGCAGCAGGTGCTTCAGCACAGTTAATGGCAAAAGAGGGTGGTTATGCAACTCTTAAAATGCCTTCCGGTGAAGTAAGAAAAGTTCTAGTTAAATGTGAAGCATCAATTGGTACAGTTTCAAATGAACAGCATCAGAATGTGAAAATTGGCGCGGCTGGTCGACGTCGCCGTAAGGGTATTCGCCCAACAGTCAGAGGTGTTGTAATGAACGCGACAGATCACCCACACGGTGGTGGTGACGGTGGTCGTCATGGTTCTGGTAAAGCACCACGTACTCCATGGGGTCAATTGACTCTTGGGTATCGTACCCGTCACAATAAGAAAACTAATAAGATGATCGTGCGCAGTCGCCACGAAGGAAAGAGGAGATAATGTCTAGAAGTTTGAAAAAAGGTCCATTTGTGGACGCAAAACTTGCAAAGAAAATTGCTGCGCTTTCTTCTGAGGACCGAACAGTAATTAAAACCTGGGCTAGACAATCTACAATCTCGCCAGAAATGGTTGGACGTACGATTGCCGTACATAACGGAAAAGTTCATGTGCCAGTTTTCATTTCAGAGAATATGGTCGGTCATAAGCTCGGAGAGTTTGCGCCAACACGTAAATTTAAACGCCACGGCGGCAAGAAAGCAGCTGAGGCAGCGGCGGCGAAAGGAAAGTAATTATGGCAGATACACATTTTGCACATGCATATGAAAAAGGAATTGATTCACAGCCAAGAAAGACTAATATTGTTGCAGCGTTAGTACGTGATCGCTATGTTGCGGATGCTGTAGTAATTTTAGAGCACACTCCACGACGTGCTGCTAAAGCAGTTTTAAAGGCAATTGAATCAGCCAATGCAAATTTATTGAATAATTCAAAAGTTTCAATTGATCCGAAAACAATTCGAATCGCAAGAATATTTGTAACGAGCGGAACCAGAATGCGTCGATACGTACCGGCTTCGCGTGGACGAGCGCTTCCATTTGAGAAGATATCTAGCAACATTTTCGTCGAGGTTGCTGGTGAAGAAAAAGTAAAGAAAGTCGCAAAAGAGACTGCTGAGGACAAGAAGTCCAACAAGCAAGAAGAAGCGAAAAAGGAGAAAAAGTAATATGGGTCAAAAAGTAAATCCCATCTCTTACCGTCTCCAGATCAGCAAGGACTGGTCCTCTAAGTGGTTTACCCGCAAGAGTGACTTTCGTCGTTGGTTAGTCGAAGACGACAAGATCCGTAAAACGATCGAAGAGAGATTCAAGGCTCGCCCAACTATTGCTCGAATCAATATTGAGCGTTCGGCGAATTTGACAACCGTTACGATTCTAACAGCTAAGGCTGGAGCCGTAATTGGACGTCAAGGATCCGGTATCAACGAATTAAAGAAAGATCTTGAAAAAATCGTTGATGGTCCGATCAGAATTAATGTAGAAGAAGTTAAAAAACCAGAATTAAACGCTAAACTTGTAGCTGAAAACATTGGTTTCCAGCTTGGTAAACGTATGAACTTTCGTCGTGCAGTAAAGATGGCTCTTCAATCAACTATGAATGCAGGAGCTAAAGGTGTACGTATTGAGGTTGCAGGACGTTTGAATGGTGCAGAAATGTCACGTCGTGAGAAATACATTGTCGGTTCAGTGCCACTACATACTCTAAGAGCTGATATTGATTTTTATTGTCATCATGCTCCAACAGTAGCTGGTATCGTAGGCGTAAAAGTTTGGATTTACAAGGGGGAAAAGTAATATGGCTATAATGATTCCAAGAAAACTTGCTCATCGCAAGGTTAGAAAAGGTAAGAATAAAGGTGTTGCTTCACGCTGTAATACTGTAGCCTTTGGTGAATTTGGTTTAATGTCTCTAGATAATGAACGCATTACCTCACGCCAAATCGAGGCAGCTCGTCAGGCAATTACACGTTACGTTAAGCGTGGTGGAAAGATTTGGATCAGAATCTTCCCTCATACACCTGTTTCCAAGAAACCTCTTGACGTAAAAATGGGTTCCGGTAAAGGTGAACCACAATTCTACGTTGCAAAGGTTAAAGCTGGAACGGTAATGTTCGAGATCGCTGATGTGGAAGAGGAAAAGGCGCGTGAAGCGCTCAGACTGGCTTCACATAAGTTACCAGTAAAATGTAAAATAATTAAGAAAGAGGAGTTTTAGGATGGCACATACACTTACAGGGATTGTCACTTCTGACAAGCGTGATAAAACCATCACCGTCTCTATTGTCAGTCGTGAAACTCACCCACTATATCGTAAGCAATATACGAAGACTCGTAAATATACTGCTCACGATGAAGAAAATACTGCACATCGTGGTGATCGCGTAGAGATTACCGAGGTGGCACCGATTTCAAAGACGAAATCTTACAAGTTAGTAAAGGTATTAGAGCGCTCACATGGTACAGTTGAACTTAAAGAAGACGTTAATAAAGTAGTTGAAGAAAAGAAAGTTGGTGCAGACGAAGAGGCAAGAATTGCTAGAGCAAAAGAAGCAGCAGAAGCTGAGGCTAAAAAGGCTGAAGCTAAGGCTGATGAAGGGGAGGAAGCGTAATGATACAACAAGAAACTAGATTAAAAGTTGCTGATAACAGTGGCGCTAAGGAACTTGGAGTAATCCGAGTACTTGGTGGAACTCGTGCAAGGTATGCTCGGGTTGGTGATATTGTTACTTGCTCAGTCAAGGAAGCTTCACCAAACGGTAATATCAAGAAAAAAGCAGTTGTGCGTGCTGTTATCGTAAGAACTGTAGCACCAATTCGTCGCCCAGATGGTTCAACTATCCGTTTTGATGAAAATGCAGCAGTTTTAGTAAATGAAGATAAGACTCCAAAAGGAACTCGTGTATTCGGGCCAATCCCAAGAGAGTTGCGTGATAAAGGCTTTATGAAGATTATTAGCTTAGCACCGGAGGTACTATAATATGGCAAAGAGTTTGAAAGTAGGAGATAAAGTTTTAGTTATTTCCGGCAATAATAAAGGCAAAGAAGCTAAAATCGTCAAGATTGACCGACAAGAGAGAAAAGCCATGCTTGATGGAATTGGATTGATTGAGCGACACATGAAAAGATCTTATTTGAATCCAAAAGGAGGCAAAAAGACCATTCATGTAGGAATTGACTTTTCAAATTTGAAATTAGTCGAGGCGGCGAAACCTGTGAAGTCGTCTGTGAAAAAAGTTGACAAAACTAGTAAGAAAACAGGGAAAGGAGCTAAATAATGGCGGAAAATAAAACGGCTACTGTCAAGGTACAACCACGTCTTAAAGAGCTCTATAATAAAGAGTTGAAGGCAAAACTTCAAAAAGAATTGAAGTTGGATAACATTAATCAAGTACCAGAATTAAAGAAGATTGTAGTTTCGTCTGGCGTTGGTAAAAAACGTGAAGACAAGCGCTTTACTGAGACGGTAGAATTAACATTGGCAAAAATCACTGGCCAAGCACCAACTTCAAGACTTGCAAAGAAATCAATTGCAACATTTAAGATTCGTAAGGGAATGGGTGCGCCAGTTGGATATTTAACAACTTTACGCAACGACAAAATGTATGAATTTGCTGATCGTTTGATCAATATTGCGTTACCACACGTACGTGATTTCCACGGTGTAAGCAGAACTGCTTTTGATGGACAAGGAAATTATAGTTTAGGACTTAAAGAGCAAACTGTATTTCCAGAGATTACCTTTGAGGATGCATCAGCTTTACACGGTCTTGAGATAACGTTTATTATTAAAAATGGTTCAAAGGAAGGAAGTCTAAAATTGTTAGAGCTTTTCGGAATGCCGTTTGAGAAGGAGGCTAAGTAGTATGGCGAAGAAATCTGCAGTGCTACGCGACGAAAAACGGCGTAAAATGTATGAAAAATATAAAGCTAAGCGGGCAGAGTTAAAGGCAGCTGGCGATCTTGATGGATTGCAAAAGCTTCCACGCAACTCTTCTCCGACACGGCTTAAGAATCGCGATATGCTAGATGGGCGACCACGTGGTTATATGCGCCGATTCGGTCTTTCACGTATTAATTTCCGGGAAAAAGCTTCAAAAGGTGAAATTCCTGGTGTAACTAAGAGTAGTTGGTAGGAGAAAGGAGAGAAAATGTCATTACAATCTACTGATCAAATCGCTGACCTGATTACGCGCATTCGTAATGCGGTGATGGTAGGCAAAAATGAAATCCTCGTCCCTACTTCTAAATTGAAAACAGGCGTAGTCGAGGTACTTAAGAACAATGGTTATGTTGCTGGATTCGAAGTTATTGACGGAGAGCCACGTGGACTCCTTAAGGTTACTATCAATGAACCAGGAACAAACGCTAAGATTAATGAAATTGACAAAGTTTCAAAACCAGGACGAAGAGTTTATTCTTCAGCAGACGATCTACCGGTTGTTAAATCTGGACGAGGTATGGTAATTGTATCAACCTCTAAGGGTCTTATGACTGGTCGCGAAGCTAAGAAGAATCGTTTAGGTGGCGAAATCTTAGTAAGAGTTTGGTAGTTCAATATTGCTAAATTAGGAAAATTACCCCATTAACAGGGGTAATTTTTTGTGGCGATTTCTATTTTTTACTCTTGCCTTTATTATATTTAGGTATTATAATGAAAAAAAGTAGTGGAGAGGTACAATGAGAATTTTAAATCATCATAAATGTGGCGTTTTCCTAGTGGGAACCCTGATTTTTGCTGGATTATTTTCGGCAAAAGCATCTGCAACAATTGTTGATATGCCAACTAGTTGCGATAATCTAGATAGCTGTGCGTTAGTTTTTGACAACACAGGTCTTTATAATGCGCTTTCAAACCAGAAGACCAATGTGGTCGTAATTGGCGATTTTAATTTGACAAGTGATATTCATTATACTCATAATTTGAATTTATATTTGGGTGATTATACAATTACTTCTAATGGTTGGTCTCTCCTTCAAGATAATGGGGAGACCCATATTTATGGTGGTGAAAATGGAAAAATTAAGGAAATCGGAGGAGAATATGCCCCGCTTTATGTGTATGGTGGGACCATGACCTTTCATAGTGGGACTATTGAAGTAGGTTCCTCATCTGCTGGGATTTATGTCGATGTCGACCATGATATTCCTGCACAACTTATTATTGATGGTGGGATAATTACTAGTACCGGAAAGCATGGCGTTTATGCTAATAATGGAGGTAAAATATGGCTAAAAAGCGGTACTGTGAGTGCTGTGAGGTGGCCAATTAACTTAAGAATGAATGCTGATTTTGTCATGGATGGTGGCACAGTGAACGCTACTTGTACAAGTATCAGTGATAGATGTTATGGTATTGCAAGCAATGGTTCTACAAGCGGGGCTAGTGGGACAAAAGTTACCTTAAATAAAGGTACGATTAATTCTAATTATTTAGGAATGTATCTTCCTTCTATCGATGGAACTACAATTATTAATAATGGTGTAACGATCAATGGTAAATATGGTGGTATTGAAATTCGTGCAGGATCGCTTACTATAAATGGTGGTATTATTACAGTTAATTCTACTGCTCCGTATGCTGTTGAAGCTAACGGTGATGGCAATACTACTACCGGTGCAGCGATCGCGGTGGCTCAACACACTACTAAAAGAGCTATTAATGTAACAATTTCCGGTGGTACATTTACGGGGCCAAAAGTTATTAGTGAGGCAAATCCACAGAATAACAGTGCTTCTGATCTAGCAAAGATTTCTATGGCGATATCTGGCGGTGAATTTACGGGTGATGTAATTTCTGGTGATGTAAATAAATTCGCTACCGGTGGTAAATATTCAAAAGTATTAGATAATGCATTTATTGCTGATAACTATGATCTGTATGATGTAAGCCCAGATGGTCCTTATTATGTAGAAGCGGCTACTACTGTAGATTTGCCAGATAAGATATATTTGGCAGTGGGTGAAACATATACTCCGACTTTATCTACGATTGCTGCTAAATATGGTACGCTTGGTGGGGCAAGTGGTATTGTATCCGTTGGTAGTAATAATGTGGTAACTGGCAGCAGTATTGGTACTGGAATATTGAACTTTAATTTACACAATTATAAAAACCCAGTTGATGAAAATATTGAGGTTGTTGTGTTTGGTGTGGACCCAAGAACCAATGATGCTTCAGATGATAACGAAGATCGTACTAATTTAGCTAATTTCTTTGCTGGGCAAGTAAAAGAGGCTTTAGCACATAAATCAAGTGGCTGGTATTATGGTACTAAGTCAGATCTTTATGTAACTGGCATTATGGATGCTATTTCTAGAAATGTACCATTTGAAACTGGTTTAATCATCAATCCAATGGGGAAGGATGAAGCTAGCCAACACGCTACAGGTTACAATGAGATAATCGCGGCTCTAAAAAATGGTGAACAAATAGCTCAATTCTTTGGCGTAGTAGCATCAATTAGCAGCGATAACCTTGCACATTCAATTGGTTTTGCCAGTAAAATAGATCGTGCAGTAACCCTTAGGCTAGCTATTCCAAGTGAATTTCTTGGCTTAAATGGTACTTTCGGTGTACTGAGAAGTCATTACGAGAATAATGGATATAAAGTTGATAGAATGAACTACACTCGTGATGGTGATGATTTGTTAGTTGAAAATGATGAGTTTTCTACTTTCCTAATTACGTTTACTCCAGCGTCGAACGAGCCTACTATAGCTCCTGCTGTTACTGAGAACGCGCCAGAATCTGGTGTGATAACTAGGGAAGGCAGTTCTGCGACTGTTGCAACAATAGTTACTGCTATATTTGTAGGCCTAGTTGTATCCATAACAACATTTATTAAACTTATGAGTTTACGTAAGTCACATAGAAAATAGTTTGGCATAAAAACCTCTGGTAAAACAGGGGTTTTTTGTTGATTTTTCTTTAAAAGTATGATAAAATAGTAAGGATATTAATAAAAAGGAAAAGATATGAGTCGTATCGGAAAACAGCCCATCGAGATTCCGGCGGGAGTGACAATTACGGTCGGCGACAGCGAAATTACTGTTGCAGGCCCAAAGGGTCAGCTCATCGTTCCGGTGCAGCCGAAGACTAAAGTTACGGTAGAGGGCACAGAAGCTCGTGTTACTAGAGAAGACGACGAGCCAAAATCTCGAGCTTGGCATGGCTTGCAACGTGCGTTGCTAAATAATGCCGTAGTTGGCGTAACCAAAGGTTACGAGAAAAAACTAGAAATTAATGGTGTCGGTTTCCGTCTATCTGGTGGTGGACAAGAAATCGAAATGGCGCTTGGTTTTTCACACCCAGTGAAATATAAAGCTCCAGAAGGTGTGCAGCTAGCTACTAATAAAATGGAAATTACAGTTTCCGGGATCGATAAACAAAAAGTCGGTCAGGTAGCGGCGGAGATTCGATCACTTAAGAAACCTGAACCTTATAAGGGTAAAGGTATTAAGTATGTGGACGAGGTAATCATCCGCAAGGCTGGAAAGGCAGGTAAGAAATAATGTTAAAGGAATATAGAGCAAAACGTACTCGTGCGAAGATTCATGGAACAGCAGAGCGTCCTCGCCTTACAGTTCATTTTTCGAATCAACACATTACCGCACAAATAATTGATGATGATAAAAAAGTCACTCTAGCTTATGTAACAACAGTTGGTGGTAAATACACTGGTACAAAGGTCGAAAAAGCTAGCAAAATTGGGACAGAAATTGCTAAAAAGGCGAAATCTGCGAAAATTTCGAAGGTTGTATTTGACCGTGGCGCAAAATTATACGCTGGGCGAATTTCAGCATTAGCTGATGCAGCTCGCAAAGAAGGATTGGAGTTTTAACATGCCTGAAAATGATAAGAAAGCCCCAAGAGTAATCAATAAATCTGGTACTCTTAAGATGGATGACAAGGTTGCGGCAACTCGTCAGACTAGAGATATTTCTGGGCGAAAGATGGATCGCCGAAACCGACGTGATCGCGTAAGAGCTGAAGCTGGTCCAAAAGAGTTTGATGAGATTACAATTGCAGTTGATCGCGTATCGAGAACTGTAGCTGGTGGTCGCAGAATGCGATTTAAGGCTCTAGTAGCAATTGGGAACCATAAGAATAAGGTTGGTGTTGGAGTTGCTAAAGGTAACGATGTAACTACAGCTGTTGCTAAAGCTACTTCTAAAGCTAAGAAAGCTATGATTACCTTTAATATGGACGGCGAGACGGTTTGTCATGAAACTCGTACTAAAATGACTGGTGCGGATGTGTTATTAAAACCAGCGGCACCTGGTACCGGTATTATTGCCGGTGGTACGGTACGTTCAATTATTGGTTTAACTGGTGTTAAGAACTTGATTTCTAAATCTCTCGGTTCGACTAATAAAGTAAACATTGCTTATGCCGTAATTGAAGGTTTGAAACAACAGGTTCCGCGTAGCGAATGGGTTAGTACAAAGGTAAAGGCAACTGCTAAGCCTGCTGCTAAAGCTACTGAAAAACCTGCAGCAAAAACTGCTACTAAAAAGCCTACTGCTAAGAAGACTACAACTAAAAAGTCTACTACTTCTAAAAAGGAGGCTAAGTAATGAAATACAATGAATTAAACGTAGAAAGAAATACTAGACCAACCCGCAAGGGACGTGGTATATCTGCTGGACAAGGTAAAACTGCTGGTCGCGGTACTAAAGGTCAGAAATCTAGAACCGGTCATCGTAAGATGCCAGCTGGATTCATGGGCGGTCAACGCGCAATTATGCAAGCAGTGCCAAAGTTGAAAGGATTTAAATCCATTCATCCAAAGGCAGAAGTTGTTTATACTGATAGACTAAATGATCTTTCTGGTAAAGTTGATAACTATAAATTATTTGAAGCTTCAATGATTACTTCACCATTTGTTAAGGTTAAAGTAATTGTCCGTGGTGAGCTAACTAGCAAAATTGATCTTGAGACTCAGTTTGCTTCAAAAACTGCAATTGAGATGATTAAAAAGGCTGGCGGTTCATTTAACAAAGTAGCAATCCTAAAAAGACCTGCTACTAAAGAAGAAAAGAAAGAAGCTAAATAATTTAGTCTAGCGAAAAAGAAATCCACTTAAAATGTGGATTTCTTTTTTAGTGTAAATATATGATATAATAGTTTTTATGGAAGAGACGGAGTTAAAAACAAGTAAAAAACAGCGATTTTTTATTTTTCTAATTGCTGTTTTAATGGTGGGGTCAATTATAGCAAGTTATGTCGCAATTGTAGCGAGCGGAAGTGCAAAGCAGGATACTTCTGAACTAAAAATTGATGAAGATAAAATCGCTGAATATACGGAAGAGTATCAAAAAGCGGTTAATGATTTTTCGTCAGCGACTAAAGATGATTTTGCTAAATTATCAAAATATAAATCAGAGATTAAGGCATTTAATGAAAATTCGGCAAATTCTGATGGCCTAAAAACAAAAGACTTGGAAAATGGAACAGGTGCTGAAATTGTTGATGAAAATAGCGAGTATCTAGCATATTATATTGGTTGGTGTGCGGATGAAACGGTGTTTGATTCGTCTTTTGATTCAAATGAGGACCCAACTGCTTTAACTAAGATTATTGATCCGTCAGTAGGGATGATAAAGGGTTGGGACCTTGGAGTTCAAGGTATGAAAGTTGGAGGAGTTAGAGAATTGACTATTCCGGGTGAACTTGCTTATGGAGAGACACGTGAAATATGTGGCGGTATGAATAAGCCATTGAAATTCGTGGTATTAACGGTTGAGAAGACAGAAAAATTAACTAGCCTTTCTGAAAAGATTCAGGAAGCTGGGAAAAAATTACAAAACGCTTATTACGGGATAAGTGAATAATATATTGATATGAATTTTTTCTTCTATGATCTTGAAACTTCAGGCTTAAAAGCAAGAGAAGATCGGATCATGCAATTTGCTGGGCAACGAACGGATTTAGATCTTAATCCAATTGGTGAGCCGGTTAATATTTTAGTGAAAATGACCGATGACGCTTTGCCTAGTCCTGGCGCGATCAATGTTACAAAAATTACACCACAACAAACCTTAATGGATGGTATAAGTGAAGCTGAATTTGTAAAATATGTGAATGAGGAAATATTTATTCCTGAAACGGTGGCGGTAGGTTTTAATACGGTGAGGTTTGACGATGAATTTATGCGTGCAATTATGTGGCGAAATTTTTATGATCCATACGAATGGGAATGGAAAGATGGGCGAAGTAGATGGGATATTCTAGATTTAGTCAGGATAACACGTGCGATACGGCCAGAGGGAATTAATTGGCCATTTGCGGAAGATGGAAGGCCTACTAATCGGTTAGAGTTGATAACTAAATTAAACGGTGTTTCGCATGAGCATGCTCATGATGCATTGTCTGATGTATACGCAACGATAGCTGTGGCGCGGTTAATTCGAGAAAAACAGCCGGAGCTTTTTGACTTTCTTTTTAAAATGCGTAATAAAAATACAATTAAGAATTTGGTTAATCTTGATAATAAAAAACCGTTCGTTTACGCGTCTGGGAGATATAGTTCGGAATATAATAAAACCACGGTCGCTTTTCCTCTAACTAGTGGGCGAAATGGAAATATCATGGTTTATGATTTAAGATATGATTTGAATGAGGTACTTAAGCGAATAGAAGACAATGAGCTTTCGCCAAATTGTTATCCAATCGTGAAGGAATTTTGCTATAACAAATGTCCAGCAATAGCTCCGATTGGAGTACTAGAAAAAGGGGATGGCTGGAGAAAAATAGGTCTAGATAAAGAAACAATACAAAAAAATCTAAAAACTTTGTTAGAACATCCGGAGTTTGCAGAAAAAATTCGGGATTTAGCTGAAAGTAAACCAGAATTCCCAGAAGCAGCGGAGCCAGAAGCGGCACTTTATGATGGCTTTTTAGATGATACTGATAGAATTAAGGTGGCGGCAGTTAGAAACGCAGATGAAAACAAATTAGCTGATTTTCATCCTGATTTTCATGATCCAAGACTTCCAGAATTATTGCTGCATTATAAAGGTAGAAACTATCCACAGAGCTTATCGGAACAGGAAATGGAAAAATATGAAGAATACCGTCATCATCGCCTAAAACAACAAGTTCCAAGATTTATGGAAGAAATCAAAAGAATCAAAGACGATTTTTTGAAAGAAGAATTGTTATTATATTTACAATCTTTAAGTTAAAATTTGACTGAATTGATAGCTTTTTTCAAGGAATTGATGGACTTTTGGAGTTCTACACCTTCTTTTTCGGAGAGCTCTAGGTCTAGACGGCGGATAATGCCAGCGCGTCCAACAACTGAAGGGAAACCAAATGAAGTTCCGGAAAAATTATCATATGAAGAAACTGGTAAAACTCTCATTTCATCATTTAGAATACAGTTTATAATATGGGCGGCACAGGTTGCGATGCCGTATTGCGTGGCGCCTTTTTTCTCGATAATATTATAAGCTTCATTCTTAACGAAATCGGAAATATCGTTTAAAGTCTTTTTTGGCAAGAGTTCGGTGATTTTTTGGCCACCCAAGTCTGCCAAGGACCAAAGGGTTAATTCAGTATCGCCGTGTTCACCGATTTGATGAGCATGGACTGATTTAGGATTAACGTTAAGATATTCAGCGATGCGAGTGCGTAATCTGGCTGAATCAAGAACTGTTCCAGAGCCGATAACTTTTTCCGCTGGAAGTCCAGAAAATTTCATTGTAAAGTAAGTTAGAACGTCCATAGGATTTGTTACGACGAGAAAAATGCCATTAAAACCACTATCCATAATTTGTTCAACCATACCCTTTAGGACATTGATATTCTTCTTTAGAAGAGACATTCTAGTTGCTCCTGGTTTTTGGGCGGCGCCAGCTGCGATAACTACAATATCGCAATCTTTAGCGTCTTTATAGGTTCCGTTGGTGATTTTAATATAACTTGGAGCGACGGCGAGTGCATCACGAAGATCCATTGCTTCGCCTTCTGCATCTTTAGCGATAATATCAGTTAAAACTATTTCATTTACTACTGTACGTTGGTTAAGAAGGGCAAATGCAATACTAGCTCCAACATTACCCGTGCCAACAATCATTATCTTATTCTTGTCGTCCATCATATTATATATATTATAGCATAAGCGGAATAATTTTGTGATTTTTTTAAAAAAGTTATAAAACATGGTATAATGGAATTTGAGTAAGCAAAAGCATAATTTAAGGAATAAAAAATGGATCCAATAAATAATTCAACATCAACACCAAATCCAGTACCGAACTCAAATCCAACACCATCTTCTGATCCAGTGCCTCATTTTGAGTCAACACCATCTTCTGACCCTATTCCGACTTTTGATCCAGCATTGGTTTCGAATGTGGCGTCTGCGCCAGTAGAACCTGTAACGCCTCCAAGTCCTGTTTCGACTCCTAATGGACAAACTATGGAACCAGTAAAGCCTACTCCATTAGCTACGCCAGTTAATCCGGTTTTTCAGCCTAGCGGTATGGGAATTACTGCGACTGAGCCGATTATGCGTCCAGAACCAGCTCCAGCTCCTGATCCAATTGAGCAAGAGTTGAATGCTCCGATGACGCCGGCTTCTCCGGTTCCTGGCTCGATTGGTTCTGCAATTTCTGGACCAAAGAGTAATGATTTAGGTAGTCAGAATACACCGAGCGTTTCATTTGAGGATCCAGCGATGAAGCAGAACCCAATGGAGGCAAATAAACCTATCAAGAAAAAAACTAGTAAGTTAACATGGATTTTACTTGCTGTTTTGGCGTTTGTGGTTTCTGCTGCATTAATTGTAATTTTAGTTATTACATTATTGACCCCTACCGATAATATAAAAAATGATACCCCAGTTTCTGGAGAAGTTAGTCTCGTAGAAGATGAACCTGAAGATAATCAAACATCGGGTAATGGGAATACTTTTGAGACTTTGTCTTGCAAGAGAGCTATGAATGCAACTGAACTCTCTACCTATGATGATGTTTCGTCGGGGAACATTGAGATTTCTATAGATTTTTATGATGATAAATTAGATACTATTTCAATTATGAAGTCCGTGACAAGTTCTCTTGAGAGTGAATCAAGTGGGACTACATCAAAAGCTGGTAAAAATGAGGCTTCAGCTAAAGATATTTCGTCTGAGAATGCAAAAGATTATTATCTTAACGTAGATGAAAACGGTGAAGTTGAACTTGATAAAACATCAATTCAGACTAATCTTGAATCACTTGCGTTTACGTGCGAAATATTGTAAAATGTTTTCATGAATAAAGTTTATATAACAACTGCGATACCCTATGTTAATAGTGTGCCGCATATTGGAAATGCGGTAGATTATTGTCTTGCTGATGTTTATGCAAGATATAGGAGGTTATGTGGGGATCATGTTCGTTTGCAGGCTGGTACAGATGAGCACGGTGGGAAGATTTATCAGAAGGCTTTAGAATTAGGTCTGCCTGTTGAAGAATATGTAAAGGCAAATGTTGAAATTTTCAAATCTTTTATTAAAAAACTAAATGTAGAATACACAGATTTTGTTAGAACGACGGATCTTGACCATGAAAAAAGAGTGCAAGAGATTTGGAAAAAACTAGAAGATCATATATATATGGCAGAGTATGAAGGTTGGTATTGTACTGGATGCGAGAGGTTTATTACGCAAAAAGAATATGAAGAAAATAATGGTATTTGCCCAGATCATAACAAACCATACGAGAAGCTAAAAGAAAAGAATTATTATTTTAAGTTAGCTGATTTCAAAGATAGAATCAAACAGGCAATTGAATCAGGTGAGATGAGGATATTGCCAGAGTTTAGAAAAAAAGAGGTATTAAAACTATTGGAAGATTCGCCGGATGTATCGGTGTCTCGTCCTATTTCGCAATTAACTTGGGGCGTGCCGGTTCCAGATGATGATTCACAAGTAATGTATGTTTGGATTGATGCGCTATCTAATTATATAACTGCTTTGAATTATCCTGAGGCAGCGGATTTTGATGAATGGTGGCCAGCAGAAGTTCAGTTTGTTGGTAAAGATATTCTAAGATTTCATGCGATAATTTGGCCAGCAATGTTACTTGGTTTAGGATTGGAATTGCCTAAAACTATTGTTTCCCACGGAATGATTTTAGTAAATGGTCAGAAGATGTCTAAAACTATTGGCAATGTAGTAGATCCTTTAGATGTAGTTAGCAGACATGGGCTTGATGCTTTCCGTTATTATTTCTTAAGACACGTTGATACGTTTAGTGATGCGGATTTTTCTTGGGAAAAATATGAAGAAGCATATAACAATGAACTAGCGAATGATTTAGGTAATTTAGTTCAGAGATTAGCTACGTTGGCAATGAAAAACGGTGTATCTTTAAAACAAGAACCAGAATTTAAGTTTTCGGATGAATATAATAAATATATGTCGAGACTTGAACTATCAAAAGCTTTTGACTATGTTTGGGAAAAGATCCAGGGCCTTAATAAGAGAATTGACGATGAAGAGCCTTGGGCCCTAGCTAAAGAAGGAAAAAGAGAAGAATTAGAAAACTGTTTGGTTGGCCTAATCTCTGATCTTTTAGCCAATACTTATGAAATATCACCATTCTTGCCAGATGTGGCAGATAAAATCTATGAGGTATTTTCGGGAGAAATTAAAACTCCGGAGACGCCTTTGTTTCCAAAAGATTAAGCTATAAAAAAAATAATCCCCTTTTAAAGGGGATTATTTTTTTGTTCTATTCTATTCTTCTCCGGACAGTTTTGATGCAAAGTCAGAAAGATAAAATCCGATTACACCACCAATCATTGGGAAGATTGCATAGATTGCTAAGGCTTGGCAGACACCGCCAAGGATTTCACCAAATCCTTCACCTGCTGTTGGGAAGATTTGGAGCATCAGAGCCGATGCAGGGTTAAAGATAAAGTTGTTGCTTAGGCCTAGGAAGGCGGCAGAAACTACATACCCTACAACAACTGCTAATGCCATACCGCCTGCAACGACAGTTGCAAAGGTAAAGACACTGCGTTTGTATTTAAGTGCACGTGCAAAGAAGAATGCAATAATGATAGCACCAATTAATTCAACTACGGTAACAATCCACATACCATTTTCAGCAATAGCTGACATAGTTGGGATATCGTAAGCAGCTTCACCACCGGTGAGATGGAAAGCATTGAAGATTAACCATCCGAGCCATGCACCGACGATTTCCGCGATGATATACATAATACCACGGATTACCGACATGCGACGGGAAGCCATCATGCCAACTGTAATGATCGGGTTTAAACATGCGCCAGAGAATGCATATACTGCAATTAAGATAGCGATAATTGCAAATGCATACATAGCAAGGTTAGCTATACCCATAAGTGAAAGTGAAAACAAAAGAAGCGTGATTAGCATTGTGCCAATGATTTCACCAAGTAATGCACCGTAGAATTTATGATTTTTAAATACGGTTAGAATACTTTCTTTCTCATCGTATTTGCGGGCAAAGAAACCACAAAGGAAAGATTTTCCGCAAGTTTTTTCTTCTTTCTTTTCCACCGTGTTAGTTTTAGGAGCCTCGACTTCTGTTTTGACTGTAGACTTCGCGGCGGTTTTTGGTTTAGTCGATTTAGCCTTCGTGGACTTGCTCGACGTTTTCGACTTTTTGGTCGCCATTATTCCTCCTTTAATATTATTAATATGATTATAGCACATTTTTTGTGATATAATTAAAAAATTACAATAATTTATTTAGGAAAAGGAATATGGGTGTAATAGTAAACAAAAATAATGAACAAGATGATGAATTGTCGCGACGCATTACATCGGATTTAAGGCAACGAGCTATGGAAAGTGCAGATGTCTCAGGTATGGAACAGGATGTAGATTTTGCGGAGGATGCGGCATATTTGAAAGATTTGAAAAAAACTGGAAAATTTGGTTGGGTTTGGGTAGTTTTAGTTATTTTAGCAATTGCTTCTTTGATTTCAATTATTTTCATTTAATTAGCATAAGTGCTATAATATAAAGAATGGACGATAATAACGATTATCTAGATGAAGAGCTGGTTGAAGAAGAACCGGATTTTCATGAGACGCTAGAAGATATCGGTGATGCGATTGGCGATATTCGAGATCGCATAAATGAAAGAAAGGCCAGTGCTTTAAATGAAGCCGAAGAGAATGCTGCAAATGAGGGTCTCTATAATAAGTCTGAAGAAGGAAAAGATGGGATTAAAAATAATGAAGAAAACCCAGGCAGCGTAGGCAATTCAGGAAACTCGGCAGAAAAAGGAGGGTTATATAAGGAGTCTGGCAAAGGTAGAAACATTAAAGGTGGTGGTGGGTCTGGTGTTCCTAAAACTAGTGGTACTGGTGGTGGCAGTACTGGCAGTCCCGGCGGTGGCGGTGCTAGTAGTGTAGGTGGTGTGGCTGCTGGAGGCAAATTTGGCGCAGCAGCTGGAGCTGCGGCCGCTGCGCAAAATGGAAATAATAAAAAAGATGGAGAAGGGAAAGGTAAAGGTAAAATAAACCCGGTGATGGCTGTATCCTTGGTCGCGATGGCTGCTTTAGCTGCTTTAGTAATTATTCCAAATTGGCCAAAGATTGCGATATACTCCATTGCTAATGGTTTATGGGAATCTTCAGGAATTACTAAGACGATAGCAGCATTGAAAGAACAAGGGGCATATGCGTCGGAGGAGATTATTAAAACTGGTGAAATACCCACCAAATACGCAAGAGATTTAGCAAGGACAGGCGTTGAACTGGGACAGGTTACGGTTGCTGGTGAATTCCTACCGTTAGAGACAGTTGCATCTTTAGAAGATAATTATTATAGAAGTAAGGACAACGGTCCTTTATCTGTTAGATTTGAAGGTGAAATAATTGCAGCGGAAGATTTTGCTGAAAATACATTGTCAAACCCTAGATTATTTGCGGCCTATTCTGATGCCGCTGATTTGCCAACGAAGTTTTACTATAGTAAAGAAGTAGATGATGTTTTTAAAGATATGGGTTTATCGCGAAATAATTTTCGAGATTGGAAACGAACCGGTGATAGTGAAGCAGATATGAATAGTTTTAATACTCTATTAAAAAAGGCACTGGATGGTGATTCAGAAGTTACAGTTAGTGGTTGCAAGGACGAATGTTTCCATGAGAAAGTTTCTTCTGGCAATGATGCGGAGGCTATTGTGAACGCCGTGTCTGAAAAAACTACAGGAGAGGACGCAACTGGTAAAGCGTCGCAACTTTTGAATACAGCAATTTCCGCTAGTGAACCATACAAAGCCGCGAAGGCGTTTATGGCTGTAATTGACCCGATTGAGGCGACTAAACTTGAAGAAGGTGGTCCGGTTAATGAACTCATGAATACTTTGTCAATAGGTAAAGAGGTTACATATACTGATATAAATACTGGGCAACCGGTAACATCCGATAAGTCAATTTTAGAAACTAATAATTTTGTGGCAGCGATTGCCGGTGGAAATTTTTCTGAAGAAGAAGCTAATAATTTTTCACGAGACCGAGCTTTAATGGCGACAGAACTAGGGGAAGATGAAATTGTTGGGACCACTGTAGTGATGGACGGACAGGAAGAGACCGCATCTGTATTAGGTATAGCAGATGGGGATTCAGCGGATAGTGAAACAATGGCTAAAACTGTTAATAGTATAGATGTCGCAATTGTTCAAGAAAACTCGGAAACGTTTCAGAGCGTAATTGGGGGAAACAGGATAGTCGGTGGTGGATCGTTTATATCTAATCAAATCGACCAAGAGATTTTAGGTGCAATGGGATCTGACGAAGAAACTATCCTTTCATATGATCGTGAAACTGAAAAAATATTGTCACTTGAGGCTGAAGCTGATCGGGCTACTAAGAGCCCATTTGATATTTCAACGCCCAATACGTTACTTGGTAGTATTGTGTATAGTCTTGGTAAAATGATTGTAAGTAATTATAGTAATAAGAGTGGAGCGGTTTCGAGTATGATGGGGGTTGTTGCGGGTGAAGTTGGAAATTCGGTAGCTGAATTAACTGGGAATGTTATGGCTGATGGCGGTGCAAAATATACTACGCTATCTGGAGCTAGTATAACTGTTAAAAAAGCGGCAAATGCGAGAGCCGATTTAAACGGGACAGCCCATAATACAATAACGACTAAATTTGTGTCATACGAAGATTCAGACTGGGTTGCTACTGGATTAGTTGATGAAAATGGAACTTTGAATGAAGATATGCAGGATTTTGTGGATGCGATGGGAAGAAAATCTACGATTGGCACTAAAAGCGCCGATGTATGTAATGCATATCGCGGAAGGCATGATGGCCTTTGGCAGAATATTAAAGATTTTTTTGCAAATTTTCTTGGGCTTTACGATGTATGCGACCCAGACGCTGTTCCTGTTGAAGTTGCAACTGGAGCAAAGAATACTTTGAGCCATTCAAATAATAACTTTGAAAAGGCACAGCTTATGTCTGGATTTGCTTTTCATGAAGAAGTATTTTCAATATTAAGTGAGAGAGAAAATAGAATTGATCGATACAAGAAAGAATACTATGCTAAACATCCAAAAGATAATTCCAGAGCAGGGAAAATTGCTAGCCGTTCTGGTATGACTAAGGCAGAAGCAGAAATCGCGTTAGCTTATGCGGACTATTTGACGGAAATTGCAAATTATGATGCAACGGCAAAGTATGTATTTAACAAAACTGCATTCGTTAAAAAGGATAGTTTGTTAATTAGGAAAGCCAAGAAAACTCGAGACGATATATATTTGATGTGGTATGGCAGACCGGAGTATGCTGATAGCCGGAATCGTAATTTTGTAGTATAATATAATATATATGTCAGAATTAGAGAAACTAAAACAAGAATTAAAAGAGTTGAATGAACGAGCGGCGAAGATCCGTGAAGTCGCTAAAGAAGAACGTGCTGAATTTGGACGAAAAATCAATGCGCAAAAGATGGATATTTTAGCGCGAATTACGGAGGTAGAACGATCTGAAATGGACCTTGAAGTGGTTCCGATTGATGTTACGGCTTGGTCTGGTGTGAATGAAAAAATGCCGGAGTTTTATCCGGCGGAACTTGGTTCGGCGCATCCTTTAATGACGGAGTTAGACCGTGTAGTTTCGATCTATCAGATGATGGGTTTTGACGTAATTGAATCTAGGCAACTAGATGACGAATATCATATGTTTGATTCCTTGAACTTTCCAAAAGAACATCCCGCTAGAGATGGATATGATACTTTTAGAACAGAGGAGGGTTTAATTCCTCCAGCGCATACCTCCACAATGCAGCACCGGGTTTTAAAAGCCTATAAAAAACAGCTAGAAGAAAATGGACAAATCGCGATTGTTGTTCCGGGCAGAGTGTTTCGTAACGAAGATACAGATGCTACACATGAACATACTTTTTATCAATGTGAAGGTGTTTATGTGTCAGAAAACTGTACGGTTGGAGATATGTTAGGGATTTTGAAAGATTTCTTTGAAAAATATTATGAACAAAAATTAAATATCAGAACTCAGCCTGGTTATTTCCCGTTTACGGAGCCTTCGCTTGAATTTATGATTGAAAAACCACGAGATTTAGGTGGTAAAAAAGGTGATTTCTTAGAAATGTTGGGCTGTGGAATGATCCACCCAAATGTATTAAAAATGGCTGGGATTGATCCAGAAAAATATCACGGGTTTGCTTGGGGCGGTGGTATCGATCGGCTAGTGATGCTAAGGTATGGGCTTTCTGATGTGCGTAATTTTGAGGCAGGGAATCTTAATTTCTTAAGGGCTTTTAAATAGGAGAAATTAGAATGAAAATATCGTTAAATTGGTTGAAAAAATACGTTAAAATTCCAGAAGAAGTTTCGAATGAAGATTTGATTAGATTAATTGGCGCGCGCCTAGTAGAAGTGGAGGGCGTAATTGATGAAACGCATAAATATGATAATATTTTTGTGGTACGAGTTGAAAAAGCTGAGAAGATTCCGGATACGCATTTGACTTTATGTCAGATCAATAATGGTACTGAAGACTTAGTGCAAGTAGTTTGTGGTGCTCCGAATGTTCAAGAAGGAATGCTTGCGGTTTGGATTGCGCCAGGAGCGGTGGTTCCAGCTTCCGTGAATGAGGATGCTCCGTTTGTAATTGGTAAACGGAAAATGCAGGGATACGAATCTTCTGGAATGCTAGCTGGCGCAGATGAACTAGATTTTGGCGAAGATCATTCGGGGATTGTAGAAATTAATCCAGAGGATGCACAGCCGGGTGCTCCGCTTGCAGATGTTTTTGATCTTAAGGATCTGATTTTAGAAATTGAAAATAAATCTTTAACGCATCGTCCTGATACTTTTGGTATTATTGGGTTTGCAAGAGAAGTGGCAGGAATTCTGGGGCAGAAATTTATTGAACCTGTACTTGTTTCTGGTAAAAACAAGGAACATGGAATTCCTGATGTTAAGAGATTTTTTATAACATCCAATAAAAAAGGATCGGCTAATGATATAAATATTGATATTATTAGTTCTGAAATTTGTCAGAGATATTCGGCGGTTGTATTAGAAAAACATGGAGAGATAAAGAAAAAGTATTTGCGTTGGGTAGATACTATTCTTAGTCGTTCCGGCATGAAACCGATTAGTCCAATTGTTGATGCAACAAACTACTTAATGCTTTTAACTGGCCAGCCACTTCATGCTTTTGACTATAATAAATTTGTAGACGAAGGTAAAAGTGAAAAAGTTCAAATAATGGTTCGTCTAGCCCGTGAGGGCGAAAAAATCGTTCTCTTAGACGATACGGAAGTTACCTTAAATGAAAATGATATTGTAATTTGTAGCGGTGATAAAGCAGTGGCTCTAGCCGGCGCAATGGGCGGTAAGTCAACAATGATTGATGAAAATACCAAGAATATAATTATTGAGTCAGCTACCTTTAGTTTGTATAACTTAAGAAAAACACAAATGGCGCATGGAATTTTCTCGGAAGCAATTACTAGGTTTACCAAAGGACAATCTCCTTATCAGACTTTAGATGTTGCGGAAGCTTGTGCTGGAATGCTAGCGGAAGGCTTTAAAGTATCCAATGTGGCTGATAAGTACCCTAAAGAGGTCAAGGATATTGTTGTAAAAATTACAATAAGTGAGATTAATGGCTTACTTGGTACTGCGCACGATAAGAAACTAATTGTCGATACTTTATCCAATGTTGGTTTTATCGTAAAGGGTGCTGGTGAAGAAATTGAAGTTACAGCGCCAAAATGGAGAACAGATATTCATATTAAAGAAGACATTATTGAAGAAGTTGGAAGATTGCTCGGATATGATAATATCGTTTCTACCTTGCCTCTTCATGGTTCGGCTGAAAAGAACAAAATGCTTGGTTTAAAGAGTAGTTTGCGTCAATTAATGGTTAAATATGGCGCTAATGAACTATTGGATTATAGTTTTGTAAGCGAAAAACTATTGAAGCGTGCAGGTCAGGATCCGAATAATTCATTTAGAGTAATTAATTCTATCTCTCCGGAATTACAGTATATTAGACAATCTATTGTACCAAGCTTGCTTGAAAAGACTTATTTAAACGAAAAATTACCGGTTGAAAAATTTGCGATTTTTGAAATGAATAAGGTTTATCGAAAAGAATGGGGTCTTGATACTGAATCGGTTCCAGTAGAAAAGATGTCGTTTGGTTTTGTGGTTGCAGAACGAAAGAATAATGAAACAGCGTTTTATAAGGCAAAAAAATATGCAAAAATGATTTTCGACGAATATAATATTGACGTTCAATTTGTTCCGCTCAAAAACAAATCTGCAGAGACAAAACCATTTGAGTTAAAGCGCTCGGCAGAAATCTTGGCAGGTAATCAGTTTATTGGCGTGGTCGGTGAGTTTAGGAATTCAGTCCGAAACGATTTCAAATTGGCGCCATATCTTGCAGGTTTTGAAATTGATTTAGATATGTTATTAAATCTAGGATCTCAAAAAAAAGTAATTGATCTTAGAAAAAAAGAAACTAGAGATCTGACAGTTTCAACAACTGATGCTTATGGTGAATTAGAGAATAAAATCAGAAGGATTACATCTGATGCTGGACTTGAAGTGAAGATCTTACCACTTGATATTTATCAGCCAGAAGGTGAAGAAAAGAAAAATATCTCTGTTAGATTAGTATTTGATCAGTTTGACGAGAGTGTAATGGATAAGCTGGAAAAGTTGTAATAATTAAGTGGTTATGTTAAAATTAGAAGCATGATATTGCTTGATTCGGTAACAAAAAAATATCCTGGCGACGAACATCCAGCATTGGATAATGTATCTCTTCACATTGAACCGAATGAGTTTGTCTTTTTAGTGGGTAAATCTGGAGCCGGTAAATCAACTCTAATGAAGATGATTACTAAAGAGGAAAATCCAGACTCTGGAAAAATTGTAATTGGTGGTATCGACCTTGATTACGTAAAAAAGCGCCATATTCCTGGTTATCGCAGAAGATTAGGTGTGGTTTTTCAGGATTTTAAACTCTTACCTAGGCGAACAGTTTATGAAAATGTAGCTTTTGCTTTAGAAATTGCTGGCATGAGTAGTAAAGAAATCAGAAAGACCGTACCAAAGGTTCTGGAATTAGTTGATTTGCTTGACCAGGCAAAGAAATTCCCAGATCAATTGTCCGGCGGTCAGCAACAAAGAGTTTCAATTGCGCGTTCCGTAGCTAGACAGCCAAAGATTTTAATTGCAGATGAGCCAACGGCAAACTTGGATAAATTAACCACAGAAGAAATTATTCAACTTCTAAAGAAGATTAATGATTTTGGGACTACGATTTTAGTTACTACTCATAATGAAAATATTGTAAATACTCTTCAGAAACGCGTTGTGACTTTGAAAAACGGAAAGATTGTTGATGATCAGAAGAATAATGGTATTTATAAGCTGGATGAGACGCCAGCTAAGCCTGCGCGCGCAGTTCAAACTCCAGGTCATGCTTTGAAACTAAAAAGGAGACTAGTACAATGACGAAGAGGGGCGAGGAAAAGGTTACTAAAGAAAAAAAGCTAAAGACGGTTTCAAAAAAGAGTTTAAAAACCATGCAAAAAACCCGAGCGAAACATCCGCTAAGGGAAAAATCTAGGATAGTGAAATATGGTGCAAAAGGCTTTGGTAGAAACATTTGGCTTTCGGCGGCAGCTACTATTGTCATGGCGATTACTTTGATTATCCTTTTTGTGACGATTGTGGCAAGCGTGATATTGACGAGTACTGCGCAGATGATGAAAGATAAAATTGATATTACTGTATATTTCCAGCCAAGTACGACTAGGGAACTATTAGACGATCTTACAGACACAATTAAAGAAGATAAAAATATTAAAGAAGTTACTACTTCTACTTCCGAAGAAGAATATAAGAAATTCCTAGAGGAAAACACTGATAGTGAAGAAGTTTTAAATATCTTGGATAAAGATATGGAAAAATTAATGATCGGTAAGATGCAGGCTACAATGAGGATTAAGGTTTACGATGTGGATAATCTTGATAGTATTAGAAAAATTGTAGAAGAAGATGAACTGTTTAAAAAATATGTTGATCTTAGCAAGGCGCCAACATATGACGTGAATCAGGCTGAAATTGCGACGATTACATCGTGGGCTAGAATTGCTAGAACTGGTGGCATTATTCTTGCAGTGGTGTTCTTAATTATTTCAATTTTGATAATTTTTTCAACTATTCGGATGGCAATTTTCTCACGTCGGGAAGAGATCTATATGATGAAATTAGTTGGTGCGGAAAAGGGATTTATTCGTGGTCCGTTCCTAGTTGAAGCAGAAATAAGTGGAGTGATAGCTGGAATAGTTGCAGCAACGATTTCTTATTTTGGCTTTATGTTTATGGCGCCAAAACTTTCTGGGTATGGTATTAATATTGATTCAATTTTAGATGTTTTGCAGTCTAATAAGCTGATTTTAGTTTACTTAGTGTTTATTGTTTCTGGCGGTTTAATAGGCCGGATTTCGGCTAGACTGGCAGTTTCAAAATACTTGCATAAAACATAGTTCTTATGTTATAATTTAAGTATGAGCAAGCAAAAACAAACAAGACAGAAATTTATTATATCCTTCGTGATGACGTTGTTGTTTGTACCATTTTTAGGTTTAGTTTTCTTTAGTTTGGACACTATGGCTATATCTAAGGCTTGTAAGAATTCGTCTGCTTGTATGGCGGCGGTAGCTAAGGAAGAGGAAGCAAATAAAAATGCAGCGGCAGCAGCAAGTTCAGCAAATGCTTATCAGATGAAAGTTGCCGAATTGTCTTCAGAAATTGCCGGAAAAGAGGCTGAAATTGCAGAAACGCAAGCAAATGTAAATGATTTAAAAAAGCAAATAAAAGAAACAGAAGCTAAATTAAATGAAGAACAAGAAGCCTTGGCAGAGCTTTTAATTAATATGCATTTTGAATCTGATGCAGAACCGATTAGAGTTTTAGCTGGCTCTACTTCGATTTCTGATTTAGCAGAAAAGGCGGCGCGTGAAGAAGTGGCAAAAGCTCAGATAACTGAAACGGCAACTGTTGTTAAAAATGCAAAGGAAAAATTGGAAGCAGATAAAGCAGAAGTTGAAGAATTATTGGCTCAACTTCAAACAGCGCGTACGGCTTTAGTTTCTAAACGATCCGAACAACAAGCATTGGTGACAAAGTATGAAAATGACGCTAATGCGTATGCTGCAGTAGCAAAAGAGGCACAAGAAGCTCAGCGTGAAGCAGAAAGAAAAGAACAGGAAGCTCACCCAGAACGTTATACTGGTAACGTATATACGGGTATAAATACTTATCCATGGCAAGGAGATTGTCCGGCGCGGCAGGACGCTTATGGTACTACTGTTAATGGTCGTTATATTGGTGGTTACGTCTGTGAATGTGTGAGTTATGTTGGGTGGAAAGCTTATGAGCAATATGATTTGTATTTGGCATGGGGCAATGCATACAACTGGGACAATCGTGCACGTTCAGCTGGTTACAGAGTTGACCATAATCCAGAGGCTGGTTCAATTGGTCAGATCGATAGTGGAGCTTATGGACACGTTTTCTGGGTTGAAAGTGTGGAAGCAAATGGATCTATTAATGTGACTGAATATAATAATGCTTCTGCTACTTACCTTTACTCCGGCGTTTATAGAATGGGTGATTTTGGAGCTAGAAACATTTCGGCAGGTGTTGCTAGAAGCTTTAATTATATTCATTTGAAATAGCTTTTGCATTTCGTTTTTGGTTTTTTTATGCTAAAATGGAATAATGGAAGAAGAAGAGTGGAAAGAGAAAAAAGTTAGCCTTGGGAACGCAATTATTATCGGTGCGGTTACCCTGGTTGTTGGCTTGGTTTTAGGCTTAAATTTCCATAATTGGTTTGGTGGCTTTGCGCCATATTTAGGAATCAATTCTTCTAATAGCAATGTTGATTGGTCATCTCTTGATGAAGTTTATAATAAGTTAGTTGAGAATTATAACGGTGAGATTAATGCTGATAGCGTAATTGAGGGGGCTAAAAAAGGTTTAGTTGAAGCAGTTGGTGATGCTTACACTGTTTATATGAGCGCTAATGATGCGAACGATTTTTATGATGAATTGCATGGCAATGTTGGAAATGGGATTGGTGTTGAGATGGGGATGAGAGATGGATATGTTAGAGTCTTAAGAACTTTGCCGAATAATCCAGCCCGTAAGGCAGGTATTTTAGCAGGAGATATTATCTACAAAGTCGATGGTGAAGAAGTTTATAAGATGTCTACGGAAGAAATCGCTAAGAAAATGCGTGGTGAGAAAGATACAGAAGTAACGGTGACGGTAGTTCGAGATGGTAAGGAAAAATCCTTTACTATGAAACGTGAAGAGATTAATAATGTATCAGCTTATGTAGAGTATGATGGTTCTACGGCAATTGTGACTGTCACAAGATTTGATAGTAATACTGGGTTACTTGTTCAGGAGTTTGCTAAAGAGTTTTCTAAAAAAGGAGTGAAGAAAGTTATCTTGGATTTACGTGGAAATGGTGGTGGTTATGTTTCTGCGGCAAGGGATCTTCTAAGTCTATGGATTGATGGAGAAAATATTGTAACCCAGAAATCGATTCATTCTGATGACGCAACGACTTCTGCCTTATCTGGAAAAGCTATCTTAAAAGATATGAAAACAATTGTCTTAGTAAATGAGACAACCGCTTCAGCTTCGGAGATTACAGCTGGTGCTTTGCAGGATTATAAGAAGGCTACTATCGTTGGAAAGACAACCTATGGAAAAGGTGTGGTCCAGCAGCTATTAGAATTATCTGGAGGTTCAGTGCTTAAAGTGACTACAGCAGAATGGTATACACCAAATGATAGATCCATTAATAAGACAGGGATTAAACCGGATTATGAAGTTGATAGGTCGTATGAGGATATTAATGCAATGCGGGATCCGCAGTTAGATAAGGCAAAAAGTTTATAAGATAAGCGCTTTCTAGGAGAGAAAAATGAAAATAGTAATTGCTACAGCAGTATATCACCCAATGATTAACGGGGTGGCAGTATTCTCTCATAATTTAGCGAAGGGGCTAGCTCAGCGTGGAAATGATGTTTTAGTCTTATGTCCTTCGCAAACCGGAAAATCTTATTCAAAAGTAGTAGATGGGGTAAGAGTTAAATATTTAAGATCCGTTGAGGCAAAGATCTATCCTGATCAGATTCATTCAGTTCCGGAACAAAAGAAAATTTTTGGAGTTCGGATGCCGCGTCTTCTATATAAGCATGGTTTTAGGGTGTCGATTTTTCCGCAAGGTGAGGTTAAGAAAGTTTTAGATAGATTTTTGCCAGACGTAGTTCACGTTCAAGTTTCTGATCCGATTGGATTGTCTGTCGTGTCATATGCTAGAAAGCATCATATCCCGGTAGTTACGACTGAGCATAACCAGCCAGAAGTTTTAACCGATCCTTTGAAAGTTCCAGGAATAGTAAAAAAACCGGCGAATGCGTTACTTTCTTCATATTTTAGAAATCGCCAGAGTAAAAGTGATTTTGTTACAATGCCGACAGAACAAGCGATTCGTCATTTACTGTCACATGGAAAAGAACTCAATATACCTATTGCGGCAGTTTCTAGTGGGGTTGATTTATCTAATTTTAAACCAGGGAATGCGGATGCTGAGATTTATAAAAAATACAAGATACCAAAAAATAAACTAATTATATTATATGTTGGAAGAGTTGATCCAGAGAAAAAAGTTGACTTAGTAATTGAGGCATTTTTAAAGATGAGTGAGAAAATGCCCGAAGTGGAACTAGTGGTAGTAGGTGATGGTGTAGCAAAAAATGGATTGATAAAAAAATATGACGATAATGAGAAAATTCATTTCCTAGGTAGAGTGGTAGAGGATGATTTGTATGAGGTGTATAAAGTTGGAGCAATTTTTGCAACGGCATCAGAGATTGAAACCCAAGGTCTTGTTTTAATTGAGGCTGCAGCGACTGGTTTACCTTTGATTGCCGTAGACAAGGGTGCAGTATCTGAAGTATGTCGTAATGGTGAAAATGGAGTTTTATGTCGATCCGGAAATATCGATGATCTTTCTAAAGCGATGACTAAATTATTGTCTAACAAAGATTTAAGAGAAAAATATGGCAAAAAATCTATAGAAATTGCGTCTTTACACGACTTTGAACGAACGCTTGACAAGTTTGAAAATATATATCGAAAAGTGATCGGTCTTCCAGTAGACTAAACAACGATATTTAAAAGTTTAGCTTTTTTAACGAATATAGTCTTCTTTACTCCATCTTTAGTGTAGGTTATAACCTTTTCATCTTTAAGAGCGAGATTGGTAATCTTTTCTTCGTCCTCAAGATCAGAAGTGGAAACACTGAGTTTAGCGCGAAGTTTACCATTGACTTGGACTATTATCTCTACCGTATCGGAAACGAGGTATTTTTCATTCCAAGTTGGCCATTCATCGTCGGCATTTAGCTTTTCAAGCATTTCAGATGCAAGATGAGGTGCAAAAGGTTTGAGAAGCTTTGCTAAGACAATCAGATCTTCGTTTTCTGCGCCGATTTTATATAATTCATTCACGTATTCCATTAATGCTGCAACGGCGGTATTGAAATTATAACGATAAATGTCTTCGGTGACTTTCTTAATAGTTTTATTGCGAATAACTAGGGAATCTTTAGAACCAGCAGTTTTTTCTTTAAAACATAGAGTCCAGCAACGATTTAGGAAGCGATAGACACCGCCAACGGAGCGAGGATTCCAAGCTGCATCAAGCTCAACCGGACCAATAAACATTTCATAAGTACGGAGAGTATCAGCACCATATCCTTCATTGATGACGTCGAGAGGATCGATTACATTGCCTTTACTTTTGCTCATTTTTTTGCCATCTGGGGCATTAATGTAACCATGGTAAATTAGCTTTTTTACTGGTTCACGGAATGGAAGATAGCCTTCGTCAGCAAAGAATTTACACCAGAAGCGGATATATAATAGATGAGCGACAGCATGGTCAGCACCAACGTAAATATCGATAGGTTCCCAATAATTGATAGCTTTAGGATCCCATGCAGCATCTTTATCATGTGGGGAAGCGTAGCGCCAGAGATACCAGCTTGAGCAAGCATAGCCGTCTAAGGTATCGGTTTCACGCGTCATTTCTTCAAGATGGGTTTTACCGGTTTTTTCGTCTTTAACTGGGATTTTTACCTTTAACCAGTCAGTGGCTTTAGCGAGAGCTGAGCGGCCTGATTCGTCTGGTTGATAATCTTTTATTTCAGGAATAAGAACTGGAAGTTGGTCTTCTGGGATAGGATGTGGATTACCGTCTTTATCGTAAGCGATTGGAATTGGACAACCCCAATAACGTTGACGAGAAATTAGCCAGTCACGCATACGGTAAGTTGTTTTTGGTGTGCCATAGAGATCTCTATCAACAAGTTCTGCTTCAACGATTGGCAGATCAAAAATTTCAGCGAATTCACGGTCACGTTCATCGTAAGCTGGTACGGCCATAATCGCGCCGGTCCCATAACTAGACAGTACGTAATCTGCGACGTAAATCGGGATTTGCTCTTTTGTGGCTGGGTTGATGGCGTAACTGCCGGTAAAAACGCCGGTTTTCTCTTTGTTTTCTTGGCGTTCGATTTCAGATTTTTTTAGAGCCTCGGCTTTATAAGCTAGAACCTTATCGCGAGTATCATCGGTTAGGATATAATTAAGACCCGAGTATTCTGGAGCGACAACTAGGAATGTAGCGCCTAAAATTGTATCTGGTCTTGTTGTGAATACGGTGATTTTTTGTGAAGAAGTAGTTTTAAATTCAATTTCTGCACCAGCACTGCGACCAATCCAGTTTTTTTGCATAGTCTTAATTTTTTCTGGCCAATCTAGGTTATCAATCTCATCAAGAAGTTCATCGGCGTAATCTGTAATTTTAAAGAACCACTGTTTCATTTTTTTCTTTTCAACTTCGTGACCACAGCGCCAGCAACATCCTCCTTCTACCTGTTCATTAGCTAGAACGGTTTTATCAACTGGACACCACCATTGATATGATTCTTTTTGATAGGCGAGGCCTTTTTTATAGAGCTGCAGGAAACACCATTGAGTCCAACGATAATATTCTGGATCAGAGGTATTAATCTCGCGTGACCAGTCAATGGCATAACCAAGCTTCCTTGCTTGTTTTCTAAAATTATCAATGTTTTCTTTAGTGGTTTTCTGAGGCGCAGTTCCAGTTTTAATAGCGTAGTTTTCAGCTGGAAGTCCAAAGGTATCATATCCGAATGGGCGCATAGTGTTTAGCTTTTGCTGAGCATAGAACCTAGCTAAAACATCGACTATGGTGAAATTTCTGACGTGACCAACATGGAGGCCAGCCCCAGATGGGTAAGGGAACATCTCAGCTAGAAACATTTTAGGAGTACCGGGTTTTTCGGTAGCTTTAAAAGCATCAGTTTCTTGCCAGATTTTTTGCCATTTTTGTTCGATTTTTAGTGGTTCGTATCTTTCCATAAGATGTATTATATCACATTTTCAGGGAGTTTACCGGAATAAAACTAAGTGCTTACTTGAGGATTATAAGTTAGGAATTATAAGATCTCCTTGGCGGATGATTTTAGGGGTATTCTTGGTAAAGTCAATAATTGTTGAGGGTTTATGTCCGGTGAAAGATTTAGGGGTGCCACCTCTTGGGTTTGCGGAGGTTAGTATGAGTGGACCGGTTTCTGGTAGTATTTTAGCAAATAATGGATGATCTGGAATGCGGAGGCCGATAGTATTGTAATGATCATAATAAAAATGATGAAAATCTGGGTTTTTAGGTAATATTAGAGTGAGTTCACCAGGGAAATATCGATCAATGAGGTGCTTTGCTGCATCTGGGATAATAGCGTATTTAGAAATTGCAGTAATGCTTTCTGGGACGAGAGTGAAGACTTTTCCAGAATTAAAATCGCGATCTTTTAGACCCATGAGATCTCTGATAGCTTTTTTGGATTTTAGAGAGACAGAATAACCCTCCACGGTTTCAGTGGGGATGGTGACGATTTTGCCATTAATTAAATTGGTGATAATTTGATTTTTCATTAAAAATATTATATCATATTTTTATGAAATTGGTTTTAGTATTGGATAATATTCGTTCTTGTTATAATGTGGGGGCAATTCTTAGAACGGCGGAAGGATTTGGAGTAAATAAAGTGATTTTGTCTGGTTATACGCCTAGAGTTCATGACAAGAATTTACTGCCTCATTTAAGGGATAAATTAGATAAAGAGATACATAAAACAGCGTTAGGCGCGGAAGATATGTTAAAAATTTATTCGTCTGATGATATAAAATCTAAATTAAATGAGTTAAAAGAACAAGGTTGGCAGATCGTAGGGTTAGAGAATAATATTGAGACTAATAAACTTTTTGCTTTAGGAAGTAATGGCTTTAAAAAGCTGTTATCTGGCAAGGTAGTATTGGTGCTAGGTGAAGAAGTTCATGGGATAGATTATTCACTCCATGAGATAATTGATTTGTTTGCGGAAATCCCGATGAAAGGACAAAAAGAATCCTTTAATGTGTCGGTGGCGGCCGGGATTGCTATGTATGGTATAATTGAGATATGGAAAAGGTAAAAATTTATACAACACCAACTTGTGCATATTGCCATGCTTTAATGGATTGGTTGGATGAAAAGGGTGTAGAATACATAGAAATGGATGCTACGAAGGAGGACTGGATTAGTGCGGTGCCGGTAACAGAGATTAATGGGGAGAAAATTGTGGGTTTTGATCGCCCAGCAATTAAGAAGGCATTGAAGAAAATTGGGGCTATTTAGTTTCATAATGTTTTATGTGTTCTGTCAAGTCTTGAATAGTTTAGTAAAAGGTGGTAAAATAAACAAAATTATCTATTAAAATAAGGAGCAAGATGCCTGAACCTAAGAAACAGAGTAGCCCGCGAAAAACTGGACTACGACGGAGTCATCTTCGCCTTAAGCTTGCTAGAAGAGTTAATAAAACTTCTCCAGTTAAGGCTTTTGAAACGAAGAAGAAAACTCCGAATTTAAAAGTTAAAACATTAAAGAGAAAAGAAGTTTAAGAATATGGCAAGTAATCGACATTTAGGTAGAGTAATTGTTCTGCAAAGTTTGTACGAATATGAACTAAGAACCCTCGCAAACGACCCAGAAGTCGATTTAGACACGATTATTGCAAAAAATATCGAGCCATATGAAAAATCTTTGGGTGATACGGAATTTGTTTATAACCTTGCTCATAAGGTCTCTGAAAATTTTGAGACCCTGGACAAGGCTTTAACTCCGTTAGCACCAGAATGGCCGATTAGCGCAATTTCTGCGATAGATCGCAATGTCTTAAGGATGGGGCTGTATGAACTTTCGGAATGTGGAGATACGATTCCACCGAAGGTTGCTATTAACGAGGCTGTTGAGCTTGCAAAAGCGTTTGGTTCTGAGAATTCCTCAAGATTTATTAATGGGGTACTTGGAACTGCATACAAACAGCTCGGGATTGTAGAAGAAAATAATGATGGATCAAAAGAGAAGACCGAGGACGGGGCAGATAAAGCAGACGGTGAGCGTGAGCGAACCTCTAGCGAAAAGGAGACTGAAAGTTCCGGAAGCCTTGCCGACGGAGAGAATTAAAGAATCGGCTTTCGACAAGTTTAGATCTGCGGTTTTTAGAAAGAAAACTGCTATCCAGTCAATTGTTCGCGAACCGACATCTGGAGGGATAATTTTTAGGTTTACTAGAGATAAAAAAGATATTCAGATTCTTTTAATTCAAGATTCTAAAGAGCGTTGGACAATACCAAAAGGTCATATTGAACCAGGTGAGACCGCTAAGGTTACTGCAAGGCGCGAGATAGAGGAAGAAACAGGATTAAAGAACGTCTCTATCTTAACTTGGCTTGGTAAGATTCATTTTAAATACCGCAGAATGGACAAGTTGGTATTAATGACTACTCAAGTTTATCTAGTACAGGCATTAGATGACCATGAAAGACCAATCCCTGAAAAATGGATGAAAGGGATTAAATGGTTTTCGTTTACGGATGCTTTAGAGGCAATTGAATACGAAGATATTGAAAAACTTATGTTAGTTGCAAAGAAAAAAATTAGGGCAGGAGATTTTTAAAGGAGGAAAATGGGGCAAGAAATTTATCAAGAATTTGCGCGAGAAAAGTTAGGGCTCGAATTCAATGATATTAATCTTTTGATTACGGCTTTAACGCATAGAAGTTATGTCAATGAGCATAAAAAGACGGCAAAACATAATGAAAGGTTAGAATTTTTAGGCGATGCAGTCTTGGAGCTAGTTACTTCAGATTTTCTGTATCGGACATATGATGATCCTGAAGGGACTATGACTGCACAAAGGGCGGCACTTGTAAGAACTGAATCAATTTGTGATGCCGGTAAGGAATTGGGGTACGCACCACTAGTTAGACTTTCTAAAGGTGAACAGAATGGAACTGAGAGAGCTCACGACGCGATTTTAGCTGATTGTTTTGAAGCGGTAATTGGAGCGATTTATTTAGATCAAGGATATGATGCGGCAAAAGATTTCATTGCTAAGCATATTTTGGTTAAGATTGAGACAATTCGCGAGGAAGGACTTTGGCGGGATCCAAAATCCTATTTCCAAGAGATAACTCAAAAATTTGAGAACGTAGCGCCGGTTTATCGGACCCTTAAAGAAGATGGGCCGGATCATGATAAGTCGTTTACGGTTGGAGTTTTTGTGGGCGAAAAATTTGTTGGACAAGGTCAAGGACATTCAAAACAGGATGCTCAATCTATTGCAGCGCGTGAGGGAATTAAGAAATATCGCGAGAAATATCCACGTACGAATTATCCAGAATGGGATGAAATAGGGAATCCTAAATAGGTTTAGTTTATGGGGCTTCCCTTTTTATCTTAAATATGATATAATGATTTGAATTAAGTAATTTAAGGAGAAAAAATGCTAGCGATTCGCATGCAACGTAAAGGCCGGGCGCATTATCCTACGTACCGGATAGTCGTCCAAGAAGCGCAGCGCCATCCTCTTTCGGGGCGCGTAGTGGCTGAGGTCGGCAACTATAACCCTGCAACTAAGGCTTTGACCTTAGATAAGGAAACAGTAGAAAAATATTTGTCTAATGGTGCACAACCATCTTCAAGAGTTGCATTTATCTTGAAGAAAAATGGTGTAAAATTACCAAAATGGTATAAGGAAACTCCAAAGAAGAGTGCAGTTGCAAAGCACGCAGACAAATTACGCAAGAATCAACCAAAGGAAGAAGCACCAGTTGAAGCAGAAGCTCCAGAAGCTTCTGAGGCTGAGGCACCAGCTGGAACTGCTCCAGAAGCAGAAACACCAGCTGAAACCACTGAAGCTTCTGAAACTACAGAGGCTACAGAAGCGTAAAGAATAGTTTTTTTGTAAACGATTTGTTTCACGCCTAATAAAAAATAATAATCTCCGTCAAGGCTGCGTCGGAATTCCAGTTCCGTACTCGCCTTGGGAGATTATTATTTTTATTGGGTTCACAAAAGTTTTACAAAAAAACTATTCTTTACACTTTAGCAGTCTTCTAGTTTAAAAAACTATTCTTGCGCTTAGAGGGTTTTTCAATTATAATATAGTTATAGTAAATTTAAATGGAGAAAAAAATGGCTACTATTGATCAGCAATTCGTAGAATATATCGTAAAAACTTTAGTCAACAATCCCGATAAAGTAGCAGTCGAACGAAAAATCGACGAAAAGGGTGTGCTTTTATCTCTGACAGTTGATCCTGCGGACGTAGGTCGTGTTATCGGTAAGCGCGGTGTGACGGCTCAAGCAATTAGAGTACTTCTAAGGGCGCTCGGTACAAAACAAGATGCACGTTATAATTTGAAGATTGTAAATACTGATGAGGAAGGTACTCATATTGAAGCTCGTGCGGAAAAAAATAGTGAAGAACCAGTAGAGGAAGATATTGAAGATGTTGAAGAAGTTGAAAGCGTTGAGGAAACTGAAGAAAAACCAGAGGAAGAACCAGAAGAAGAATCTTCTGAATTAGCTGAGAAAACTCGTGCTGAATTAGCAGATTTAGACGATCTTGATATCTAAAATCTTAATGGAAAATATGTCTTAATTTTAACAGATTAAGGCATATTTTTATTGGTTTTTTAGATAAAAAGTTCTTGACAAAAATCTGTTTATGTTTATAATAGAATACAAGCTAACTAACTGCGAGTTTGCTTGAAGATAACACAAAAAACATAGTTGAGAGTTTTATATATGTCTAAAAAATCGTCTGCCGTTGGACGATTTTTTGGTTTTTTGAAAAAATATCTTGATAGCTTGAAAATTCTATGCTACAATAAGATGTGAAGTAGTGTGCCTTGTTTTTGTCTAACCCCTAATAATTGGCAACTAGACGGGGAAAAACGGGCAGTAATCTTCGGCGCTGAGATATTTAGAAAGACTATTTTTAGGAGTTAAATCTAGTTTTTCGAGAATATCAAAAAAGATACTAATAACACTAAAGAAAAAGAGGTAGAATGGCTACAAAACCGAAGGCTGGTGAAAGAGTTTTCTTCACCGAAGGTGACCAAGCGCTCCCGATTCCTGATCTGATTGTACATCAGAAGGATTCATGGGAAGACTTTGTCAAGAATGGTCTGAGGGAGGTTTTTGCTGAGTTGAATCCAATTGACGATTACACCGGTCAGAAACTTTCGCTCCGATTTAAGGATTATTATTTCAAAGATCCTAAGGAAACAGAAAAAGAAGCAAAATATAATTTGGCGACCTATGAGGCTCCATTGCACGTTCTAGTTGAACTTGAAAACAAGACAACTGGCGAGAAAAAAGAACAGGATATCTACTTTGGTGACTATCCTTGGATGACCGAGAGGGCAACTTTTGTGATTAACGGTACAGAACGTGTAATCGTTTCACAATTGATTCGCTCAGCTGGGGTATTCTTTAATGCTGACACAGTTGGAATGAGTCGCTATTACGGCGCAAAAATCATTCCGGGTCGTGGTGCATGGCTTGAGTTTGAAACAGCTTCAAACGGAGCAATTTATATTAAGATTGATCGACGCAGAAAAATCCCTGTTACGACGTTCTTAAGAGCTCTCGGAATGAAACAATCTGAAATCAAGAAAGCTTTTGAAAAGGTTGACACTGGCGACAAGCGTTACATTGAAGCAACACTTGAAAAAGATATGTCATCAAGTCAAGGCGAAGCTTTGCTTGAGGTTTACCGTCGTATTCGTCCAGGTGATCTCGCTACGGTCGAAAACGCAAAATCAATGATTGAAAGAATGTTCTTTGATCCAAAGCGTTATGACTACTCAAGTGTTGGTCGTTTTAAGATGAATCGCCGTTTAGGATTTGATACTCCTAATAAACCAGAGTATAGAACTCTACAGATGAAAGATGTCGTTGCAATTATTGCAGAGATTATTCGTTTGAATAATACACAAGAACCAGCTGACGATATTGATTCGTTATCTAATCGTCGTGTTAAATTAGTTGGTGAGCTTGTTCAAAGGCAATTCCGCCTAGGTATGCTAAGATTACAAAGAAATATCTTAGATCGTATGTCAATGGCGAATCTTGAGGAAGTTACACCTTCTCAACTTTTGAACTCTCGTCCAGTAGTTGCTGCTGTGAAAGAATTCTTTGCTACCTCACAGCTTTCACAGTTGATGGACGAAGTAAATCCATTCTCAGAATTAGCACACAAGCGTCGTCTATCTAGCATGGGTCCTGGTGGTTTGACTCGGGAACGTGCAGGGTTTGACGTACGCGATGCTCACCCAACCCATTATGGACGTATTTGTACCGTAGAAACACCAGAAGGTGGAAACGTAGGTTTGGTACTTAACTTTGCTACCTATGCGAGAATCAATGAATATGGATTTATTGAAGCGCCTTATCGTGTAGTTAAAAATGGTAAAGTTACTGATGAAATTGTTTATATGGACGCAGATACCGAAAACGATATGATTATCGCCGATGCATCAGTTAAATTAGATAAAAATGGTAAATTTGTTGAAGATTGGGTATCAGCTAGGGTCCATGGAACTCCTGCACAGGTTGAAGCTAAGAAGGTAACGCACATTGATGCAGCACATAAGGAAATTCTTGGTGTTTCAGCTAGCTTGATTCCATTCGTAGAAAAGAACCGTGTTGACCGTTCTCTCATGGCCTGCGCCATGCAGAAACAGGCAGTGCCACTTCTTAGACAAGACAATCCAGTAGTTGGCACTGGTATTGAACGTGAAGTCGCTAAAAACACTTCACAGATTGTGATGGCAAAAGGTCCTGGTGTAGTAAAGAAAGCAGATGGCGAATCCGTAATCGTAGCTTACGAAAAAGGTGGAAATGAAGAATACAAATTACAACACTTTGAAAAGACTAACGATGACAGATGTTATAACCAAAGGACAGTAGTAGCGCGTGGCCAAAAAGTTAAAAAAGGTGACACTTTGATCGAAGGTGCATCTATTAACGATGGCGAGCTTGCTCTAGGACGAGATTTGCTAGTAGCATTCATGCCATGGCGTGGTTACAACATGGATGACGCGATTGTGATTTCAAATCGCTTAGTTGAAGACGATACTTTAACATCGATTAACATTAAAGACTTTGATGTGGAAGTACGTGAAACGAAGTTAGGTCCAGAACAGGTAACTCGTGATATTCCAAACGTTTCAGAACATTCTTTGAGACATCTTGGTGAAGATGGCATCGTAACCGTTGGTTCTGAAGTTAAAAATGGTGATATCTTAGTTGGTAAAATTACACCAAAGGGTGAACAAGAGCTTAGCTCTGAAGAGCGACTTCTTCGTGCTATCTTTGGTGAAAAAGCTAAGGATGTTCGCGATACTTCAGTCAGAATGAATGGTTCCTCAACTGGTAAGGTAGTTGATGTAAGAGTTTACACTCGTGAACAAGGTCACGAACTTAAAGCTGGCGTGATTATGCAAATTAAAATCTTTGTTGCAGAAATGCGTAAGATTGGCGTTGGCGATAAGCTTGCTGGACGTCACGGTAACAAGGGTGTAGTTTCTAGAATCTTGCCTGTAGAAGATATGCCATTCATGGCAGATGGTACTCCAATTGATATTGTACTTTCACCAATGGGCGTACCAAGCCGTATGAATCTTGGACAGTTGTTTGAAACGCATCTTGGTATGGCAGCTAAGGCGTTAGGCTATAAAGTTGCAACACCTTCATTTAATGGTGTGCCAGATGAAATAATTAGCGATGAGCTTGAGAAAGCTGGATTTAATAGAGACGGTAGAGTTCAATTGTTTGATGGTCTAACTGGTGAACCATTCAATGAACGTACTTCAGTCGGTATTATGCATATGTTGAAACTTCACCACATGGTAGAAGATAAAATCCATGCTCGTTCGACTGGTCCATACACAATGGTCACACAGCAACCACTTGGTGGTAAAGCACAGAATGGTGGTCAGCGCTTTGGGGAAATGGAGGTCTGGGCTCTTGAGGCTTACGGTGCCGCTACTACCCTACAAGAAATGTTGACGATCAAGTCTGATGATGTTTACGGTAGAGCAAAAGCATACGAAGCAATCATTAAACATGAACCAATTGAAGGACCAAAACTCCCAGAAGGCTTTAACGTTCTAGTTAAAGAGCTTCAAGGTCTTGGTCTTAAAGTTGACCTATTAGATCATGGTGAAGCGACAGATGCTGGCGATGTGATCGAAAAGACATCGAAGGAAATTGAAAGAGATAAAGATGATCAATCAATCTATGATCAACATAAGAAAGATACCGAGCCGCAGATTCTGGACCTCGATGATTCCGAGGCGGAAGCGATGATGGCGGAAGAAGGTATCGAAATAACGGAGATTGACGATGAAGACAATGGCACCGTTGATCTCGGAGAGGAGTTCTAATATGGCGTGGATGGATAACTTTATTAGTGCTTCAGATTTCGATTCAATTAGATTGTCAGTAGCGAGCCGCGATGACATCTTGAATTGGAGTTATGGGGAAGTAACAAAACCAGAAACGATCAACTATCGAACCCAGAAACCGGAAAGGGATGGGTTGTTCTGCGAAAGAATCTTTGGACCAACTAAGGATATTAACCCGCATGATTCAAAGCTTAAAGGTGTAAGATCACGCGAAGCTGCAGTTGATAAAGAAGGTAACTTAGTAACTAAATCAATCACTCGTCGTGAACGTATGGGGCATATTGCACTTGCTGCGCCAGTTGCACATATTTGGTTCATGCGTGGTGTGCCTTCAGCATTATCACTTCTTCTTGATATGACAGTAAAAAATATCGAGAAGGTAGTTTACTTTGCTACGTATTTAATTACAGATGCAAAGACGGATGAAATCGCTAAGGTCTTAAACTCTCTAGAAGAGCAAACTAATGCTTCACGCGATGCGATTAAATTGCGCTATGAAAATGAAGCAAAAGCAGAAGGTGCAGACGCAAAAGCTCTCGCCGAAGCTCAATCTAAAGAGATGCAAGAATTAGAAGAAGAGTATACCCAGAAGAAATCAATGCTCGAATCCTTCAAAAAAGGTGGCGTAATTACGGAAATTGAGTATCGTAATGTACCAGAAGAGTATGACGATTTGATCACTGTAGAAATGGGTGCGACAGCAGTCAAGAAAATGCTAGATGAAATTGATCTAGATAAATTAATTGATGAATTGCACGAAGAAGAAAAAGAAGCTAAAGGCCAAAAGGAAAAGAAAATTCAAAAACGTCTCAAGACTTTGGAAGGATTACAATCAGCAGGAATTCATCCTGAAGATCTAATTCTAACTGTAATCCCAGTTATTCCACCAGATCTAAGGCCAATGATTGCGCTTCCTGGTGGTAGGTTTGCAACTTCTGATCTTAACGATCTTTATCGTAGGGTAATTAACCGTAATAATCGTTTGAAGAAACTCTTAGATCTTAATGCGCCAGAAGTTATCTGTCGCAATGAGATGAGAATGTTGCAAGAGGCAGTTGATGCTTTGATCGACAACTCTGCAGCCCATGGTTCAAGAGGTGCCAGTTCAACAAATGGTAGAAGGAAACTTAAATCACTTTCTGACCTTCTTAAAGGTAAGCAAGGTCGTTTCCGCCAGAACCTTCTTGGTAAAAGAGTTGACTATTCTGGACGTTCTGTAATCGTAGTAGGTCCAGAGCTTAAACTAAACGAATGTGGTTTACCGAAGCAAATGGCACTTGAACTCTTCAAACCATTTGTGATTTCTTGGTTGATTTCTAACGAACACGCAAATAACATTCGCGCTGCTTCGCGCTTAATTGAGACTAAGGAAACTGTAGTTTGGGATGCTCTAGATGAAGTAATTAAGGGTAAATACGTACTCTTGAACCGTGCTCCATCGCTTCACCGTTTGTCGGTACAAGCTTTCCAGCCAAGATTGATTGACGGTAAAGCTATAAAGCTTCACCCATTAGTAGCTTCTGGCTTTAACGCTGACTACGATGGTGACCAGATGGCGGTGCATCTACCTTTGTCTGATGCTGCACAGCTTGAGGCTAAGGAACTTATGTCTGCTTCAAAGAACCTTTTGAAGCCTGCAGACGGTTCACCGGTACTTGCTATTTATCAGGATGTAGTACTTGGTGCTTATTATCTTACTTATGACAAGCCTGGAACTGATACCGATAATCCTAAAGCATTCTCTAGCGTTTATGAAGCAGAAATGGCGTATGATCAGGGAATTATCGCTCTTCAAACTCCAATTCGTGTATTTGCTAAACGCGAGATTCGTAACACTACTTTAGGACGTGTAATCTTTAACGAAATTTTACCTAAAGATTATCCGTTTGATAACTCAGTTCAAACTAAGAAACATCTATCTAAGGTAATGGCAGACATCTTTGATTTATATGGGTCAGAGGTAATGGTAAAGATTGCAGATGATTTGAAAGATTTAGCATTTGAATATGAAACAATCGCTTCAATCTCTACTGCTAAAGATGATTATCCAACATATGATGAGATTGATGACTTTATTGCCGAAGGTGATGCTAAAGTTGCATTGATCCAGCAACAATATAATGATGGGTTGGTAACTGAAGATGAGCGTTATAAACTAACTATTGCAAACTGGCGTGATATTGATAAGAGAATTTCTGAGTTTCTACAAGGGAAATTAGCAGAGATGGATACTGATATTGCGGTGATGGTTAACTCTGGTGCTCGTGGTAACATTTCTCAGGTTAAGCTTGCTTCAGCAACAATTGGTATCATGGTAGATATCAATAACAATGAAATTGAGCTTCCTGTAAAATCGAACTACAAGAAGGGTCTAAACACACTTGAATCCTTTATCGCAACTCGAGGCGCACGTCAGGGTCAGGTATCTACGGCGCTTCGTACTGCAGACTCTGGTTATTTGACCAGGCGTCTAGTAGACGTTTCACAAGATGTCTTTACAACTGATGAAGAGGCGGAAGATCCAGGATTTGCAGTTTATCGCAATGAAACTGAAGCTTCTGGAATTAGCTTTAGTGCGCGCTTGGTTGGTCGTTATACGGCAGAACCTGTACCAGGTTATCTAGAGGCAGATTCTTTGATTACTAAAGAAGTTGCTGAGCAAATTGAAGCTGACGAAAAAGTTGAAGTAGTAAAGATTCAATCAATTCTTTCTACTACGGCTGTTGAAGGTATCCCACGTAAGGCTTATGGTGTAGATATGTCAACCAGGTCACTCGTAGCAGCAAATGAGCCAGTAGGTGTAATTGCAGCACAGTCACTTGGTGAGCCTGGTACTCAGCTAACACTTGATACTAAACACGGTTCTGGTGTGGCGGGTTCTGGTGCAATTGCCCGAGGTCTTCCTCGTGTAGAAGAGCTTCTTGAAGCTCGCACACCAAAAGGTCAGGCGTTTGTTTCGCCAATCGATGGTACAGTTGAAATTTGGGAAGATAATAACCGCTATATCGTACAGATTACTCCACAATCTGGCTCAATCACAAGAATTGAACTTAACGGTCGCAAACCTTCAGTTAAAGATGGTGAGAGCGTAAAAAGTGGAAGTACGCTAGTTAGAAAGCATGGTAATGAACCAGCAATTAAAGCTGAAACTGACGGTGTAGTTGAGCTCGTAAAAGATGCAATTTTGTTAGTTGGAGCTGCTGCTTCACAGGCGCGTATTGAGATCCCAGGTGAAGCTGAACTCGTAGTAAAGAGTAATGATACGGTGAAAGCTGGCGATAGATTAACTACTGGTTCCTTGAACTTGCAAGATTTATTGAAATATAAGGGCATTGAGGCTACTGAACGTTATATTATGAACGATGTTCTTAACGTTTATGCGGCACAGGGTCATGAAATTTCACCAAAGCACTTGGAGATCTTGGTTAGACAGATGTTTTCGAGAGTTCAGGTTAAGGATCCTGGCGATTCAGACTTTGTATCTGGTGATATCACTTCTAGAGCTTCCGTAATGATGGAGAATAAAGAGTTAGAAGCAGCTGGAAAAGAACCAATCACCTTTGAGAACTTGCTACTTGGTATTACTAAAGTGTCAATCTTCTCTGATTCGTTCTTGTCAGCGGCATCATTCCAGGATACAACTAGAGTACTTATCAACGCTGCGATAAACGGTCGTGTTGATCACTTGAAGGGTCTAAAGGAAAATGTAATCATTGGCCGAAAGATCCCTGTAGGTACCGGTGTTGCACCGCTCGAAGATTTCGAGGTGTCGGATTCGAAAATCCCAACCGAAGAAGATCTAGAGAATCTCTAAAAATAAAGGGCGTAAAGCCCTTTATTTTTTTGAAGTAGTGTGATATGATTAAATATAGTTATCAAGAGGTTTTATGCATTTCAAAACGATTTTCAAGTCACTAAAGAATAAAGACATGTTGAAGCGGGTATTGATTATACTCGGCATTATTGTAGCGTATAGATTATTGGCGCAGATTCCGGTTCCTATGGGGGATGCATCAACCTTCAAAGAGGCTGTATCTAACCTACTAGATAAGTCTGATTTCTCTAATTTCTTGAATCTGATTTCTGGTGGTGGATTAGCATCATTTAGTATTATTCTAGTTGGTCTTTCGCCATATATTACTGGATCGATTATAATACAGCTTCTTACTAAAGCTATACCTCGTCTTGAGGAGCTTTCTAATGATGGTGAAACCGGAAGAAGAAAGATTAATCAGTGGACACGTATGTTGACTGTTCCTCTAGCTATTGTCCAATCTATTGCTTATATCTTTATTCTATATCAATCAACAATTTCAGCTAACGTAGCAACGGAATTTGTTCCTACAGCTGGTGATTGGGCGCTTTCAGTTACCGCAATGACGGCTGGTTCACTTATCCTGATGTGGCTTGGTGAATTAATCACAGAACAGGGAATTGGTAATGGTATTTCTACTTTGATCTTTGCTTCAATTATTTCACAACTCCCAACTACAATGGCTACGCTTGGAGCGTCATTAACTGACACTTCTTCTGGAACGTTGAATCTATTTGGTATGGACCTGCCACTCAATCCTACGACTTTCTGGATTATATTTGGGTTTACTATTGCGATGATAGTGGTAATTTACTTCCTGGTTAAACTTAATGAAGCACAGAGAATTATTACGGTAAACTATGCTAAACGGGTTCATGGTAACTCTTCCTATGGCGGTATTAAATCTATTTTACCAATTAAACTGATTGCGGCTGGGGTAATTCCAGTAATCTTTGCTACAGCATTCTTGTCGCTTCCAGCTCTAATTGGGCAGGTAATTACTACAATAAATCCTGGAAACGAAATTGGTGCGAATTTGGTATCAATCTTCTCTGCTCCTTCAGCAAATAATTTTACTACTATGTATCCGGATGGTATTAATGCGCAATGGTTTGTTTATCCTGCACTCTACTTTATTTTAGTATTTCTCTTTACCTACTTCTATACTTCAATTATCTTCAATACAAAAGAGATTGCAGATAATCTTCAGAAGCAAGGTGGATTTATTGAGGGTGTGAGACCAGGTATTACTACCTCTAAATACCTAAGTAAAGTAGTAAATAGACTAGATTTGTTTGGAGCGTTAGCGCTTGGTTTAATTGCAATGCTTCCTTTTATTACAGATTACATCTTTATTATGGTAACTGGTGCACCAATTGGTTTATCTATTTCTGGTACTGGACTTTTAATCGTAGTGACGGTGGCGTTAGAGAATCTAAGGTCGGTGGATTCTAGAGCTCTAATGATAACATACGATGATTTCAATAATGAGCTTGAAGATTAAGGGTTGGCGTAAAATTACTAAAATCGTTGTTTGGTCGGTGGTAGGCATTTTGTTCTTGATTTTCTTGATCAAAGTTGCGACTTTTGAAGCAAGTTACTATTCTGAGAAAGAAGGTTCAGAACGTGCTGTAGTAGAAGAGAATAACCCAGAAGGCGAAGATGCTGAGGAAGAACCTCTAATTGAAGAAGAGCCGACTGAAAATGAAATTAGGGAGTATACAGTTGCTCCTGATCGCCCACGCTATTTAACTATTGATCGTCTCAATATAAGAAATAGACGGATATTACCAATGGGAGTTAATGCGCGTGGAGAATTGGATACTCCAAGAAACATCTTTGATGTGGGTTGGTATGAAGGTTCAAGCAAACCTGGGCAAGGCGGTACTTTGATCATTGATGGACATAATGGTGGTCCTACTAAACACGGTGTATTTAAAAATCTCCCAAGCTTGCAAGCTGGTGATATAGTTAAAATTGAGCGAGGGGACGGTACGATATTCAGTTATAAAGTAGTTGAAAGTAAAACAATTCCACTTAGTGAAGCAAATACTTACATGTCTACAGCTTCTTCGTCGCCAGAACGAGGAAAAGAGTCGGTTACAATTATCTCTTGTACAGGGGAATGGTCTCAGAGCCAGAAGACTTATCTTTCTCGCCAATTTGTAAGAGCAGTAATAATGGAATAAAATTCAATTTTTCTCTTTACAAAACTTGAAATACGTGTTAAAATTGAAGGGTAATTTATGGCTAGTCAAAAGGAAGTGATAACGCTCACGGGCAGTGTTGTTGAAGCATTGCCGAATACCCAGTTTCGGGTTGAACTCGAGAATGGCCATGTTATTGTTGCTCACATGAGTGGGAAGATGCGAAAAAACTATATTCGTCTCATCCCGGGCGACAGAGTCGAGGTTGAGTTAACCCCGTATGATCTTACAAAGGGTAGAATCAGCTTTCGTCTCAAGAATTAATAATAACAAGATTGTGTTTTTTTACCTCGTGAAATTACTGGGGTAAAATTCAATAAAACACAAAGTTGTGTTTTATAGCATAATCTAATAATAGGAAAGGATATTTTGACACTATGAAAGTACGTGCAAGTGTTAAAAAAATCTCGCCTGATGATATCATTGTACGCCGGAAGGGCGTGCTTAGAGTCATCAATAAGAAAAAACCTAAGAATAAGCAAAGGCAGGGTTAAAATATGGCTAGAATAGCTAGTGTTGTGATCCCTTCCGATAAACAAGTCTGGATTGCATTGACTTATGTTTATGGGATTGGACGAACAACAAGTAAGAAAATCCTTGCGGAGGCTAAAATCGAGCCTACCACTCGGGTGAAAGATCTCACCGAGGCTGAAGAACAAAAAATCAATGACATTATTTCGAAGAAATATCATGTCGAAGGTGATTTGAAACGTCTCGTGAGCAATAATATTAAACGTCTAAAGGATATTAATTCCTATAAGGGAATGCGCCACAAGGCTAAGTTACCAGCTAACGGCCAGCGTACTCGTACGAACGCACGTACTCGTAAGGGTAAGGCGATCGCGGTCGGTGGAGCACAACCTAAAGCAGCAAGTAAGACTTAAGGAGTAATAAATGGCAGAAGAAGTAAATAATACAGCTGTCGAGAACTCTGGGGAAGTAATTGCTCCAAAGACGAAAGCTGGAAAGAAAAGTAAAAGAATCGTTAACGCCGGGGCTGTTTATATCCAGGCAACCTTCAATAACACTATTATTAGTGTAACTGATAAGGCTGGTGGTGTTTTGACTGCTTCGTCGGCTGGTGCGAATGGTTTTCGTGGTTCTAAGAAAGGTACCGCTTTTGCAGCTGGTGTTGCAGCGGAAAAAGCTTTGGAACTTGCAAAGAAGAATCATTCATTAAATTCAGTAGATGTTTACGTCTCTGGAATTGGTCTAGGCCGTGATGCAGCAATTCGTGCAATTTCAACAGTCGGGATTAAGATTGATAGTATTACTGATGTAACCCCGATCGCGCATGGTGGTGTGCGACCAAAGGGAGAAAGGAAACCATAATGGCAAGGGATCATTCTCCAATCGTAAAACAAAGTCGTCGTGAAGGATACGCTCTTGCGCCAAAAGCACACAAAGTGATGGCGAAGAAAACTGGAATTCCTGGTGTACATGGCGATAAAAGAATGAGAGGCGGAAGTCTATATCTTACACAACTTCGTGAAAAACAGAAAGTACGTAGGATGTATGGCCTACTCGAAAAACAATTCGCTAAATTAATGCGCGAATCGCAAAAAGCTGAAGGTTTGACAGGTGAGAAATTGCTTGAATTTCTTGAAAGAAGAGTTGATAACGCGGTTTACCGTGCCGGTTTTGCTCTAACTCGTCGTCAAGCACGTCAGTTAGTATCACATGGACATTTTCTATTGAACGGTCATAAGATTGATATTCCATCAATCAGATTGAACCCGGGTGATGTTCTGGAAGTTAAGTCCAAGTCGGCTAAGACCGAATATTTCAAAAATCTTCCAAATGTCATTGGCGCGTCAAACGCAACGACGCTTTCATGGATGAAGGTCGATGGGAAGAAAATGAAAATTGAAATCACTGGTTTACCAAAACGCGAAGAAGCTGAACCAGGTATTAATGAACAATTAATTGTTGAGTATTACTCACGCTAAGGAGGACTTAAATGATAACAAAAGATATTCATACAGCAACATTAGCTGATATAAAAGTATTAAGTGATACAAGCGCAGAGTTTGTTATTAAGCCACTCTACTATGGCTATGGTAATACTTTAGGAAACTCACTAAGAAGAGTACTCTTGTCTAGTGTTAAAGGTGCAGCAGTTACTGCATTTTCAATCGAAGGCGCAACTCATGAGTTTACTTCAATCCCAGGTGTTCGTGAAGATGTTGTCGATATCATGCTTAATTTGAAAAATATTCGTTTTAAGACACATATCGATGAGCCAATCGAACTTACACTCGAGATGAAGGGCGACAAGCAATCAGAAAAAGATGGCGACAAAAGAGTAGTAGCTGGCGATATTAAACTTCCAGCAGAAGTCGAAGTCGCTAATCCAAACCAATTGATTTGTCATATTGATGACCCTAAGTATGTCTTAAAGATGAGATTAATTGTTGAATCTGGACGTGGATATTTGACTATTGAGAATTCTAGCGAAGGTAGACTTCATAGCGATATGATCGCGGTAGACGCAGTATTTACACCAGTACTTAGAGTGCGTTACAAAGTTGAAAATACTCGTGTTGGTCAAGATACTAACCTCCAACAGTTAACTCTTACAGTTGATACTGATGGAACTATTACCCCAGAAGAAGCATTCCGGGAAGCAGCAGCGATTTTAATTAGTCAATACGAAGCATTGGCTGGTGATAAAAGGGTCGAAGCTGGTGATGTACCTGGAAACGTCGAAGAACAAGATGATGCAACCTTAAACATGAAGATTGAGGATTTGGATTTATCTGCTAGAACTACTAATGCGTTACTCAATAACGATATTATGGTAGTGCGTGATTTAATCATGCAAGACGAAGGTGATTTGAGAAATCTCAAGGGCTTTGGTCAGAAGGCATTCGACGAGGTTAAGGAAAAATTAACGGAGTTAGGATACTAAAATGCACGCTCATGGATATAAAGGCCGTAAATTCGGCCGCGAAACAGACCAGAGATTGGCGCTGACGCGTGGGCTAATGTGCTCTCTGATTAGATATCAATCTATAACTACTACTTTGGCACGTGCGAAGGAAATTCGCCGTATGACTGAAAAATTGATTACAATGGCAAAGAAAGGTGGTTTACATAATCGTCGTTTGATCATTGCTAGATTAAATGATCTTGAAGCAGCTAATTTATTAGTAGATGTCATTGCTCCACAGATTAAAAGAGATTCTGGCTATTTAAGAATTGAACGTGCGGGTTTCCGCAGAGGTGACAATTCTGAAATGGGAACTATTAGTTTTGTGGATGAGATCAATTACGAAGCTAAAGAGGTTGAAAAGCCAAAAAAGGCTGAGAAGCCAGCGAAGTCCGCTAAGACTACGAAAGCTTCTGATGCTAAAAAGGCAAAGAAGGAGGATAAATAATGAAGACTTATTCTCAAAAAGGTTCTGAAATTAACCGCGAATGGTGGACAATTGACGCTTCCAGTATGCCTCTTGGAAAACTGGCTGTTATAATTGCGGACAAACTAATGGGTAAATCTAAAGTTACCTACACTCCGCATATTGACAATGGTGACTATGTAGTAGTAACTAACGCTAAAAAGCTGGTTGTTACTGGTGAGAAAATGACTCAGAAGAAATATTATCGCCATAGTGGATATCCTGGTGGTCTTAAAGAATTGAGATTAGAAGAAGTGATTGAAAAAGATCCTTCTAGAGCAATTCGTGAGGCAGTTAAGGGAATGTTGCCAAAAAATAAGCTTGCGGCAGACAGATTAGCAAGATTAAGAGTGTTTGACGGTGATGAGCACAAACATGTTGCCCAAAATCCGCAAAACATTTTAAAGGAGATTAAGTAATGGTAGCGACAAAGAAATACACTTACGGTCTCGGACGACGCAAGGCAGCGACGGCTACTGCTCGTCTCTATAAAGGTAAAGGTGAAATCACAGTAAACGGTAAACCAGCATTAGAATATCTATCTGGCAATAAGACTTTACTTGCAGAAATCACTGATCCTTTAGCTCTTGCTGAGAAGCAAAAAGAGTATGATGTGACTATCTTAGCAAAAGGCGGGGGTCTTGCTGGTCAGGTCGATGCAATTAAACTTGCAATCTCTAAAGCTCTCGTAACTGAGCTTCCTGATCTTCGTCCAGTTCTCAAAAAGGCTGGTATGATGAAGAGAGATCCACGCGAGAAAGAGCGCAAGAAATACGGTTTGCGTTCAGCACGTCGTCGTGAACAGTTCAGTAAGCGTTAAGAGCTTACGCGCAAAAAATGGCCTATTAAAAGGCCGTTTTTTGTGTTATAATATGCTTATGGGGTGTTAGCTCAGCTGATAGAGCGCTGCATTCGCATTGCAGAGGTCAGGAGTTTGAATCTCCTACACTCCACCATTCAGATTGAGTTTTTTTATAAATATTAAAAATCCCGCCGGTGATGGCGGGATTTTTGGGTTCATCTCTCGGTTTTGTTTGCCTTATTTGGCAAGGGCTTCCTGAACTGCCGTGGTGGTAACCACTTTACAGAAAGATGCGCCGAAGCGCTTGGCTTCTTTAACAGTTATTTTTTTGCCAAGTAGTTTTTCTGGTGCTTCGATCGCTTCCGGAGTGACATCCGGACCAGGAAATATTGTAATGAGAAATGTTCCGTTTCCTTCCTGATCTATGCCGCAGATTGCACGGAGCTCATCTGTCGGTGTGCCAACGTAATTGTCGGACACCCAGCCAAGCTGAGGTTTTACTCCGTGGAATTTATCCACGACCAGCTTCTCGTCGTCGGGCAGATCTTCCAGACTCCTCATGTTATAGAAGCCCTGAACGTCGTGGGCGACGAGAATCGCTGATGGGCGGTCACCCTCGCGAACCAGTTCAACTTCCCAGTCGGCATCTTCTATAGTTTTTTGGACTTCTTCCGGAGTCATCGGCAGATAGCTGCCTGTACCTCCTTCAGAGGAGATTTTTTTGAAGATGCCTTCCAGGTATTCTATACCTTCCTGTCCCATGTTGGCCGTTGCTTCGATTGCCTGTGTTACGATATTGTTTTTCATAGTTTTTCCTCCTTGCCTTTCCGGCGAATATTTGTTTTACTCGCCGGTTATTCGGACGAGCATAAAATTCGTAAATATGGGAACTTATGGATTTTACGCTCGTACGAATACGGAGAAAAACGAAAAACATCAGACCTTCCAGAGATGATTTTTTGACAATAAGACCGTTGTCTTGAGTGTCAAATAGTTAAATGTGCTATAAGTTTTTAGAATGATTTTCACTCCCAAACCTATGTTTCTATTATAGCATAAGCATCTTGATTTGTCAATACATGAAATATATGAAAAAATAAGAATATAGCTCATGTTTAATTTCTTAGATATATGTAGGATAGGATCTAAGATAACGTAGTAGAACATACCTCAATACTTTAAAAATATGTATTAAGCATTGACATTTTAAGATGTTTATGCTATAATTTAAAGCGGAGGCTTAGAGTCTGGGAGGAACTAAGTCTTAGTACTATTAAAATTTTTTTCACCTATGAAGGGGGTATTTCAATGAGAATGAACCAATTCGAAATGAAACTTGTAAACAAATGGAGGCAGACAATGTCAAGACGCGAAGCAGAGCAGCAACTCTATGATCTTCGCGAAGAAGAAAACGGCGACCCGTATAAGCAGCTTAGGCCTGAGCGTGTAAAATATGCTCCTGGCGTAAAAGAAGCAGAGAAGCGACAGAAGGCAAAGAAGGAAGCCGAGAAACAGAAGCCTGTCGACCCTGATCATCCTATCTTGAGTAAGTATACTCAGATAAAATTTGATGGTTATAGCTGTCCTGAATGGGCACTTACAAAAGCGGAACTGCAGGCAATGAGGGGAGAGATGGCGAAACATTACGGGGTTGATTCCGTGGTGTTTTATATTGGCAGTTTTGATACAAATGAAAAAAAAGTGCCGGAGCTGAAGAAGAGGCTATTTACGCCAAACAGGAAGGCCTATGAGCTTTTATGTAGAAAAAAGAAGAAACTTGAAGGATTACATATGATCGTCGGCGACGATCTCTGGCAGTTTATCGGTTTGCCTGATCAGCTTGTGTGGTATGCACGGGAATGTCAGGAGTGTGTACTGGGATTAGGAGAAAAATAGGAGGGAGGAAGAATGAATAATAAAGATTTTCAGCGGATTAAAAAAATGGCCGCACAAGCAAAAGTAGCAAAAGAGGAAGAGGCGAGGCGTGAGGCGGAAGCTAAACGCAAAGCCGAGAAACAAGCGTATGAGTTAAACAGGAATAAAATCTTAGAAATTCTCGAAGAAATATGCGTGAATGACGAGCCTGCAGAATTCGTAACTGAATGTTACGATTGGTGCGAATCGTTCGCATATATTAAAAAAAGCCCAGAAAAAGAAGCAATTTATAAATTTGTTCCAGAGTTTACGCAATTTGAAAACCGTAGCCTCGTTGGCCAGATAACGATCTTTGCCGATCTTGAATCGGCGGCGGATTTCGTTATCCGTAGGTACAATGAGGAAAAGATGAGAGAAGAATAGAGGAGGTGGAAAAAATAAAAAGACTCGGGTTTTTATATGATCCGAGTCTTTTTGATTCTGTTTATACTATAGTTAGTCATATTCTATATATTTAGTTAAAATGATTTTTTGTGTTTTGATAGATTTTTGATATTATTAGTATAAGTATTTTGATTATAAAAGGAAGCTTATGGTAAATAAAATAACAGATTCAACCGGCCAAGTTAATGCGTATCAACCAATAGATAAGACGGTAGACGAGGGTAAATCGTCAGATCCCGAAACAGTAAATAACAATAAGGTGTCAGATCAGCAGTTTGGGGCGGTAGCTTTAGAAAAAGTTGCCGATAAAAATAAAGAGCAAAATCCGGAAACGGATAGGATTTCAGAGCTTCTGATGAGAGTTCCTGAGGAAGAACGAGGTGATCTTTATACTTTGCTAGAAGCAGTTCCGGAAAATATACAAGACAAATATATTAAAACAATTGAAGGTGCTCTGCATAATAAGGATGAGGTGGCGGTTAGGACCTCTATAAGAGGTGCTGCTTTTGAGTTGTCCAGAATTTATTCCGTGATGAAGCAGGGATTTGAACAGGTTGATTTCGATCTTCAAATACCCGACAAGGTCCATTTTATTGGTTATACTAAAAAAGATGGTTTTAGTGCGGAGCCTACAAAGGAATATGATAGCGCCATCGAATTGGATGTACCGATTACAAGAGACGGGAAAGCTTATATTTATGAGACGAAGAGCTATCCCAGAATGCAGTTTGGAAGTTTACCAAATCAGAGAAATGGGTGAACTTACCTCAATTTATCAAGACGTAGTTGGTGGTAAGATAGAGTGGAATAAATTTGCCAAACGGATAACTGATAGGGTCGACCAGAATTTGATGAAGTTTGCATATGCCGCTACTTCGGATGGTGAGATTATCGCAGATGAAGAGGTGATTAGAGGTGGTTCTACTACTGGCCGCGCAGCACACTCAGAGCTTGCGCAAGGTAGAAATGTTTATGGTGCTGGTGAGCTAGTGTTTACTAAAACTAGTGATGGTAATTGGGTTTTAACTGAAATTAATAATGGCTCTGGACATTATCGCCCAAGTGCAATAATGTTACCTTATGTGAAGAACCTAATTGCATCTAAGGGGGTTGATGTTAGCCATGCGGAAGTAAAGGATACCTTAATGAGAGGTACTCCATTGCCGGACGCTACGATTTTGGAAGAATAATAGTAAAAAACCGAGCAAATTTGCTCGGTTTTTTAATCTAATGTGCGTGTACGAGGATATCTGCACAACAATATACCTGTGCTTGCAGCTCTGCGTTTATTACGTTATTTAAGTCGAGATCTTCGTATTTCTTCTGGACGAATTCTTCGGTTTTTCCAGAAAAATCTTCGATTACGCTGATCATGGCCCTTCCTTGTCTGTGGAAGAAACCGTCGAATATTGACGGAGCTGCCCATTCGCCACAATTCGGGTTTGTTAGATCCGGGATGACATACATTAACGGATCTAAATTTGGGTCGTTTGACAGCTTGTAAAACGCGATACCCATGTTCCCATTTCTGCCGTTAGGAGCAAATGCTCCAGTGAGGTATCTAATTCTACTCTCCGTAGGCATGGATTCGTTGTAGTAAAGTTCTTCGCAGAAACCGAAGAACTCACCTTCAGCTTCATCTTCTTCGCAAATCCAACCCACAAATGCCGGATTAGGTTCGGCCCACCTTTTGTTTTGCATGAAATTACCGGTTATTCGGTAAATTTTACTCATTAATAACACCACCTTTCCCCTATGAGTAATTCTTATATTATAACATTTCCTCTGTTATTTGTTAACCCCTCTCCTAAATAATATATGTGTGGTAATATAAAATCGTAGACGTTGTACATTTTATAACACTTTCTAGGGGAGGTATGATTATGGAAAGGTTAAAAAGATTTAAAAGGGCTTTAGCGATTATGTCGGTGATTATTATTTTGTTCGGGTTTACCGATATATTTGTACTTTCAATTTCGTCTATAAAATAGCTAAAACCTGGACCGCGGCAAAATTGCCGCGGTCTTTTAATTTGAGCTTGGTGCTAAAAATAGGGAATTTTATCCTGAGCCAGTTTAGTCGTTTTGAGGCGTAATGCTGGGCACTGGGAATTTAAGAGCGAGGTCACGAACCTCCGTGCGGACGGTTTCGAGCTCGGCGGAGAATTTAGGAAGGTTTTCCTCGGTTTTGGCTTCTTTGCAGATGTCGGCGACCTTTTTCATCCAGAGAGCGATAGTTTTCATCTCAGTTTTACCAAGACCGCGCGTAGTGATTGCTGGTGTACCTAGGCGTACTCCAGATGGACGATAGGCATTTTTCTCATCACTTGGGATAGCATTGGCATTTAGAGTTAAGCCAATCTTATCTAATGCTTTTTCATAAGTTTTTCCGTCAAAACCAAAGCTTTTTCTCACATTTATCAGGATTAAGTGGTTTTCAGTTCCGTCTCCCTCTAAGATGAATCCTAATTCTTTTAGCTCATCTGCAAGAATTTTTGCGTTCGTAACGATCTGGGAAGCATATTCCTTAAATTCTGGCGCTAGAGCTTCTCTAAAGGCAACTGCTTTTGCTGCGATAATATGTTCTAGCGGTCCGCCCTGGGTTCCAGGGAAGACGGCACGGTCAATAAGAATTGGGATATTTTCTAAAGTTTTTTCTGGTTTTTTAAGTGGGGAAGCAACGTTTCCTTTTGAGAGAATTAGACCTCCGCGAGGACCCCTTAGGGTTTTATGAGTAGTTGTAGTCATCACATGAAAACCATGATCTAATGGGTTAGGATGGACGCCTCCTGCGATTAACCCGGCAACGTGTGCCATATCGGCCATCAACAGACAATTTGGTATTTTAGCGCCTATTTCCTTGATCCGGTCAAAATCTGGGATTTTCATGAAAGCAGAGAAGCCTACGAGAATGATTTTTGGTTGTTCTTTTAGGGCTTTTTTCTCTAGTTCGTCATAATCTATGTCACCATTATCGGTGACGCCGTAAGAGATAAAATTATAAACTTTAGCAGAGCGAGTAACAGGTGAACCGTGGGTCAAATGGCCGCCGGCAGAAAGGCTCATGGCAAGGACTTTATCCCCTGGATTTAGCCAGGCATAATAGACGGCCTCATTTGCGTTTGCGCCAGAGTGAGGCTGCACATTTGCGTGGTCAGCATTAAAGAGACGGCAAGCGCGGTCAATTGCTAAACGTTCAATACGGTCAATATTGGTTTGACCACCGTAGTATCGGTAATTTGGTAAGATTTTAGTGGTAATTTTCTCCTCATCCCAGTTTTTTATTCCTTCAAAATTAGGATAGCCTTCGGAATATTTGTTGGTCAGAATTGATCCCATAGCGGCAAGTACATCTTTAGAGACGTAGTTTTCGCTAGGGATTAGTTCAAAGCCTTCGCTTTGACGATTTTTTTCGTTTTCAATTAGGTTAAATACTGGGTCTTGCATCATTCTCCTTTCTTATTTTTTAGTATACTTAACAATAGTATAATCTAGGCCACTTTCTTGTCCTTTCTTAATTACCTGTTTTAGATACTTTGATTGATCAAATTTAGGAAAAAACGCCGTCGCAGATTTATCTTCGGCGTCGATTTCAGTTAAATAGAGACGTTTAGCGTAAGGAAGTGCCAATGAGTAGATTATCTCTCCCCCTATTATAAAGATTTCTTCAGAGGTGTTTTTATTTTCCGCAAGAAATCTGTCAAAATTATGAATAATTAGATCCGGACCAGGGAAATTATGATGAGAAATGACAATATTCTTACGATTTTCTAGCTTATGCGGTAGAGATTCCCAGGTTTTTCGTCCCATAACTATCTGATGCTCTGAGGTGGTTTGCTTGAAAAACTTTAAATCGTCTTTTAAATTAAAGATTAATTGATTATTTTTTCCAATTTCGTTATTTTTACCAATTGAAGCGATAAGACTGATCATATCTGTTATTCCGTTACTGGCATCTTAATGACCCCTAGATGCTCATACCCTTCTAGTTTAATATCTTTTAGTTCTTTGGAGTTATCAAAAGCATAAAAATCATTGATTTCAGGATTAAGCCAGAGTTTAGGAGCAGGTGGCAAGGTGTCATTTTTTACTGCTTCGTCATAGCGTTTAATCTGTTCACGGATGCCATCAATCTGGTTTTCATAGATATGGGCGTCATTAGTGATAAATGTTAGTTGTCCCGGGCGAGCACCAACGGTTTTAGCGATTAGATGACATAAAACGGCATATTGAACTACATTGAATGGAAGCCCCAGGGGTACATCAGATGAACGAGAAGTAACTAGGAGATTAAGCCGGCCATCGATTAGATTCCATTGGCTATTCCAAACACAGCTAGGGAGAGCTGCAGTTTCTAGCCATTCGTTTTGCCAGAGAGAAAGCACCATGCGTCTGTTACCTGGGTTTTGTTTTAAAGTTTCAATGAGATTTTCAATTAGATGATAACGGTTCACAATCCAGCCATAGGCGGTACCTATGGTGTGAGCAAAATCAGTTTTTGGTTCATTCGGATGAGAAGAGGCAAAGATTTGATTGATGTTTTTCCCCTGATAAACACCATTTTGGTCGATCTCCCATTCATCCCAAATCTTGATATTGCGTTTTTTTAACCAATCTATTTCATTAGAAGCGGCTTGGTAAATCCAGAGTATCTCTAAAACTGCAGTTTTAAATCCTACTTTTTTAGAGACGAGGATAGGGAATTCTTCTTCTAAATCAAATTGTAGAACTTGGTGTGGGAGGCGAATAGTACTAGAGGCGGATTTAGCCTGAGCGGTATGGTCTGGGATAGCAGAGGAAACTGACGCCTTGCGATTGTCATTTTTTTGATAATTAGTGATCTTTTCCCCCTCAGATAAAATGCGCCGACATAAATCTATATATTGGTCATCAAATTTACTCATATTACCTCCGTTTTACTATATTATAGCACACTACTTGCAAGTATTAACAGATTAAAAGCAATAGCATATTCTTGACTTTAAAGCTAATCTGTGCTATAATGATTGTATAAATCGGTCAATTGTTGGGAGATTTATAATATTATGACAAAGCGTCTAATTATATCAATTCTTTATAGCTTTATTGGGGTAATTTCAGTACCACAATTTTTAGCTGCTTCTGATTTAGTAGCAGTAACTGGAATTGATGACAAAAATGTGGTAGAAACTGTGGTTCCCGTTGAACCTGAACCGGTGACTGTAGCTGTAAATAATACCAATAACACCGATAATACTAAGGTAGTGAAAAAATCTACTACTAAAGCCACTTATGTAGCTCCTGCCCCTGTAAGTACTCCTAGCATTGTAAATTATAGAGTAACAAATCACATTGGTTCGGTAAGTGAATATATAAAAACAGCTAAGAGTTTAAGTTATAATTCAATTTATAAGTATAAAAAGATGATTTATGGTCATAATACCAGTAATTTACTTGGTAGTTTAGCTAGTAGGTATGTTGGTGAAACTATCTCTATTACAGATAATGGCCAAACCAGAGACTATAAAGTAATGTTAGTCAGAACTTATAGAAAAACCTCTGACGGTAATCTAGAAAATGACCCATATCTTATGACTGATATTGCAAATTCGGCATTTGGGTATGATGTCGCTCTTCTTACCTGTGCCGGTACAACTTACGGTAACGGGGATGCCTCACACCGTTTAGTAGTTTATGCTAACTTGCAGTAGCCCTTGATTTATAGTATAATATAGATGTGATAAGGTCTAAACTTAAGCAAAGAATTATAGCATTTAGCTTTGTTTTTGTGGCCTTTTTAATGGTTATTTTATCTATTCCTGTTAGAGCTACTGGTTCTGCTGTGGTTTCACAAGAGTATATGAAATCTGCCAACTATAATAAATCTGGCTTTTATAATGGCGAATCAAATGATTGCCAGGTTACGAGCCTTAGCGGCAAAAGTGTTACCTGGATTGGCGATTCTTATTCTGAGGGAGCGGAGCTAGAATCCAGTGGTCGTTTAATTTCTAAACAATTGCCAGGCGTGGATATTGGGAATTTTAATCCCAATGAGACAGGTAATCAGCCGTCAAGTTCTTACTTAAAGGTTAGTAAAGGCGTAGATTATGATGCTGGGGCAAATAACCCTGGTGGAATTAAAATCTTGAAGGATATTAAAGATGCTGGGAAACTGAGACCGTATCTGGTTTTTGCTCTTGGTGCTAATAATGGGATTACCCTTGAGAATATAGATGAAATTGTGCAGATTGCTGGTAAAAGTACAAAGATTGTCTTTGTAAATCTCTATATGACAACAAACAATTCTAAAGTACAGGATTATATTAAAGCTAGCAATGAAGCTCTGAAAAAAGCTACGGAAAAATATAGTAATGTATTTGTTGCGGATTGGGTATCTGTTGCTAAGCCGGAGTATTACGTAAATGATCCGAGTGGGATTCATCCGTTTGGCGGGTATAAACAGTGGGTAAGTGCAATCTATGATACTTTACTTGATGCTGGTGGCGGGTCAAGTGTAAATAGTGCAAGTAGGGGTACAAATACAAACTATGCCGGAGAAAAAGTATGGAGTGAGGCTCAGTTAAAAGAAATTGAAAAGAATAAAAAGATCTATCTAAAAGCGGAAAAAGAGACTGGCGTGCCTTGGCAAGCAATTGCCACAATGCATAGTCTAGAGTCTAGCCTTGAGCGCTCTAACCATACTAATGGTCAAGGAATTTATCAATTAACTACTTACACTAGAAGTGGAACTAACAGTAATGCATTTTTGCCGGCTGGGCCGGTATCTGAATCAGAATTTGAGAGACAGACTATGATTGCGGCAAATGAAATGAAACGGATGATCGTTTCCAAAGGCCTTGATGTTTCTTCCGATGATGGAATTAAAGCACTGCTTTTTGCTTACAATGGTGAATCAGATAGATATATTCAAAAAGCGTTGGCGCTTGGTTTTTCATCAAAAGAAGCCCACATAGGCGAAGGCTCTCCGTATGTAATGAATCGTTATGATGCGAAGAGAGACCCTAGAAGTGGCAAGATGGATCCGGCGTGGCCGGGAAGATATGTAGCTGATGGAATATATAGTGATGATGCCTTACAATATGACTTTGGTGGTTTTGTAAAATATGTGGCGCTTGGTGGAGGAAACGGCGGGAATGGTTATTGTACTTCTGCGCGTGGTGGAAATATGGATCTCAACAAGACTGCAATTGACTTAGCTTGGTCTGAGGCAGAACGTAGTAATACCTTCTCAAAGCCTAAGGATACTTACCTAACTGCAATGAAAGAGGTTGGTCTATGGCAGGAGGCTGGTGGTGGTTCAGGAGCATTTGATAGAGGTGGTGGCGTTATGATTCCAACTGGAAAAAGCTGTGATAACTTTGTTGGGACAGTGGTAAGATACTCTGGCCTAGATGATAAATTCCCGTTTTGGCTTTATTCGCAGATTAGTTATTTAGCTAGCTCAGATAAATGGGAAGAAGTGACAGTATCTAGTACTGAGGATTATAGAGAAGGTGATATCCGTTTAGAGGGGGCAGGATTAGGTCATATTTCTATGGTGGTAAAAGTGAATGGCGAGCTTAAAATTGCTTCAGCATCATCTGGTGAGCGTTATGGGGATGTTGATAGTTTTTATGCTGCTGGCGGTAAAGTTTATAGATTAAAAACAAAGTAAAGGTGAGGTGAAATATGGAAAAACTTGGAAAAATGCTTAAAAACAATCCGATTATATGGATTTTAGGTTTTTCAATCATTGTTTTACTAATTATTTTGTTAATTGTAGTTTTAGTAAATAGAAATACGGCTCGGCTAGATATTTTAGTAGCCCCGTCTGATGCTACGGTTATGGTTGGAGATACTAGATATAAGAATGGTATTTACGAGGGGCTTGAAGAGGGGATTTATGAAGTAGAAATAACTAGAGATGGTTTAGAAAGTAAAAGGCTTGAAATTGAGCTAAAAAATGGCGAAACTACTAAGTTATATCTTTATTTAACTGGCGACGGATATTCTTATACTGAAGAAGATTCTAAAATTTTGCTGTTGATTGATGAATATAATAATGAAAAAGAAGCTAAGGATTATCTAAAAAAATATCCTATTAATAAAGTTTTGCCTATTGTGATCGAAGGGTATTCTGATGATAGCTCTGAGTATGTAAGCTTTAGAATTGATGGCGGGAAGTTTGATGATTGTAAAAATGAGTTTTGTATAAAAATCACTGATATTTCTGGCAGGAATCGTGCACTTGCGGAAGAAGCAGCAAAAGCTAAGGGATATGATCTTTCTGATTATGAGGTAATTTACGAAGACGTAAGTGGAAAAGGTAAAGCTTTTTAGTCTTAAATAATACTTAATAGGAATTTACCACTAAAAAATCGGCGAAAATGCCGAGTTAGATAAAAACTGGTGGACCCAGCAGGGCTTGAACCTGCGACCTTACGAATGTGAATCGTACGCTCTAGCCAACTGAGCTATGGGTCCAAATTTCGGATTATATGTTATAATATATTATATCATGGATTTGGAAAAATACGAATTAGAACTCAAGGAATTACAAGAGTATTTAGCGTCTCCAGACGCTTATAGTCGTTCGGATTTTGCTGCAAAAAGTAAACGTGCAAGTATACTTAATGAGATTATTGAGCTGAATAATAATATTGCTCGTTTTTCCACCGATTTAACAGAGGCGAAGGTTTTAGTTGATGATCCAGAATTAGGCGATTTGGCAAGGGAAGATATAAAGAATTTAGAACAGAGCATTAAAGAGGCTGAGGAAAAATTAGAAGATTTACTAAGACCAAGAGATCCAGCAGATGATAAACCCGCCATTATTGAGATACGTGCAGGTGCTGGCGGCGATGAGGCGAGTCTTTTTGCGGGCGAATTATATCGTATGTATCTAAAATATGCTGAAGGTCATGGCTTAAAAGCTGAGTTGATTTCTAAAAATGAGAATGAGGCTGGTGGCATGAAAGAAGTAATTTTTAAAATTTCTGGGGACGATGCATATGGACAATTGAAATTCGAAGGTGGGGTACATCGTGTCCAACGTGTGCCAGTGACAGAGTCTCAAGGTCGGATTCATACTAGTACTGCTACAGTGGCAGTTTTACCTGAAGCTGCGGAGGAAGATTTGGAAATAAATCCAGAAGATTTGAGAATTGATATTTATCGTTCTGGCGGGCATGGTGGCCAGGGTGTTAACACTACTGATTCAGCGGTAAGAATTACTCATTTGCCAACTGGTTTAGTGGTTGCTATGCAAGATGAACGTTCACAACAACAAAACCGTGTTAAGGCGATGAATATTCTAAGGTCTAGATTGCTTGAAAAGAAAAAAGAAGAAGAATTAAAAAATGCTTCTGAAGCTAGAAAGTCGCTGATTGGCACTGGGGACCGTTCTGAAAAGATTAGAACTTATAATTTCCCTCAAGATAGGGTCACTGATCACAGAATCCACTATTCTAGAAGCAATATCCCAGCGGTGATGGATGGCGATATTGATGATTTGATCAAGGAACTCATTAAACATGAACGTGAAAACATGGCTGAGTAACGCAAAAAAACGAATAGATACACTTGATGCAGAACTTATATTGATTAAAGTCTTAAAAAAAGATGATCGATCTTATCTTACTTTGCATGAAGATTATCTACTGAGTGATGAAGAAAAAGTAGCAGCTGATCATTATTTAGAATTAAGAGAATCTGGGGAACCTCTGGCTTATATTTTTTCAGAAAAGGAATTTTACGGGCGGATGTTTTATGTGAATCCTGATGTTTTAATTCCGAGGGCAGAAACTGAAGTCGCAATTGATATAATTAAAAAGATAAAACCTAAAAAAGTTGTTGACGTTGGTACTGGGAGTGGATGTATTGGTGTAACTTTAAAATGTGAGATGCCGGAGATTGAACTTATTTGTTGTGATGTATCTGATAAGGCTTTAGATATAGCGAAGGGTAATGCAAAAAAACATAATATAAACGATATTCAGTTTATTATCTCAGACTTGTTGAGCAATATTGATTCTAAGCCTGATTTAGTAGTAGCAAATTTGCCATATGTAGACAAAAAATGGGACTTTTTAGATCTAAAAGCATTAAGTTTTGAGCCGAGCAAGGCTTTATATGCGGAAGACGGAGGACTAGAACTAATTAAGCGATTAATCAAACAATGTAAAGAGAAAGAAATTTCACATTTAGTTTTAGAAGCAGATCCATCTCAACATAAAGACATCATTAGTTATGCAAAAAAAATGGGCTTCGAACTTGCCGAAGCCCACGGATATATTCTATTATTTATTATATCCCTCTAGTTTTACGTCGATCGCAATTTCTTTGCCGCCACGAATAACTGTTAATTGGACTGTATCACCTGGTTGATATTCACCGATGAGGTTTGAAAGTGAACCTTTTGCTCCTACTTCTACGCCGTTTACTTTAGTAATAATATCTTTTTCCTGGATACCTGCTTTAGCGGCTGGACTGTCCTTTACTACTGCGGAATATGCGGATTGTCCATAAACATAGGCGCCGCTAGTTACTGGAAGATCGTAGTTTTTAGCAATTGACGGTGTAATATCTGTAATATATAGTCCAAGATATGTGCGTGACGCTTTGCCGGTTTCAGTTAATTGTTTTAACATGCCTTTAACAGAAGAAATAGGAATAGCAAATCCCATGTTTTCTGCAGCAGAACTTGTAGCGGTATTAATACCAATTACTTGTCCGGCGGCATTTACTAATGGTCCTCCTGAGTTACCGGAATTAATGGCGGCGTCTGTTTGAATCATGTCAGAAAGTGTTTCGGTATTGGTGCCCGTGCCGTCAGAAGCCGTTACGGAACGACCAGTCCCCGAAATAATACCGGCTGTTACAGTATTCTGATATAACCCCAATGCATTACCAATTGCGATGACCTGCTGACCAACACTAATAGTTTTAGAATCACCAAGTGTAGCTGGTGTCAAATCTTCTTTTACTTCTTTTATTTTTAAGAACGCTACGTCGTTTAATGGATCAGTAGCTACTACTTCAACATTTTCGTAGGTAGTGCCATCGTCTAGGATGACCGTGACACTATTTGCGCCATTGATGACGTGTTTATTAGTTAAAATGTAACCATCTTTGGTAACGATGATTCCGGTTCCGGCGGCTGACGCATCGTAGTTTTGTCCAAACATGTTGGTAGCTTTAGTTGATGTAACTATGGAAACTACGCTTTTTGAAACCTCGTTAGCGATACCAGCGATTGAGCCATCAGTAAAATTGGCCGAATTGCCATCTGTGCCACTATCCAAAAACGTGATTGGAGTGGATGATTTTTCAAAACTAATCCAGCCAAGCGCTAATCCAGAGCCACCGAGCAATAAGGCTAAGATTGCAAGGATGATTGCAAGGTTATTTTTAGAGCCTTTTTTTACTTCTGGTGCTTCTTTGTTCGCATCAATATTATTGCCCACTTCTTTTTCTTCCATTTTTTCCTCCTTATATATTAAATATTGGGTTACTAAATATTATTACGATTATTCCGACGAGTACCGCGCCGAATACTACCGGACCTAAAATATGCTTGAAACGGAAATCTTCTTGGTACTTAATCATGGCTTGTCTGGCATAGTTATAGACAAAAGCAAAGATAGTTAAGATGATAGCTAATTGAGGTACGCGGATACCGCTGGAACCAAAGGTATATACTATTGCCCAGGTATGACATAGCCATGCAATTTCCGAGAAAATAAGACCACAGACTAGGGTAGTAAGGGTAAAATCTTTATCATTACTTTGAATTAATACGTGACGGCTAGCGGCATAACCTACAAGGAAAGATAATAAGACTAATAGAATTGAGTTAACGGTTGATGTCATAATAGTAATGGCTGACATCCCCATAAATACCGCAATTAATGATTGAGCTAGGGTAGCTGGTTCTGACGATAATGGCTTGATAAAGAGTAACCATATACAATAAAAACATATTAAAACAAAGTGGACTGGCAAAAATGAGGTTCCAGCATAGAACGCCAATAGGACTACACTTAAGCCCACAATAAGGTCAACTAGATTAGATTTAAGGTTTAAGAAGAAATATCTTGCGTGGACGGCAAAAATACGCCATTTTGAAACTAGTACTAGAAGAATACCAAGTAATTGACTCCCTGAGAGCACAGTTATTAAGACGGACCCGACGCCAAGTAGAAGGTTTAGGAATACGTGAACCATACTACTGGCAATATTGCGAGATTTTCTTGCTAAAACGTAATCAGCCATACATGTATATTATACCAAAAAACTAAAATATAACAAAAATTGTTTAGCTTATATTTTTAGTATTGTGTTATAATTAAAAGATGATGGAAGCTAAGTTTTTTCAGCGTCACCCATTGCTTAAGGATTTACTGAGTTTAGGTATTTTTATTGGGTTAGTAGTACTTGGAACTATGTTTTTAAATACTTATATTTATCGTTCGTATAATGTGGTGGGAAGCAGTATGGCTAATACTCTACATGAAGATGATAGAGTAATTGTAAATCGAGCTGCTGTATCTTTTGCTCATTTTTCAGGTCAGGAATATGTGCCGGAGCGTGGTCAAGTCATCGTCTTTCTTAATGAAAATGAAAAAATGGTGAAAGAATATAAAGAGCAAGGTGTCGAGAACCCGATGACTTGTACTGTCCCTTCTGATGTTAGTGATCAATACATCATCAAACGGGTGATTGCTTTCCCGGGAGAAAGAGTGGTAGTTAAAGACGGTGTGATGACTATTTATAATGATGAACACCCTGACGGTTTTGTGTATGATGATACTTATCGTAAGTCTGATACAGATGGGCCAAAAACTTATACTTCTGGAGAAGTAGATATGGTGGTTCCTGACGGAGAATTGTTTGTTTCTGGTGATAATAGGGAAGGATCAAATTCTTGGGATTCTAGAAATGGTTTAGGAACGATTCCTTATTGCCGAATTATTGGTCCAGTAATTCTAAGATTATTCCCGCTTGATCAAATTCGTGGTTTTTAGATTTCACCAATTAATTTAACGGATTCACTTTCTGGAAGTTCTTCTACGTTTTTAAGCTTACGTTCAATTTGGCGTGAAGTGGTCTTAGCGCTATCAATTTTATTAGCAGATTCTTGAAGTTTTTTCTGGACGCCTTCTAGGAGATCGCTAAATTTACCAAACTGAGTTTTTATGGCACCAAGAGTTTGCCATACCTCGGCAGACCGTTTTTCTATTGCTACGGTCCTAAAGCCCATTAGGAGCCCATTCAACATGACAGGAAGTGTGGAGGGCGCAGCGATATTAATATTATATTTTTGCCTAATCTCATCTGATAAACCAGGAATACGAATAATCTCAGCATAAAGTGATTCGGTTGGGACAAACATAATGCCAAAATCTGTGGTTTTAGGTGGGTCTAGGTATTTAGTGGAGATTTTTTTCGCTTGTTCTTTTACGTCTGTACTGAGGGCTTTTTGGTAGAGGGTAATTTCAGATTTATTACCGTTATCATAAGCTGCGATAAGGCGAGAATAGTTTTCGACAGGGAATTTTGAATCAATCGGTAAATATACATTACTTTCTTTTCCTGGCATTTTTACGGCAAATTCTACACGATCGTTTGATCCGGTTTTAGTAATGATATTCTCCTCATATTGTGATTTGTTTAGAACGTCCTCAATAAGGGCGCCTAGCTGAACTTCGCCGTAAATTCCGCGGGTTTTTACGCCTTCCATAACCTTTTTTAGATCGCCGACGCCAGTAGCGAGATTTTTCATTTCACCGAGGCCTTGATAAACTTGGGTTAGCTGGGTGGAGATTGATTTGAAACTTTCATTAAAGCGTTTTTCTACGGATGCTTTTAATTTTTCATCTACGGTTTCACGCATTTCTTCAAGTTTCTTTTCATTTCCGGTCTGCATACGTTCCATGTTTTCGGCCAATTCTTTACGGTTTTCGCGGAAATTACGATCGATTGCTGGATTAATCTTACTGATTTCACCTTCAACCCGGATTAAACGTTCTTCCATTGATTTGAAGTCTGCAGTTTGCGATTTATTATCGCGCTTTTTTAAAACTATCGCAATAGTTGCGATTAACAAAACTATAATTATAGCTCCCATTACACCTAATAATATATCCATAACAAGTATAATTATACCATTTATTTTAGGATTGAACAAAAATAAGCCACAGTTGGCCTATTTGGTGGAGTGTGCGAGGCTCGAACTCGCCACCTCAGCTATGCCATAGCTGCGCTCTACCAGATGAGCTAACACCCCGTGAGATTATTTTAGCATATTCTAGTCTTATTTTAAAGCATTATTATGTCTTGTTGTATTTTTTACTCATTTAGCATAAAAGTCTTGAAATACCATATTTAGTGGTGTATTATATTAATAAGGCACTAAATGTAGGGTGACAAAGCATTACCATTACAGTCGTCTACAGAAAAGGTCATATAAACATAAATCAGAACTAAAATACATTATAGGAGGTATATTTTATGTTCAAAAGAATTGTCAAGAGAGATGGTAAAATTGTCAAGTTCGATCCTGAGAAGATTACTGATGCAATTGCTAAAGCTGGTCTTGCTACAGAAGAATTCAAATACGATCGAGCAAAAGCCCTAACAGACAAAGTTCTTAAAAAAGCAGACGAAAAAATCACTGCACGTACACCTAATGTAGAACAAATTCAGGATATTGTTGAGGAAGTATTGATGGAATCTAGCTTTAAAAAGACGGCTAGAGCTTATATTCAGTACCGTCAGGAAAGATCTAGAAGGCGTGAAGCAAAAAGTGACTTGATGATGATTTATCGGACAATTTCTCATGCTGATGCAGCGGATGATTCCGATGTAAAGCGTTCTAACGCAAACGTAGATGGCGATTCTGCTATGGGTAAGATGCTTCAATTTGGCGCGGAAGGCTCTAAAGTATTCGCAAAAAGCTTACTAATTAGGCCAGATATTTCATTTGCACATGATAATGGAGATATCCATATCCACGATTTGGATTTCTATGCAACTGGAACGTTGACTTGCTGCCAGAGTGATCCATTTGTTTTGTTTGAAAATGGTGGTTTTAATACTGGTCACGGGCATTTAAGGACACCAAATTCAATTGGCTCTTACGGTGCGCTTGCGGCAATTTTACTTCAGGCTAACCAAAATGAGCAGCATGGCGGCCAATCAATTCCGAATTTTGACTATGCAATGGCGCCAGGCGTAGATAAATCATTTAGAAAGGCTCTGAAACGCAATCTAAAGAAATACAACCAGTTCACTAGTAAAAAGTTAGATCTTACTATTAAAGATGATTATAAATTTGGTGATGATGATAAATTAAAGAGGGCTAAGTGGCCAAAAGAAGTGATTAAGGCTTCTAATGAAGATGTTGAACGCGAAACATTGCAGGCCATGGAGGGATTTGTTCATAATCTTAACACGATGCACTCTAGAGCTGGTGCACAGGTACCATTTACCTCAATTAACTTTGGTACTGATACTTCTCCGGCTGGTCGTTTAGTTTCTAAATATTTACTTCAAGCAACTGAAAATGGTTTAGGAAAGGGTGAAACGCCAATTTTCCCAATTTCAATCTTTAAAGTAAAAGAAGGCGTAAATTATAATCCTGGTGATCCAAATTACGATCTCTTCCAAAGATCAATGGAAGTTTCGGCTAAACGCTTATTCCCAAATTTCTGTTTTATCGACGCGCCATTTAACTTAATGTATTATAAGAAAGGCGATTACAGAACAGAGATTGCAACGATGGGGTGTAGAACAAGAGTATTTGGCTCAATTTTCCCAGAGTCAGATGGAATTGTCACTGGACGTGGTAACTTGTCATTTACTACAATTAATCTCGTGAGACTTGGTATTAAACATGGTATTTGTACTGGTGAAAGAAAAGAAGCTGATTGGGAAGGATTCTATAAAGAATTAGACGAGAAGATGGATCTAGTGAAGGATGAGTTACTTGAAAGATTTGAATTCCAGGCAAATCAGCATGTGCGCAACTTCCCATTTTTGATGGGCCAGGGTAACTGGTTTGGTAGTGAAAAACTAAAGCCAAGTGATAGTTTACGTGATGTAATTAAACATGGCACTTTGTCAATTGGTTTTATCGGACTTGCGGAAACTTTGGTGGCAATGACAGGCAAACACCATGGTGAAGATGAAGATTCAAGGGAACTTGGACTTGATATTATTACTCATATGCGTGAGAAATGCGATAGTTATAGTAAGAAGTATAAATTGAACTTTTCATTACTTGCTACACCGGCGGAGGGTATTGCTGGACGCTTTACTAAGATTGATAAGAGAGAATTTGGTGTTATTCCTAAAGTAACAGATCGTGAATTCTACACAAACTCTTTCCATGTACCAGTTTATTATCCAATTTCAGCTTTTGAAAAGATCGAAATCGAAGCACCATATCATAATCTGTGTAATGCTGGGCATATTACTTATATTGAGCTTGATGGTGATCCGTCACAAAACTTGCCTGCGTTTGAATCTGTGATTCGTAAGATGCATGATGAAGGTATTGGGTATGGTTCGGTTAACCATCCAGTAGATCGTGATCCGGTATGTGGATTCTCTGGTGTGATTACTGGCGATCGTTGTCCACATTGTGGTAGGCTTGAAGGCGATGTGGCTTTTGAAAAAGTTCGTAACTGCGCGAAGGGTAATTCATGACGAGCCAGGACAGTAGTCCTTCTTGGATGCTAAAAAACATTTCACGCCAACAAACTGTCCCAGATGGATTCATTAGAATTTCTGGACCACTTGAACATGACAGTATCGTGAATGGAGATGGGCTGCGTGCTGTTCTATGGACTCAGGGGTGCCCAAACCATTGTAAAGGTTGTCAGAACCCGGAAACTTGGGATTATAAAGCAGGTATACTGGTTTCAATTGACGAAGTGATGGACAGACTGAGCAAGTTTAAAGGGCAAACTGGTTTAACATTCTGTGGTGGAGAGCCATTTATTCAGCCTAAGGCTTGCCGGGAGATTGCTGAGCGGGTGAGAAAAGAACTTGGTTGGGATGTTTGGAGTTTTTCTGGATTTACTTATGAAGCAATAAAAGAATTTGGCGGGGAACCATGGGAATTTCTAAAATCTTTAGATGCTTTAATTGATGGTCCTTTTATTCTAGCTCAAAGAGATTTAAGTTTGAAATATCGTGGGTCTAAGAACCAACGCTTGCTTAGATTGGAGTACGGTACTGGTAAAATATTAAATATAGAATAAGTTAAGGTGTATAATAATAACATGAAAGTTGCAATGCTTGGAGCAGGGGCATTTGGTTCAACACTTGGTGGTGTTTTAGCCGATAATGGCTATGAAGTAATTTATTATGATCTTTTTATTTCTGACGTAAAGCTAGATGAGGCGGTAGATTCAGCAGAGCTTATGGTTTTATGTGTGCCGTCAAATGCTACTTCTGATTTACTTTTGCAACTACCTAAAAACATACCGTTAGTAGTAGCGACTAAAGGATTTTTAAATGATGCATGTTTTAGTGAGTTTACAGACTGGATGGTTTTATCTGGGCCAGGATTTGCTGCTGATATAAAAGCTAAGAAAGACACAAGTTTTACAATTACGGACCATAGATTAGAGGAATGGTTTAAAGCAAATTATCTTCATTTTGACTACACCGATGATTCTTTAGGCGTCTTAATGTGTGGTGCCTTAAAGAATGTGTATGCGATTTTAGCTGGAATAAAGGAGCTAGAACGAGATTCTGATCCTTGGCAGAAATATATAACAGAGGTGTCGGGAGAAATGCAGGCGCTTTTATCATTGAATCAGGCGGATCCTTTAACCTTTAATCTAAATTGCGGAAAAGGCGATTTAAAATTAACTTGCGGAATGCCATCTAGAAACTATGAGTTTGGCTACATGATAGCAAAAGGTCAAAAAATTGATTCTAGTAAAACCGTTGAGGGCTTGTCTACATTGGAACGAATTAAACAGGGAGAAATTAAAATTCCTGAATCGGCAAAAAACTTGCGTGATTTAATTTCGGGAAGTGAAGCATGGAGCTAAATGCTAACCAAAAACGTGCGGTTGAGTTTTTATCTGGGCCGCTGCTTGTCCTTGCTGGACCTGGGACTGGTAAAACCCAACTTTTAAGTAGTAAAGTGGCTTATATTCTGAAAAATACAGATACAAACCCAGAAAATATTTTATGTCTCACTTTTACTGAAACTGCGGCGTCTAATATGCGGGAGAGATTAAAAAATATTGTTGGAAAAGATGGTTTAAAGGTTAATATTGGAACTTATCATGCGTTTGGGTCGGAAATTTTAGCGCAATATAGAAACTATGCAGAAGATTACGATAGAAAATTAGATTCGGCGATTGACGAAGTAACGCAGTTTAAAATTGTAAAAAAGATTCAAGAAGGATTAAATGGAAAAGATATTTTACGCGGAGACCCGATAAAAGATATTATTAGTGTAATTTCTTCCGCAAAATCTGCAGGACTTACGGCTAGTGATTTGAAGAAAATTTCCGAGCAGAATATAGCTGATTCGGAGGTCTTATCTAATGTTATTTCGCCACTTCTTAAAAATGTTGTGCCGAGGAAGTTCCAAGAATCCTTTGATAAGGCCTATTCACCGATTTATGAAACTTTAAAGAGCTATGAAAATACCAAGCCAATTTTAAAAAATATTGAACGTTCTATTAGTGGACTAACTAGGGATTTAAAGCGAGCAATTATTGATGCTGAAAGTGAAGAAAAAATCAGACCTCTAACTAAATGGCGCGATAAATATTTTGAAAAAGATGCAAAAGGAAATTATAGATTAAAAGATTATATTGCAAACAAAAAACTAGCCAGTATGGCTAATATTATGGAGCAGTATGATAATGTTTTGAAGTCGGATGGTTTATATGATTTTGATGATATGATTCAAGAGGCGGTAAAGGTTCTAAAGAAAGATGCTGGGTTTAAAGCTACTTTGTCTGAACGGTATCAGTTTATTATGCTAGATGAGTTTCAAGATACTAATCCGTCACAGTTTGCTATTATTAAGGAATTAACTGATTATGAAAAGCCTTTAATTATGGCGGTGGGTGATGATGATCAGGCGATTTATGAATTTCAGGGAGCGCTTTCGACTAATTTGACTGACTTTCAGGCTCATTATGATGCTGAGGTAATTGCTTTAACGGAAAACTATCGTAGTACGCAGGAAATTTTAGATTTTTCACGTAAGATAATTAATCAGGCTGATGATCGTTTTGCAGATAAAGAATTAACAGCAAACAAAAAAGACCCTGTGTCCTCACAGATTTATAGGCATGAATTTTTATCTTCGGATATGGAATATGGGTTTATTGCGGATAAAATTGAAGAACTTATTAAGTCTGGCGTAAAACAAAGTGAAATTGCGATTATTTCGTATAAAACTAAATATTTTATGCCGCTTTTACCATACTTAAAAGCTAAGTCGGGAATTAATATTGCTTATGAGAAGAAAGATAATTTACTCGAAGATGAAAAGATTCATGAACTCTTATCTTTCGCTCGCTATATATATGAAATTGCCAATGAAAAACGTCCCAAGACCCAAATTTTAGAGATACTATCTTATTCGTTTTTAGATTTGCCAATTATTGAAATAATTAAACTAGTCGGACAGGCTAGAACAGAGAAAAGAGCGGTTCTAGAGGTGCTTTTAGAGTCTGATAATGAAAAAATTTGCGAGACCATGAAGTTTATTACTGATTTAGTTACTAAATCATTTAATGAGCCGTTAGAAACTTTCTTGGATTATTTAATAGGGGCGTTAGAGTTAAATAGTTATCGGTCTAAATTTATTGAGAGTTATACTAAAGATGAATATTCCGCCTTCAGACTCTATGAAAATTTAGCTTCACTTAGGGGAAAACTAAAAAAACATTTCGGTGATAAAAATCTCAGACTTAGTGATCTAATTGAGATGCTAGATGATTATGAAGCTGCTGAGATACCGATCAATACAACCAGCCCGTATAAAGACAATGATGATGCGGTTTCTATTTTATCTGCACATAAGGCTAAGGGTTTGGAATTTAAGTATGTTTTTATTATTTCTGCTGATCATATGGCTTGGGGTAAGGGAAAAGGCAATAATAATTTACTAGCTCTCCCTAGTAATTTGGCGCAGATTCGTCATACTGGTACGACGGATGGTGAAAAACTGAGGATTTTATATGTGGCTTTAACTAGAGCTAAGGACGCGCTTTATATCACTAATTCTTTGTCTGACTTTAATGACAAAAAACCGGATCGTTTGGAGTACTTGGATGAATTTAGTGATGGTGATAGTGTTATTTCTCCTTTAATTCCATCTCAGAAGGTAATTACTCATTATGAAGTAGACAATAACTTGAAGGTAACAGATAATATAAAGAATTGGCTTTCTCCCTATATTAAGACTGCGCCGGATCTTAGAGAAATATATAAAAACCGGGTAAAAAACTGGCGGATGTCTGCTTCTAGTTTGACTAGGTTTATTGACATTGTGTATGCAGGGCCTGAGGCTTTCTTTAGGGATTATGTTTTGCAAGCCCCTATGGAACCGGAGACTCGGGCGCTTGTTTTTGGAGATTTAGTTCATAAAACTTTTGAAGCGGTGACTAATAAAAAATTGTCTGATGAAGAAGCGGTGAAATATTTCTTAGAAGAGCTTGATAAAAAGGATTTAAACGCCGAGATTATAAAAGAGATCCGTGAAAAAGGGCCGGAGGATATACTAGTTTCTCTTTCATCATTTGGTGATATTCTAAGGAGGGGTAAGGCAGAAGTTGATTTTTCTTCAGAAAAACTAGTAATTAATGAAGTTCCAGTGACTGGAAAAATTGATCATATTGTAATTGATGAAGATAATAAAGAGATTGAAATATATGATTTTAAAACTGGTGGTTATCATAAGGAAAAATGGCAATCTCATGCTACATTATATAAATATATGTTGCAGCTTGGATTTTATAAACTACTTTTAAATAACTCTTTAACTTATCGTAAGTATAAAGTTAAGAAGGCTCATATCTTATTTGTTACACCGGATAAAAAGAGCGGAGAGGTATATGATAAGGTATATGAGTTTAATGACGACGATGAAAAAGAACTACTTTCTCTTATGAATGTTGTTTATAATTTGGTGACTAGTTTAGATTTTATTGATGATCCTGAAGTGTTTGTTCGTAAAAATGAGAGCTTAGGTATTAAAGATATCAAGAATTTTGTAACGCTTTTGCTTGCAAAAAATGATAAAAGATAGTAAAATTCTGCCAGGAATATTTTTATTTAATATTCCTTTGATCTTTATACATATTTCACTTGAGGAGGGGGGTGAGATGATTGAGTTTATTTGGCAGTGACGATCTCATTTATAAAGATGGTCATGGTATTACTCATGTTTTTTCTGCTACTACAGATGGCTACAATTCTTTATTAGATAAAGCAAAAAACGACTTAGCTTCTGGTAGACATGGTAGTTTTGAAAATAACACACTTGACAGAATGTTAAATACCTATGGCGCCAGCAGTGTAGATGACCTTCGTCACAAGAGAAAGATTTAAAAAACCGATCTATCTTCACAAGTGAAAAATGGGGCATATTATTGCCCCGTTTTTCTTTCCCTTAAAGTGTTGCATTTTTCCGTAAACTGTGGTAAAATTAGAGGAATTATGGCAAAGAAGAATAATACTAAGAGAAAATTAGTTGGTCTCGTTTCTGAGGAATCGGGAGTACGTGCTTATTATACGAAGAAAAATACGATGAATACTCCAGATAAATTATCTTTAAGGAAGTATGATCCGGTTCTTAGAAAGCATGTATTATTTGTTGAAACTAAGAAAAATCTTGGTCGAAACGAAGTCAAAGAGAAGAAACGCTAAAAATAGTTTCATTTAAAATACGCCCTAATTTAGGGGCGTATTTTTGTTTTGGATTCTGTACTCAAGGTCTCTTAGTACATTTTCAAAATACATAAAACTTTCATATGGAGATGCATATGCGGAGAAATATGCATGCACATCGCCGTCATTCCAGTATTTAGTACACATTGAATAAGGATGATCGGAGGTCGTGAGATAACGCCAATCTGAGATTAGTTTTTCGTCTTTAGTTTGGAGGATGCTACTACGCAAGCCATAAACTTGATCCATGGCGGAGTATTGCATTGAATTTGAAAGCCAAGCTGATAAATCGCGTTCTGTGTCAGCCCAAGTAATGGTTTCCGGCATTGATACTTTATCTACTGGCGGCATTAACTCACTGGCCTCAGATACGGTAACGAATTTGTTATCATATATACCTAACCAGCTTGGGATTAGTTGATTCATGAAATTAAATATACCAGTGTCTTCCCATTGATGTTCGCCAAAGGTCTCAAAGTCCATAAATAGGTTAATGAGATTTCCATTTATACAGTCATTTTCTAGCCAGCTTTGGTATTTTGGTACCGTCAAGGGCCATTCGCTCCAGCCGTGGTTAGAAAAACGGAAAGCTATATCGTCAGATAGGCGATAGTTTTTTAACAATAATTTTATGTTATCGCAGCCTGAAGGTTGGTAGACATAGTTTGGGCTGCGCCAGCCAAGGATTTTATCCCAACCTTCAGCTAGGATTACTTTATAGCCTTTTTCTTCAGCCCATCTAGCTAATTGATCATTGTAGGCAAACTCAGTGTTACGAAAAGCCTTTGGTGTGACATTAAAGATGGATTTAATCTTTTCTGTATGTTTTTCTACTTGATCGTTAAATTCATCTATATCGTAAAAGAATGCTAGGGAATGATAATAAGTTTCGCCAACTATTTCAATTTGTCCTTTATCTACCATGCGTTTTATTTGATGGATTAGCTCAGGTGCCCATTTTTCTGCTTGTTCTAACCATGTACCGGTAATAGAAAGAGATACCTTAAATTCAGGATATTTTTGCATGTTTTTTTCTAAAAGATTTAGCATTGGACGGTAGCTTTTTTCTGTAACCTTTTTAAAGATTCTCTCGTTGCTTTGGCGGCCATTAAAATCATCATTGAAATAGTTAGAATCATTTCCGACTTCAAAAATAGAGTATTCGCGATAGCGGACTGGTTGATGGATATGCAAATATAAACAAATTGCGCGCAATTTATCGAATCCTCTTATGTTTTATAATGTTATTATAAATCTTGAGACACTTTTTTGCAACTTCATCCCACGAAAATTGCTTATATTCTTTTTTAATATTTTTCTGCAAGGTTTTTAACAACACATCATTATTTGCTATGGCTAATATTTCGTCGGCAAGTTTTTTCTCGTCCCAGAAATCATATTTCATGGCTGACCAAATTATTTCCGAAACACCAGATTGTTTAGTGAGGATGAGAGCATCGCCGTGATGAGCAGCTTCTAAGGCTGTTAGTCCAAATGGCTCGGAAATTGAGCTCATAACAAATATATCAGTGATTGAATAGATATCGCGAAGCTTCTTGCCGCGGATGAAGCCAGTAAAAATAACGTTTCTTGAAATACCAAGGTCTGCAGACATTTTGATTAATTGATTTCTTTCTTCTCCGTCGCCAGCAAAGACAAACAAAAGTTTAGGATTTTTGGTGAGGGCGAGTTTGGCAGCTCGCATAAGATTATAGAGACCTTTTTGTACAGTAAAGCGTCCCACGGTTGAAACTACCGTATAGCCGGAATTTTTAAGCTTTTCAATATATTGATACGAATCTTGATTAAAATGATAGTCGTCTTTTTCGTATTTTTCATCTAATGAGTTGTAGGCTACATCGATTTTAGATAGTGGAATATGATATTTTTCATGGATAATGCGCTTGGTAGTTTCTGAAACGGCGATTATTTTATCTGCCATCATTAATCCTTCATATTCAATTTCATGGATTAAAGGGTTTCCTACCTGCATTCCAGCACGATCATATTCCGTAGCGTGAACATGTGCAATAAAAGGCAGATTGAATTCTTTTTTTGCGAGCATGCCAGCTTCAAATGTAAGCCAATCGTGTGCATGCACTACGTCTGGCTTTATCTCTTTTATGTGATCTTTAATATATTTACAATATGATTTTTGGATATCTCGAATGGATATTAATTCTTGATTATCGCCAACTGGTATTATTTTATCTAATATTTGTGCGGTATCATAAGATCCGTTACCGTAACGATATATCGGATCGAGCTTTGTGGCTGGCAGAATATTCATAAAATTAATATCAGAATGTTTGGCAGTGTATGGAACCACAAAATCAATACTTGCCCCTTCCTTTGACATAGCGTGCGCCAAATTCATACAGGCAACGCCTAGTCCTCCACTATTATGTGGTGGTAATTCCCAGCCGAGCATAAGTATTTTCATCTATTTAATTTTATCATAAAAAGTGTATTTTGTGAAAGAATTGTGATAAAATATATAGTATAGGGGTGTAGCTCAGTTGGTAGAGCAGCGGTCTCCAAAACCGCGTGTCGTGAGTTCAAGTCTTGCCACCCCTGCCAATATAATAATATTGACATGTAGTCAAATATATTGTATCTATTGTGACAGAAAATAAGAAGGTTAAAGTAGAAAAGGGTCAACCTAAAAAGCGGTCTTTTTTTCGTCAACATAGGTACATTATTTTATTTTCAGCGATTTTTTGTATTACGGTGCTTTTGATCTCTCTACTATTGTTAATATTTATCCCTAATTTTAGACTTAATGGTTTTAATGATAATAGAGTAATTAATTATAAATCTGAGTATAATAGCGAGTACGGCGATGTTTGTTTTGGTAGTTTCTTTAATTGTGAGCCAGCTTCAGTTAAGATTGAAGGTGAAGTAGATACGAGCAAACTGGGAGACTATGAAATTAAATATACTTTTGAAGTAGGAGGCCACTCGCTTGAACTTACCCAGATCGTTTCTGTAATTGATGAGTCTGCTCCGGAAATAAATTCTGATTTAGACGAAGTGATGGTCTGCCCAAATGGTAAAGTCCCTAAATTTAAATTCTCTATAGAAGATAATTACGATGGTGACATTACTGACCAAGCTTCTATTTCGTATAATGATAATTGGGTAACCGTTGAAAGCTTTGATTCTAGTAATAATAAAGCATTTAGAATCTTCGCTGCTAAGGTTGAAGATAGGGAAAAACCATCAATTAAGTTAAATGGTGATGGAAAAATGAGGATTGTGGTCGGCTCTAAATATGAGGAGCAAGGTGCTACCGCGATTGATAATTGCGATGAAATAAGTGTTGTAGCTGAAGGAGCTGTTGATACTAATAAAGCTAGGCAATATAAAATAACTTATAGTGCTACTGATGAGTCTGGAAATAATGCTACGATTCAGAGAATTGTTGATGTAGTACAGTCAAACGGGACGATTTATTTAACTTTTGACGATGGACCGGGGTTTTATACGTCGGGACTTCTTGATATCTTAAAGAAATATGGTGTTAAGGCGACGTTCTTTGTGACTGGTAGTGGTGATGATAGTTTAATAAAACGTGAATATGATGAGGGCCATGCGATTGGGCTTCATACTTTATCGCACAATTATGGTTACATTTATTCTAGCATGGACAATTTCTTTGCCGATCTAACTGCGGTCCAAGAGCGAGTTAAAAGGGTAACTGGCTATACTACTTACTTAATGCGCTTTCCAGGAGGTAGTTCAAATATGGTAAGTGCAAAACATGATGGGGGAAGCCATATTATGTCAAAATTGGTTCAAGAAGTGCAAAATCGTGGTTTTGTCTATTTTGATTGGAATGTGATTTCTGGAGATGCTGGCGGGACTACATCTTCGGATAAAGTATATGAAAATGTGATCAATAATCTTAAATATGGTGGTAGTTCCGTTGTTTTACAACATGACATAAAGGGTTTTTCGGTTGATGCAGTTGAGAGGATAATCCAATTTGGATTAGATCATGGGTTCAACTTTTCTAAACTTGATGTCTCGTCTTTTACTGCGCATCACGGAGTAAATAACTAAAAAGCTTTGATTATTTTAAAACTATGTTATAATGGTTCCAATATGGTAGGTAATAAGAATAACAAACTTAGGGCGGTTTTAGTGTTCGGAGCACCTGGAAGTGGGAAAACTACTCTTGCGGAAAAATTCGCGAATAAATTTGGCCTAGTTTATTATAACTTGGACGAGATTATGGAAAAATATGGTTTCAGTGGACAGACTACGCTTGATGTACTTGAAATCATTACTCAAACAAATCAACCGTTAGTGATCGAAGGTTTTCTCGATACGGAAAAGGATCGTACGGAAGTTCGTAATATTTTGCGTAATAGCGGATATACCCCATCTCTAGTTTGGGTCCAAACAGATTTTGCTACAATTAAGGTGCGCTTAAAAAACCGTTATCGTTCAGTAAAAAAAGCTAAAGAAGTGTATGACCATGCAGTTTCTGAGTTGGAAGCTCCAGCTGATTTTGAAAAACCAATCATTATTTCAGGGAAACATACTTTTGAAACTCAGACTCGTCACATTCTTGCTGCTCTTGCAAAATCCAGATAATAATTAAAATGATTATTGCTGACAAAGAATTTGGTGAAGTTATCGTGCGAAGAAATTCGCTTTCTAAAAATATCAAATTTTCCGTTTCTACTTCAGGTAGGTTAGCGATGAGTGTTCCGGCTCACACCTCGACTTTTTTAGCGAAAAGATTTTTAGAAAGAAATCGCAAAGCAATCAAGGAAAAATTGCCATTAAAAAATCCCCAAGAACAAAGGGCGCGTGATTATAAGAAAAAGCTTTTATCAAAAAAAGCTAAGGAATATTTGCCGTATCGCCTTGAATACTATGCTAAACTGTATGGATATGATTATGATAAATGTAGACTTTCTCACGCCAATACTAGATGGGGAAGTTGTTCTTCCAATAAGACTATTTCTTTAAATATTGGTTTGATGAATGTACCTGAGCCTTTACGTGATTATGTGATTTTACATGAACTTGCACACTTGAATCATATGGATCATTCAAAGGAATTCTGGGCAGAAGTGGGTTCGCATGATAAAAACTATCGCGCTCACGAAAAAAAATTAAAAATGTTTAATCCTGGTGTTTAATTTTTAAAATCCTTGTGCTATAATTCAATTATAGGAGGATGGTGTGGAGTTAAAAAGACGGCTGGATTTTAAGTACGTATTAATTGGCTTGTATATTTTTGCTTTTTTGATTTATTTAATTGTTGGTTTACAGCCGGCAGAAGCGGTAAATATGGATATTTCTACCGAGCTTTCTATCCCATCAATTGATTTAACTAGCGATGTTACTACTCTTAGTCTCGGCAAGGATGGTCTGGATACTCCGGATACCATAGTGGGGAGATATTCGAAAAATATTAATAATACGCTTTTAATTGGGCATTCAAGTACCGTTTTTCAAAATCTAAAAGACGTTAAAGTTGGAGATTTGATCTCTTATGATCTAGGTGAATACACGATTGTTTCAACTGAGGTCTTTAGAAAGATTGATATTGATATGAATGATGTGTTATCTAAAAGGGATGTCGAAACTATTGTTATTATGACTTGCGCGGGTGAATTATATGACGATGGAGATGCATCTCATCGCTTAATCGTTACTGCAATTAAGAATTAATCTAATAAATATTTAAGTTGTATTGCGAATCCGCCACCTGGTGCAAGGTAAAGATCTAGACGATCCTTATTGCTTACTTGTTTGCTGCTGATTATGATAGCGAATTGTTCGTCGCGATAATGTGCATTATTTGCGTCGGCATAAATTTCGGCTTGATATTTTCCTTCTGGGAGGAATTCCAAGCTGATATTAACTCGGCGAGCTTCCTCATTGGTTACGCCGCCAATATACCAATCATCTGAATCTTGATCTTTTCTAGCTACTACATAGTATTCACCGATTTCTCCGGCGAGTGGGACAGTTTGTTCGAATGAGGTTGGAACATTACGGATAAATTCAAAGGCTTTTGGAAATCTTTCTTCATATATGTGTGGTCGGTCGGCTGCCATTTGCATGCCAGAATAAATTGTTACAAAATAAGCTAATTGTCTTGCGAGGGTAGATGAAATTCTTTTAACACTATTTGCGAGGTCAAAAATTCCGCTAGTATAATCCATTCCGCCAGCAAGTAAGCGTGTATATGGTAAGATGCAGGCATGGGATGGACTAATGGCGCCACCTTCATATTCTTGTCCTCTGGCTCCTTCTCTTGATAGTAGATTTGGCCAGGTACGTTCAATGCCGGTTCCTTTAATTGGTTCGTGGATATCTAGCATGATTTTTTTCTTTGCGGCTAGTTCTACGGTTTTTTGATAATGATTAACGCCAAGTTGAGAATGATGAAATTCTCGGCGTCCATTAATCATCATCATGCTACCAGAATAGCCTGTCTTTAAATAATGAATACCATTAATAGCATAGTAATTATATGCTGATTCTAATTGTCTTTCATAATTGTCAATGAAACCAACTGTTTCGTGATGCCCAACCAGTTCGATGTTGTTAATGTGAGCAAATCGTGCTACTTCTTCTAACTCAAAATCTGGAGTTGAGACAGTAAATTTGTTATTAATACCGTTTTCGAGCCAATCCCCCTCCCATCCTTGATTCCAACCCTCTATAAGAAGTCCTGAGACGCCTAGGCGTACAGCAGCTTTAATGTATTCTTTTGCATGCTCTGTGGTAGCGCCATGTCGTTCTCCAGGTGCCCAAGTCCATTCTCCTACATACATTGCCCACCATATGCCAATAAATTTTAAGGTTTTAACCCAACTGAAATCTTCTTTTGGTGGATCATTTAATGCATACATCGTATGATTAGCAGTTAGTTCAATCGCTGAATCTGCTATCATTATCATTCGCCATGGAGTATGGAATGGTAGTCTAATATGAGCTTTAGTTCCATCCGAAAGTGGAGTAATGTCGGTTTTTAATATCTGACTGCTGTTAAGTTTTATGGTTGCTGAGCCATAATTATACAGTGCTGCTTCATGGATAGCTAAATAAAAACCGTTTGGTGTTTTTAGAGTAAGTGGAGTATGTACTGAGCTGCTTAATTCACTAACAGTAGTCTTTTCATAATTATACTCATAGCGATCTGGTTGATAAGCAGGGATTTTCCAAGCAAAAGAGTTTAGGTCTACATTAAATTCAGTTAGCTCGTCTTTAATAGTAATCTGTTGAAATTTTGGCTGTGGTGGGATTTCATAACGGAAAGTAACGGTATTATTAAAAACTCTGAAACGAATAGTAAATAAACGATGTGTGTCTTTTTCCTCAGCAAAATAAAGTGCCGTTTCATTGTAATTGTTTTCTATGAAGCTTGTATCTCCCCAAAGCATTTCAATTACTTCATTATGTTTTTTGTTATGTGCGCGAATTATTTTTAAGCTATCACCTAGTGGTTCTTCTCCACAGATTTCAAAACCGAGTCTTGAGGGTCTAACTATAGATTTCCCATCTTTAAAAACAGAATAAAAAATCTTCCCGTTTTTTAGTTCGAGATGGCAACAGATTTTCTCGTTTGGCGAATAAATATTCCTTTCGGCCCCACTACGTTTTAGCCAATTAAACATAAGTACATTATATCATATTTACGAAAATTGTTTTTGTGTGATAAAATTATCTTATGGAGCTAAGACGTAAACGAAAGTCTAATTTCTTAACAATTTTTATTGTATTTGCAATTATCTTTATCGTAGCTTTTTTTGGAATTCAGTTTTTCACAAAAACTGGTTTTTTTAGGGTTCCTGGAGTAGTTTATTATGGAGAAAATCTTTCTGAAAACGAACTTCAAGTTTTAGGATCGATTTTTACTGAAGATATTGATCTTGATAAGAATGTGACAATCTCTGCAAGTGAATATGTTGTCTATCCGGATCTGAAGGAGGGCCAGTATTTATATGAGATACGGGTTCCTGTTGCAGATTTTTATGATGAAAGAACTGACGTAAACGAATTTTCTGAGAATGAATATAATTACATTAATATAAATGATTTGAATAATAAACAAAAATTATTAAGTGTGGATGGAAATTATTATTTAGATACTTTTAATTCTGGCGCTATTTTTAGAGTTATTGAGTTTGATTCTGATAAATTTAAAGATGAGATAAAACCGTTAGTTGACGGCGAATTTGCTAAAACATTTCCTACTTCTGAAAACGTATTAACTTTTGCTCAAACTGGGGTTACGGCAATGTCTCGTGGGATGAACACTAAGCTTAATTCGGTTAGTGATGCAAAATACTTCAGTGAATATATTTCTGGATATTTATCTTCATTTGATTTAACTCATACTTCTAATGAATCTTCTTTCACTACTGCAGCTAATGGGAGCAATATTTGTTCTGATCCGAGATTCATTGATACATTAATGGATATTGGACTTGATATTGTTGAATTAACTGGGAATCATAACCAAGATTGTGGTAATGAGGCAGCTAGAAATACCATTGATACCTATAATGAAAAAGGAATTAAAATTGTTGGTGGCGGGAAAAATGAAGATGAGGCGGCTATTCCATTACAAATTGACGAAAAGGGAAACAATATTACCTTCTTAGCCTATAATCTGTCTACTGGTGGTGCGACTCACGGTGATACTCCTGGGGCAAATCAATATTATGAAGAAAACGCTAAAAATGAAATTTCAGCCGCAAAAGAACGAGGCGATTTTGTATTAGTCGATATTCAGTATTATGAATGTAGTTCTTACGATG
>JAZQTT010000008.1:0-19164 GCA_045630905.1 Candidatus Nanosyncoccus sp.
GGCTACGATCCGACTTGTGGTTTAACCCCATTAGAGCTTATTGAAAATGGTTCAGTTTCCGTAAATAAAACTTCAAAACTTCGCCCAATCTCCCCAAAACAAATAGTTGAAAAAGTGGCAAAGTATTATGATCTCTCAGTAAAAGAAATGTGTGGAAAATCTCGTGTTTCTCATATTAAAACCGCCCGTCAAGTCGCTATGTTCTTGCTTTCTAAAGACTTACACCTAAGTACTAATAAAATTGCCGCCGAAGTAGGTGTTAAAGATCACACCACAGTAATGCACGGTATTAAAAAGATTGAAAAAGATATTAAACTAAATTTTATTCTCCGCGAACAAATTGAAGAAATTAAGGAGAAGATTTATGGTTAACCAGTCCTCTTTTGTGGAAAAAATGCGAAAAACTACGCTAATAACTTTGCGAAATAAATATGAAAAAAATTGTGCAAAAATTTTAACCATTAAAAATCCGTGTAAAAATCTATTTTATTCACCACGTTTTTCCTCCTTTTTCACCTCGTTTTCCACTATATCCCTACCTCTGTTTATAAGCAATATTTTCCACTATTCCACACCCCCTACTATAACAACTATAAAATATATAAATAATAATAAGTAATAATAGGAGCTAAAAATGAAAATCGAAGTATCACAAGAAAAATTAAGTAAAGCTTTAAATAATGTCAGTAGAATTGCTATAGGAAAAGTCACTCTGCCTATTTTAAATAATGTACTTATTCGTGTAGATAAAAAGAAAGTATCCTTAATTACTACTAACCTAGATATGGCAGTAATTGATTTTCTACCTGTTTCAAGCTCCGAAGATGGGGTGGTAACTATCCCAGCTAAATTACTTGCCGAATTCGTTTCTAACCTACCAAAAGGCGAAACCGTAAAAATTGAATCTAAAGATACTAAAGTTAATATTACTGCCGGTAAGTATTCTTCTACTATTAATGGTAGTTTAGCTGATGATTTTCCAGAGTTGCCAGAAATAGTAGAAAAAGAAGCTGTTGTCTATAAAATAGGTGTTGATGAATTTAAAACCAGTATTAATCAGGTAATAATTGCGAGTTCAAATGATATGACTCGTCCAGCTTTAACAGGGGTATATTTTAATACCAATGACAATACTTTAGCTATTGCTGCTACAGATGGTTATCGTCTTGCTGAGAAAAAAATTATTAAAAAAGTAGAAAGTGAAGTTAAAGCTATAGTTCCATCAAGTTCACTTCAAGAAGTTCTTCGCTCTATATCTGATGAAGTAGAAGAAATAGAGATTTCATTTAATGAAGATCTAGTTAGGTTTAGATTAGGAGAAGTAGAAATTATTTCTAAATTGATTGATGCAAGTTTTCCTGATTATCCAAAGCTTATTCCTAAAAATAATGATATAGAAGTAACTTTAGATCGTGAAGAATTAACCCGTGTTACCCGTCTTGCTGCTCTCTTTTCCCGTTCAGTTGGTGGTTCTATCGTCTGTGAGACTAAAACTCCGGATACTTTCCTAGTTAAATCAATCGCAAATGAATTTGGTGAAAATGATTCAAAAATAGAAGTTAAAACTGATAAAGAAGGTAAAGTTAATCTAAATTCCCGTTTTCTACTTGATGCCTTAAATGTTTTAGAAGAAAAAAGTATTGAATTTAAGTTTTCTAGTCATGTCACTCCAATTCTGATAAAGAATCAGAAAAACGACAATTACGTTCATATTATAATGCCTCTAAACTCATGATTATAAAAAGTATAAGACTTAAAAATTTTCGTAATCACTCAGATTATCAATTAGATTGTAAAAATGATACTTCCTTAATTCTTGGTGAAAATGGGTGTGGTAAAACTTCAGTTCTAGAAGCAATCTATATTTTAACCAGTGGTAAAAGTTTCCGTGCTACAGATAGCGAAATTTTAAAACGCGGCCAAGATTTTTATCGTATAGAAATAGAATTCTTTAATGGACAAAAAAACGTTGCCACATATGATGGAAAGATCAAGAATTTTATTATTGCAGATAAAAAGACTCGCCGTCTACCTAAAAACCAAAAATATCCTGTTATTCTCTTTCTTCCATCCGATTTAAATCTAATTAGTCATTCTCCAGGACGTAGAAGAGATTATTTTGATTTGTTTTTTAGTCAACTAAATGAAAAATATTCTAGTTCTCTTTTAAAGTATAAAAAATCCCTCAAGCAAAGAAATGAATTACTAAAAAAAGAATCAATAGATAAAGAAAGTATTTTTGCCTGGGATATATTACTTGCTAAATATGGTTCTGAGCTTTCTTTCCTACGCCAAGATTATATTAATGAAATTAATCAACATTTTACTAAAACATATCGTAGTATAGCGGATAATGAAGATGAGATAAAAATAGATTATCAGACAGAAGTAGCTAATTTTAATCAAGATCAATATCTAAAAAAACTTACAGAAAACTATCAAAAAGATTTATATTTAGGATATACTTCATTTGGTATTCATCGTGATGATTATATATTTAAGTTTAATAATCAATTAGCAAATGGATCTGCTTCACGCGGAGAATCTCGTTCTATTATTCTTGCTCTAAAATTTATTGAAGCAAATTTGATAAATGAAAAACTAAATAAAAAACCAATCATTTTGTTAGATGATGTGTTTTCTGAATTAGATGAAACTAGAAGAAAATGTTTAGTAGAAAACTTTAAAAATAATCAAGTAATTATTACTAGTGTAGAATATTTTAATTATTAGCTATACTTATATCATTATCAAGTAGTGTAGTTATTGGATTTTTATATCCTTCAAAGAATTTTAGGCTTACGTATGTGCTTTGATCTTTTGCATATAATTTTTGGGCGTCTGCTGCCCTTGCTAGTGATATATATCTCTGTGCATACTTATATTCCTTCCATTTTGGATTAGAAGTTGAATTAATAAATGCTTTTCCAGTTGCAATATCAATATCTTCTTCTGATGCATTTTCAGAAGCCTCAATCATTTTTTCTAGGTTAGAACCGCTTGAACTACCATTAACTCTAGTTTCTAGTATTTCCCCATCTTTTACTCCAAGAGGCGTCTTTTTATTTCTCCCATCAATAAATTCTTTTAAGATTGAATCAGCTTTGACCACTCTTTCTCCTGATGAATTTAGAGTTGTATTTTGTTCAACAAATTGAATAAACTCTGGATTATTAAATGGATCATCTAAAGTTGAAGTATCAAAGGTTGGTATTACGTCACATTGTGCAGTTCCAACTGCTCCATATAGTTCAGAAAGCTTTTCACATTCCCCGTACGATCCTAAAAAGCCAGTTTGATTATCGTCTGCAAAAACCTTTGTATTATTTATACTCGCTATATTTCCTATAATAAAACCTAATATATTATTGCTTTGAAGGTTAGCAATTATATTATGAACGATAGATCCAAGAAAAGTATTTTTAGAAGTCATATCTAATGGATTTTTATTTATTCTATCAACCTTTGCATCTAAGGCTAGAATTGTTGTATTCATATTTGCATATGAGTTTACTGCTTCTGCATCTCCACCGGTAGCTCCGCTTTCATTTGCAAGTTCAATCCCTACATTTACTGCCCCTTCAACCAATAATTCTCCTGCTGCTATTCCTTTAAGATCTTCCGATGAATTATTGCCTAAAGAGCTTTCAATTGTAGGGGAAACTAATTGTAAAATCGCTGTTGAGGCCTCTTCTACCTTTTCATTAATTAGTCGTCCAATTGAACCTTGTCTTTTTTCTCCTGTTGCCGCAACAGTCCCGTTTGTCACACTAGAAGCATTACTTACCCCTAATTGATTTTCTACGGTTTTTAATATTCTTTCATTTGAATAATTGCCAGCTTCTTCGGTATTTACCTTTTTGTCCGCCAATAATGCATATAAACTAGGTGAATCTAGTGGTGATCCTTCTACGATTTTTACCTCTCCAGTTTTTACATCAACAACTTTCGTCTCAGCTTTTTTATAGAGAAAATTCATTACTTCGTTAACCTTCGCATCGTTCCCGTCCCCGGCCTTCATCTTACTAATATTTTCCATCACCAATGCATAGAATAAACTAGATCGTTGTTTTTTAGACATTGTGTCCGCCACTGTTAAAGCATCCGCTGAGTTTAAAGTAGCATTTTTAGTATTATTTGAAGCGTTTTTACTACTCACTTCATTTATTAGTACCTCTGCCTTTGTATTGGAAATAGCATCTTCTCCATTTTTTTCATATGCTAGATATGTTTCTGTTTTACCAGTTTCCTCGTTATAACGAGTTTTTTCTGTCAATGAAATTGTATTTAATCTGTAATCACTGCCTTCTCCTAATGCTGAATTTATTACTTCTTCAAAATCAGAATCACGTGTAAAATTATTTCTTGTTGTCCCAATTTCTTGAAAAACCTTTTCTGCTGATTCATCAAAAAATCCAATTGATTCATCATAAATTGCCTCTTTAAACGCGCCATATAATTCAGTGTCATTATAATCTATAATATCTGTCACAAAGTCCTTAGCCGGTATGATTCTGTTCCCAGATTTTAATGACAACCCACCGCTATTTTTATTACTTTCAATAAAGTTATCCTCATTATCTAAATAACCAACTAAAATATTATTTTCTTTTAAAATCTCCACTTTATCTTCTGCTATTTCCCCATTTTCTAAAGACTGTTGGAAAATTAACATATTACTTCTTACTGAGTCAGCATACTGAAAATTTGTCTTTTTAAGAATTTTATCGGGGATACTCGCTGGAATATATTGTCCCGAACTCACAACGAATATTCCGATAAGGGCTGCAATCAAAACTAGCCCCATCGCTCTAAACGACCGAGCCTTACTAAAAAATTTAGTTTTCTTTGCAGATTTATTTTTGCCACTTGTAAAACTAGTAGCCTGGTTATTATAAAGCGCCGCTTCGTCGCTTAATCTTAACACTTCCTCTGCTGACATAATTACTATTATTATAACATACTTACTCTTAGATGTAAAATTTATGCTATAATGATTAGGTGATAAAAATAGAGAAAATTATTCCAGGTGGTCAAGCTTTAGCAACTAATGAAGATGGTAAAAAGATATTTTTTTGGAATGCCCTTCCGGGAGAAATAATTAAAGATTATGAGATAACCAAGAAAAAATCCCATTATCTTGAAGCTATCGCTACAGAAATTGATCAAAAATCAGAACATCGTATTGATCCTAAAGATGACTGCTTTTTGTCTACTTCTCCCTGGCAAATAATTGACTGGGACTATGAAAACCAACTAAAAGCCGAGTTAGTACTAGAAGTATTCCGTGAACATAAAATACATATTTCCCTTCCCCAAGTTTTAACCGATAATAAAGAATATTTCTACCGAAACAAAATGGAATATTCTCTTTATTGGGATCTAAGTGAAGAAAAAATCAAACTTGCTTTTCATCAGAGAGGTTCCCATCGTAAAATTCCGATTGAATCTTCATCAATAGAAAATCCAGCTATTTTTAACCGTGCTAAAGAAATTGTTGCAGAGCTAAATGAAAAACATGAAGAAGCCAGAAAGTATCAAACACTACTTTTAAGATGTAATCAAGATGGTCGAGTTTCTGGTGGCTTATATGAAAACCATCAGCCTCACCCTATTTTTAATAATTTAACGGATACAATTCTTGGTCAATCCTACTCATACTCTCCAAATGGTTTTTTTCAAATAAATTTGCCAGTTTATGAAATGGCTCTAAAAGAAATAAAAAAACATATTACAACCGATAAGGTTCTTGATCTCTACGCTGGTGTGGGTACTATTGGTCTCTCCGTTGCTCGAGATAAAACCCTTACTCTCGTTGAAGTTGATAAATCTGCTGCCTCTGAACTAGTTAAAAACTGTGAGAATAGTAATGCTACGCCAATTCAAGCTAAATCAGAAGAAGTTTTAGATTATATTGAACCAGACCAAACAGTTATTTTGGATCCTCCCCGTGCCGGCTGTGACAAAAAGCTCATAGATCAGCTCTTAAATATAACACCAGAAACAATTATTTATTTATCCTGTAATCCAACAACCCAAGCCCGTGATATAAAATCATTGTTAACAAAATATCAGATAGAAAACATTAAAACTTTCAATTTTTTTCCTCGTACTCCCCACATTGAAAATCTAGTCATTTTAACCAAATCATGCTAGAATAGTCTAAAGACGGAAGTGTGGCCGAGCGGTTTAAGGCGCACGCTTGGAAAGCGTGTAATGGGGCAACTCATTCGGAGGTTCGAATCCTCTCGCTTCCGCCATAATTAGAAAATCTATTGATTTATCTAGTTTAAAGGAAGCAAAAAGGATAAAAAAGGTGAGCGATAACGTAATTATCAAATTAAAAGGATTAACTAAACGGTATGGCTATGGCGATACTGAATCCTTCGCCCTTAAAGATTTTGATTTAACTATCAAACGTGGCGAATTTATTATGATCATGGGCCCTTCCGGCTGTGGTAAAACTACACTATTAAATATTATTGGACTTTTAGATCGTGCTACTAGGGGTGAATATATCCTAAACGATGAGAACGTAGCTAGTATATCCGCAAAAAGACAAGCCCGCCTCCGTGCTAAAAAGATTGGTATTATCTTTCAAAACTTTAATCTAATCGAAGACTTACCTATCATTGAAAACGTTGCTCTTCCCTTAGTTTATACTGGACACACTAAAACTGCACGTTTGAAAAAAGCGTCATCTGCTCTTCAAAGATTTCATCTTGGTGAACGCGAATATTATCTTCCTTATCAACTTTCCGGTGGTCAGCAGCAACGTGTTGCTATCGCACGCGCCATCGTTTCTGATCCAGAGATCATTCTCGCAGATGAACCAACCGGTAATCTTGATTCTCGTTCCTCACATATTGTAATGGAAGAATTGAAGGCTATTCATGAAGAAGGTAACACTATTATTATGGTGACACATAACCCGGCATTGACTGTTTATGCCACTCGCGTCATTAACATGCTTGATGGACATATCGATACAGATGTTAAAACCGTTTCTGATGCTAACTTGCCTCAACCAATTAGCGTCAAAATCAAGAAAAAACGCAAGAATGAGCAACCAGAATTTATTTCCCTTTCCAATGATGACGAGGAGAAAAAACCTAAAAAACGCAAACAAACTCGGAGGAAGAAATAATGCCTTTATTAATGCGTACTAATTTTCGGCTTGCAAAAGCCTCAATCAAAGAAAACCGTACTCGTTCATTTTTGACCTGTCTTGGTATTGCTATTGGTGTAGCCAGTATCATCTTGATTCTTTCCTTAATGGGTAGCATTTCTAATTTAGTAAGAAATGAGATTAGTTCTATTGGCTCTGACCTTATTGTAGTTCGCCCAGATTCTACTAAAGATGCATTTGTAGATATTGTTGAAGAACTTACTTCTGCTAACACTTTTCAAAACTCCAGTCTTACAGCTGATGATGCTAAGGTGATTTCTAAAGTTGAAAATGTTTCGGCGGTTGCTCCAATTGCTATTTCTACTAATTCTATTTCGTCTGATAAAAACAACTTTACCTCTATTCAGGTAGTTGGTACTACTCCAGATTTTGTAAAAATTGAGCCTCTTGCTTTACGCTTCGGTTCGTTTATTACCGACTCAAGTAATGAAAATGCAGTTGTCTTAGGTCAATCAATTTCTCTTGCTCTCTTTAATACTATGAGTAGCACCGTTGGCAAAACTGTTACCATAATGGGTGAGAAATTCATGGTGATCGGCGTTTTAGATGAAGTCGATCAGTCAATTAATTTTGATAATATCGATTTTGATAATGCAGTCATCATGAATGTAAAAAGTTTGAACAAAGTTACTGGCGCCCCGCAGGTTCAACAAATAAATGTTAAGGCTGCTAATACAGATAGTCTTGCCGTTATATCGCAAGATATTGAGAAAGCCCTTCTAGACCAAAAACTCGGCGATAATAATTTCAGTGTTGCTTATGGCGATGATATTACTCATCCGGCTAGTTCCCTCTTCACTATTATTTCTGGCATGTTAACTATCGTTGCAGCAATTTCACTAGTTGTTGGTGGTATTGGAGTTATGAATATTATGCTGGTTTCTGTCGCTGAACGTACTCATGAAATTGGCATTAGAAAAGCCGTCGGTGCATCTTCTCGTAACATCTTGGCGCAATTCTTATTTGAATCTCTTATTCTCTCACTTCTCGGCGGCGTCTTTGGATTAGTCTTAGGTTATATTCTTTCGTTCCTATTGTCTATTATTACTCCGTTTGCACCATATATCAGCTGGCAAATCATCGTTGTCACCTTCTTAACTACTATAATTATTGGTATCGTGTTTGGTATCTATCCTGCCCTAAAAGCAGCCAGTAAAAATCCTATCGAATCATTAAATAACTATCGTTAGTATGAAAAAACTATTAGAAAAATTACCATTTTATAACCAAGCGGTTCTTCCCTATCATTTTGTTCAAGCCGTTGTTGCGAGCACTAAACAAAAACATCCAGCTAAAAAACTCCGCATAATCGGCGTTACTGGTACCAATGGTAAAACTACTACCTGTTTTATGATTTGGCACATGTTAAACTCTGCAGGTTATAAAACTGGTATTATGACTACAGTTGCATACGGCATAGAAAAACTTGAACCAGAGCTAAATCATATGACCACCGTAGATGCTATGACTCTTAATAAACGCATCAGGGAAATTGCTGATTCTGGTGCTGAATTTCTCGTACTTGAAGTTACTTCACACGCTCTTGTTGAATTTAGAACTCTAGGTATTCCATTTGAAATTGCCGTCTTTACTAACCTCACTCACGAACATTTAGACTATCATAAGACCTTCGTAAACTATCGTGATGCTAAAGGTAAGCTATTCAAAAAAGCTAAGTACAGTATTTTAAATGCCGACGATCCAGCCACTAAATACTATAAAACGATTACGAATAATTATTCAACATATGGTATAAAATATGGCGATAATCGCGCAAAAAACATTGAATTAGGAGTTTCTGGCGTAAAATATTCACTTGGTGATATGAATATTGAAACTAATATTCCAGGAGAATTTAATGTTTATAATTCCCTTGCTGCTGCTTTAGTTGGTCAAAAACTTGGCCTTTCATCTAAGCAAATAACTCATGGTATTAAAACCTTGGCGGCCGTAGAAGGTAGAATGAATCTCATTAATGAAGGCCAACCATTCACCGTTATCGTTGATTACGCACATGCGCCTGACGCCCTTGAAAAGGTTTTTGCCTCAGTTAAAGGGCATAAAGGTCGCATTATTTCTGTTCATGGTGGTGCTGGTCGTCGTGATCCCTCTACCCGTCCTATTCGTGGTGAGATTTTAGGTAAAAACTCTGATATTGTTATTATCACCGAAGACGATTCTCGTGATGAGGATCCAGAAAAAATCGCCCAAGGCTTCATAGATGGCGCAGAAAAAGTTGGTAAAACTCTAGGTAAAGATTTGATTAAGGAATTAGATCGTAAAAAAGCTATTGAGCTAGCTCTAAAAACCGCTAAAAAAGGTGATCTAGTTTTAATTCTTGGTAAAGGTCACGAAAAAACTATTCTCCGTGCCGATGGCCCACATGATTTTGAAGATATCAAAGTAACAAAATCAATCTTAAAAAAGATGAAATAATTGTTTATTCAGGATTATATTCGGCTATACCATCAATAATACAATCCGTTGGGATTTTTAATGCCGCTGCAATCGCTGATGCACATGCCATATAGGATACCGTTGTTTCACCTGGTATAAAAGATGCTGCAGAAATAATATCAGAACGAATAGAAAGTGTAGCTTCTGTTCCCTTTTTATAGAGTTTTGAATTCAATATTTTAATATCTGAGCCAGTCTGACCGTAGCTAATAGTTTCATCTTTTCCCTTAAAATCAGCGAAAGCATCATAATTTAAATCATCAACATTTAAGACTACAGTTTCCGGGTTCATATCGAACAGAGTTTTTTCACATTCTAAATATTCCTCTGGCTCCATGTCACTTAATCCAGCGGTCAGGAAATTAGTAATTGCCGCAATTTTCACTGGCAATCCATAAAAGATATTATCTCTTAATCCTTCAGCAGGTACAGTCACAATAACGTAATTAGCTCCAGCTTTCCAAGCATCAGATAAGAATTTATGTAAAACACCCATTTTAAATGGCTGATCACTTGCCAGTACTGCAACCTGTTCATTTGCGGCTTTTAGAATTTCGTGGACATAGTGAGCCACTGTTACTTTACCTGTCGTCCCAGTAATCGCGATCAAGCTCATGTCTTTTGCTGGGTTACCGTAATAAGACTTTAGAAGTTTTGCCTTAATGATTTGTGATTTGTTTTTTAACCCACCGTTTTTCTTTGACCTAGTTTCTTTACTTGTCGCTGCCATAACACCTCAATTATAGCACAGTTTTATCTATTCTAACAGTTTACAGACCAGGGAGACGATTAACTCCTTCTCTTTTGGCTCGCTTTCAGCAATTAAAAGCGCGATCGCTGTTAAGGCCCTATCAGAAACTTTAGTTTCCCCGCTCTCTGTTAAATGGCAATCGTTTACTGTTAGAAACAGAATAAACAGTAGTGAACCGATACGCTTGTTTCCATCATAAAATGGATGGTCTTTAATTATAAAATATAACAGATTAGCGGCTTTCTCTTGTACTGAAGGATATAATTCTTTTCCGTCAAAACTCTGAAAAATTGAATTCAAATTACCTGTAAAACTTTCATCACGTTTTTTGCCAAATAATTCCGAACCACCCACGTTATCCCTCAGTTGTTCAACCGCCGAGTTGCACATTTCTACCGTCAGTTCCCTTCCCTTTTTCTTCTTGCTCATAAATGATAAATCAATATGTCCGCCGTCATATTCTTCAAGCGTCTTAAAGCTTCCGGCATATTTTGATATCACTTCCAGTACCCCATTTGCTTCCCCGGCATCAAGTTCGTTTCGCGATGTTAATCTTCTTACGATAGCCATCATCTCTTCTACGTCGTGTAGTTTTTTAATGTCCTTTTTAGTTTTTAATTCTTTTAGTCTTCGCTCATTTACTACTACTCCGTCGGTGACGTATTTTTTTAGAAGTTTTGTTGCCCAAATTCTAAACTGGGTTGCCTTTTTTGAATTTACTCTATATCCTACAGAGATAATTACATCTAAATTAAACAAATCAATCGCACGTTTTACTGTACGATTCCCTTCTTTCCTTACTACGTAGCTTTTCTTAGTTGTCTGATTCTCAACCTGTGCATTTTTTGCACTAGTTGGATTTCTTTCTAGTTCCCCGTCTTTATAGATGTTATTCACGTGACGTACAATTACTGTTCTATCAACCCCAAATACTTTTGACATTTGCTCATAAGTTGCCCAAATCGTTTCCTCTTTGGTATCGACATCAAAAACTACTTCCCCCTCTAATCCTTGATAAATCTCAATTCTTTTTTCTTCGGTCATTAAAACCAGTATATCACAGTAAAGCTCTAATTATTATACATACATCGAACAACAAAGGCGTCCCATTTATTGTATGCATTACTAGCTGCCGTAACTGAACCACTATCTAAACCAACGCGATAAGCAGTATTATTTACTTTAGCCGTACTAGTCCAGATACGAGCATTAGCATAACTCCCTGTTCGTTTATTATTATTGTAATCTCCGGACCAAATAAAGTTATTAGGATAAGCACGCCAATTAGCGTCACTCGTAGTACTACCACCATTAATACTTCTGTTCAGAGTATTGTATTCGCCATTAGTATTACCAGTAGGTATATGCCAATTCTTTGGACAAATATCACCATTCACAGAAGATATAGTATCGTATATACCGTTTCCTGCTGTAGCGGTAAACCAGTTATAATAGGTTCCGTAAGAATACCAAGCACTAGAGTTATCATTGTTATTATGACTCTGGGTGAGAGATCGGTCAGCATTGTTGGTGTTATATTGGATTTTATCAAAACAATTAGAATTGTTACTATTACATAGGGTTTTACTACTAGCAGCGGATTCAGAAGCAGAAATAAAGGAGGCAGTAGGATTATTGGTATTCAGAGTAGTAATGGTGGCTGTGCCAGGATTTAATCTTAGGTTTTCAGTAATCCAGCATTTATTATCAGCAAGTTTAGCTATCATATAAACATTATTGTCACGGTTATCAGTTAGAGCAGTAACGTCTCCTACACTCATAGCATTACAACCAGTCCAACTTTGCAACTCTCCAGTAGACTCTATCCACTTAGCATATAGTTTAAGACCAGAAGTGCTTAAGTCTGGAGTCGCAATGGTGGCGTTAGGTCCATACGGGGTGGCGTTTTCATCAGTTATCCAGCCAGCAAATCCATACCCAACCTTAGAATAGTTGGATGGGATAAGATTTATATTAGAGTAACTAGATGCAGCTTGATTTTCCATTACGCCGCTATCCGCTCCATTATTAAAGTAGCAAATATTCTCAGCCGGACAAGTATTTAATTTATAAACAGCATAGAGTGTTTTGGTTATTGACGAGATATTATCAGGGTTAGGATTAACTAGCGTAATTGTGCCTTCAGGCATATAATCCGCTATAGTAGCGCCTTCAGTTTCGCTCCAGCCAATGAAGGTTTGGCCAAATAAATAAGGGCGAGTATTGGTAATATTAAAGGTATATGAAGTATTATAACTACTAGCGTTATCTGAAGGAATAACATCTGCGCTAGCTCCAGTATTATAGTTTAAGGTATAACTAGTAAGAGTGGATTCTTTTGCGACAAGTCCAAGTGTAGTAGTTCCACTAACCATATATGAGGTATCAATGGAGGTAGCATTACCTAATTCACCATTCTCGGTAGTAGTCCAAGTACTAAGAGTATAAGCACCCTCAAATTCAGCGCTAATATTATAAGTAGTATTATTTGCAAGGGTAATGATAGAACCGCTCGTAGTGATAGTTTGCTCACCATAAGTAGCATTTGAAAAACTAACAGAGCTAACATGCTCAGGGAGGTTGACTGTAACTTTGCTAGCAGGGATACGGTTACCATCGTAAACACAACGGACAGTAAAACCACTCCATTTATTCCAAGCGTTATTTGGCGTGAGAGTACCTCCTCCGTAGCCAAGGCGATACGCTCTAGATTTATCAATAGCGGTAGAAGTCCAAAATCGGCCGAATCCACCACGCTCATTAGGTAAGATGCCACTAAATTCACCGGAGCGAATAAAATTATTTGGCGAAGATCGAAGCTTAGTATCATTTGAAGAAAAGCCAATTATCGCATCATTAAGAGTTGTAGTCTCTCCATTATTCCCTGTAGGAAGATGCCAGCCAGCTGGGCAAATGTCACCGGACACAGTACCATCTCCCTGTTCCCCGCTTGTATTAGAAAAGTCATATGTTCCATTACCAGCTGTAGCAGTGTACCAGTTATAATAAACTCCATAACTATACCAAGCACTGAAAATATCATTATTGGTTGGTGATTGAATAAGTGAACGATTAATATTATTTGTATTATAGGAAAGAGTATCGACGCAGGCAGAATTATTATTTTTGCAAAGATTATTAGACGAAGAAGAAGATGGCGCGTTTATTATAAAACTATTGGTAGGATGATTAGTATTTAAAAGAGTGAAATTAGCTGCAGATGGATCAAGACGGGAATTTTCGATAAACCAAACTTTTCCATCGGCCAGTTTAGCTACTGCATAAGTTTGACCGTCGCGCTCATCAGTTAGAGCCGTAATATCACCGATCTCCATAGAACTAGCTCCAGTCCAAGTCTGTAGAGTTCCAACGGATTCTACCCAATTAGCATAAAGAATTACTCCACCACTAGTTGGGATGAGGATGTTTTGATTAGGGCCATAGTTGATTCCGGTGCCATCTGGCTTAGTATTCCAACCAGCAAATCCATATCCAGCACGGCTAAAATTAGGTGAAATCAATGCTACACTAGAACCGCGCACTCCGGTTTGATTGTCCATAGAACCGTCATCAGCCCCATTTCCGTCATAACAAATTGCACCCCCAGCACAACCATTCGCCCAAATAGCATACAAGGTAACATAGCCAGTTAATTCCCCAGCTTCGGTATCGTCACCAATGACAATAGCGTCATTAGGGTGATAAGGTGTTCCGGTTCCGTCAGGACGCGTATTCCATTCAACAAAAGCAAAATCATCACGCGTAGGGATCATACTGCTCAATGTAATAGTAGCCTCTCCCCCCTCAACGTGAATCCTATTATCCATATAAGTTGGGAAATTATCTATTGTCGGATCTGTTTCGCTCCCGCCCTCACCATCTATATTTTGGTTAAAACTAATTTCTATCGGCATATCAGTACAAGTTGGGCTAGCTGTAATTTGATAAACAATACTGCCTGGTTCATTGGATTCATCATGAATTAATTGATAAGTTCCTTTTATCAAATCACGACCAATATTAGCTCCAAAATACAAACGCGTTTTATCATTAATATTACTATCTGACGCGGTACTGCTAGTCGTTTTAATAGCAATCGGGTTAGAAATAGTTGGAACAGGATGAAAATGGTCTGAATCAGTAGGAATATAGGAAGTATTATTTGAGACAAAATACCCCCAGGTGTCTGAAACTGAATTTAATGGTGCATCATCCTCTATAGGTGAAAAAGAATAATTACTAGAATCATCACTGTCAAGATAAAGTGAGTTGTTATTTACCGTGGTGCTCATCACAAGGTCATATCCTGCATAACAATTACTTAGAACGTCGATATCACTATAATCTTTTGCAACGGTCCCCTTTTTACCAGAAATATCAATAGAACCACTAGAATTTGCATTTAGATAATATCCTTCAGGATTAGTTTGTATAACTATTATGACGCTGCCGTCTTCTAATATAGTGTATCCTTCTGGAATATTATTTATAACTTCATCTAAATTTTCACCAGTAAATTTTCCACCTTTCACTTTAATATTCACTTCATTAAAGGTGGCCTGGTCGTGATTAAGCGGGTTAGCGTTGCTTATAGGTACTTCAGCACTAAAGTATCCACCAGTAATATTAACTATGATAGCTTGAGCTGTGGTATGTTGTGCAATAGCAATAGCAGCTCCAGAAGTAGTAGTTCCATTTGTATTTGGGACTTGATTATATTCACCATTTCCAATAATAGTACCACCGGAAATATTCAAAGTCCCAGAACGTATTTCTATGCCAGTTCTACCAGTTATTTCCCCACCGGTAACAGTAGTTACACCGCCAATTTGGGGAGCATAAATCGCGGTATCCGTCATTGAAGTGATAGTCCCGCCGTTTATATTAAATTTGGCGTTGGTGCCTTCATTATTGCTTCCAATATAAGAACCATTACTAATGATTGCAAAACTAAAGGAAATAATAGTACCACCATTTATAGTAACTTCAGTATCCTTAAAGGCTGCAATAGCAACGCCGCCGGTGTTTTCTTCTTCAGTGCCATATAAAGCTTCTATTCTACCACCATTCATAATAAAGGAAGAATTTATATTGGGATTAGGTAACACTATTGCGATGTCATCAGCAAGAGTTTTAACTAAGCCACCATTCATGGTAAAGGAAGTATTTTCCTGGCCAAAATAAACGGCTGTTCCATTAGTTGAAATAATACTGCCTCCATTCATGACAAAGGAACTTCCCTGATGATATATTGTAAATTCTTTGCTACTAATTGTACCACCATTAATTAATAAATCACCGTAGTTACGGATTCCATAATCTCCTTCACAATTGATAGTGCCAGCATCTAAGACTAAACCACCACTATGAGTCTCGTCACCAACTATAATCGGAAAAGTCCCAGTGCCAGTAATCGTGCCAGACTGTGTATCCGAATAATCTTTAATCGTTAAAGACGCCTCATAAGGAGATAGTTTTTTATTACTCAAGTTTAGTGTATAACCATTTAAGTCTAATGTTGCATCAGATGTAACAAAAGTATTAGTATCCAGTGTGATGTCATTTATGAGTTTTATTTCACCGCCAGAACTAAGATATTGTTGTAGCTCCTCAGCGGTAGAAGCTTCTTTATTATTAGCAAATGTTTTTTGAATAGAAAAAAACAGACCAAAAATAAGCATAATTACTAATACGAACACGCATTTAGAAAAAAATTTGTGCGAAAACTGCGTTTTTTTCATGTATAAACCCTTTATGCTTTTTATAGTATCATGATTGTTTTTTTATATCAAGAAAATAATTCTTCTAAAAATATAGCACGATCTACAAATAGTTTCTGAAAAGTACTATAATATCTATATAATTTTAATGGAAGATAAATATGTTTGAAGAAGATATAGAACTAGCAAAGAAAGCAAGACTAAATGCACATTCCCCATATGGAAAATATTTTGTGGGGGCATGTTTAAGATGCAAAGATGGCACAACATATTTAGGATGTAATATTGAAAACCATGGAATTCAAGGAATATGTGCAGAAAGAACTGCTTTTGCCAAGGCACTGTCGGATGGTAAAAGAGAATTTGAATCAATCGCAATTGTTGGCGCTCCAATTGGAAAAGAGCCAACGGTAAAATGTATGCCATGCGGATATTGTAGGCAGTTTATCAGTGAATTTGTAGATAGCCAATTCAAGTTTATCCTAGAAGACAATGGAAATGTTTTAACTTACACCATTGACGATTTATTACCTCATCGCTTTGATTTCTAAACGATTAAATGCCCCGCTAAAAGCGGGGCAAATTGAGTTATTCGGACTTAGCTAAAGATTTCATAGAGATAAGCCCGAGCGGCAGAAAGATAGCTATAGTAGCAAGAAGCCCGTAGGTAAGTTCAATATCAGCAACAAAACCTATAACCCAAACCACTGGGATATAGAGAAGTTGAGAAGACATTTTTGCAAGAGATAATACGGAAGTCTGTTCAGACGCTTTAGTGTAACGTTGCACCATTGGTGGCATCGTAGCTGCCGTCCACCCTTGAACAATACCCATTAGTCCATAGAACCAAACCGTAACGATATTCAGATTTAGTCCCATTATTAGCATACTTACTGTCGTTAAACCTAACGGAATAGCTAGGGCAATAGGATCTCTAAAACGCTTACCGTATTTTGAGGCAAGGTGAGCCCCTAAAATCGCCATCAAAGTATTACCAGCCCATACAAACGAGACAAGACTCATTGATACCCCTGCTTTTAGAAATAGCGGAGTAACTATCCAAATAATGCCGTGAGTCATTTCTCGTGCGATAGCAAAGGCAAAGATCCGGCGACGAAGCATCGGTGTAGCAAAAGCAGTCTTCACGACACTAGCAATATCTCTTAACGGGTTCTTATGCTTAGGTGTAAGCTTATCGCTATCATCTTTAATGAAGATACTAATAATACCGCCAATAAAGTAGTTCACTGCCGAAAGCGCGATCGCAAGCCTAAGATCAATAGCTCCAATTGGTCCCCCGAGCATAATTAGAAACAGACTACATGCTTGTCTAAGGATTTCAAGTTGAGCAGTCTTAGTTTTTAATAGATGGGATTCGGAGCCCCCAGTAGTTTTAGCGACCTTACTAACGAAATGTTTGAGCAGGCTTTGGTCTACCCCATCAGTGAGAGCGGAAGATATACCAAAGAAGCACTCACAGATAACGGCTCCCCAAAAACTACCCACGCATGAGTAAGCCAGCATAACAATGGCATGGCCAAAATCACCGATAATATTTGCCCATTTTCTACTAACACGATCAGCTAGATAACCAAGTGGGAGATTAAGGATCAAAGTTGCAATAGTGAACATTATTTGAGTCTCGGAGATCTGAGTCTGATCTAAACCGATAGAATTGAAAAATGGCGTTATTACTGATGAGGCAAGAAGCCCAGCAGTGATACTAGACTCGGCCATCACGAGCCGGAGATTACGCTTAGCGGAATATTTTAAAAGATGATTATTCTTCATTTTTTCCTCCTTTCTGTATCCGCATAATTTTACTTTTAAGGTGCTTGCCGCTTTGACTTTATGTTTATTCGTTGTCGTGTGCGGCTAGATAAATCCCGAAGTAGTGGCTTCGGGATTTATCTAGATTGTAAGTTGAAGGTTAAGAATTTTAGATATATCCCGCGCACGAGATGGAACCTGACAAAATAATACCCATAGGGGCATATGCCTTTACCGTTAATAACTCGTGTGTGGAATTATATCTATCCATAACCTAATTGTATCATATTTTTTAAAAAATGCAAAAAAATAAGGTCTCCTGGACCTTTTTTATTTAAACATGGTACACCCGGCACGATTCGAACGTGTGACCTTTGGCTCCGCAAGCCAACGCTCTATCCAACTGAGCTACGGGTGCATAAATATATTATAACATATTTTTTCAATTTTTTAATTAATTTTTCCTGTTGACAAATCCATAAGCACAATATATTATTAAATTACATGCAGGTCATACAAGCATTAAAGGTGTGTTTTACATTGCCACGCAATTTGTTATTTTTAGGAATAACTATATTGCTATCGTTTTTCATGCTTAGCTTATTCCCTACTTCCACCTATGCATATGATCTTTCTATTACTACATCAGGATCAGTGAATATTAGTACATCAAGTGGTAATAGCAATATATCTAGCAGTGATATTGATGTTACCACTACTTGTCATGCTGGTTATAATCTTACTCTTAATACTACCACTGCTGATAATAACTTGTATCTAGGTGGTAATGATACTGCTACTCATAGTTTTACTGCTATTACTAATAATACGGTTCTAAGTAATGCTACTAATACATGGGGATATTCTATGGGTACCTTTAGTGGTACTCCATCTACCTTTAATCCTCCTACTATTAATAGCCCATTTAATACTGTACCTAGAAGTAGTGATACTCCAGCTGTACTAAAGAATCCAGCAGGTACTGCTTCAGAAACAGACATTAATGATGAATTCTCTGTCTATTATGGTGCTAATGCCGCTAGTGATCTTACTAGTGGTAGTTATACGCTTAAAGTAGATAGTAATAATACTAGCAATAATGGAGCTCTTCTTTACACTCTTACTGCTAGTCCATCCTGTGCTTCTCCACTTACTATCATCTTTAACCAGAATGCAGGTGGAGATACAGTAACTAACTTCCCTACATCATCAGAAAACACGGAAGACTTAGAAAACCATACTCTTACTCTTTCTAACAAACGTCCAGAAAGAAGTGG
>JAZQTT010000009.1:0-19293 GCA_045630905.1 Candidatus Nanosyncoccus sp.
CAAGAAACTAAACAAGTAACTAAGACCTTTGGTGATAGTAACTTTACATATACTGCATCTACTACTGGTGATGGGGCTATTACCTATACTTCTAATAATACTAGTGTTGCTACAGTAAATGAAAATACTGGTGAAGTAACAATTGTTGGTGCAGGTGAGGCTACTATTACTGCTACTGCAGCCCAAACCACAACTTACAATGAAGGTTCTGAGTCATACACATTAACAGTAAATAAAGCTAATATACAAGTTTCCTTTGATAATACTTGTGTACCAACCAGTACTATTATCTATGAAACAGGAAAGAACTTTACCTGTGCAGCAACTGCAAGCAATGGAGCTACTATTACCTATACATCTTCAAATGGAAGCGTTGCTACAATTGACACAAACGGTAAAGTAACGATTACTGGTATAGGTACTGCCACTATTTCAGCTGAAGTGCCAGCAAGTGCTAATTACAATAGAGGGTTCGCTTCTTACAATATTACAGTAGAAAAAGACAGTGATGCTCCTATTGGTGATAATCCAAGCCCATTAGTACCTGGTGGACATACCATCATTAAGCCTGATACAACTAAAGACCCATCAGATATTAAGGATGTTAAGATTGATGGGGTACTTATCCCTGAGGATGCATACGAAATAGATACGAATAATAATGAAATTATAATATCAGATGATTACTTGGAAAACTTAGATAACGGTGACCATACTATTACCATTGACTATAATGACGGAAGTAAAGTAGATATAGAAGTTAAGATCACTGAAGATGCTAATGGAAAGTCTATTTCAAAGAAGAAGCCAGTTGTTCCTACCCCAAGTGGTCCTATTGATAGTAACCCTCAACCATTAACTCCTGGTGGATATACTACAGTTAAAATTGATACAGATAAGGATCCATCAGATATTAAAGAAGTAAGGATAGATGGTAAAGTTGTGCCAGAAGACGCTTACACGATAGACCCTGACACTAATAGTATTATCATCTCAAATGACTATCTAGATGAATTAGACGATGGAAATCATACTATTACTGTAATATATAACAACGGAGATGAGGTTAAGATAGGATTTAAGATTACTGAAGATTCAGATGGGAAATATATTTCCAGTATTCCGGCAGATAGCCTTGCTCCAAATACCGGTAAAATCACGAGTGACAATAATAACTCTAATGTAGCTGCTATTATCCTCCCAATAATACCGTTTGCTGCAGGTATCGCTATCTACGCCATTAAGAGAAGAAAATCACACATTAAATTCTAAAGTACTTGCGTATAAATCTGAAATACGATAAAATAATACTTATTAACAATTTAATATCAAGAAGGGGCTAGGGACCGGCCCGGTGACCCCCTACCAACCTGCCGTGGCAAGGTGGTAATTCCGGCCAAGAAAGGAAAGATATGTTCTATAGAACTGCGGAGAGTGTTTCTCCTAAACACCCAGATAAACTTTGTGACCAAATTTCAGACGCGATTTTGGACGCATACTTAGAAAAAGACCCAAATGCTAGAGTCGCAGCAGAAGCTTGTGGCGGACATGGTGTAGTATTCGTAACCGGTGAGATTACATCTACAGCGGACGATATTGATATCCCAGCGATTGTCAAACGAATTGCAGGAAATGACATTGAAGTTCATACAAAAATTGTAAAGCAATCACCAGAAATTGCCCAAGGCGTTGATACCGGTGGAGCAGGTGATCAGGGAATTATGATTGGGTATGCTTGCGACGAAACTCCAGAGTTATTACCACGTGAGGTAGTACTAAGCCGGCGCTTAAATCAATTTATTTACGAAAAATATCCATATGATGGAAAAACACAGGTCACCATTGCACCAGACGGGACGATTGATTCGATTGTAGCAAGCTTCCAAAACGCACCAAAACCAGAACTTGAAAAGCTTATAAAAGAGTTTATAGAAAAAGAAGGATTATCCGGAAAACTAGAGCTCCATATAAACCCAGCAGGGGATTGGAATCAGGGCGGTTTTGATGCCGATACCGGTTTAACTGGTAGAAAACTGATTGTAGACAATTATGGGCCACGGGTCGCTATTGGTGGCGGATGTTATTCCGGAAAGGATCCGTCGAAGGTAGATCGTTCTGCGGCTTACATGGCAAGAAGAATTGCTGTAGATTATCTAAGAGAAAGAAAAGCACACGAAGTTTTAGTCAGATTAGCATATGCGATTGGATATGCAGAACCCCTAGAAAAAACTGTGATTATTGATGGCAAAGCTGAAGAGATCAAAGGGTATGATTTAACGCCAAATGGAATTATAAAATATCTAGATTTAAAGCGTCCAATTTACGAAGAAACTGCCAAATATGGACATTACGGTAACAATTTTGACTGGGATAAATAGAAAGTCTACTGTAAAAGTCGCTTGAAAAAGCGACTTTTTTGTAAATTTTACCCCTATTGCTACGTAAAGTAGCAGAAAAAAAGTTAAAATGTAAATAGCATTTGCTTGCTTAGAATGACATTTTTATTAAAATGAGGAACTGAAAGGAAAAACGTTATGCAATTTAAAGATAAACTAAAGACACTCCGCAAGGAGTATAATTACACCCAAGAAGAACTAGCCGAAGAGTTAGATGTATCTAGACAGGCTATTACGAAATGGGAAAGTGGGGAGGGAATTCCTGAGGTTGAAAACCTTAAAGCTATCAGTAAACTATTTAATACTACGATTGACGAGCTGATTAAGGATGAAAAAGAAGTAAAAGTAGATGGAAGACATTTTAGTTTAGTAAAGGAACTTACTATAGACCATGGTAAACATTTTGATATAAAACTTGCGCCGGCGGAAGAAGTTAACATATTGCCAGCAGACGAAGAGAAAGTTAAGGTTGAAATAATTTCAGCTAGTAAAGAAAAGTTATCTGAAAAAGCAAAGATAAAATTTGATGATTTATATAATAGGCTAGACATAAATACTAAGACCAGACGCGCTGGGCAAGATATTACCATTAATCTCTATTTACCAGAAAAGTATATTGATGAGATAGAATTGAATGCTAAGCTTCGTACGCTTAACATCTCCAATCTTGATGTACAGAAATTAGAATATGATGGAAAACTTAAATACTTAAACGTCTCTGGTTCTAAAGGCAAAATCGTTTTGAATACCTCAAAGAGTGATATTGAAGCCAAATATGATATCTTTGACGGTATACTCGAGATAAATACTATTCATTCCACTGCACGCGTAGAAATTCCTGTTGGAACCAAATATCAGACAATTAATAAAGGTCACAAAAATGCCTTTATTGACGCAGTAGACACCGAAGATGCTGCCAATATAATTGAATTAAACGGCGCAGCAAGCAAAGTCATAGTGATTGAAAAATAAATTATTAAGTTTTATTTTAGCTCCGACCTACATAATATATAAAACCGAGGAAGAGATACTTGAAATATTTAAAGACCTAGCGCATAGAGAAGGAAAATGCGTTATTATAGTCACGCACTCGCCGAACGTTTGTAATCAAGTAGATAAAGTTTATGACCTTAAAAGTGTTAAGCACTAAAAAAGAGACCCTACGGGGTCTTTTTTTGGTGGGCAAAGAGGGACTTGAACCCTCACGGTATTGCTACCAGCAGATTTTGAGTCTACCGCGTCTACCAGTTCCGCCATTCGCCCAATGCGATGCATAGGAATATTTTAGCAATTTTCTTCGTTTTTGTCAAAATCTTGAGAGGTGAATCCAGATGTGTTATAATTTCGGTATGGATTCTAATAACGGTGGGCATTCTTCGAGTGACCTTGGACGTCAAACTGCAGCACAAATCGCTAGAAAAAAAGTGTTAGCAGCTTATACTGAGGCTGCGCAAAAGTCAGCCAGAGAATCTACTCAAAAGGAAAAGCCAACCCATTTAAAAAATGAACCAATGGCAACCAAAATTGACCCAGAATCCTGGAAAAAATATCACTCAGCGTGGCAGGACTATTATCAAAAATATTATGGTGATTATTATTCAAAAGCGGCTAGGACTTACATAGAAAAAGAACGTTTGAAAGACGCTAGAAAAAAAGCCGAAGAAGACGAAATCTTAGAGTCATTAACTAAAGCTAGCAGAAAACCTGGACATAAAACTGGTTTGCCTTTAGGTACAAAAAATAGTATCCCGTCAGAAAATAATGATACTAACAATTCAGAATCAATTGAAAATAATCTGAGACAAACAATCCGCAAAAAAGCGACAGACAAGGCAAAAAAATCACGACGTCATCGCCATTTGATCCCAATATTTGCCGGTGTGGCGGTTGTTCTGTTTGTTTTGTTTTTGCAATATAACCGTCTGATTTTTGCTCCAATTATGGCTTATGTCTCGCCAGGAGATGCTCCAGCGGGAGAAATAGAAGCAATTGACCCAACGATCGTTCAGACTGTATCGAGCGACCCAAGATTAATAATTCCAAAACTTAATGTAGATGTACCAATCCATTTTAACGTCCCGCTAGATGGAGTAATGTCGGCAATGAATAATGGTGTGGCCCATTATAGAATTGCAGGAGCAAGTGCTTATCCGGGGGAAATTGGTAATCTCGTGATTACCGGGCATTCAGCCGGTGACATTTACAGCTCAAATCCTTATAAATACATCTTTTCCGGTTTAGAACGATTAGATGACGGGGATTTAATCTATGTGAACTATGAATCAGTGCGCTATACTTACCGCGTAATCAAAAAAGAGGTCGTTGAGCCATCTAACGTTGCTTCGTTAATCGTAGATACAGATAAACCATTGATCACTCTTGTTACGTGTACGCCACTTGGTACTTCTAGATATCGTTTACTGGTAACTGGCGAACAGATTTCCCCTAACTATGATGAAACAGAAAGCGCAGAACAGAGCGATACGAATATAGATAGTGGGGAGTCTGAAGTCTTACCATCCAATGAGCCGTCATTCTTTGAAAAAATTTGGAACTTTCTAACGGGAAACTAACCACTCGCGAATCAACGTATCATCACTGACATAATAAAGCCATTGATTGTCCGTAATTCCAGCAGGGAAATGAGCTGAAACGTTTTTCGCCAATTCTCGGCGGTTCAAGCCGTCAAAATCATAAACTATTAAATTTCCATCTTTAATTGTATAGACCATATCATTATCGATCCAATCAAATTTTTTTCCTTCAATAGTCCATTCACGTACACTATTAGCCTCCATGTCTAACGCTGCAATATTTTGTCCTTGATTATAAGCCATAATGAACTCGCCGTTATGCCCTACTTCTAAATGATCAGGAATAAAACTTAAAGAGAAGTCATTCATTTTAGAAAACTCTTCTTTTTCATAGATGGTTAGATCCTGACCAATCAGCGTGGTGATATATTTATCCTCATAGAATTTACTAAGTACGACTTTTTCGTCTTTAGAAGCATCTTTTAGTTTAACTATTTTATCATCTCCTAATCTTATAAAACCAATATAATAGCTTTCATTTTCCCCTTGGTAATCTGGGATTTTTTCTAGGGGAACTTCCTCACCGTCTTTGACATCACTAAGGCCAGCAGCCACAAAGACAAGTTCGTTATTATAATGGTCAAAATCATAGATATTCTTTACTATTGCGTTTGAAATTTGATGCCCGGAAACATCAATTTTATACAGATTATTATTACGAATAGCAAGGAGATTGTCAGACGAGTTATCTAATATTTTTACTTCGCTAAAACTAACGTCATAATTTTTAGCTAAACTAATACTATTATTAGGATTTTTAACGTCTAGAAGCACCCAATCGAGTTTTTCGCCGTTCTTAACTTTAAAAAGAGCATGAGAACTATCATGATCCCATTCGATATCTAGTATCTCACCGGTGAATAAACCACTCGAGGCACCTTCAACGACGCTAACGCTAGGAAAAACTTCGGAAACATCGATTTTTGTTGGCTCAATTTTTTCCTTTTTTAATTCAATTAAACTCCACTCTGTAGTGTTATTGATTAGAAGTAATAATTCGTGATCCGGTGAAATAGTAGATAAAGTAGTACCACTCAGTGAGATAGTTTTTTCAGATTCGCGATCCAAGAGAAATAGACGTGGATAATGGATATTATATAACAACCCTTTCGAAATATTTACAGTTTTAGACCAACTATCATATCCCTCTTTTGTGAGGGTGATTTGGTGCTCGCCGCTAGCTAACACTTTTGAAGTATTAGTACGTTGAAGCCATGCAGATTCGTTATCAATTGTTATATCAGCACCGGTTGGGACAGAAGAAATCTGGAGCATACCTTGTCTTTCAACTTCAAAATCTGAATTAATCCAATAGCCAGAAGCCAAAAAAGCCAAAATAACAACCATAACGATTACAGCTAAAACCATTATCAACTCTGAAATAATAATCCTGAGACTTTGGCGCCTCTTTTTCTTATCTAAGTCCATGTTCATATTTATTATAACATATTTTATATTTTTTGATTTAGCTCTTGCTTTTTTTCTAGTGGGGTAGTATCATAGTACTTAAGAATAAGCGAGGTAAATGATGCAAAAATCCGACAGCAATCAAATGGCTAAAAGTACTCACCGCAAGGTGGGAAATTCTACTACTCTTAACCGGAGATATGCAAGACGTCCAGGCAGAAATGCAGATATTATGGTGAAAACAAGCGGATCATCAAAACAAGGTCAGCAGGTTGAGATGAAAAAAATGTCAGCTAAAGAACTAAAAGACCAAGCAATTAAAAAGGCTCTTGCTTCTGCAGAAAAACCAATGGAAAAAGAAAATGATAAAAAAATTATGCAGAAGGTTCTAAAAAAGAGTACAAAGGGCGAAAAGATGCATTTTGGTCTTGGTAGAGTCGCTTTGGCACTAGGGTGTGCAGCTGTGGCTGTGTTTGCGATAGTGTATTTTGTAAATCTTAGTATGCCAGATTTTTCTTTAAAGGTTGCCGCTATGCAGACAGGAATTGACGCTACTTACCCAAGCTATGTCCCAAGGGATTATAATCTATCTAATATTACTTCTGAAAATGGAAAGATCGTTTTAGAGTTTAAAAATTACACAGATGACCATAGTTATACTCTAACTGAGGAAAGTTCTTCTTGGGATTCTAATGCTCTCTTAGAAAACTATGTAAAGTCAAACTACGAAAAAGATTACTCTACTGTAAAAGAACAAGGTCTAACGATCTATATGGGCGGCAGGAAAGCAGCTTGGGTAAATGGTGGCGTATTCTATGAAATCAGTACTTCAGAAAATGGCCTTCTAACTAAAAAACAAATAACGACTATCGCTAATTCATTATAGTTTTAAATAGCTCTAGCTACGGCATTCAAACGGGAAATGGAAATGTCTCTTCCAAGGACCGTCATCGTAAGGTTAAGTGATGGACTAAATGGAGCAAAGCTAAGTGCAATCCTAATTAAACTAAATAGCTCTGCTGGCTTTTTATTGGTCTCGACTAGCAATTCATTAAGTGCATTTTGAAGTGTATCCTCATTCCAATCTTTAAGCGCAGTTAATTTAGCAATCGACTGTTTTAGAAGTTCTTCTAATTCCGACTCTGAAAGTTTTTTAAGAAACTTATTATTTAAGAGTAAATCTAAATCGATGTTTGGATCAGTAAAGAAATAATCCGTCATTTCGCGAAGATCAGATAAAGTTTTAAGACGATCATAAATTATAGATAGAACTTTTAATTTATATTCGTCATTATATGAACTAGCGCTCTCTGGCCAGAAACCTTCGGTACGTGCATAAAGAGCTTCTGGACCGGACTCAGTAAAGATTCGGCGAATCCATTGTCCATTCATCCAAAGCAGTTTTGTCTCATCATAACGTGCGCCGGAACTTTGGACACGATCTAATGAAAAACTTTTGATTAGCTCATCTTTTGTATAAATTTCTTGTTCGGTTCCATCATTCCAACCAAGGCAAGCGAGATAGTTAAATATAGCTTCTGGCAAAATACCATCTTTGCGATATTCAGTGACAGATTTTGCGCCATCGCGTTTACCAAGTTTTTTGTTGCCCTGAGGGCCAAGGATGTGTGGCAGGGAAACTAGATGTGGGCGGGGGAGATTTAATGCTTCATAGAGGGCTAAGTAATTTGGAGTACTTGAGAGATATTCTACCCCTCGCATAATATATGTGACTCCCATCTCTGCATCATCTATGATGTGGGCAAAGTTATAAGTAGGGAAGCCATCTTTTTTAATCAAGATAATATCGTCTAGAACTTCCGGGCCAGTTTTCATATCCCCCATTACTTCATCGTGCCATTCGTAATCTTTTGGTTCGGTTTTAAACCTTAGAGGGATGCCTGGCTGCCACTCGGGTGGATTTTCAGGACGGAAATTGCGATAGAGAAATGGTTTTTTCTCCGCATTACATTTTTTACGATATTCTTCAATTATTTCAGGAGGAGTGGGATCAGCGTAAGCGCGCCCAGACTCAATAAGCTTTTTAGCGTATTCGTGGTAGATTTCTTTTCGCTCACTTTGAAAATATGGGCCATGATCGCCACCGACAATTGGACCCTCGTCCCAGTCCAGTCCAAGCCATTCTAAAGTATCTAGGATCAATTCCGTTGCACCTTCAACAAAGCGCGCACGATCAGTGTCTTCAATGCGTAGAATCATTTTACCGCCCGTCTGGCGAGCAAGTAAATATGGATAAATTGCAGAGCGCACGTTACCAATATGGATATAACCGGTTGGGCTAGGCGCAAACCTAGTAATAGCTTTCATAACGATAATATTATACCACAATTTTAGGAATCGTGCTTTTCTTCCTCTTCTTCGTCGTCGTCTTTTTTGCGTTTTGCCGCGATAAAGAAGGCCGTTCCGGAAGCCGCAGCTACAGCGGCTGCCACGACAAGTCCGGTAGCAAGTGGAGTATCTTCGTCGATCTTTGTTTCAATAATTGGGTTTTCGTCTTCCATCACGCCTTGCGGGGTAGCATATCCAGTGTATCCAGAATAGGCGCTAGTATTATTGCCGTCACTAACTTGAGTTGTAGTGGTGGCAGAACTTGAAGTAGGTGTGTAGGTATAAACCGTAGCCGTGCCGCTTGGCGCACCACCAGACGTTGTAGTGGTAGCAGTATTCTCAGTCTGCGAAGGGTTAACTGGATTAGTAGGATTAGAATTAATCGTAGTAGTTCCGCTGATAGCACTAAAGACTACTGTGTTTTGATAAGTTCCTGCGGCATTAGTCGCAGGAATGCTAGCTCCAAAATAGACATTGCCAGTATAAGTCCCGGCGGAGGAACCATATAATACACGGCCTGGTGTACCATTAGATGCAGGAACCGCGGAAAATGTACCGCTGCCAGTGAAAGCTCCATTGCTACAAGTGGCACTAGAAGAAATAGTATAGCCCCATCTTCCGGATGGAAATGCATTAGCAGTAGCATCTTGGGCTAAAGTTGGAATTGTATTACTTGAGCTGGCAGCTGGATTAGTTAGAGCTGTAGTGGTAGTACTACTAGTCATACCAACTACTGCGCCACTGGAATTATTTGTAATAATTTTAAGTCCAATAATGTTGCACATAAGTATACCAGGAGTATTAGTACTAGACCAAGTTGATGGCTCAGTAATAGAAACAGAAAGATACTCTTTTACGTTAACATTATAAGTCATGGTCTTAGTAGCCGTAGCTGCACGGACATTAGAAAAGCACAAAAACGGAACAAATATGCTAACTATAATTGTAGCAAAATAAAATAGTCTCGCAGTTAGGTTATTCCGCCCTCTAACCATAACTAAATTATACCACATATGGTTAGTATAAATAATGACAAAAATAGTTCTTTGTAAACTGTGGAAAAAACTTAAGTTTTTTTGTTATAATGGAATTATAAATGGAGCGAAAAAATGGAAAATAAGCTTATGGAAGAACAAAACACCAATGAAATCGCACAAAAAAACGCCGAATTAGAACAAGCTTGGACTGGAAAAGAAGCCAATTTAAAAGAGAAGAAGAACGATAAAAAGAAAAAAACAGAATCATCAAAAAAATCTTGGTTAATTCCTTTAGTTATTGGAATCATTGGTCTCATTGGGGGCGCAATATGCCTAGTTATTGGGCTAACGAAAACTCCTGAAAAAACTTCATCGCTTGTTTTCCCAAAAATTCCATCAAAAGGCCTAGAAGAAAAAGCAATTTATAGTAATTTAACTGGGGAGGTTTTAGAAAATGATACACAAAAAACCGCTCCAGCTTATTGTATTCAAACACCTAATGGCACAGACGGCGCACGTCCACAATCTGGCCTAACTGAAGCGGGGGTAATATTTGAGGCAATTGCAGAAGCGGGAATTACTCGCTTTGCGGCAATATACCAAGACCCCTCCACGGCAGTCATTGGTCCGATCAGGTCACTGAGAATCTATTACCTAGATTGGGATACACCATTTGATTGTACGATTGTCCATGCTGGCGGCGCGGATGACGCACTAAAAGCTGTCCAGTCCGGAGGTTATAAAGATTTATCAGAAAACTATGAATATATGTATCGCGGAACTTATAAAAACCGCCTTTGGAACAACTTATTTACAACATCTGATTATCTCAGAAAATATAGCTCAGAACACGGGTACACCTCTGACATTAAAGGATTTGCTAGAATGACACCAGAGGAATCAAATAAAACACGAGCAGAAAAAATTGCAGTTGAAGTATTGGACATTACGAAACCAACTGAAAAAAATACTTCCGAAACAAAACCTGAGGCTAGCGCAATTACTTTTAGATTTGGCGGAATAGCATCATTTAACGTTAATTATGACTATGACGCTAAGTCAAATACTTACCTTAGAAGCTTTGAAAATGGCACAAAACACGAAGTATACAAATGTGAAAATTCAAACCTTGGTGAAAAAAATCCAGAAGACGTCTGCAATCTAACACAAATGAGCCCATCCGTGGTTATTGCTATGATGGTTAATGAAGGTAAAGCGGCGGATGGCTATCATGAAGCAATTACGACGATTGGCAGCGGTAAGGCATATATTTTCCAAAATGGCCTTGCGATTGAAGGGACTTGGAATAAAGCTTCAAAAGGCGAACAAATTAAGTTTACCGATAAAGGTGGAAACGAAATTGAACTAGTACCTGGACAGACGATTATATCGGCAATACCAGAGTATGGAGGTGTTGCGTTCTAGGAATGAGTGTGTTATAATGAAGTTGCGCACCTAACCCCCCTTGGGTGCGCACTTTGGTTTAAAATGGTCTCGTCGTCTAGCGGTCCAGGACTCCTGGTTCTCATCCAGGCAATCGCGGGTTCGAATCCCGCCGAGATCACCAAGATTGAATAGCTATGATACGAACTGGAAAAAAATTTAGTAAACCTGAAATGTCGCGCGTGATAAACGGCGATTTTATTTTGCCGGAAGAAGAAAAACCTGTTGAAAAAAAGCGGCTTGATCTAATGATGGTAGAGATTTACAAGAGCTATAATCGTTCAACTTTACAGAGATTTATTGAAAATGGATTCGTAAAAGTTGATGGTGAATTGATTAAAAAAGCAAATCAAAAATTTCCAGACGGCGTAAAAATTGACTTAAAGATTCCAGACGATTTAAAGCATGCTGATGTCAAACTAAAAACCATTTATGAAGATGATAATTGTTTAGTAGTTAATAAGCCAAATGGACTACTTAGTGAAGCAAAAGGTGAATATTGCCCGGAGCGAACATTGGCTGATTTTGGTTATATTGCCCACCGTTTAGATCGTGATACTTCCGGCGTAATGATTCTTGCTAAAAGCGAACCTGTACAAAAATTTTTCAAAAAACAATTCCAGGATCGTAAGGTACATAAAACCTATTATGCAGTGGTAGAGGGGAGACCAAAGTTAGACGAAGCGCGTATTGATTTGCCGATGATAAGAGATAAAAAACGCCCAACCACCTTCCGAGTAGATCCAAACGGTAAGGAAGCAGAAACGTTCTATAAGGTCTTAAAATCTAACGATAAGTATTCACTTTTAGAGCTTAGGCCAACATCCGGACGCACTCACCAACTTAGAGTGCATATGAAATATATTGGACACCCAATTTTAGGTGATCCAGTTTATGGAAGCGGAGAGCCAGCAAAACGATTATATTTACATGCCGGTAAGCTAGAGATCACTCTGCCTGGCGGAGAGCGCAAGGTTTTTGAATCAAAAATGCCGAAGGAATTTAACGATGTTTTTTAATTCGTTAGATGAAATTAAAGATATCGCTAAACATAATGGAACCTCAATCTTTGTTTTACCTAGTGACGCTAACTTTGAAATTAAAAATACAATAATCTTAGAGCCTCAAGAAAAATCTATTATTACGATAGGGCAAGTTCATGAGATTTTGGATCTACTTAACGTAAAACAAACTAATGATCGTTTTATTGTTATTCGTCCAGCAGATAAAATGGGAGTAGAGGCCGCTAATGCGTTTTTGAAAAATCTTGAAGAGCCGAATGAAAAAGTTCACTTTATTTTAGTCACGGATTCTCCGTCAAAACTACTACCTACGATTTTGAGTCGGGCATCAATTTATTTTATGCGAGAAGACTTGAAGGGAAGGGATGAAATAAAAGCCAAGCCAGAAGTAAAAGATCTTGCAAAAAAGTTGATCACGGCAAAACCGACGGACTTGCCAGAAATTGCAGAAAAAATTTCAAAACACAAAGATGGAGTTAGAAATTATACACTAGAAATTTTGGGTGTAGCAATTGAAATGTTATATAAATCATATTATCTAACAGGGAAAATAGCTTTTATTAAAAAATTGCCTAAGTTTCTAAAAACTTACGAGAATATTGAGAAAAATGGACACATAAAACTACATCTTGTAGCGGATTTGTGTTAAAATTAATATATGTTAGCAATATTTGCGATACTTCTTTTTACGGTTTATTTGGTGTTCTTTTTTCCGGTTGAACAAAAAGAGAAGAAGGTAGAAGAAAAATCTCCTAAATATAAAGCGCAGATGAAGAAGCTCTGGCAGATTGCGCAAACTTCAATGAAAGAGAGAAAGCCTTTTAGGGCAGAAAAGGCGTTGCTTACGATTTTGAAGTTCGATGAAAAAAATGCAGCGGCTTATAACCGGCTTGGGATTTTATATGCAAAAGGAAAGAAGTATGATGAAGCGGTGGAATGTTTTGAAATTGCACAATCACTAGATAATAATCCGGCATCAATTCATAATGTTGGTTTGATTTATCTAGAGACTGGCGCATATGAAAAGGCAGCAATGGCATTTAGTCAGGCAATAGAATTAGAAGGTGATGTCCCGTCACGCTATATAGCCCTAGCAAAAGCAGAGGAAAAGTTAGGGCGCACCAGAAAGGCAATCGATGCACTGGAAAGTGCATATGAGTTGGACCCTAAAGTAACGACGTTAAGACAGATTCTGGCGATTTACGAAGAAGCTGGAGATGCAGAGGCCGCAACGGCTACTGCAGCAAGGGTTGAAGCGCAGATTGCAAAAGACAACGCAGCAAAGAAGAAGAGAACAGTTAAGACTACTCGTCGCTCGATCACTACTAAGACTGCCCCTACCCGTACAGTTAAGCGCCGTGTAGTATCAAAAACAAAGGTTGCACCTAAAGTGATTAAAACTCACGCCGGCAGAAAAAGAATCTAATTTTTACTAGGATTGATTTTTACTGGGATTTTGATATAATTAAAGAGCGCTGGAATCGTCTAGTGGCAATGACAGGAGACTGTAAATCTCCCGGCTTCGGCCTTCGTAGGTTCGAGTCCTACTTCCAGCACCAAGAAAAATGGCGAACATCTGTTCGCTATTTTTCTTGATATTGAAGCAGAACAGCGTCCCACTTCCAGCATCATTTTTTATGCTAAAATAAGAATAATGAAGAACAAAATGTTAAAACGCATACTTATTGGAGTAGTGATCACGTTCCTACTGATACTTTCCACGATCTTTTGCGCCCTTATAATTAACGACAACAAGACTAATCAAATACTCGACGACTATTCTCCTATTTATTCAGATCCAAAATACCAAAATAGTTTTTATATCGAAGATCTAGAGCCGATAAAGCAAGACATTTCTTGCGGTTACGCAGTTATCGAAATGTTTACTAAATGGACTGGAGATGAAAATATTACCGAAAAAGCACTTTATGATGAATACGGCAAAGTCGTTACCTCTACCGGTGACTCTTTTGAAAAAGAGATGAATAAACAGTTTAAAAACTACGACACTAAAATATATAAATACCTTAAAAATACAGAGTTAATAGATAAAATTTACGATAGTTTATCTTCGGGAATCCCGGTACCGTTTGAATGGGCCGCAAAATTTGAAAACGAATGGACGTTGCACTACTCTCTGGCAATTGGAATTGATATTAAAAATAATACGATAACAGTTTTGAACCCATATGGCTACAAAGAGACAATTAGTATTGATGAATTCTTGGAAAGAACTAGTTTCAAGGCCTATAACAATATGCCTCTGTTCATCAAACTAGGTTTTGCTTTTGAAATATTTGAAAAAAACACGATCTTTATCGTAGAACCAAAATAATAAAATACTTTTTTGACAATCATAAGCAATAGTAGCATAATAAGAGTATGAAGAAACAAAAAAACATCAGAAGAACATTGCATTATTTCTGGCAGGCTATGATGCAACATAAAATCAGAACCATTTTGTTATTTTCTTTAGTGCCCGCTTGGATTCTTCTTTCAAACGTAGTTGTTCCGTATTGTACTTCGGAAATCATTGGTAAAATATCTGGCGGTGATTTTGAGATTAATAACTATGTTGGCTTACTTATTCTTACGATATTATCTTCCGCGGTAAACAATTTAGCCGTGCTTCAAGCCGTCAACTGGCTAGATTGGTCAATGGATGCGTTGGGTGGAGAATACTTATCTAAATTAGCTTTCACAGCAGTAATTAATCAGTCAATGACTTTCCATAATGACAAGTTTTCTGGTTCGCTTACTAGCGCAGCTAACAAATTACCACGGGCTTATATTAGCTTGAAATCAAATTTTATCTGGGATTTATATCCATTAATGCTAACCATTATATTTTCAGTCGTGGCAGCAGCGCTGGTATGCGGCCCGTTTGCGGTTATTTTAGCAATTTATGCAGTAGTTTATATGACTGCCTCAATTGCCATATACTATAAGACTCTAAATGTTGACGAGGCATTAGCAGATGCAGAAAATAAACAAACTGGACAGCTGGCAGACGCTATCACCAATGAAATGTCAGTAAAATCTTATGCTAGAGAAGGGTTCGAGGAGACCAGGTTTGGTGCGACTACCAGACAAACGAGAAAGTCGACTTTTAGAGTGGCTAAGGTATCAGTCTGGCGTCATTCAACAATGAATACAGTTAATCTAATAACTCTGACTGGGCTTTTGATTATAATCATCATGGGGCATAATTGGTTTGGCTTAACGATCGCTAATATTGTGTTCTTGTATTCATTATCCACCTCGCTGCTTTCTAGGATATGGACAATTAACCATATTCTAAGAACAGTTAATCATGCCTTTGGGGATGCTAAAGAGATGGTTGGGATATTAGATACTCCTTTAATTATTGATGATAAGACCGATAAACCTCTTGAAATTTCAAAGGCCGAGATTGATATTTCACATATTGATTTTAGACACAAAGAACAAAAAGAAGACCTATTCCACGACTTTAGTCTAGATATTTCGGCAGGGAAAAGCGTTGGACTAGTCGGTGTATCTGGGTCAGGAAAAACAACATTAACTAAACTCCTGTTAAGATTTGACGATGTATCTGGAGGAGCAATTTATATAGATGGGCAAGATATTCGCGACGTAACGCAAAAGAGCCTGCGTGAAACCATTGCATACGTACCGCAAGAATCTTCACTTTTCCATCGTTCAATCTTTGAAAATATCGCCTATGGGAAAGTTGGTGCCACTAAAGAAGAGGTATTAAGAGCAGCAAAATTAGCAAATGCGGATGAGTTTATTCAAGGTTTGCCAAAGAAATATGAAACGTTGGTGGGCGAAAGAGGGGTAAAACTTTCTGGCGGACAAAGGCAGAGAGTAGCGATTGCACGGGCTATTTTAAAAAATGCGCCAATCTTAGTATTAGACGAGGCTACGTCAGCTCTAGACTCAGAATCAGAAGGATTAATCCAGGAAGCCCTAGCCAACTTAATGAAAGGTAGAACTTCAATAGTAGTAGCGCACAGATTATCTACAATTGCTGGATTAGATGAGATTGTGGTTCTAAAAGATGGGAAAATAGTTGAGCGTGGCGCACACCATGAGCTTTTGAAAGCTGACGGCGAGTATGCCAAATTATGGTCAAGACAAAGCGGTGCATTCCTAAAAGAAAAATAAGCAGTTCTAGCGTGACCACTTATCAAAATAGAGAAAATGTGTTATAATATAGGAATGAAAAAGTTGCCTATTGTCGCATTAATTGGTCAGACAAATGCTGGAAAATCTAGCATTTTAAATCGGATGGCAAGAAAAAATATTGCCATTGTGGCCCGCGAAGAGGGCACCACAAGAGATAATGTAGTGGCGACGATTGACAATTCTTTTATCCTAATAGATACGGCAGGTCTTAAAGATCCATCTGATGATTTTGAGGCGTCGATTCAAGATCAGATTGCTGATGCTATTGATGCAGCAGACGTAATCTTAGTTACCCTTGATTCTACAAAATACTTTGATCACCGGGATAGCAAAATTGCAAAAGGAGCCCTACGCTCTGGAAAGCCAGTATTCTTAGTCTTAAATAAATGTGATCTAGGAGAATCTTTACCAGTAACTGAGTTTAGAGCTCTTGGAATAGCGCCAGAGAATATCTGTTATACCTCAGCTACAACTGGGAAAGGTATCAATGATCTTAAAAAGAACCTAGAAGCAGTTTTTTCAAAAGAGTTTGCATCATCTGCTACCTCTAAAAATACTGAGAAAAGTGATTCCATGTCACCTCTTAAAATTGCCTTAATTGGACGGCCCAATGTAGGAAAATCATCATTATTTAATACATTAGGCAAAAAACAACAGGCAATTGTCAGTTCAAAACAGGGGACAACAAGGGATATTAACCGGGTCAACGTAAAATATAAGGGTCGTGAGCTGGAAATTTTAGATACGGCCGGATTAAGAAAACCTGGAAAACGCGAAGTTGGAATTGAAAAATTTAGTGCAATTAGAACTCTAGCTGCGATTGAGGAAGCAGATATCTGCGCATTACTTATAGATTCAACAGAGCCCCATAGTAAACTAGACCAATCGCTAGCAGGGCAGATCATAGAGGCGGGTAAGGGCATTATTATGGTGGTAACTAAAATTGATCTTTTAGAAGAATCCGAGCCTACCAATTACTTTGGAGAGGAAAATATTGGCAACCGCACAGCGGCGGATTATCTGATTGATAGACTTGAAAAAGACTTCGATTTCTTACCGTATGCGCCGGTACTTTTAACTAGTTCGGAAACCGGCAAAAACGTCACCCAGTTATTTGAACTTGCACTAGAGATTGACGAGAATCGTCATTTAGAGGTAAAAACTTCGGAACTCAATAAGATCCTAAGTGAAGCGATTGTGGCGCACCCACCAGCTGGCCTGAAAAATACCCATCCTAAACCTAAATATATCGTCCAAACAGATGTTTGCCCTCCTTGGTTTGTGGTTCATGGGCATGAACTTGGGTTACTACACTGGTCATGGAAGAGGTTTTTAGAGAGAAAAATCCGCGAGAAATACCCGTTTATGGGGACACCGATTATGTTCTCTTATAGAAATGACGGGAGAGATAAGGCGTGAAACTAGTGGTAGGGCTCGGAAATCCGGGAAATCAATATAATTTTACACGTCATAATATCGGGTTTTTAGCATTAGATTTTTATTTTAAAGTGAATAAAGCTACTTGGAACACAAAACCTCGTTTTGGGGCCATTACAGGGCGCATAGACGATGTTTTATTTATTAAACCACAGAATTATTACAATGAAAGTGGGGCCGTAGTTTTATCATTTATGAAATATTATAAGATTCCCGCCTCTGATATTTTAGTGATTTGCGATAATTTTGACCTAGAATTTGGTAAAATGCGCTACCGTACATCTGGGGCCGCAGGAGGGAATAATGGCTTAAAATCAATAGATGCAGCACTGGGGTCAAACGATTATCCACGAATCAGGGTAGGAACAGAGAATAATTCGTTACGTTCAAAGATGGGGGATATAGATTTTGTATTATCTAAATTTGCTCCAGAAGAAAAGGAGAAGTTACCCGCCGTATTAACAGAGATAAAAACAAAAATCGATGAATTCATTCTAGATTAGGGCCCAATTATTCATACCAAGCGAACGAAGGCGTCCTTTTATTTCTAAAAGAGTAACAGTTTGATTAAATAGTTCAGTAGGAAGAGAAGTGTTTTTCATGATATCTTCACCAGAACGAAAACCCTCAGAAATAGCCTGAAGAATCTTAGTTTCTATGTCATTATCGCCAATTAGATTCTGTTTTTTAAGGTGTTTTTGTTTTCTTAAATATTCTTCAGGGAAGAGAAGTTCAAGGATATCGCGTGGTTCCGTATAAGGAAAAGCTCCCTGTTTGATTAGTTTATTACAGCCTTGAGAATAGGGACTAGTAATATTGCCAGGAACCGCAAATACCTCTTTACCCTGATTTAAGGCATGAGTAGCGGTATTAAGAGAGCCAGAGCGTTCAGCCGCTTCAACTACTACAACCACGTCAGAAAGACCCGCAATTAGGCGATTTCGCTCTAAAAAACTGGTTTTTGGAAACACTTTTTCGCCAGGTGCATATTCAGAGATAATGGCACCATTTTTAGTAATAATTCCTTTTGCCAGGGAAAGATGACCTTTAGGATAAATATTGTCAATCTGAGTACCAAGCACAGCCACGGTGATGCCGCCAGCATCTAAACATCCCTGATGGGCGATACTATCTATACCGTAAGCCAGCCCAGAAACGATAATGACGCCTTTTTTAGCGAGATCATAGGCTAGTCTATAAGCAATTTCCTGACCATAGCTAGTGTTATGACGTGAACCAACGACGGCAACAGTCTTTGGGCGGTCTGTTCGGTTTCTTGCGGTTGACTCTTCTTCATTATTGTGTTCTTTTATGTTTTTTGACGTATGATTTTCTGACATATTTTCTGGTAATTTACCACACATATACAATGTTCTAGGCTTAAGCACAATAGCGTCTAATACCTCTGTAAATTTATGCTCCAGGGGTGCAAAATGGTTGATTTTTGTACAAAAGGGTGAAAAAGGTGTTGACATTTTATTTCTCCTGTGATATAATT
>JAZQTT010000010.1:0-42969 GCA_045630905.1 Candidatus Nanosyncoccus sp.
TTATGTATCCTTCCCAAGGATGAGATTGGGGTCCGACTCCCCATACCCGCACCAGAGAAAGTAAAAATAACCACTTGTGGTTATTTTTAGTTTCTACGGAGTGGGGCCCAGGGTATAACACTCCATGTACCCGCACCGATATGATATAATATATTATATGAAAACACATGAAATGAACTTACAACCACAATACTTTGATTTTATCAAGGACGGCACAAAGAGAATCGAACTTCGCCTCTTTGATGAAAAACGTCAACAAATAGAACTTGGAGATACCATTGAATTTGCCAAATCAGAAAATGAAAAATTTAAAGCAGAAGTTATTGGACTTCTTAGATACAATTCCTTTAATGATCTTTTCAAGGATTTTGATATTTCGATACTCGCCGATAAATCTATGACAAAACAAGAGTTGCTTAATGTATTATCTGAGTTTTATACTCCAGAAAAACAAGCCGAATTCGGAGTACTCGGAATCAGACTAAAACTATTATAATTATAAAACTAATCAACAAAGAAGACGCTCCTTGCGGGGCGTCTTTTTTGTTGATTAATCATTTTATTTTCCCATTGAAGACATGCTCTCTGGAATGGTCATTATAATAACCGTCTTCGAGAATTTGAGTTTCCTTCCAACCATACTTTTTAATAATACCTGTAAACTGGTCAAGCTTGTAATCAGCAACGGTAATGAGCGGCTTAGTTGTCCCAAGCCATTCAAAGCATCTTTCAACTAAAGCCGTAGCGATACCTCGTTTCTGATATTTCGGTTTTACGTAGAGTGTACTAATTTTAAGCTCTGTTTTATCCTTCTTAAGAAACGCAGTGGCAACAATTTTGCCATCAACATAACAAGAGATCACTTCACGTTCACCATCAAAGATGCCAGGCACGTATTTACTGTAAAAGTGGTCACAATGCGATGGATAGTCTTCACAAATCCAGTCCGTAATCATATAACTCTCTGCAATCACCTTGGAAAACAACTTGTTACGTTCCGCCTTCAACAAGTCAGAGGCTTTCAAAAACTTTGTTTTGAATCTCAATTCAAAGACATAGACGCCAAGAGATTCTCTGTCTTTCGGATAGATGTCACGGAGTGTTCTGAGCGCTCCGTTAAAAGTCATATTCGGAAGCACATTTTCTACTCCTTCTACCTCAAGCATTCTCTCAAAACTGTCGTAAACACTGACGCGCAATACATCAAACTCGTTTGGACCGTAGTTTTCGAAAGAGATAATATCTCCCTGCCTCACCTTCTTGATCTGCGAATATCCTACTCGGATTTCGAGACTCTTGCTTCCGTCTTTGAGTTGACGGAAGTATTCCTTTTTGACCCTCCAGACGTGTTTTTTCGCCATCGTTAATCAACTCCTTCCTTTCAATGTTCTATAGGTGGCTTATACTATCTATATGTTACCTATATTATAGTAGCATATTTCCGACAATATGTCAAATAAAACAAGTCGCTACAGCTCGTTCTTACAAGTACCTTTACTAAAGAACTCTTCAATGTTTTCTAATGTAGTATCGGCAATGTTTTTCAACGCTTCATCAGTTAGAAATGCTTGATGAGAAGTAATTATTACATTTGGCATAGAAAGCAACCGTGCTAAAATGTCGTCTCTCATTATATGGTTAGATAAATCATGGAAGAAGATGTTCGATTCATCTTCATAAACGTCCAAACAAGCTGCCCCAATTTTCTTGTTCATTAAGCCATCAAGTAATACATCGGAATCTATTAACCCGCCTCTTGAAGTATTAATAATAATAACCCCCTTTTTCATTTTAGAAACAGAATTCTTATTAATCATATGTCTAGAAAGATTAGTTAATGGACAATGAATTGAAATAATATCACTTTCTCTAAATAACTCTTCCTTATCAACGTAATTAATACCACTCTTTTCGTCTGGGAATTTATCATAGGCAATCACCTTCATGCCAAAACCTTTACAAATATCAATAAACTTCTTACCAATTTTACCAGTACCAATTACACCAACAGTCTTACCATGCAGTTCAAATCCTACTAAACCATCAATATCAAAATTAAAATCCCGAGTACGATTATAAGCTTTATGAATACGTCTCACGGAAGTAAGTAGTAAAGCCATCGCATGTTCTGCCACCGAATATGGGGAATAATTTGGCACATTAGCTACGTGCAATTTTCTATGGGCCGCTGCCAAATCTACATTATTGTATCCCGCGCACCGTAAAGCAATAAACTCTACTCCCTTCTTTGATAAAATATCAATCACTTCCTGATTTACAAGATCGTTAGTAAATACACATGCTACATTATAACCCTCGGCAAGAGAAGCCGTATCCAGATCTAATCTTTCTTCAAAAAAATTAATCTCAAATTTACCATCATTATTAGCTACGCTAAAATAATCTATATCATTTTGTTTAGCATCAAAAACTGCTATTCTTATCTTTTTATTACAATCATTATCCATATACGTATTATAGCATATTAGCTAATACTATCTTTAGCAAGTAGGTCCACCAAATTGTGGTTCAAATTCACAAATAGTATAGAAGTTCTTCTTAATTCCGTCACCATTTCCAAATATTTCAAGTGGCCCGAGAGTAGATAGTGAAAATTCATCTGAAGGCTCAAGCCTAGCCATTACCCGACGATACAAAGTATTAGCTCGTCCTGTTGAATCAACTTCAATCTGTACACCGTCTAACTCAGCTACCGACGAAGTAACTATTTCCGTATGCTCCTCATCAATGTATTTTTCTATAGAAGAACAAGATACATTATCATTGCATAGAAATTCTAAAACAAAATTTGTTTTAGGTTTACCATATGGCGAAGACACTACAAAGACAAAATTATCATCACTTCTTTCCCCACCGCCAACAGGCTCCGGCAATTCAATCGTTGTTGAACAAGAGAAACTGCCTCTATCACACCCTACTAAGTATGGTAAGTTTTTTACTCTTTTATCATTTGATTTTAAGAAACCAGTTTTAGAAACATAATTACCAGATCCATTATAAGCAGATATATATGTATCTGTCTCACGCGTATTAAGTGCTGCCGTATTTTTTCCCTTTTCTGCCGGTACTAAATATATCATTCCACGATCCGTCGTATCTCCAACCGTCTCATTAAAATCAGTTGTCTTAAAATTCTTTGCCGTTTGAATCATGCCAATTGAAATTGTCGGAGGAGACGGGACAAAAATATTTTTAACACCTAAACCAGGAAAACTTACATTCTTACCATTTATTAAGTTAAAATTATATCCTGCTTCTTCACTATCCCTATCTTCATACCAACTAATCCTGATCTTTTTAATCTGACTTGCCGATACTCCGTTACTAAATTTAGCCTGAATAACTCTCATCTGGTTCTCTCCCGATAGAGAACCTTGATAATCTGGCAAAGTAGTATCAAACTTCGCGCACGTATAAGCTTGTTCCATATTATTATCCCCCTCCGTCGTCTCCGAAATAATTACCTCAGTTCCGTAAGTTTTCCTCCCCAAGATATCTGCCACCATCGTACAATTAACACCATCGTTGTTTTCCATTATCTGTTCAATTAGACCACAATTACCACTTTGATTTGAATTCTCTGAACATCGCTGATAATTATATATTGCCAACTTTGCATCCTCAACACCCGCTAACGCCGAATCATAAGCTGATTGCGCCAAATCATCATTTGAAGTTCTAGTAACTTCAGAAATAATCACCGCCGCAAAACTTGCAACAATGATAAGTAAAATCAAAGTTGAAAATGCCACAATATAAAACGATGCAGCGCCTTCCCTAACTCTTTTCCTGCAAATATCCATTTTATCCTCCGGTAGCCTGAGCGGCAAAATTAAATTTATTTATTGCACAATAATCAAAATCACCTTCATAATCATTCGGCGGCGCGCAGAAATCTCCAGACGCATTAATATTTATGCCGCCTCTAACTGTACCCAGAATAAACGAAACAGAGTAGAATAAACTATCACCCGCGCTACTCTTAGCCGGAGCAGTTGCTGATAAATCATAAAGTACAAGATCATTATCACTTTCTTCGTTACCAGCAAGCAAATCGTACGGCATATCGTTAGTAGCATAAGATACCGCATCATTTGCAACAGTAATTATTGGTACACTATTATTATTCAATTCACCTCCCGAAACACACAAAGACCGACTATCATCACGCACCTTTAGCAGTCTAAATCCTTCATAAGAATCGTTACCAACTTTAATCGCTAATTTAGCTCGCCCATTTGCTGAACTCTCATTAAATAAGTATCCGGAATTCCAAACATACGAATAAGTACCAGTACAGAAAACTCCATATAAAGGAACGTCTCTTTCAACACCATTGACGGATCCTTTCCAAGCTAAAGATACAAAACCTATACCCTCACTTTCTACACATTTATTATATTCATCACCACCATAACTATAATAAGAATCACACTTTTCTACCGGCGAACGAACCGGAGAATTTTGTAAGGCTGCTCGCATATCATCAGCAACATCCATACCTATAGTATTCACCTGATTCAACGTAAGACCTCTTCGATATGAAGAAATTGCGCTATTAATAATCAAAGCAATCGTAATCGACAAAATTCCAATAAACGCAATTGAAAGCGAAAGTTCAATCAATGTAAACCCATCCTTCAAAAACACTTTCCGCATATGTTTATTATAACATATCCCTTAGTTATTACGACAAACATTATTGTCCGAATCGTCCGAAATCACTTCTATACCAGATGAATTTCTCGCATTTTTTACTATACGAACATTTCTTCTCGCATTCAAGTCATTTACTCCCTCCGGAATAATACAAAAGTCGGCATCACTATTATTATTGAAATTGCCCAACTGTTCAGCAAGATTTTTTTCGTCAACTTCCGTATTACTTAGAAAAGTATAAATTGTACCCGACTCCGGATTTCTCGCAATAAGAAGAGAGCCTGTAAACACATTTCCATCAGGTTTTTGAATCTGCGCTGACCATCTTGGTGAGTATTCTTCAACAATCCCTGCATATTTAGATTCTTCATCAACCACTGAAGCTCCCAATTTTTCCAATCTCTCAATAACGCTATCATTCTTATTTTCATCATCCGTTTCTTCAATATCTCCAATTACCGTATAAACACTTATTAAATTCTTTCCTTCTTCCGTTGCACCAAATTGTACCAACTTTCCATAAATAGCTTTATTGGAATTACCAGCACCATAATTATTTTCCACATTAGATACGCCAGAATAGATAGTTCTTAAAAACTCAACATAATTCTGTACCGAATCATTAAATCTCTGTTGATAAATCGAATTTTGTACTCCCACTGCAATCCCAACAAACAGTACACCAGTCACCGCCAAAAACAGCGCTACCTCAACTAAAGTAAAACCACTCTTTTTTTGCTTATGCTTTAACACGCTTTAATTATATCATATTTAAATTAAAATCAGAACTAATAGCTAGGAAACAAAAATGTCATCCATTTTTCTATATTCGAATATTCCCTATCCTTAGACGCTATCACTTCCCCCTCCTCTTTATGTTTATTTTTTGCTTCTTCTGAATTTACTGGCATCACTACCATATTTTCCTCAGGCAGTTTTTTATCTAAATGCCTCCGCGCCATCAATTCTTGATATTCATCCGAACGATAATATTCATTCTCTAACTCGCCCATTTCTACTTCAACGCTAAGTAATTCTAATTCTTTCCGTTCCGTTGTTAATTTTTCAGACAATTCCCAGTTTCTAGACATTGCTGTAATAGATTGATAAGTCCACAGTAAACATAAAAAAACTGCAACCAATAGTACAACATTTTCTACTGTAAAAAAATCGTGCCGCAACCGATAATTCAACCGTCTCAGCCAATTTTTTATTTTGTTCATGTTTTAATTATAAACCTTAAACCCCTAAAAATCAAAACTAAACCATCATAAACCGAACATGCTTTCAGTTTTATAGTTTTATGATAAAATATAACAAGGCGGGGTATAGCTCAGTTGGTTAGAGCATGCGTCTTATACACGCAGTGTCCTTGGTTCGAATCCAAGTACCCCGACCATTTTTTATTTATAAATTTTCTTCATATATAATGTTTTCGGAATCATAGACATCGCCTCACTTGTCGCATCAGAATCTAGTTTTACACTATATATTATTGCATACACTTTTCCATCTAACTTTGTCGCATAAGCTAGCATCGACGCATTCTCTCCCTCTACCCAACTCGTACCATTCATCTTGTAGTTTTCATCCGTAATATCTAAATAAGGACTTTTCTTCAGTAGAAATTCCTTCGCCGTCTGTGAACTGTTTTCTGCGTATACTACTACCTGTGCCCAACCATCATCATCCGTAAGATTAAATGTATAAGCTCCATCATTATTCTTCCCTCCTGACTTAAACTTTTTTGGTAAATAGAATTCCAAGTCACCAACTTGGGCTAATGTTCCATTAACTGTTACTCTTTTATTTGGGTTATCAATTACCCCAGACGAAGAACCAGTTGATCCACCACCAGATCCACCAGTTTCAATTATTTCCGTTCCATTTCCGCCCTCTACATTAACAGAAGAAGGTTCGTTTATTCCACCAATTTTTATTACACCGGAAGCAAGTAACGCAACAAACACAATCACAGCAATTATCAAACAACCTAAAACCGTTGCTAAAATCGCAATAATTACTGATTTATTATCTTTGCTATTCTTGTTAATCGTTATATTTTTGTTTTCGTTTTTGATAGCAGCTTTCTTTTCAGCTGTTTTTTTATTCTTTGCCTCCGCCATATTTCCTCCTTTTTTTCATTATAGCACAAAAAAAATGCTCCTTCTGGAGACATAAAACAAAACTGGTGAGTCGGGAGGGGCTCGCACCGAAGGTCCGAGCCCTCAAACAAAAAAAGCTCCTTCTGGAGACATAAATCAAAACTGGTGAGTCGGGAGGGGCTCGAACCCTCGACACCCTGCTTAAGAGGCAGGTGCTCTAACCAGCTGAGCTACCGACCCACTCACAAAGTCCTTAAAATTCGGACTCTTCTAATTATATCACAAAATCTACCTTATAACAACATCCGGACGCAGAACGCCCGGATGCAAATCGTGACCTTATTTAAACTATTGAATCTCAGCAATATGATCTTTCGTTGTTACAAGTTGGAAGTTCATTGGGCTAACTTCTACAACTTTTGCTTCAATTCTTATTTTAGCTCCTTCTTTTGGATAATCCGCTTCTTCACCATCCTGGATAGTAAACACTGTACCAATCTTTTGTGATCCACTTTCATTAGCTTGAACCACGGAGTAACTCTTACCTGGGTGACTTACTGTTCCTTTGATCGCTACAACCTTTCCTGTCATCTTTCCATTTTGGATATCATGAGCTAAAGTACTCATCGCATCATAATCCCCTAATTGGACGGCAACATCTGCATTACCATTTAATTCTACATTCAAGCTAGAAGTTTCACCACCATTTCCTTCAGCGCCTGTTCCCTTATTATTATTTATAATAGCCCAAACTACTACACCAATTATCAAAGCAACACAGATCCCAATCACCACAAAAATTGCAATTTTAGATGAATTCTCTGATGTTTTATTTTTTTTAACCATTATATTCCTCCTCTTTTTTTAATTATAACACACCAAATTATTTTTTATTTTTACTTTCAATATCCTGTAGTTCAAACCGATATTTTTGTTTAACATCCGGGTACTTTTCATGATCTACCTCACTTAAAAACATTTCAAGCGGTCTTGCATATAATTCACCTTCCCCATATAAAGCCCGATAAATGACCATTTCTTCCTTAGTCTCTGAATGTATAGCGACATCTTCTACAAGATAATAATCGCCCTTAAAATGACGATACACTCTATTTAGTTTTAGTCTTTCCATCTTTCTTACCTCGTTTAAATAATTTTCCTAGATGTGCAACATAACTCGCTTTCTGCCCAATATCAATTGCCTCGCCAACTACAGGAATATCTCGTACTTCATCATACGCTTTTTGGTGCACTGCTGCTCGCGTTGGTACTACAGTATGAAGCGCCTGACTTGCCGCACTTTCAGCTGCACCAGCCACCATACCACCAACCACCGTTTTACCAACGCCCTTTGCGGATGCTTCTGGAGCTGCCGCCTTTGTTTGTGAATTAGTTGCTACATCCGTAAACAAATCTAAATATTTTTGGTTTAAAGGACTCTTCTGAAACTCCGTTTCGAACTCACCTACATTCTTACACTTTGACCCTAACTTATCAATCTCACCAAACAATGTATCGACCTTTTTTTGCATTTCTGCATCAAGTTTATAGTTCGCACTAATCGCATTTTTCCGCGCATCAATGCTTTGTTTTATATATTCATCCATATGTATATTATATAATACATAAACCTAAAAACATATTTATTGTATGCTATAATAAGCCAATAAAGGAGTAAACCTAAAATGAATAAAGTAAAACCGATTATCTGGGGGATCGCCATTATTGCACTTGGTGTCATTTTTGGCGGGAATGCACTTGGCCTATTTAATCTAAACGTCTTTTTCGACGGATGGTGGACATTGTTCATCATCGTTCCAAGCACTATAAGCCTTATTACAGAAAAAGGCAGAATTGCCAGCCTTGGGTTCCTCACCACCGGCATTATTCTACTTCTAGCTGCTCAAAATGTTTTTTCATACGACGTAGCTTGGAAAGCTATTTTAGCACTATTCCTTATCCTAATCGGAATTTCCATTATCTTTAGAAGCGTCTTTCATAATAAAAATGATAAAGAAGTTGCCAAAAAGGTTGAAAACCTAAAAAATGATAAAACCATGGATGCCCAAACAGCTGTCTTTTCTGGAAGCGACAGAATTTATAATGATGAAGTATTCACTGGTTCAAATCTAACAGCAGTATTCGGTGGCGTAGACCTAGACCTAAGAAAAGCTAAATTTGAAAAAGACACTGTCATTAAAGCCTTCTGTGCCTTTGGTGGTATTGATATTAAAGTTCCTGAAGACGTTCAAATTAAAATCAAATCCGGCATTATTTTCGGCGGCATTTCCGACGACCGTAAAGGCGACAAAAACAAAGGTAAATATACTATCTACTTAGATGCTGCTGGCGGATTTGGTGGAATCTCCATTTCCGATAAAGACAAAAAATAAAAGCAAGTAAAGAAAAATATCATGAAATCACCTTTACGATATCAAGCTTCTAAATATGATTGTGGTCCAACATCTCTAATGAATGCAATCATGTTTCTATTTGAATGAGAAGAGATCCCACCAGATCTTGTACGCCACATTGGGCAGTGTACGTTAGACAGTTATAATAAAGAAGGCCATGGAGGAATTGATGGAACCAGCGGAGCAACAATCCAATATCTTGGATCATGGTTAAACGAACTTAGACATGGCGGTTTACTCCCAGTAGATAGTCATTTCGTAGAAAAAGAAGATGTTGTTTTTTAAAAAAGGTAGCGATTTATCCTATGCAATGGGCCCAATTTCCTCACGCGAAGCGCTTATAATTAAGCGACATAAAATATAGACTATTTTGCGTATTCTACCGCTCTAGTTTCACGAATGACGTTAACTTTAATTACGCCAGGATATGACATAGTTGCTTCAATTTTATTTGCAATATCTCGTGCCAACTTCAAAGCTGATAAGTCGTCAATCGATTTAGGCTCTACAATTACCCGAATTTCACGTCCAGCCGATATTGCATAAGCTTTATCAATACCCTGGAATGAAGTTGCAATATTTTCAAGATCACGCATTCTCTCTGCAAAGTTTTCTGCTGAAATATTTCTAGCCCCCGGTCTTGCTGCTGAAATTGCATCCACAATTTTTACGATAATTGCTTCTGGAGTTGTCGGCTCAATATCATCATGATGTGCCGCCATTGCATGAACTACTGGCTCTGGCATACCATATTTCTTTGCTAATTCTGAGCCAATCTCCGCATGCTTACCTTCGATTTTATGCGTCACCGCCTTACCAATATCATGAAGCAATGTAGCTGTTTTAGTTATTCTTTTATCTGCACCAATCTCTTCCGCAATCATCCCAGCCATATGCGCCATTTCAATCGAGTGCAAAAGTACATTCTGACCATAAGAAGTCCTAAATTTTAATTCACCAAGTAAGTGTAATATTTCGCGTGGAATACCTACTACCCCAACTTCTCTTGCCGCATCTTCACCAGCTCGCACTACTTCTTTTTCAATCTCCCGCTCTGCTTTTGCTACTGCTTCTTCAATTGAAGAAGGATTAATTCTTCCATCCTTCATTAATCTCTCTAAAGCATATCTGGTCACCTGTCTACGAATTGGATCAAACGATGACAAAACCACCATACCCGGCGTGTCATCTACTAAGATATCTACACCAGTCGCTCGCTGAAGCGCTTGAATATTTCGCCCTTCCTTACCAATGATTCTACCTTTCATATCATCGTCAGGTAATTTCAAAGCTGTAATTGTTCTATCTGCCGTTACTTCAGATGACATTCTTTCCATCGCTGTAAGTAAGATTGCCTGCGCTGTCTCGTCAATATCGTGTTTTATTTCCTTTTGTTCTTTTGTCACTAGCTCAACTAAATCATGCTTAATATCATTCTCTGTCATCTTCATTAGTTTTTCACGCGCATCAGTTTTTGACAAACCTGCAATTTTTTCTAACTTCTCATGCTGTTTTGTCCTAATCTCTCTTACTTCATTTTTTAGGTCTTCCAACTCTTTTTCTTCTTTACCTAATTTTTCAGTCTTCTTTTGTAATTGATCAATCTTTGCATCCAAAGTTGTCTCACGTTCTTCCAATCTTCTCTCTGTCTTTTTCCATTCTTTTCTACGCTCATTCTCTTCATTCTGGTTCTTCTCAGTTATCGCCGATGCCTCTTTCTTTGCATTCAAAACAATATCAGAAGCCTCTCTTTTTGCTTTTCTCAGAAGATCATCTGCTCTATCTTTTCCCCCTTTTTCATTGTGCTTATTATACGCAAAAATACCACCTGCCCCAGCAGCCAACCCCGCTACGGCGGTAATTATCGGAATTACTATTTCCATATCACCTTTCTAATTGTTTTTGTTGATATTTTTCTCTATATCAACGGGGTAACAAATAACATCAAATTTTAATAGTCCACCTTCATTATACCACAAATATTAACAATAATAAATTAAGTTTTAACCCCAAAACCCACGTTTCTTAGTATTCTTAAATTCTTCTAATAATTCTTTTTGTTTCTTTGAGAGATTCTTTGGTGTCTCCACAATTACAGTCACAATATGTGGCCCCCTATCGCCATCTGCTCTAAATGGTACACCATGTCCAGATAGTTTAAACGGTGTTCCACTTTGTGTCCCAGCTGGAACTTTCATTGTAATATTTCCATCAACCGTCTCAACTTCAATTTCACACCCTAGCGCCGCATCAACCATACTGATTTTTTCTTCTGACAGAATTATTGCTCCTTCACGCGTTAAGTGTTTATGTGGTTTTACCCGTACTTTAACGTAAAGATCACCTCGCTCAGTTCCACCTTCTGGGGCTGGTCCACCTTTGCCAGATATCCTAATAGACATACCATCGTCAATCCCTGCTGGAATCTTAACTTTCAAATTTTTACCATCCACACTAACGGTTCGGGTAGTGCCAAATATTGCTTCTTCAAACGTCAATGTTTCCGTCGTTTGATAATCTGCCCCTCTTCTAGGTCTTCTACCAGCTGCACCAAACCCAAATAAGTTACCCAAAATATCGTCTAACCCACCCCCACCAAAATCAAAGTTAAAGGTTTGACCATTGTAATTAAAGCCTCCACCAAACGGATTACCTCCCCCAAACGGATTACCAGACGCACCTGCTCCCCCTACTCCAGCATGGCCAAACTGATCATAGCGTGCTCGCTTCTGTTTATCACTTAAAACGTCATGCGCTTCGTTAATCTCTTTAAACTTAGCTTCAGCCTCTTTATTACCAGGATTTTTGTCTGGATGATATTTAACCGCTAATTTCCTATAAGCTTTTTTAATTTCATCATCAGATGCGTTCTTAGAAACGCCTAAAACTTCATAATAATCTCGTTTTCCAGCCATATATATATTATATATCACTAGCACTCAAAACGCAAGAGTGCTAAAACTCTATTGTTGTCCAGGGTTAGTAGTAATCAAACTTTCTTCCGTCTCAGAGGCAATCACCTGAATATGAACATGGTTTGAGCCAGCAAAGAACAAACCGTGCCCAACCGGGAAATTAGCCAACCTTCTTTTTTCTTCTTCTGTAAGTTTAAATACATCCGATAATACATCGACTGCCGATGGATGTTGCTTTAATAATAATTGTATTGAAGAGTTTCCTACAATCGCTCTTCCCATTTTTGTACTCATAAAATCTTCTACGTCTTGCGTAACTGTCGTAAGACCTAGGTAATATTTTCTCGCACGCTTAGCTAATGAGAACAAGAAATTCGCCGAATCCTCATGTTGCATTAACTTCCAGGCCTCATCCACAATTAGAAGGCGCTTCTTCTGTGATGCACGAATAATATTCCAAATATGAGACAAGACAATATACATCGCCACTGGCCTAAGCTCATCCTCAAGATCCCTCACATTAAACACCACCATTTGGTTATTAATATCAATATTAGACTGCTGCGAGAAAATACCTGCAAATGTTCCCGTAGTATATTTTCTTAATCTCTGTGCCAATTGTGGACCTGTCCCGCCCATGTGGAGTAGCGTATCATACAAGTTCGCGATCGTTGGAGGCGTAGACTGATGAGTTAATGGATCGGACGTAATTCCTACACGAGCATAAGTATCAATTAATGCCTGGTCTAAATCTGCTTCCTCATTTGCCGTCAAAGCCGGTACTAGTTGTCCACCAGCCGATACTTGATTTCCACCTAACATTAATCTAAACAACCCGTGCAAAGTTACAAGGTTAGCTCTTAATGCATCATCTGCGTCTTCCGAATCAACTACTTTAGGGAGATCAAAAGGATTAATTCTAACATCTGAGTTAAGGGACAAACGAATATATGAACCCCCCACCGCATCACATAATCTCTGATATTCATTTTCTGGATCGATAATTAAAACCTCTGTTCCAATCATCATCGATCTTAAAGCCTCAAGTTTCACAGTAAACGATTTACCAGCACCAGATTTCGCAAATACTACCATATTTGCGTTTTCAAGTGAAAACCTATCAAATATTACTAAACCATTATTATGTGTATTTATACCATATAATATACCGCGATCTTGCGTTAAATCTGCCGATGTAAACGGGAATGAAGTAGAAATTGCGCCCGTATTCATATTTCTTCGGATCTGCAACTGATCTGTACATTGCGGCATCACTGAATTTAATCCCTGTTCCTGTTGCGAATTGGCTACTTTTGAAAACACCATTTGCTGTCCAAAAATCGTCTCAATCTTCTGTTGGACAAACTTTAACTCATCTAACGAATCTGCCCATAGAGTAATATATAACCCAAAACGAAAGAACTTTTCCATCCCAACCTGTAATTGATCCCGCAATTCTTCAGCATCGTTAATCGCCGCTTCAAGTTCTGGATCACGTATTTTACCTTTTTCGGCATTTAAATTCATCGACGCTTCTAACTGAGTTACTTTCGTTCTCAAGTTTTTCATCACCACCGTTGACTCAACCGGATAAACATACATAGATACATCAATTACTTCGTCAATATTAATTATTGGTGATAACCAACCAGTAAAAAGAGATCTAGGATAACCATAAACATATAATGTTCGTCCATATTTATTACCTAACCGAAAATAATCCGAGTGTATTTCAATCGCTGAAGGAGAAATCAAATCTCTTAAAGTATTTGTCCCCTGTTCAAAAGCCTGCTGAATTTCTGCTGCTTCTATTGCTTCTGCTTGTGCAGCAATTTCCGCCGCCGTCAGTTTTTTCTTCTTCTTAGCCATTATTTGCTTCTCCTTTTTTCACATACATGCCCGCCAATTTTGAAAAATCAACTAAAGGCTCTCTTACCGCCGTATCCGGATTATTAAAGTTATAATAAAGCTCTGCCAATTCTCGTGTATTTAATCTCACTGATTGAATTCCAATTCTAAATAACCCATCCATCACCGTATCAACTCGGTTCTTTAACTCGTTAACCGCTTTGTCGTAAGTTTCCTGATTAATCGTCATTGCTACCGGAGCCTTTGTTCGTGAAAAAGACTTAAAGAAATTCTTAGTCTGTTGGATTACTTTTTCCGCATCTGGTGAAGAATAATATGGTACTACTATAAAAAATGATTTATCCATAATATTTGCCTCTTGGGATAAAGCATCAATAAAATTAATGTAGTCATCCATCAATACACCAAGTAACATATTGTCATTGTTACGCCTTATTTCTAATAACTTATCAATATAAGGGCCTACATCTACTCTTTGGCTTCTAATTAAAATCTGCGTCGTAAAGTCTAATGAATTTAATAAATCCTGATACGAGGCTTCTACCCCTTCTCTTTCGAGTTCACTCATAAGGTCAAAGTTAATTGATTTACAAGCTATTACCGCTCTAAATGAACCATCCTTCATAATCACCATATTATCGCGCAACTCAGAAATCAAAAGAGTAGATTGCGTTGAAGTTGGGACATCTTTATTTGGTGATTCTGGTGCTGCCTGCTTAGCTGTAATCGCTGTTGCCCCCATATTCGCCATATTTGCATTTTGTTGATTAGGCATTATCTGTTGCATTGGTTGCATTGGTTGCACCTGCTGCATCGGTTGCATTTGCTGTATTGGTTGCATCGGTTGTTGTCCAGGCATCATAATCTGAGGCGACATATTTTGCCCGCCCATGCCTTGATTATTCTGATATACTTGCTGTGGATCCATAATTTAATGTAACGATATGTAAACCTCGCCCTCTTTCTTCTTATTTATTCTTTTAGCCTGTTCTGCAAGTGTTGCAACGGAAAAATCAGGATTATTTGCTAATTCTATTATACTAGGTTTTACTTTAATTGTCTCCTGCTTTTTTTCTGGTACATAATCAAAATCGTTATTCTTTTCCACAAGAGATGGATCTGGCAAAACCACCGTTGGCGAATTATATTCCGGCTTCTGCATTGTTTCTTGTTTAAACTCTTGTTCATATTTTATAGGTTCTACTTTTTGTTCTGGGAATCCTCTTTGAATTTGTGGTTCACTATTTAAGTTTTCTACCTCATTAATCGCTTCCCTCATCCCTTTTATAATTTCTTCATGTCTCTCATTCTCATCTTTTTTAATCACATTATCTAAATTATCAAACCGATATGTTTCAAACATGTCTGCCGTCGCATTCGCTTCCGCCAGCAAATCCTCACGCATCGGATTACTCATTGCCCCTTTAATAGCATATCCACCAGTATCCACAATGTCCGCCAAAAACGAAAGTCTGTTTGTGGCTTCTTCGCCAGTTATATCTCTCGTCCTATTTTCTTCAACCTTTTTCGTTGCTGTAATCTTTACTGTCGTCTCCCTCTGCCCTGGAGTCCAAAACCTTTTACGCGGTTTTAAATAATAAGAAACTAAAGCCGCAAGATAAGTTTCCATTGGCTGGTCCTTCTTTAATGGTAAGGCTAAAACAAGCAATAGAAAAACCGGTGGTAATGGAATAATTGCAAGTAGTGGAAATATCTGGAATAATCCAACTGCAAGAGCTATCAACCCTCCAGCAATCAAAAGATAAATAAACTGCCGAAAAGTAAACGGCCCTAAAAGTTTATCATCCGCCTCAACATCCTGAGGCACCTTATATTGCGCCATAGTATTATTATACCATAAGCACACTTAAATCATAATAATATTAGTGTCTAATCATAACGTACATATAAATCTAATTCTTGGAACCACTCATACATTTCTTGTAAAGTCGCATCAGGATTTTGTGCGCATAACTCTTCGAAGTATTGTAAGGCTCTAGCATATTCATCTCTACTTGCTAGAATCCTTGCCATTCGTTCCCTCAATTCGTCAGCAATCATACAACTATAATATACTTCTTCAAGTGCATTCAAAAGATTAGGTACTCTAGGGCCTGAACCCGGGCGACCCCCTCCTCGGCCATCGTTATAAATAGGGTTACCATTTTTATCATGTTTTCTTTGGCGGAATGAACGTGCTTCAGACTGAAGATCCTGGTCAACAAGGGCAGGATCAAAGTTAATATTAGGATTATTCTCCCACTGTTCTTGGACCATTTTGAGAAACTCGTACTGAGCATCCGCAGTACCAGGCCTCTGGTTATCTATGGTATTATTTGTTCTTAATCTATCAAAGGATGGCAAAATCTTCTTCATGGCTGGGAACAAATATTTACGTTTTATCTTATTCATTCGCTGCTCATAATTTGGATTTTCAACTTCATTATATCCAATAATCTCACCTTTATCATTCAATTCCCATTCCTCACCACCAAACTCTTTATTATCAATATTCACACCGTGCATAATAGCTTCTTCTGTAAAAATATCGTCCCAATTCCTTGGATCTAAAATCGCAGTTTCTGTCTGTACTGAAGCAGGGTTCTGAGTGTTAAAGGAGCCCGGTTTCATTGTCTTATTGATACTATCACAAATCCAGATTGCCATCTGAGCCGCATTTTTTATCTGACGGTTAGCAATACCAGCGTTAAACATTGCTCCTGCCCAGGCAGCATTTTCTTTATAACTAGACATCGCTCTACTAATTGTAGTACTATATCTACCTAAACCAATTTCATTCCTTCCCTGCGGAGTAATAATATCACCCGGATTAATGCCTGACATAATGCTGTATATATCATTAATTGGATCACCAATTGGAATATCAAAGTTAGAAATAAGTTCCTTAATCTGCGCAGCATCATCATGGTTTTTCCCATCGTCACCAGTTCCACGATGAAGCCTTGCAATAATTTCCCCTTTCTGATCTTTTATGTCAAAGTAAAGGCCATTTTCATCTCTTTTATCATACAAAACCAGTTTTTCTGGTGCTTTATATAGAGCCTCACCATGAATTGTCTCAAGATTATCTTTTCCATCTTTTAGACGTTCACCGTTTTTATCCAATGCCCATCCATCGCCATCAACTTTATAACCCATCATCCAGCTACGAAGTTCAGCTTTATTAAAACCATTTAAAGCACTTATCTTACTAAAACCAATATTATACTCTGCTCGTTTCTTTGACTCAACCTTAGCAGCTTGGGTAATAACCTTATTGTATAGACGCATTTCACCCTCTTTCTTATCGTGAGCAACGGATCTAATATAACGATTGAACGCCTCCTCGTCTTTTGGTTTACCATTCGCGTCTCGTTTGTTTGCTTTAATATATCTATCCGTTAAGAAGTCAATATCATCCTCGTCATCCATTTCCTTGAGATACAAGGCGCGCCCATAATCCATCCAAGCTTTTTCAGACTGTTTAGCAAGTTCCTTATCACGGAAATCATTATTGAAATATGCCTTGTAATTATTCAAAGCGTGTTCGCTATGTGCAATTGTACTCTTAGAAATCAAATCATAATTACGTGCCGCCTTAGCATTTCGTGTATAACGAGAAGTTCGTTTAGAATTACTTGTTATATCACCAATTTGACTATCAGCTATCTTACGCTGTACATATTTAGTATTTTTACCAGTCACCACAGTCATCGCATTCTTAGTATCTTCTTCTCTCAATGCTTTTCTCTTTGCCAAGAATTGAGCTAATTTAGCTGAAGGGGTTGTCCCATTCGCCAGCATATTAGCGCGGCGATTATCTCGGTGTGACTCTGCCCATACCCGGTTGCGTGCAAGCGGTTTAGCAGCCATGCCCCTAAGTTTCGTATTGACAGTACCAAGTATCGTACCAGACATTTTCATTAACTGCCACGAGAAGAATAATGGGAAGATTTGTACAGCTACACCTAATAAGATCCCGAATCCATCATTTGCACTTGCTATAATTGCAAACCCAGCAAGACTAGATGCACCAAACAATACACTAAACATTGGATAGAATACCAACATCTTAGTTAGTAGCTGTCTCCATTTCTTAAATAAATTCTCAGTATTTGGTAAGACATTTGCCACGATTGCCAGAGGCGCCACCATAATTAAAAGCGTTACTAGCGCTTGTCGCATTGCAATCGTAATTAAACCAGAAGCTACCGCCACAATTGCACCAAGTACTACTGGGATCAACATCCAGATTGCACCTGATTCAAATGCAATAAATCCTGCCGCCGTTGCTACCGTTGCACCACTTGCCAGTGAACTATACATATTCGCATACGCCAACTTTTCCGCTCTACTCATATCACCATTCACTACTACCTCTGTACTACCAGCCGCTATGGAACCAAATGCTGTTTCCTGTACCGCCACAAACAACCCTCTTAAACTCTCGCCAATAATATTCGATACATCTACCGCAAGAGAACAAATCAAAAAGCTCAAATTCACTAAAACTGCAGCAATAATTAGCTTAGGTAATGCCTTTTTAATTCCATAATTCGCTATCCCTACCCCAGTTAGTTGAGAATAAATCACCACTAATAGGAAGATAATAAAGATAATGTTTGTTACATCACGACAATACTTCCATATCTCATATATTGGCGATCCATCCTCCATCGTGATCGGATTAATAACTAGAACCTTCTGTAATTTATCGTATAACCAATCTACCGCTTCGGCGATTTTACCAGTTGCGGGACATACTAACCATCCAACAGACCCCAAACTCTCCTGACATCCCTCATCAGTTAACTTACTTGCCGCAAGAGTTATATTAGACTTTTTACTATCTTCATTTTCCCCGTTCTCTTCTTCCTTTTGATCGCCATTTTCATCCTTCGTCTCACCATTTTCACCATCTTTGTTTTCATTAGATTCATCAGTTACCTCACTGGAAGTTGGCTCGTCGCCGGGTTCCGCATAAGCCACCTCATTACTAAGCACCAATCCAGTAATTCCAGCAAAAAATCCCATCAAAACCAAAAAACACCCAAAAATGGCTTTTTTAAACCTACTTTTAAGATCTTTTTTAGCTTTCATAGGATTATTGTTTTATCTCTTTTTCCCACCCTATGAAGCTCCGAAAATAAACCCTTCCGAGGCCTTCGATTATTATAGCACACATAAGCAGTTTTGTCAATATAAAAACAGGGTAATTTCCATAGTGTCAATGGTTATAACTTGTCTATTTTTCTGATTAATGATATTATGATATTAAATCTAACAATTATACGCATGAAAAAGTCTGTTATTAAAGCTATAGTCGTCGTCTTATCTATCATTGCTATCTCTTTTTCGTCCCTTGCGCCGGCCTCAGCTATCCCAGATGATGATAGAAACTCAAATTCAAACAGTTCAGAATCAGAAAATAGTTCAAATAACACTGCTACATACGATAGCTGCCGTCATTTTCTCGGCATGGTTTCCTGGGATTGTAATACTAACCTCCTTGGAGGTCAACAGATCAATTCTGACCAATTAGCTCAAGGCATCTGGATGATCGCCTTTAATATATTATCAGATATATCTGTTATTGCCGCCTATCTTGCACTCGGTTTCGTAATCTATGGAGGCTATAACTACATTTTCTCCTCTGGCGATCCAAGCAAGGTTATTACCGGAAGAAAAGTTTTAGTCCAAGCCTTTGCTGGCCTTGCCATAGTCATGACCGCCTCTATCATCTTAAACACCATCCGCATCGTCCTTGGCGCAGATTTCACCCAAGACTGCGCAAAATTACACAATTGTATCGCTTACGAAGATGCAGGTGTCATGGTAGATTCCTTAATTAACTGGATCATCGGAGTTGCCGGTTTTGTCGCTGCAGCATTTATTGTTTATGGCGGCATAGCCTACATCACATCTAGTGGTGAGCCAAACAAAACCCAAAAAGCTAAAAACATTATTTTATATGCCCTAATTGGATTAGTTATTGTCGCTCTCGCAAAGATTATTACCCTATTCGCTACCAACGCAATCCGTCAAGCTAATGGCGAAGAGACTAGCTATATCAACATAACTACCACAAAGGAGCTAAATGAAAAACAAGCTTAAATACGCAATACTAATCTTATTATCCGTTATTGGCCTATCTATTTTTACTATTCCACGTAACGTCAGCGCGTTAGATAATGTCTGCCAGATGGAGAATGTTTCAAAATCCGTGCGTGAAGCTGCAGGATGTGAAGGTGATGAAGACAAACTACCTGGCGCCGTTGTAACTATCATAAATGTCATCATAGGTGTTGCTGGACTTGTCGCTGTCATCTTCATTATTATAGGTGGTATCAACTATATGACCTCATCTGGAGAGTCTACTAAAGTTGAGAAAGCCAGAAAGACCATCCTCTATGCCGTAATCGGTCTTGTGATTGTAGCTCTTGCCTTTACTATCACCAACTTCGTAATTGCAAATATTAATGGTGACCAATCTTCCTCTGAGGAAGCCAACGACGATTCAAATAATAGCAATAATAACAGCAATAACAATAACAATAACAAGAGCAATACTAAGAGCAATACCAAAAACAATAACACCAGCGATAACAATAACAAGAACAATACTAAAAGCAATAACACCTCCGACAACAAGAGCAATTCTAATAATAATAAAACCGACAAAAACAATAATAATACTAGAACCTTATAAAACACCTATTTGACAGGAAAAACTCTTGCATTTTTAGTAAAATCGTTATAAAATAACCTTAAATTAATGTATAAAGGATAAAAAATGAAAGATACAATTATTAAATTTGCAGACACATACGACGGAAAAGTTCACGAAGTTCCAGATCCTACTGGTGATGGTGATTTAATTTCACGAATCACAACAATTCTTAACGTAGTCATCGGTCTTTTAGGTATTATCTGTGTTATCGTAATCATCCTTGGCGGTATCACCTATATGACATCTTCTGGTGAATCTACAAAGGTCCAAAAAGGTAGAAACACTATCCTTTACGGTATAATCGGACTTGTTATTTGTATTCTTGCCTTTGCAATCGTCAACTTTGTTATTGCTAATATTCAAAGCTAAGAGTAGTTTTATCCTTTATAAAAGTACCCCTTCTCGGGGTATTTTTATATGAAAAAATAAACCGGATTACTCCGGTTTATTTAATATAATACATCTTTCTTATTGTATATTGATTTTCTTCGGCGCTTCCGTCTTTTCCTTTTCAAACGTAATCGTCAAGACTCCGTCCTTAAGTTCTGCTTTTACACTGCTTTCATCTTCGCGTACCTGAACTGGTAAAGCGATTGTCCTAGAGAATTCACCCCAATAACATTCCTGAATATGCCATCTAGTAGTTTGTTCATCTTCACCACCAGACAATACTCCAGAAATTGTTAAAATATTATCGGAAATACTGACATCAAGATCGGATTTCGAAATGCCAGCGGTGCGAGCTTTAACTACTAATTTGTCGGCGGTTTCATAGACATCTACAGCAAGCTGTCCCGGAAAGTCGTCGGCGTTTTCCCACTCATCTTCATTCGTTTCACTGATTTCTTCCTCTTCTTCTTGAGGAACAATCTCTTCTTCAACTACTGGTTCTTCTACCTCTGCTGGAGCATTTAATTCTTCATCTCCACCAAGGAATGCAGCAGCGAGATCGTCTTCCATCAGCAAATCGTCACTGTTTTTACGAGCCATATTTCCTCCACTTATATTGTTATGCTTTATTATATACCATATATGTAGTAAAATCAAGAGAATATGTTAAAACGTGTAAAAATTACAACATTTTCACATCTTTTTAACTTTATTTTTCCCTACTCTTGTAGGGGTTGTGGGCGTATTGGGAAGCCGCTTTGTGACCATTGTAAAAAAAACATAATTTTAGACCGTTCTGTATTTTGCCCAAATTGTAAAACAAAAATTAAAACTAATGATTGTCAAAAATGCCATGATTTACCGCCCATATACCTCGTTGGCGAGTTAAACGACATCATTGGTGCTCTAGTTCATGATTTTAAGTTTCAATCTACTCGCTCACTTGCCCGCCCACTTGCTGAAATCCTCGATGGAATCCTTCCTGCCACTAATGGTATTACAAAAATCATCCCCCTCCCTACTATTAGTAAACACGTCCGTGAACGCGGTTTTGATCATACTTACCTTATTGCTAAACAACTTTCTAAAATTCGTGGAAAAAATGCTACTGTAGAAAAAATCCTCATCCGTGCAAAAGACACTATCCAGGTCGGTACCGATAGAAAAATGCGCTTAAAACAAGCCTCATCTGCCTACGAAATAAATCGTCATATCTCTCTAGATGAAAACGCCACTTACGTCCTTCTCGATGACGTCTGGACAACAGGTGCAAGTATTAAATCAGCACTAAAAAAGCTCCAAGAATTTGGAGTTCAAAAAATCATAATCGCCGTACTAGCTGTTAGTAGTCTGGATTAAAGCTGATTCAGTTTTTTGTTCTGTTGCTTCATTACTACTTGGCAACGCTGCAATCACAAAGTTTACAATCGCAAAAGCCAAGAATGCAATCACCAAACCAATAATCGCATAAAGCACTGTATTCTTTGCATCTGTTACTTTTTTAGAATCACCACCAGAAATAACGTATTTGATACCACCAACAATTAACATAATAACTGCAATAATACCAACGATATAAAGAATTGTGTTAGTTACTTGTTTAAAGACACCAGTATTACCAAACAAATCGGAAGGACAGCCATCGCAACGTGCTGCCTCTGCTCCCTCTTGTAAAGTCGTTGCCATAACTGGAGAAACAGTGGCAAATGCTACCAAACCTACCATTAATACTGCTAAGATGATCTTTAAACCTTTTCTCATAATAACCCGATTATATCACAACCCTCATACTCCGTCTAGCTTTATTCCATAAAAAATGGCGGAGAAAGAGATTCGCATTGAGTCTAACGAAATCCGAATTCCGCTTTTTTAGTTTTGTGAAACAAAAATGGCGGAGGGAGGGAGATTCGAACTCCCGCTCCAGGTCACCCCAGACTAACGATTTAGCAAACCGTCCCCTTCAGCCACTTGGGTATCCCTCCGTTCTATTCATTTTATCACATCTTTAACTATTTTCCACACAATTTACAAAAATAAACATTTTTTGTTATAATGAAGATATGGTAAAACAATCACAAGCTGTATCTTGGTCAGCAGAAGAATATATCGTTCGCGAACGTAACGTCTGGTGGTATATTGCTCTCTTTATTGTAGGTATTGCTCTGTGTGTTTTGTCAGTATTCTTGGAATGGTGGACTTTCTTAGTTCTAGTCATCCTTAGCGTTATTGCAATCTTCATTTCAACTTTTCGCCCACCACGCGTTCTCCAATATACGTTAGATAACAAAGGTTTAACTGAAGGCAGCAAACTCTATAAATATGAAGATTATAAGGCATTTGGTATTTTAAAAGAAAATGAACATTTTTCAGCTGTATTAATTCCTAAAAAGCGCTTTGGCGTCAGCGTTAAAGTATACTTCCCACAAGAAAACGGAGAGGCCATTGTTGATGCCCTTGGTAATCGTCTACCAATGGAAGAAGTAAAACTAGACCTCCTGGATAAACTTGTAAACTTCTTGCGTATTTAAAAAATCTGTGATAATATTAACATAAGTAAAATAATAACAGGTGGGCAAAATGGACCAAAATCAAACAACAGTAGATAATGATCTACAAAAAGCAATTGACGATATCAAAAAAACAACTAGTACTGACCCAGTTTTTTCAGACCCTGTAGCAGCTCCGTCTTCAGTACCAGAAGGTGATACAGGAGAACTCAGTGAACCAGTAGGACCTTTCCCTACTCCAGAACCTGTTGCTCCATTAGCACCAGAACCAACGCCTGTTGCTGAACAACAACCTGTTATGGAACAACCTATTGTTGAACAAACCATCGTAGAACAACCAATCGTTGAACAACCTGTTATGGAACAACCAGCACCAGTTGTAGAACAACCAATTCCGCCAATGACACCAGAAGTTCAAACCCCAGAATTTTCCGCTCCACCTATCGCAGAAACTGAAACATTTGAAACTATCACCACCAATACCCCTGCTCAGAATCTCAATATGCATCAAGTAAAAGAGGCAGCTCTCCGCGATCTCGTTCCATTAATTGATCGTCTCAATATGGATGCCGAACAAAAGTTCAATCTTTATCGTGACATCTTCGAGAATATGAAAGACTATACCGTTCTTGAACCAGCTTATCGCATAGCAAAAGAAATCACTGATGAAACCAAGCGCGCCGAAGCTCTATTCTATCTCATTGAATCTATCGATAAAATGTAAGCCAAATAAAAAAATAACTTGGAAATCTCTCCAAGTTATTTTTTTTATAAAGACAATTAGTACATCCCACCCATATCTGCACCAGCAGCTGGTTTATCCTCTGGTATTTCACAGATTAATGCCCCCATCGTAATTGCAGTCGAAGCAATAGAAGTAGCATTTTTTACGGCTTCTTTTGTGACCTTCGCCGGATCAATAACTCCAACTTTCTTCATATCTACCAAACCTTTTTCTGGTACCATCACATTAATACCAAACCCACTCTTAGTTGAAGACTCAACCTCTGCTAGCAACGCCTGTGCATTAAGTCCAGCATTTTCCATAATATGAACAAATGGTGTTTTTAAAGCATTCCTTACAATTCTTACTCCATCATCATCAGACTTCAGTTTATCAGCCAAATTCACTAGCGTTACACCACCACCTGCTACAATCCCTTCAGCAAGCGCCGCTTTTGTTGCAGCTACCGCATCATCAACTCGATATTTCTTCTCGTCAATTTCTGTTTCCGTCGCACCACCAACTTTTATCACTGCAACTTTTCCAGACAACGCCGCAGCTCTCTTTTCAAATTCCTCACGTTCATAATCAGATTTAGCCTGAGAAGCAAAATTATGAATCAATTCAATTCTATCCTTTACTGCCTTTTTACTTCCTGCCCCACGGATAATTGTTGTCTCATCTTTTGTTGCGATAATTTTATTTGCTGAGCCAAGTACTTCTAACCCAACTTCTTCTAATTTCAATCCCTTGTCTGCCGATACTACAGTCGCATCAGTAAGGATTGCAATATCTTCCATTATCTCTTTTCTACGATCACCAAATGAAGGAGCTTTTAAAACCAACGAATTAAACACGCCTTTTAGTTTATTTAGTACTAGTAGCGATAAAGCTTCACCTTCTACTTCTTCTGCAATAATTACTAAGTCTTTCTTTCCACTCTGCGCAACCTTCTCTAGTATTGGCAAAATATCGCTGCTTGCTGATACTTTCTTATCCGTAATTAAAACTAATGGTTTTTCAAAAACCGCTTCCTGACGGTTAACGTCAGTTACAAAAAACGGCGATGAATAACCCTTGTCATAAGAAAAACCCTCCACAATTTCCTCCTCCATCTCTAACCCTTGTCCAGCCTCAACCGTTACTACACCATCTTTACCGATTTTTGAAATTACCTCAGAGATTAACTGGCCAATTTTCTCGTCTCCCGCTGAAATCGTTGCCACTTCCGCAACTTTCTTTGAATCCCCCTCAATTTTTTCCGATATCTTATCTATCTCCGCGACAATCTCCGCTCCTGCCTTTTCAATTCCACGCCTAAGTTCCATTGGGTTAACCCCAGCCACAATCAATTTATTCGCTTCATTTAAAATATTATATGTTAAAACCGTTACTGTCGTTGTTCCATCACCTGCTACCTTATTGAGTTTCTGCGCAGCAGTCTTTATTAATTTAGCCCCCACTGCCTCACCTAAACATTCTTCTTTTTTAGGGAGTTCAACTGCCTCCGCCACAGTTACTCCATCGTGAGTAATCACTGGCGCACCATATTCTTTTTCAATTACTACATTCTTTCCTTTAGGACCAAATGTTACCTTTACCGCATCATATAATTGCTTTGCGCCCGATAGCACTTTTTCCCGTGCCTCACCTTCATAATAAATCTTCTTTGCCATTTTTTCTCCTTTTACTGTTTAACTTCTTATAACGTAGCTAAAATGTCTTCTTCTTTCAAGATAATGTATTCTTCTCCGTCAAGTTTTACCTCAGTTGTTGAATACTCTTTATAGACAATTTTGTCACCTCTCTTCACTGTTTTTACTTCTGGTCCAACTGATTCAATCACTGCATAAGCTGGTTTTTCCTTCGTTTCACCTAATAAAATCCCTGATTTTGTCTTTTCTAGTGGTTTCTCCATTTTTGCTACCACTCTATCTTTTAAAGGTTTTAATGTCATAATTACTCCTTTTCTTTCCCTATTATAGCACAATAGTTAGCACTTTCAAGTATTGAGTGCTAATTTATTACTTCCTATTTCTTCTCTAGTGGCGCTAATCTTTTCTCAAGATTATCCGTTAAATACATTATCTTTTTTAGAATCTCATCAATCTTTTCTTTTTTAAAACCATCCAATACCCAAATCTCTAGAATACCAGTAATCTCCTTTAAATATACTCTTAATACTTCATTACTATGTTTTTCTTTATTATTAATCACCATGGACTCTAAAAACTCCACCATTTCTTCCAATATTTCCTTATCTTTATTTTTAATCAGCATCCCTAAAACTATCCTATTCTTATACATAAAAACTAGCATACTAAGATAAATCTTCCTGGGCATTACCTTACATTTTTTTAGTGGACATCTCATATACATCTTATATTTTTTCAGAATATATTTTTCATAATTAGAAACAATATCATAAGCATTCCCATGATGCCGGTTTATTGTTGCTCGTGAAACTTTTGCCCTTTTAGCTAAACAATTAGTACTGATTTTCTCTTTTACCGAAAAAAAGGCCGTTAAAATAACCTTTTCCTTCCCCGCAAACCTTTTATCTTTTAATTTCTTATCAGTAATCCGCTGCCCCATTTAAACCACCACTACCTCACGAATCACAATTATAAGAGTGTTATTTTATATTTTCTTCCTTCCACGCCCCATTCGTCTACCGCTCTTTTCACCCCAGGAAGTGCTAGATTACTATAATCATGAATTATCATAATCCCATTTTCAGCCATCCTAGGATCAACCAATTTTAAAGAATCCCTAATTGATTCATAAAAATCTCCGTCTAAAAATGCAAAAGCAATCTGTTCTGGCATATCATCAAGAGTTAAATCAAAAAACCAAGCTTTCTTAATTATCGGCGTTTTTAAGCCTGATCTTAAAAACCTCTCTTTTACTTCCCTCTTCGTCACAAACAATTCCCCCTCTTTAAAATTTTCACCAAGCACCGATTCATCTTTTTTATCCTTCTCTGGCAAGCCTTCAAATGAATCATAAATCCATAGTCTCTTTTTTTTCTCAGGGTTTTCCACAGATTTTTCCACAACATCCGCTAAAAGCAATGAAGTGTCCCCTTTATAACATCCCATCTCTACAAAATCCCCCTTCACCCTCAAGGCTTCTCTTGCAAGTTCCAATATTTTATCAGTTTCTTTTTCAGAAACCTGATCATTTTTCCAAACCATAAATATATTATATATTAAATTATAAGTATTTTCGTAAATATTCCCCGGTAGGAGTCTTAGCAGATTTTGCCAATTCTTCTGGTGTACCACATGCTACTACTTCGCCCCCTTTAAGTCCACCTTCCGGCCCCATATCAATAATATAATCTGCGCTCTTTATTACATGTAAATTGTGTTCAATAATTACCATTGTATTCCCCCCGTCCACTAGCTTATTTAATATGCTGAGTAATCTCTTTACATCATCCGAATGTAAACCAGTTGTCGGCTCATCTAATATGTACAAAGTTTTTCCAGTAGATCTACGAGATAATTCTGTAGCTAATTTAATTCTCTGTGCTTCACCACCAGAAAACGTCGTCGCAGGTTGACCCAAACGAATATAGCCAAGCCCCACATCTTGAATTGTTTTTAATTTTCCAGCAATAGACGGAATATTAGCAAAGAATTCCACCGCCTCATCAATCGTCATATCAAGCACCTGAGAAATATCCTTACCCTTATACTTAATTTCCAATGCTTCCGCGTTATATCTTTTACCATGACATTTCGGGCATTTTACATATACATCTGGCAAGAAATGCATTTCAATCTTATTCACCCCATCACCCTGACAGTGCTCACATCGTCCACCCTTAACATTAAACGAAAATCGTCCCGCTTTATAACCTCTAACTTCCGCTTCTGGCTGTGAAGCAAATAATTCCCGGATCGCAGTAAATACTCCAGTATATGTTGCTGGGTTTGATCTTGGTGTCCGTCCAATTGGCGATTGATCTATCACAATCACTTTATTAATTTTTTCGATTCCATCAATTCTCTCGTGCGTGCCTGACACTGTCTGCGCCCTATGTAGTCTCGCTAGCAGTTCATTAGCTAATGTTGAATTTACTAAAGTCGATTTTCCAGACCCTGATACACCAGAAACTACCGTCATTACACCAAGCGGAAATGAGACATCAATATTCTTCAAATTATTTTCTCTTGCACCTCTTACTACTAGCTCATGACCTGACTTAATTTTGCGTCGTTTTTTTGGCACCGGTATAGTTTCTTTTCCAGCTAAGTATCGCCCAGTAATTGATTCTGGATTTGCCATTAATTCCTCTGGCGTCCCAGCTGCTACCAGTTTTCCACCTTTCGCCCCCGCTCCAGGCCCAATATCAATAATATAATCAGAAGATAGCATTGTATCTTCATCATGTTCAACCACGAGCACGGTATTCTTTAAGTCGCGCAAATGCTTCAAAGTTGCAATCAATTTATCATTATCCCTCTGGTGCAAACCAATAGACGGCTCATCTAAAACATATAATACACCTTGCAGCCCTGACCCAATCTGCGTAGCTAGTCTAATTCTTTGTGCTTCACCTCCTGATAATGTATTAGCCGCTCTACCAAGTTCTAGATATCCCAATCCCACATCTTGCATAAACTTCACACGTTCTCGAATCTCCTTTAAAATCGGCTTAGCAATTAATTCCTCTGACTCCGTAAAACCTAAATCTTGGTTTAGAACTTCCAAAGTTGCATCAACATCTAAATTGCAAATATCCACAATATTTAAATCATGTACAGTTACAGCTAGTACCGCCGGTTTTAATCTTGCCCCATGACACTCCTGACATTCTCTCACTCGCATAAATCTTTCAATATCATGTTTTGTGAATTCCGATACTTTTGGATCATGATATCGTCGTTCTAACATCGGTATCACGCCTTCATAAGTAGTCTCATAAATTGTTCCATCCGCAAATCTTCCCGACCCACTAATTTTCATTTCGTACTTTTCATCTCCAGTACCATATAAAATCATGTGTTTTACATCTTCAGATAATTCACCGATCGGCGTATGGACACTAAAATTATGTTTTAGCCCTACCTGCATTAATCTTTTCAACCACCAAGAATCCTGTCCTACCCTATTAAATGGCCTAATCCCCCCTTCTGCAATGGTTAAATTATTATTAAACACAAGTGACGGGTCAATTTCCATCCTCGTTCCAAGCCCCGTACATACCGGACATGCACCTTCCGGCGCATTAAACGAAAATAATCTAGGTGTTAGTTCCGGTATCAACTCATCCGGATGGTCCGGACAAGCATATCTCTGCGAGTAAGTTAAAACCTCTGTGTTTTCGCTAGAAATTCGTGATTCTCCCACTGCAGTTGAATTATCTGTCACCCGTAATAGCTGTATAATTCCTTGACCCATTTCAAGCGCCTGTTCTATTGATCCAGATATTCTAGTTCTAAGTTCAGGGCTTAACACAAACCTATCCACTACAATTTCAATATCGTGTCTTTCGTTTTTATTTAACTCTGGGAATTCATCAAGCGCATAAATAATCCCATCTACTCTCACTCTAGAAAAACCCTTGGCTAGATACTGTTCAGAAATATGTAAAAACTCGCCTTTTTTAGAAGTCACAATTGGAGCAAGAAGCATCAATTTTGATCCCAATGGCAACTTCATTACCTCATTCACAATATCCTCCACCGATCGTCTTGATACTGGCTTATGGCAAATCGGACAATGAGGGACTCCTACACGCGCAAATAATAAACGCAAATAATCATATACTTCTGTTACTGTCGCTACAGTAGAACGCGGATTTCTTGATGTAGACTTCTGATCGATAGAAATAGCCGGAGATAAACCAGTTATAGAATCTACATCTGGTTTATCCATAATTCCAAGAAACATTCTTGCATAAGATGATAAAGATTCTACATACCGCCTCTGTCCTTCTGCATAGATTGTATCAAACGCTAAGGAAGACTTACCAGATCCAGAAAGCCCAGTAATAATCACCAATTTATCTCTTGGAATATCTACATTTAGATCTTTTAAGTTATTTTGCCTTGCACCTCTTACCCGTATCACGTTGTCGTTACCAAAAATCTCCCCCTCTGTTTTACTACCTTTTTTATCTTCTGCGCTCATAAATACCCTTTAAATAAACGCATATATTATACACCAAAAACCCTTTTTTGTCCATCCCCCCTAGTGTCGGTTCTTTTTTTCCGCCCCAAATACCAACTTATCATAGAAAAGATAATTCAAAATCATTGTGATGGCTGTTGTAAAACAAAAGATTCCAGTTGACTCAACAAATGCATAGTCAAACGGAATATGTATTGCCGAAAAAATATTATAAGCAAACTCATATACCGGCGTAATAAAGCCAAACATCCAAGTTAAAAACGGGCATATTACCATAGCTAATAACCCATTCCAAATAAAGAACATTACAATTCCCCGCTTCGTCACTGATCGTTCTTTCCAAGTAATCTTTGAATGCAAGATATAAGCTAAGATCGCCGCCAACATACAAGAAATTATACTATCTATCCATAAAAGTTCGTTCGTGTTCATAATTACACGTGCTAAAAAGGTGTAGACTATAAAATTAAAAACTGCTAGTACCACGCCAATAATAGCAAATTTTCCAACTCTTACTGAAGTCTTAGTTTTTTTCTTAGGCTTAGAATCTACTTCTTCTAGATTTTTCTTTTTTTCAGATTCTTCTTTTATCTTTTCTTTTATTATTTCTTTTTCTGTCATTTTAGTATTCTTTTACTCCTAATTCATCACCTTTAAATTTTACCAGAATTGCTTCTTTATTACCATAAATAGAATAGAAAACTGTATCTTTCAGCATTGGTAATTCCTTTTCCGTCAAATCAACACCGGCTTCTTCATTCCATACTAAACCCATATCGCCTAACTCATTAGTTATTTGATATGCCATCCATGGCACTTGTTTCCCAAAACTAGGATTTAAGAGTCTCCTCAAAATCCGGTATTCTTCCTCTGGCATGTTTTTGATTATCGGCGAAAATTCAATTTGCCCATCCACCTGTATAATCTTTTCACTCTTATTCTGCATTATAGACATTTCATTTAAGTCCTGAATTACCATATTTACCTGACTATTTCGGTAACTGTTTTGTTCACTAAGCGCATTTCCATAAGAAAAGCTAAACACAAAGAAACACCAAGACAATGCCACTACCGGTATTACAGTAATCCTTTGCCATCCTTTGAAAGACACCACATAAACGCCCATTACTGCAATAAAGGCACCAATCGCATACATCGCTCGCGTCGTATAAATTGGTTTATCTAACGCCGAATACATTATATAAGCCATCACTGCCATTAAAACCACGCTAATCACCGCAACTATCCCTGCTAAAATCTTGTTTCGCTTACTTCTTATTATGAATAAGACTATAAAACTTATTCCAATCAGACCAATTAAAACTAACCATAGAATTCTAAAATCACTAAAAACTAATTCAAAATACCATCCTAAATGTTTAAATAGGTTCGGAAATAACTCCGCAAGACCTGGTACCGTATTAGAAGCATAAGCTTCTCTTGGTCTCATTAAAAACTTTTGGAACACTAAAACGGTTAGCACAAAAGTCAGAAGCGATATTCCTATAATTTTTCCTATTTCTTTCCAATTTACCTTCTTTTGTTCACTCCACTCTTTTATTGCTAAAAATATCAAAAGCATTGGATAGATGCCTATTGATGCCTGATAAGTCATACAGACTATCAAAATACTCACCACAGTAGATATAATATAAAAAACTCTAGACTTCTTTAAAAATACCAGTGGTAAAATCGCAAACAAAACTGATACTGCCATATAGACTGCATCATACTGATAAGATAAACACTCTAACATGTATGGGCAAAGTCCTAGTGGTACTACCGCAATCACTCTAAAAATCCACTTTGTCCATTTTTCCTGAAATACCTCTTTCCCAGAAACCAAGCATATAAATATCAGACTCGCTGCCGCAAAAATAATTACTGCTAAAATTTGCGGTAACGGTGCAATATTCGTTAAATAACTATCCGCATGCAATATATGCGAAAGAAATGTACTTAAATACCGGCTAAACCCAGACCACTCCGCATAACCAAATCCCGTCCGCGCCACATCATCAGCATAGTGTACCGCCGCAATTACAATCGCTAGAATACCCAAAAAATAGATTAAGAGAAGCACTAAAAATGGCTTCAAGAGATATCGATTTTTTTTACAAAACATCTCAACCTTTTTTCTTGCGCTCAAAGCTTTTTCTTTCATTTTCACCCTTTCTTCTTAAGATTATACCATTCATCTGCAAATTCCTGGTAAGTCACAAATTCTCCACCCTCTTTTTTAAAATCCATAATTAACCTATCAAGTCTTTCTGCGAGTTTCATTCCACTGTTACATTTAATATATTTTGGCACTTCTTTATAGTCTACTAATGTAGAAGCATACTCCCACGGATGAAAATATGTTGCAAAATACCCAGTCTCTCGTAACGTCTTTTTTGCCAACCCAGAATATAATTTATAAGGAAACAAATGTAATGCCAGCCAGAACAATGGTATTCTAAGTCCCGTCACCGATACTGGAATTTCTAAAACTTTACCTTTAATAAATGGTTTTCTTGGAATCTTTGTATTATTATAACGCCCTGGAATAAACGCTGGATTAACGCTTGAGTCATAAAAAAATCCAGATTTTTCCAAACCATCATAGTTAATCTTCCCCATTCTTGGTTGTCTATATCCGTAAACCTTTTTATTAATCACTTTTTCTACAATTTTCTTAGATTCTTTTATATCTGATTTCTTTGGTTTAAAATGATCCACTCCATGACACGCTACTTCGTGTCCTTTTTTTAGAAGTTTTAAAACTAGCTCCGGCCTTCCCTTCGCGAAATTTCCAGTCACAAAAAATGTTGCTTTCACTTTATTTCTATCAAGAACTTTTATTATCCTTTTTAATCCCTCTTCTGATACTTTTAACCCCTCTTCAAGAGATACTTCCCCTCCGTGTTCTCTTGGTAAATCAAATTCCTCTATATCAAAACTAAGTAATATTTTTTTCATTTTTTAATCCCAAATGATTTTTTCTTGTCTATTATATATAAAGGTCTCCCTTTCGCCTCTGCATGAATCTGTGAGACATAAAGCGCCGTTATTGCCTGCGAAATTAAAACTAACCCCACCAAAAATGCAATAAATACGCTCATTGCTACTGCACCACTCCAATCTAACCCTAAAGGATCGCCTAATATATATTGTTGGATTAAAATAAATATTCCCAATAAAAGTGAAACAATAGTAATAAATAGCCCGATATAACCAAATATTGCTAACGGTGTGCGTGACGAAGATACTAAACTATCAATTGTTAGTCTTGCTAGTTTTTTAGAACTATAGGATGGTTTTCCGCTTATCCTTCCCTTAGTTTTTACCTTTATATATTCCTGTGGTATCCCTAACCAATCCACGATTCCCCTTGCTAATCTATTGCGTTCCGTAAACCTATTATACTCATCAACCACTTCCCGATCCAGTAACCTAAAATCCATTGCTCCCACCACTACGTTCTGGTTCCCAAGTTTTTTCATTATAAAATAATAAAATCGTGATCCCGCCTTATGTTTAGTAGTATTTTCATCTCGCACAGCTGTTACAATTTCTGCACCTTTTTCCCACTTTCCAATCATTTTCGGAATCATCTCTACCGGATGTTGCCCATCCGCATCAATCATTATTACCGCATCCCCCTTTGCATATTTTAGTCCCGCAGTCAACGCGATTTCTTTACCAAAGTTTCTTGCTAGTGAAATCAATTTAACATCTAGCTCTTTCCATGATTTGCTTCTCCTAATTGATTCAACACTTTTATCCTCCGACCCATCATCTACTACTAATATTTCTGTTTTATATTTTAGTTTTTTTACTACCGGACTTAGCTGCTTATCTAAAAACCCCTTTATTCCCTCCTCCTCATTATACACTGGCACCACCACTGTAATCTTCTTTTTCATATCTTATATTATACACCTTATATGCTATAATTTATAATATATGGATAGAAAAAAGAAAGAAGTAGAACCTCTAGTTTCCATCATTATTCCTGTCTACAATTCAAAAAAATACCTCAAAAAATGTTTAGATTCTATTTTAGAACAAACATATAAAAATCTTGAAATTATTTTAGTAGATGATGGTTCCACCGACGAATCTAAAAAACTAGTAGATGATTATGAAAAATCTAATCATCTTATTAAAGCTATCCACCAAAAAAATTCTGGCCTATCTTCTGCCCGCAATACAGGTCTTAAAATCGCTACCGGAAATTACATTATGTTTGTAGATTCCGACGACCACATTGAACCAGATATGATCCAGGATATGTTAAAAGCTATAGAAGAAACTGATTCCGATATCGCCGTTTGCTCTTTCAAGGAAACTTATCCTAACGGAAAGGTTTCTCATTTTAATAATGAAAAGTATCCAGAAAAAGTCTTTACTATAGAAAGTGCCCTCCGCGCTATGTTAAAAGAGGAAGGTTTTATGGTTTCTGCCACCATGAAGCTCTTCCCTAAGAACTATTTTAAAGATATTACTTTTCCAGTTGGCAAAGTTCATGAAGATGTCGACGTAACTTATAAGCTTATTATGAAAGCAGAAAAAATCGTTTTTCTCCCTAATGAATTTTACATTTACCAGCATCACGAAAGCTCAATTATTAATAGTTTCGATGATCGTAAATTTGATCTTATTTCCTTCACTGATCAAATGTGTAATGATATAGATAAGAAATTCCCAAATCTAGAATACGTTACTAAAGAACGTCGTATCCGCGCCCGCCTTTCTTTGCTCCGCCAAATTCCATCAAACCATCCAAAAAAATCAGAATTAATCAATTACCTTAAAACTAATAAATCCTTTATCACGGAAAACCCCGAAGCCACAAAATCAGATAAAATCGCCCTTCACCTTGCTCTTATGAACCCAAAACTATTACAAATTGCTTATAAATTATTTAAGTAATTGATCGTATCTTTCATTGCATCTTCTACGGTCAATTCAGTTTTCCAGCCCAATTCTTTTTCCGCCTTAGCAGGATTAGCACAAATTTCTGCTAAATCTCCTGACCTTCTGTCAACTACAGTATGTGGTAATTTTTTACCACTTGCTTTTTCAAATGCCGCAATCATTTCAAAAACTGAAGTTCCCTTTCCAGACCCTAAGTTATAAATCATAATTCCTGGTTTCATTTTTTTGATCGCCGCAACATGCCCTTTTGCTAGATCTACTACATGAATATAATCACGCACTCCACTCCCATCTTTCGTTGGATAATCGTCGCCATAAACTTTTAGTTCAGCAATATCGCCAGTAGATACTTTCATAATTATAGGCATCAGATTATTTGGTATATCATTTGGGTCTTCACCAATTAATCCAGACGGATGGTTGCCTACTGGATTAAAGTATCTAAGAATAGTTGCCGAAAACTTTGGATCCGATTCGGAAACATCTTTCAATATTTCTTCTATCATATGCTTGGTCTCACCATAAGGATTTGTTATGCCAACACCAGTTTGCATTGTTTCAACAAATTCAGAGACCGGCTGATCACCATATACTGTAGCTGATGAAGAAAAGATAATTTTATTAACATCATGCTTTTGCATGCATTTTAATAGATTAATCGTTCCACCTATATTATTTTCATAATACATTAATGGTTTTTCTACTGACTCAGCCACAGCTTTCAACCCAGCAAAATGAATCACTAAATCATAATGATTTTTTTCAAATAATTCTTCTAATTTATCATAGTCACAAAGATCAATTTCATAAAACTCCGGCCTCTTTCCGGATATTTTTTCAATCTTATCTAAAACCGTAATTTTAGAATTATAGAGATTGTCTACGATATCAATCTCATAATTATCTTTCAATAATTCTATTATTGTATGAGAACCAATATAGCCGGTTCCTCCAGTTACTAAAATTCTTTCCATATGACAATTATATCATCTTGTGATAAAATATTAAAATATGAGTATTCCTCGTGTTTTAAATAAAAAGAACCGTATCCTCTTAGCAGAGCTTACAAAAACTGATTTTAAGCTACGTTATCAAGGCTCAGTACTTGGCTATTTATGGGCATTATTAAGACCATTAATGATGTTTGCGATTCTATATGTAGTATTTGCAAAACTTCTAAGATTTGGCGGTGACATTCCTCATTACCCTGTCTATCTTCTAGCCGGAACTACCATGTGGAGTTTCTTTACCGAATGCACTTCTCAAGGTATCCAGGCTATGGTGATTCGCGGAGATCTAATCCGTAAAATCAGTTTTCCAAAATACATCGTTGTTGTTTCTGCTACTTTAACAGCTGTAATTAACATGCTAATAAACCTAGTAGTAGTAGCTATCTTTGCACTTATTAATGGTGTAGAACCTAGCTGGACTTGGCTACTTGTTCCTTTATCTCTAATAGAAATCTACGCACTTTCCCTTGGAATTGCTTTCCTACTTGGCGCCATTAATGTTAAATACCGTGATATTACCTCAATTTGGGATGTTTGTATTCAAGCTTTATTCTACGCTGTTCCAATCATTTACCCAATCTCTATGGTTGCTACTTCTAGCACTATTGCCGCTAAAATAATCCTTCTAAACCCTATTGCGCAAGCTATCCAGGATATCCGTCACAATTTAATTACTCCAGAAACTGTCACAACCTGGAATTATCTAGAAAACCCATTATTAAAGTTATTGCCTATTATCCTTATAATCATTATTCTAGTCTTTGCTGCATTCTATTTCCGTAAAAAATCAAGATTCTTTGCAGAGGAGATATAAATGAGAAAAAAAGAAATCGGTACACGTAGAGAGATACACTCAGATAACGACATAGCAATTCAGGTTTCAGATCTTCATAAAAGCTTCCAACTTCCCACTGAGAAAGCTTCTGGTTTAAAACAAGCTATTTTTAATCGTCTAAGAGGAATTAAAGGATTTAAAGAACAAAAAGTTTTAAAAGGACTAAATTTTGAAATCAAAAAAGGTGAATTCGTAGGTATAGTTGGACGAAACGGATCAGGAAAATCCACCCTCCTTAAAACACTTGCCGGAATTTACTATCCAAAAAAAGGTGAAATTATTATAGATGGTAATTTAATCCCGTTCATTGAGCTCGGAGTTGGCTTCAATCCTGAATTAACTGGACGCGAAAACGTCTATCTAAACGGAGCCCTACTCGGTTTTTCACGCAAAGAAATGGATAACTTATATGACGAAATATGGGATTTTGCCGAATTGAAAGATTTTCAGGACCAGAAACTTAAAAACTACTCCTCAGGTATGCAAGTCCGCCTCGCCTTTTCTATCGCTATACGCGCTAAAGGCGATATTCTTCTTTTGGATGAAGTCCTTGCCGTAGGCGATGCTGCTTTTCAACAAAAATGTAACGATTACTTTGAATCACTTCGCGGCAAACAAACCGTCATCTTAGTTACCCACTCAATGGAAAATATTATTAAATTTTGTGATCGCGCCATTCTTATTGAAAATGGCAAAATAACCTTAGATGGAGATCCTAAAACCGTCGCCAAGGCATATAAGAATCTGTGGAGTTAGCTCAATAATAACATACCAGAATAAAAACCTTCTTCTCTGTGCTATAATATAATATATGAAAAATATATTAGCTATCATACCAGCTCGAGCCGGATCCAAAGGAATTCCTAACAAAAACCTCCGTCTGCTTAATGGATATCCTCTCATTTACTATGCTATTAACAATGCTATTCAATCAAAGTACATCTCAGATATCATTGTAACTACTGATTCCCCGCTTATAAGCCAATTTGCAAAACAATTAGGCGTTAAAGTTCATCAACGCCCACTCGAACTATGTGGTGACGATATAACACTAGACAGTGTTATATATGATGCAATTCCCAAAGATTCCAATTGGGATTATGTAATTACAATGCAACCAACATCTCCTACATTAAAAGTAGGTTCACTCGATCAAGCAATTTTTATGGCCATGGAAAAGGATTTAGATACCGTCATATCAGTCATCAACAATCCTCATCTATCTTGGTCAGAAAAAAACGGCCAGAAGATCCCTAACTACACTGTGCGTGCTAACCGACAATATTTAGATCCAGAATATTCAGAAACAGGAGCATTTGTTATTTCTAAAACATCCATTATTACAAAACATACTCGCATAGGGAGAAAAACAGACGTATTCGAATTATCTGAATCAGAATCAATCGATATAGATAATTTCTTCGATTTAATTGTTGCAAAAAACATTTTAAAAAATGAGCATATCGGCTTTTATGTTAATGGCAATAGCTCAATTGGCACAGGCCACATATATAGAGTTTTAGAACTCGCAGATGAATTTGATAGTAAACCAGACATATACTATGATTCGAACCAAACCAAACCCAAAATATTCGGTAATACTACCCATAATCTAATCCCTATAAAAGACCAATATGATCTTTTCGGTAAACTTCAAGATTCTACATATACTATTTTTATTAATGATATCCTTGATACAACCACAGATTTTATGCTCTCTCTTCGAAAGGCATTGCCTACTTCAAAAATTATTAATTTTGAAGACGAAGGAGAAGGATCTATTTTGGCCGATCTTACCATTAATGCCCTCTATCCAAAATCAAACTCCACCAAAGTACAATGCGGAGCTGATTATTTTATTGCAAACAAAAATCTTCTCTTTTATCAACCCATTAGAATACGTCCACATGTTGAAAAGGTACTTATCACTTTTGGTGGAGCAGATCCCAAAAAATATACTGAACAAATCCTTAAAATTATACAATCACCCAAATATGAAAACATTCATTTTACCATTCTTTTTGGTAAAGCTAAAGAGAATAGTGACGAAATCATTCGCTCCATAAAGTCTCCTAACATCCAAGCATTTAAAGACGTTAAAAACGTCCCGGAAGTCATGTCACAGCACGATCTTGCAATTACTTCTCGCGGGCGCACATGCTACGAGTTGGCCATTTTAGGTATTCCGACATTAGTTATGGCTCAAAACGAAAGAGAGGAACGCCATACCTTTGCCAACTCCGATAATGGATTTACATATATCGGGATGTCTCCCTCATTAAACACTATTAAAAAATCTCTAGATCAACTGCTTACTTCTTCCATTGAAGTAAGGCAGCACCTTCAATATCTTATGCTTCAAACCAATTTAAAACAAGGAAGAGAACACTGTATGCAAGCAATAAATAACATATCGAATAGAAAGGAAGAGAAAAAATGACATCAACGCCTTATTTGATTGCTGAAATGGGAGTCAATTTCTATGACACCGCAAAAAAAGAAAAAATTACCCCGCTTAATGCCGCTAAATTATATATAGATGCTGCGCACTCAGCAGGTATTAATTGTGCAAAGTTTCAATCATACAAAGCCAACACGATCGCTTCAAAAAATTCCCCTTCTTATTGGGACACTTCTAAAGAACCAACAAAATCACAATACGAATTATTTCAAAAATTTGATCATTTTAATAAAGCCGAATATCAAGAATTATGTAATTATACTCATTCTAAAGGCATGGACTTTACATCTACGCCTTTTGATTATGAATCAGCTGACTACCTTTTTGATATGGTAGATTTTTATAAGATATCATCTTCAGACCTATCTAACCTTCCATTTATTTCACATATAGGCAAAAAAGGTAAACCAGTTATCCTCTCTTGCGGTGCTTCCTATTTGTCCGAAGTAGACGAAGCAATACGTATCCTTAAAGAATCTGGTTGTAAGGATATTACTATTCTTCATTGCGTATTATCTTATCCTACTCATCCTCAAGACGCTAATTTACGAGTTATCCAAACTCTAAAGCAAACTTTCCCAGATATCAAAGTAGGGTTTAGTGACCATGTCGCACCAGACCCATCAATGATAACATTATCAACTGCTTATGTTTTAGGGGCAGAAGTCATCGAGAAACATTTTACCCTCGATAAGACACTCCCCGGTAATGACCATTATCATTCAGGTGACCCTTCTGACTTTAAAAAAGCTATTAGTAATTTTGAATTGATCAATCAATTACTCGGAAAATCAGAAAAAACAGTATTAGAATGCGAAAAAATACCTCGTCGCGAGGCACGGCGATCATTAGTTCTTAAACGAGATTTACATAAAAATGACATTATTACCGCCGAAGACCTCATACCTAAACGCCCTGGTACTGGGATCTCGCCTAAATACACCGACATAGTAATTGGTCGAACAGTAAAACAAGATCTACCAGAAGATACAATTCTAACTTGGGATATGCTTTAATTCCCTGGCCAAATTTGCGATTTTCTTACCTTTTTTTCTGGATGTTTATCAAGGAAGCTTTTCGTATATAAATCATTGAATACGCCTTCTAATTTTACTGGGTTAACTGAAAAAACTTCAAGATGAGGGTAGTATTGCCTCATAAAGGAAGCTGCCTCTAACCATAAATCGTTTATTTCATTAAGATAGTTTTTTTGAACTATGTGATTAGCCTCTTTAAAATAACCGCTATCTGCACAATCGCATCCAACTAAATAAATTTTACTTGGTTCGGTGAAAAGTACAAATTGTAACGCCGAAAAAACAGTTCCGCCACCACGATCCATTAATGCACCATTGCAAATATCTGGATTTATGATATCAAATACACCACCGCTAATTTTTGGCAAACCTACATCCGATATAATGAATCTTTTACCAGATATTTCGTCTAATTCTTTCGTTGTCAGGTTAAAATTCTCAGAATTATAACGATTTGTAGCAAACGCTACAAATTTATCTACTTCCAACCGAGCCAGTTGTTCTTTATGTAAATCGAGCATCATTCTGTCATGCATAAACAACGCATCCAATTTTAGCCCTTCTTTTAAGAATGCTCTATTCACCCCCACATGATACATTTTCTTATTCATAGTATAATCGTCTAAACTAGGTCCACAAGCTACTAATACAACACTCTTATTTTTATTTATACCACGATACTTTTCAAACAAACGAGGATGGATATTCTTAGCCAACTCATTATAGTAATAAAAAGAACTATATTTTTCTACAGTCTCGAGATTAATTTTAAGCATATCGCACAATCTGAATAAAGAATCTTCAGTTTCACTCGTTTTTAAACTATTCTGTGCTAACCAATCAATCTTATTAGATAAATATACAATATCATCCCTGATTTCAGAGACCCCAAAAGCCCTCCCGGTTCGTTTTGTTATCTTTTTTGCCAAATTAGCCATCTTAAATAGAATTATAGCACATTCTAACTGATTATCCGAAAATAGAACACATCAAATAAATAATATCCCAAAAATTAATGTTTAAAACAAATTTCAATTATTGTGCCAATAGTCCTGTAGCTAACTCTAACGCATTTTTTATCGCTTTATCCATATCCCAATACTGATAAGCTCCTAATCTTCCACCTAACACAATATTTGGATATTTTTCTTTACATAAATTAACATATTTCTCATACAAATTGCTAGATTCCTCATTGTTTACTGGATAATATGCTTCCCCGCCCTTTTCAAAGTCTGTTGGGTATTCTCTAGCAATGAATGAAATCTTCTGTTCAATTACTTCCGGTTGATGAATTTGATAATATTTATAGTCATGCGCTCTTGTGTATGGCACATCCTTATCAGCTTCATTAATAACTGCCTCACCTAATCCATTCTCGGTTTTTTCCTCTTCAAATTTCAAAGAGCGATAAGGCAATACTCCTAGCTCATAATCTAATAACTCATCCACTTGTCCACAATAAATGACTTTTATATTATCCGATAAGTCACCTTCAATATCTTTAAAATCAACACCTAATTTAATTTCAATATTCTCCGAACCAAGCATATTTTCTACCATTTTTGTATATCCTTCTTTAGGAATACCCTGATGTTTAGCCGTCATAAAGTACCGATTATCATGTGAGAATCTGACTGGAATCCTACTTAGAATATCTGCCGAGAGATTAGTCGCCGATGTATTCCATTGTTTTTCTGTATAATTCTTAAGAAATGCCGTATATAGTTTTTTACCAACTAAACTAATTCCCTTCTCTTCAAAATTCCTAGGTTCTTTGATTCCTAATTTTTCTGTATCGGCTTTTGCTTCTTTTGCTACAAATTCTTCCGCTTCCGTCGCATCCATATTCGTTCCATATAATAAATTAATAGTATCAAGATTAATCGGCATAGGATACAACTTGCCTTCGTGCCTTGTATTAACCGTATGAGTGTAATCATTAAAATCGGTAAATCTAGTTATATAATCCCAAACATCATCCATTTCAGTATGAAAAATATGTGACCCATATTTATGTATTTCAATTCCAGTTTCAGGATCTGTATATGAATAAATATTCCCCGCCAAATGCTCTCTTCTATCAATAACTAATACTTTTTTACCTGCATCTGCTAGCCGCTCTGCTACTGTTGCCCCAAAAATTCCCGTACCAACTACTAAATAATCAAAATCGTTTTTCATTCTACTCCTCCTTTATTAAATTATCTAAACGATCCGAAAGA
>JAZQTT010000011.1:0-1633 GCA_045630905.1 Candidatus Nanosyncoccus sp.
AAAATGTCTTCCCTTTAAAAATCAGCAACGATCAAAGCTACTCAACGGCAAAAACCCAACAGCACAAATCCAATCAGGCAAAACCTATCGACAATCCGACGATTTACTTTTAGAAAGTCAGTTTACTTTTGGACGTGACGACTTAACTCCACACACCCTCAATTTATAGATTACTCCATAATGTATCGAAAGAGATATGGTAAAGCGCATTCATACGCTTGGCCATGATTACAATACGGTAGCTCAATAAACTTCGCGTTCTTATGACCTAAAGCAATACAAGATGCGATCAATAAACGATTTTCCTCGGATCTACACTTCCATTCATAAGGTGGCTGACCACAAATGCTGATAATTCGCGGAATATCGGCCGAAACATGCGCCAAAGGAGCGAGATCATCGATTTTAGGTAAAAACTGAGGATCGTTATCACCAGAGAATTTACGCACATTAAAATGTTTTGTCGCCTGTCCAGAAATAGGAATAAGCGCGGCAAGGTCAGTGTTTTTAAGACCATGCGCCGCGAGATATTTAGGATTCATACCTACCATCATCGTAAGATATCCGCCTGCGCTCATACCCGCAAGAAATATCTTATTGGTATCTCCCCCGTATTTATGAATATTTTTCATTGTCCAAGCGACAGCTGAGGCTGCATCTTCAATGCAGTCAACCCCACTTTTAGCGTCCTTGCCTAGAAGTCGATATTTAACGGCTATTTGAGCAATCCTCTTCTCACTAGAAAAAGGAAAATGAGGCTTACCACCGGTTAAACCGCCTCCATGAAGCCAAACTAAAGTTGCATAATTTGTGGTTGACGGAATTTTTACAGCCTCTATCGTATCTGGCAATTTTATGGTTGGAGGGATGTTCCTAGTTTCCGAAGCATAAGTGCCGAATATTGAATAAAAAGTAAATACGAGAATAGATATTATTTTAATTTTCATAATCACTATCGCACCGCAAATTAAAACTACCCTACTTTACTCAACTACAGCATCTAGGCTATCCCACGAAATTTCGCCTTCAAAAACTTTTTTAACCGGACCCGTAAGAGTTACAGACGAAAATTCCGTTCCGTCATATACACCATCTACAATAAGTGTATATCCGTGAGATGTCACCACATTTACCGGAAAATCAATACCATAGTCCTTAACACCTATCACCGAAGCCGAAACAGCTCCTGTTCCACAAGCGCCAGTTTCTGATTCTACGCCGCGTTCATACGTTCTGATATAAACATTATTGGGCTTTTTGTAACGAACAAAATCAACATTAGTTCCATCTGGCGCGAATTCTTCACTCATTCTAATCTCACGACCAATCTTCTCTACATCAACACCTGCTAAATTTTCAACTGGAACTATTTTATGAGGAACCCCTACTATTACAAAATCGTCTGAAATATCCTTAGGCTCAGGCATTACTATTTTAACATAATTGTCATTAAGAACCTCAGCTTCTATCATCCCTGCCGCGGTCTCAAAGCACATTTTATTCTTATCTACCGCACCAATCTCTTTAGCAAACGCAGCGATGCAACGCGCTCCATTACCGCAAAGATCAGCTTCAGTGCCGTCGGGATTAAAAAAGAGCATCTTAAAATCATACTTAGAAGATTTTTGAAGTA
>JAZQTT010000012.1:0-46146 GCA_045630905.1 Candidatus Nanosyncoccus sp.
AGCTCTGGGATCTTAAAAAATCTCCTCACGTCGCCGTAATTGGCCAAATCGAACCAGATCATCTTAATGTTCATAAAGATTATAGTGACTATCTAAGCGCCAAGTCCCACATTACAGAGTATCAAACCAACTCAGATTATCTAGTTTATTTTCAAAATAATTCTGAAACCGTTAAAATCGCAAACGCTTCTAAAGCGCAAAAAATCTCTTTCCCGTTCCCTATTCCTGAAGATATCGCTTCCGCCATCACTATCCCGGGCGAGCATAATAAAAATAACGCTATCGCTGCCATTTCCGCCGTTGCTTGCTCTAAAAATATGCTACCGGATGAATATATAAAGGACCATCAAGCCACTATAATTAAAGGCCTAAAAAACTTCAAAGGCCTTCCTCATCGCCTCGAATTTCTTCGCGAACTGAACGGCGTTAAATATTATGACGATAATTTTTCTACCAATCCTTCTTCAACTCGCGTTGCTATAAACTCTTTTCCTAATAAAAACCTCGTTATAATTGTCGGTGGACGCGATAAAACTAATAACGAAGATTTGCCAGAAATATACGAATTATTGCAATCTGATAATATCAAAAAAATAATCCTTCTAGGAGAATCTGGCCATACCCTAGCCGAGAAATATCAAGATAATCGTTTTATTACCGTAGAATCGCTAAAAGAAGCCGTTTCTAACGCCCAGAAAACTGCAGAAGAACTCGCCCCGAGCGTCGTTCTTATGTCACCTTCCGCCGCTTCTTTCGATATGTTTAAAAACGTTTACGACCGTGGCGATCAATTTAAACTCCTAATAGATAATTTATAAACATTGAGCGAACCCGATAAAAAACCATAGATTCACAAGTCGAGCACGAAACTGCTAATTTCGGCGCAGACTTGCCTGAAATTATGGTTTTTTATCAGACGTGAAGCGAAGCGTTTATAAATTAGCTATTAGAAGTTCAATCTTGCTTCAAGTGCGGAAATAAATGCTTTATCCGTCGACGAAACTGCTGCAAAGCCTTTTACACCGGACCCAGCAAACTCACGCGCCAGCTCAATCATCTTAAATTTATCAATTCCCTTGATCAAATTTGGCATATTATCGTATTTTTCAACTTTTTCATTCGCAAAATAATGATCAGCATAATAATCCGCAATTTGTCCTACCGTTTGCGCCCCCATCTGGAACCTACCAAGCGCATAAGACTTAGCTGCCAAGAAGTCCATATCTAAAACTTCGCCATTTAAAGTCTTCATTAATTCTGTCTGAATTAATTCAAATAACGCTTCTGCGTTTTCAATATTCACTTCCCCATCAAAATCCCAATAAGAATTATGCGCATTTGAGGCAATTGAGCTGCCCATTCCATAAACTAGACCACGTTTCCTCGCTGAACCAAATATTTTTGAATTCGTCGTACCATTTAAAATATGATTCAAACAATTCATTGCAAATACTTCAGATGGGTCTAAATGTCTAGGAGTCACAAGCGAAAACCCAAAGGTAATATTAGAGGCATCTTTTCGCCTAATTGAGACTGCTTCACCAAGATGTAGGTCTGTGAAAGGGATTTCAAACTTTCTCCCTTCTTTTAGATCCCACTCATCCAGCATTTTCATAATCTTATGTTTTCTGCCTTTTATCTTTCCGGCAATAATAAACATCATATTCTTAGCCGTATGAGTCCTTCTATAATGTTCCCTAATGTCTTTCAAATCAATATTTGAAATAGTTTTTAATCTTTCTGATAAGTCTAATACATCCTCACCTACTGCCTGTTGGACTTTTGGCCAAAGAAGCCGATAGTAATCATTCATATAGCCAGTCAATTCACTTCTAACATTCGCTTTTTCAGACTTCAACTCTTCCTCATTAAATCTCGGCTCGCAAATAGAAACTCTCTGAAGCTCCATAATTCTTTCCCACTCAAAATCCGCACATTCCGTTTCATAACAAACAGAAACATCCGAAGTCCAAGCATTATGGTATGCTCCATTTTTTGTAAATTCAGCCTCAAATGCTTGTTCGTCTTTATATTTTGCGTTTGCCCCAAAAGCTAGATGTTCTACTACATGTGGTATCTCATATACCTCTTTATTTTTAGCATACATCATCCCAGCCCTAAACTGAATTCTGGTAGACATTACACTTGCTCCAGGGATATCAATTAAAAGCCCTTTCGCTCCATTCCTTAACGTAATCTCTTCAACTGAGTGCTTCATAATTTTACAATTATATCTCAAATCTATTTACGCTTACGACTAGCTTTCTTCTTTTTCTTTGAACTTACTTTCTTCTTTGCACTACTTTTTCTAGGTGCTCTTTTTACACTAGTCTTAGTTTCTGATTCTTTCTTTCTAAATTCCGAATCCAAGTTTTTCTCACCTGCCGAAATTTCATTTACACCTTTTTCTGTCTGACCCTCTGCCATCTTAGTAAGTTCTGATTCATATTCTTCCCCATCCATTACGTTATCCGCCGCCGCTTCTGAAGGTGTAATCGAAAGCAAGATCTTCAAAACTTCTTCTCTTAGATTTCTTTGCAAACCATCAAATAATTTCTGAGATTCACTACGATATTCTACTAAAGGATCTCTTTGACCCACTGAACGCCAATGAATACCTTCACGTAGGTGCTGCATATTCTCGAGATGTTGCATCCATAAAGTATCTAACACCTTTAGGTAAACTTCGCGCTCTACCTTTCTCATTATTTCCGCACCAAATTCTTCTTCTTTCTTCTTATAAGCCTCTTCCACCGCCTCCAACGCTAATTTTTCACGTTCCTTTTCTTTTCTCTTGATACCAATACCATGAATCAAACTATCATCAAAGTCAAAAACTGCTTTAAATTCTTCGTCAAAATTCTTATTTACTCTTGAAGAAAACTCGGTTAGAGTCTTAATTTCTTCACGCATCAAACGCTTAATCTCTGGGTGGATATTATCCCCCATTAAGATCTTCCTTCGCATCATATAAACTACTTTGCGATGGCGATTAATTACGTTATCGTACTGAACCACGTTTTTTCGTGAATCAAAGTTAAATCCTTCAATACGCTTCTGCGCTGCCTCCAAGGTCTTTGAAATAGAGCGTGTTTGGATTGGCATGTCGTCCGCCACTCCAAGCCTTGTCATTAACATTTTTACTCTATCACCCTGGAAAATTCGCATTAGATCGTCTTCGCAAGATACAAAGAATTGTGTTGTACCAGGATCACCCTGACGACCGCCACGACCACGAAGCTGGTTATCTACTCGTCTAGAATCATGTCTTTCTGAGCCAATTACCACTAGACCGCCAAGTTCTTTTACGCCTTCACCAAGTTTAATATCCGTACCACGTCCTGCCATGTTTGTTGCGAGTGTAATTGCTCCTTTTTCACCAGCTTTAGCAATAATCGCTGCTTCTCGCTCATTGTTTTTAGCGTTCAAAATCTCATAAGGTAAGCCAAATTGGTCCAAATATCTTGCAATCTCCTCGTTGTTTGCAATTGATCCAGAACCCACTAGCACTGGCTGGCCTTTCTCATGATACTTTTGAATTTCTTCTGCAATCGCTTTTAATTTAGCAGCTTTAGTCTTATAAATCAAATCGTCCTTATCAACACGTGCAATCGGCTTATTCGGTGGAATTTGAATCACATCAAGTGCATAAATCTGCTGGAATTCCTCCGCCTCTGTAAATGCCGTACCTGTCATACCAGATAATTTTTTATATAGACGGAAGAAATTCTGGAATGAAATTGTGGCTAGAGTCATTGATTCCTGCTTTACAACTACACCTTCCTTTGCCTCAATTGCCTGATGGAGACCCTCATTATAACGACGACCCTGCATCAAACGACCAGTATGTTCATCAACAATAATTACTTCACCTGAATTGGTTACTACATAATCCTTATCACGTTTAAAGATAATCTCCGCTCGAATTGCTTGCTCAAGATGGTAAACCAAAGCCGTATGTTTTGTTGAATAAATATTATCTACACCTAAGATCTCCTGGACTTTTTCAATTCCTTTATCGGTCAAAGTTACCGAACGTCTCTTTTCATCAAAAATGTAATCTTCCGGGGTAAGCCTTGCTGCTACCTTTGCAAATTGATAATACTGGTCCGGATTATCTCCTGCTGGAGCAGAAATAATAAGAGGAGTTCTTGCTTCATCGATCAAGATTGAGTCAACCTCATCTACGATCGCAAAATTCAACTCTCTCTGCCTCAAATATTGTACTTCGCTCGTCATATTATCACGTAAATAATCGAACCCAAACTCGTTATTAGTTCCGTAGGTAACATCTGCCGCGTAAGCCTCTTTACGAGTACATGGTTTTAAATGTCTAAATCTTTCATCATCATGTTCTTCGTTTTCATATTCCGCATCATAAATAAATGAAGCATTATTGATAATTACACCCACGCTTAGCCCTAAGAAATCATAGATTGGACCATTCCAGCCCGCATCGCGCTGTGCTAGATAATCGTTTACTGTTACCACATGCACACCACGTCCAGTTAAACCATTTAGGTACGCTGGGAGCATCGCGACCAAAGTTTTACCTTCACCAGTTTTCATCTCTGCCACCGCACCTTCATTTAGCACCATACCACCAATTAACTGCACATCATATGGCCTAAGTCCTAAAATACGCTTGGAAGCTTCTCTTGCTACTGCAAAAACATCTGGCAAGATTTCATTTAAGATTTTTGTGTCGTCTAATTCTTTCTTCTTAGATTTCTTGGTCGTTTTGGCTTTTTTACCTTTTTTCTTATCGTCAGCGTCTTTTTCCTTAGCTTCTTTTTCTGCAACCTTTAGTGCTTTATTTATTTTCTTACGGAAAATCTCAGTCTGAGCTTTAAGCTCATCATCGCTCATCTTTTCATATTTTGGCTCTAATTTTCCAATTTCTCTCGCTCGTTTCCAAAGTCTCTTTAAAATCTTCTTCTGAGCATCACCAAACACCCCCTGCAAAAACTTAGTCATCGCCGTCTTGTCTGCCAATTTATCAGACGGTTTCTTTTCTTTCCTTGTCTTCACCCTTTCAGTTTTTTGCGCAACTTCTTTTTTCTGTGCGCCAGCCTTATCAGCCTTGTCAGTTTTTTTCACTTATTGCCTCCAAAACAGAATTAATTCCCCCTATTTTATCACATTATTTTCTCTTTATAAAGAGGTTTTTGAAGCTTCTTCTTTGACGATGTGGCTGAACTTCAAGTTTATATCGCCTGATTTGGCCAGTGAGTTTAGCTTCAACTAAATCTACCCCCGCAAATACATTTGAACATTCATCTCTTGCTGCAATAACTTTTCCGCCAGGAATTTCCATGGCTGCAGATATTTCATATTTATCATTTTTCCCTTTGCCAATTTCTGCAACTACCACCTTACATACAATATCCTTCTTTGAACCTCTTGGCAAATATCGGTCCAGTTTTCCAATTCGTTTTTCAGTATACTTCCTGAACGGTTCTTCGACTTTATATCCATTTCCGCTTATTTCAATCTTTTCAATCATTTTTTCTCCTTTTAAACTATTAAATTTCTTCTCTGCCGTTCAGATAAGGCTGCAAAACCTTTGGTACCTTCAGCTTTCCACCTTCTGTTGCATAATTTTCTAGCAATACAACTAGAGCTCTAGCTAATGGGATAGCAGTTCCGTTTAGAGTATGTACAAATTCAATCGTACCGTCTTTCCGACGTACCCGACAATTTACCGCTCGTGCCTGGAAATCTGTACAGTTTGAACAACTAGTTATTTCCTGATATTTCTGGTTAACCGGTGACCAATATTCCATATCATATTTTTTTGCCGCTGGAGCACCTAAATCACCTGCCGCAATATTTATTACATGATAAGGAATCTCTAATCCTTGCCAAATATCTTCTTCAATCTCAAGAATTTTCTCATGAATTTCTTTACTCTGTTCTGGCAAACAAAAAACATACATCTCTAGCTTATTAAACTGATGAACCCGGAACAAACCCCGCGTGTATTTACCATAGGTTCCCGCCTCTTTTCTGAAACACGCCGAATAACCAGTATAAAACAAAGGCAACTGCCCCTCATCTAAAATCTCATCCATATGGTAGCCAGTTAAAGGCATTTCAGCCGTAGCAATCATTGCTAGATCTTCACCTTCAATAAAGTATTCATCAGACTGGTCACTAGTGCGAGGGTTAAAACCACATCCTTCTAGCACGCGACTAGATACCATATCTGGCACTGTCATAAAAGTAAAACCATGTTCTAATACTTTAGAAAGTCCATATTGCAAAAGAGCGTTTTCGAGTAATGCCAATTCACCCTTAAGATAATAGAACTTTGCTCCTGCAACCTTAGCTCCCCTCTCAAAATCTACCCAATCTCTTGAAACCGCATAGTCAAGATGGTCTACGCCAGTCTTATGGTTTTCTCCCCATTTCTTCACTTCTACCGAGCATTCTTCACCCCCTAACGGCACATCATCAAAAATTACATTTGGAATTTGTTTCAGAACCGCATTTACATCATCTTCCGCTTTTGAAAGCGCCTGTTCTTTTTCCGATAATACCTCTTTGATCTTCTTTCCTTCAGCAATCAATTCTGGAGAAGGTTTTCCACCCTTCATCTGGCCAGCCACCTTATTTCGCTCTTGGCGAAGTTCTTCAGTCTCTGATAAAATCTTTTTTCGTTCATCGTCCAATTTTAATAGTTCTTGGACATCAATTTTATAACCTTTTTCTTTAGTAGATTTTTCCACTAAATCTAGGTTTTCTCGGATAAATTTTACGTCTAACATAGCTATTTTCCATTATAGCACACTAATTCGTAGAGTAAATCTTTTTCCAATCCTCAATTTTTAAATCCCCAGGTCTAGCATTAATATCGATACAATTTTTCTCAAAAATCTCTATCCATTTTTCTTTTGGTTTTATACTAGATAGATTGTGGATCAACTTTTTACGTGGCGCACTGAAGCCAATTTTTATTAGCTTAAAAGCCTCATCTGGCAGTTCAAACTCACCTTCTAAAGGCTCTAACACTAATACCTGACTATTAACTTTAGGCGGCGGCGTAAACTCTTCCGCTAACACTACTGGACCAAGTTGAACTTTAGCCCGGTTTTTCACAAATAATGATAAAACTGTCTCTTTTTCACCCGCAATTCTCTCTGCCACCTCTTTTTGCATCAATAAAACAATCCGTTTAGGCATTTTTTCAAGCGTCAGTAATTTTTCAACAATCGGACTAGTAATGTAATAAGGGATATTTCCCGCCACCACAAAATCCTCTAATGTCTCCGGAAAAACATATTTTAGTATGTCCTCATTTATTACTTCTAAATCTTTACCAGGAAATGAACCGGGGAGTTTACGTGCCAAATCTTCGTCAAACTCCACCGCAATCACTTTTTCAAATCGCCTTAAAAGCGAAGAAGTCAAGAATCCAAGCCCCGGACCAATTTCAACACAAACTGACTCTTTTTTACCCTTATTTTCTTTAGCCGCAAGCTCCGCGATCTCTTCTAATATCGCTCTATTTTTTAACCAATGCTGGCCTAATGATTTTTTATTTTTCATCTATTTATCTTCCGTCATGATTAGACCAGTCTGTGGCAAGATCGAATTGTTCAGGGTGTGAAGCCGCAAATCCACCAGTATCATAAACCTTACCTGGCCCTAAAGATGTTTCCACTACTGAACAACGTGGATAACGTACCAAATTCGCTGCTACTAAGACATAGCCATTTTGATCAACTTTTGCCCCATCGCTTCTAATCGTATAAGAACCACCGCCACAAGCCCGCATTACGCCAGACATTGGCAAATCATAATAAGTTTCTTCTCTTGTCACCACTGTGCCATCAGGCTTAGTTACTGTATAAAAATTTCGCCCCATACCCACTGTCAACGGTTTCTGTTCAATCTGGCTGACGCCCACCGCCACAACTCTTTCAACTGGCTCTTTTACTACTTCTTCAGAGATAAGTTCCCGTGATACCTCAACATTATTTACGTATAGAACATTATACGATTTTTTCTTCAAACCTACCTCACCAAGCTGTCTCACCTCAGACACACCAGGCTCTAAATTATAATCTTTCTCTTTTCGCTCAGTAAATGGAATTTCTTCTTCCTCTGTTACAGTTCTTCCGCCATTTCTAGTAATATAATAAACATTTGCCACCCCTGATTCTAAGAAGTTCTCATTAGGTAAGAAAGTTATCTGATCACCGTCATAAATCGTTAAACCAGCCTCTTTTGCGATAGTTTTAGTGTCATAGCTAGCAGTCATTATGTATTTTTCAAGTAAACCGTCACGAATTAGTACCGGACGCGCCCGATAAATATTAACGTGATAATTATCCGCATTAATCTCTGTATCTAAACTAGGGTCCACAATATCACCGTCATTCAAGACGATATTAGCCCTACTAATCGCTTCACCAACAGTCTTCGCCTCTGTTTTTACGGTTAATTTCTTCCCGTTATCATAAAAAGTTACATGTTTTGCCTCTTGTTCAATATAAGCATCATTATCACCTTCAGCAAAAGTATTATTAGCATTTGCCTTGATGAAACACCCAAAAAGCAAGCCTAAAACAAGAATTATAGCCAAAACTAGAGCTTGATCGATTTTTCTCGAAAGCTTCATACCTACCATTATACCACACTTTCCCCGAAAATGCTAGAGGTAATCTTAAAACACAAAAAAACTACCTCTATAAGATAGTTTCAAACAGATCAACTTATTCTAGGTGGAGATAGGTAAAACACAACATCTAACCAAAGTAACTCACAACGCCACCCTCTAAGAACATACACACACTGACATTAATGCCAGACACAACATATGTAATTTAGCCAAAATCGTAAATTTAACGATAAGCCACACTTTTTAGCAAGAATCGCCTTAAACGATCCGCCAATTCAATTTAGCCAATATTGTCTAAAACAATACGCTAAACTTCACACTTCCCAGGTTTAGGCCCCTTTCAACGTTGGATTTGGTCCAAACCTATCTTAATTTTAGCATAGACAATATCGTTGTCAACCTTGTTTTTTAAAATTCTTTATGTTCTAATATGTTTAGCTAAAACTAAAATTAACAGAGGTAGATTCAAAAAACCGAACATAATCTACTTGACAGAAACAAAATATATTTTTTAATTATATTCCGATTTTTATAAAATCTTATGCTATAATTAATGGAATGAACTGGAGGAAATGGTTAGACGAATTTGTTTTGGCAGGAAAAGGCATTCTCCTAGCCACCAAGGAAAAACGTTTTTGGGCCGGGTTTATACCTAGTTTTATATTTTTTGGTTTGCTAATGAATCTACTATCTGGAGGATTCTCAAAATTTGAACTGATAGGGGCTCTTGGTTTTCCAGATAATCTTAGTATTATCTGGGATAGTTTTTTGGCAATTTTTGGTTATAATCAATTAATCTTAGATTGGTTACCAATTTTTGCAATTTCAATCTTGCAAAGTATCCTAATCGGTCTCATTGTTTTACTCTGGAAGAAGAAAAAAGACCAAAACTCCGCCAATCTAGAAAAAGCCGGAATCATTACCGGTTTAATTGCCCTTGGAGCAGGCTGCCCCACTTGTGGTACCACTCTTCTCACGCCGCTCCTCGGAGCAATCTTCTCTACTGGCGGACTTGCCATTGTTGGTACAATTTCAATTCTAGTTACTACTGCTGCTATTATTATAGCTATCTTATCCCTTAAAAGTCTCGGCAAAGAAACATATGTTATGATCATTAATGAAAAATATACGGCTAAAAAATTAGCTAAAACTAAAAAGGAGGATAGTGAAAAAAGCTCTTAGAATTATTGCCGCCATTACTATATTCGTGGTAATTATTGCCGCAATTATTATTAGTCAAAACAACAAAACTTCATCAAATGGAATCGTCTGGGATCAAGAAACCACTATCGGCAACCCAGAGGCTAAAAACCATTTTATCATTTATTCCGACCTAGTTTGCCCATATTGTATTGCCTTTGAAAACGCAATAGTTGAAAATGAAGATGCTTTTAAAGAATATATAGAGCAAAACGACATCCTCTATGAAGTTCGTCTCTCTGACTTCCTCTACGAATATGGCGAAGCTAATCCAATCAATTCACGATACTCCGCCGAAGCAGTCTATTGTGCTAAAAAAGAAGGGAAATTCTGGGACTATTATGATCAAGCCGTTAAGACAGTATGGAATGACTTTTTTAAAGAACTCGGTAAAGGCGCATTCACTAAAATGGCAAGCCTTAAAAAGGATTATTGGACTGATATAGGTAAAAAGATAGGGCTAGATAATAATTTCGTCTCATGCGTAGAAAACGATGAGCCCGTAAATGAAATAAAAGAAAATGCTAAAAAGACCGTTCGCCTCATAAGTGGCATGCCTTATTTTAAATTTAATAACTATGTCAGTTCCGGCTTTGATCTCTCTTGGGGCTGGGATAACGTAAAAATGTACTTCAAAGCCGGCTTAGAAAGCTAAGCTTTAGGTTCTCTCCAAATCTGTTCTTTTTGTACGCTGTCAGGAAGATATGATTTATCAAGATGAAAACCAGCTTCCCATTTTTGCCCCTTTCCAAAACCCAAATCTTTCATCAACTTAGTCGGTGCATTTCGTAGCCACGTTGGTACCGGTTCTCCTTGTGACTTTCTGGCCACCTCCAAAGCTCTAAACCATGCATCAGTTGTAGCTCGTGATTTTTTCGACTTAGCAAGCGCAACCGCACAATGTGCTAAAATTAGACCACTTTCCGGCATCCCTACCCGTTCTACCGCTTGAAAACAAGCCGTCGCAAGACTAAGCGCACCGTTTCCCATCAGCCCAATATCCTCCGAAGCAAAAATCACCATCCTGCGCGCAATAAACTTAGGATCTTCCCCTGATTCAACCATTCTCGCGAGATAATAAAGCGTCGCATCAACATCCGAACCACGCATTGATTTAATAAATGCCGAAATCGTATCATAATGTTTGTCACCTTTTTTGTCATAACCCGGCATTTTTTTACCAGCTGCCTCTAAAACCACCTTTTCGTCAACCTTATCCGCTAAAGACAAAGCAAGTTCCAGATCCCCTAATGCACTGCGTGCATCCCCACCAGAAAGTTCAGCAAGTAAATCCAGCGCCTTTTTTGTTACGCGTTTTTCTGCTTTCTCACTTTTTACCGCCTTTTTTAGAACCTCTAAAATAGCATCCTTAGATAACGCCGAGATAACCACTACCCTAGATCTAGATAGAAGTGGAGAAATTACTTCAAACGATGGGTTTTCCGTTGTTGCACCAATTAAGGTAATTAAACCAGATTCAACATGTGGCAAAAACGCATCTTGCTGTGCCTTATTAAACCGATGAATTTCATCAACGAATAAAACCGTCCTGGTTTTTAAATTCCAATTGATCTTAGCGCGTTCAACTACCTCCTCAACATCTTTTTTTCCGGCTGTTACCGCCGATATTTCTACAAAATCTGCCTTAAACTCCTTGGCCAGAATCCGCGCTAAAGTTGTCTTTCCCGTTCCAGGTGGACCCCAAAAAATCAGATTCACGGGCTCACCCTTTTTAACTATTTCAGTTAAGATCTTCCCTCCACCAATAATCTCATCCTGACCTAAAACTTCAGTCAATTTTTGCGGCCTCATTCTCTCTGCCAATGGTACTCTATTCATAATTTCAATAATACATCATTTCCCCTATTTTCTCAATTAAAAATCTTTACATTTCATAATTTTTTATGTTAAAATTAAGGTATTATTAATATAAGGAGTTATTATAATGTATTCCAATTATACATATGGAGGTAACACTCTTACAACAACAGATGTAAACGGAACCGTAAGCTTCCTAGAAGGTGCAGGCGTTTGGGGCATCATCGCACTCATCCTTGCAATCGTTGGTGGTATCTTGGTTTACTTCCTATTTGTCAAACAAAAAACAGATCCAAAAGGTAAATTTGCAAAATGGCTAAAAGATTTCTTAAATTTCAAAGTTATGTGGATTGAAACAATCTTAAAGATTGTTTACTATATCGCAACAATCTTTGTTATTCTCATTTCATTTAGCTTCTTTGGAATGGTAAATATTATGGGCGGTGCCGCAATCCTCATGTTCTTCTTGACATTAGTCCTCGGACCAATCGTTACCCGCCTCATTTATGAAGCATCAATCATGTTCATCATGATCTGGAGAAACACCAAAGATATTGCAGACAATACTAAAAAGAAATAGTTTTAGCAATAATAATAAAATCTCCTCCGAGTAAGGGGGAGATTTTTTATGTTACTAATCTGGCGGAAAGGACAGGATTTTTAATCGATACACCTTCCCTTCAGATTACTAAATCCAAAGCAAGCTTTGGATTTACTAATCTGGCGGAAAGGACAGGATTCGAACCTGCGGATGTTTCCATCTCTGGTTTTCAAGACCAGTGCCTTCAACCACTCGGCCACCTTTCCACCTATAATTATAACATATTTTTTAAAAATATGTTATAATTATTGCCATGGCAAGAAAAATTAAATTACGACCAGTCTCAAAACAGAATCGCAACAATAATCATAAACACAGCGATAAAAGGAGACATCCACGTTTAAAGAATGGTCGCTAAAAAAATTCCCTAGCTATCACGCTAGGGAATTTTTTATTCCGCATTCGTATACACGTTTGTAACGTCGTCTAAATCATCTACTGCAGATAATAGTTTTTCTAGTTTTTCTGCATTATCACCCTCTACCGGAACATAGCTAGATGGCACATACTGTAATTCTGCGGAGGTCACACTTAATCCAGCATCTACTAAAGCTTGTCTTACTTTCATTAGATCAGATGCATCGGTATAAATTATAGTAGCCTCATCTTCTTCCGCAACATCTTCCGCTCCAGCTTCTAATGCTGCCATAGTAGCATCATCACCTTTTTCCGTTACCTCAATCACGCCTTTCCTGGCAAATTGAAACATTACAGAACCCGGATCGGCCATTCTCCCACCATTCTTATCTAAGGTGTGTCTCACTTCTGGCATAGTACGATTTTTATTATCTGTAGCAACTTCAATTATTATCCCTACTCCCCCTGGGCCATATGCTTCATAAACTTCTTCGATTAAAGCAGCTGCCGATTTATCAGCTACCCTAGCAATCGCGCGCTCAATATTTGCCTTTGGCATATTTGCAAGCCGTGCTTTTTCTAGCACCATAGCTAAGCTTGGGTTCATCGCTGGATCCGTCCCAGCACGAGCCGCAATCGCAATCTGATTACCAATCTTTGTAAATAAAGCTCCTCGCTTTGCATCCACAACCGCTTTTTGCCTTTTGGTTGTTGCCCATTTACTATGCCCTGACATTTTCTCTCCTATCTCTTTTAAAACTTATATACTAACAAAATTTTTATTTTACCCAACGAACGTCATTTCTGACGGATCATTTCCCTTTATTATAACATAAAATCTCCTTTTTAGCTTCCTCCTCCGCATAATCGCAGCAATAACAATAATAATAGTCACCGGAATGTAAAGTAAAAATACCCACGCATTATACTTATCAATCTTAATCAAAAGCTGTTCCATACTACTAAAAAGATTCACTACTAAAATATGATAATCTAAAAGTTTAGTAGTAAGAAAACTCGCCACCATATCTATAAATGAGATTCCGTAAACTAGCCCAGTTAGGAACACTAAACCCATTGCATAAGACAAAGTTGGCAGGATTAATAAATTAGCAAACACCGATATCAATGAAAACTGACCATAATAATAAAGCGTTATAGGGAGCGTCATAAGAGTAGCTGCGATCGTTGTGATAATTATCTGTGCAATAAACCCCATTCTTCTGTTACCATAGAAAAATTTTATAAGTATTGGCCCTAAGACCATAATTCCACTAAACGAAGCAAAAGATAAAAGCCATCCTAAATTAATAATATACATTGGATTGATAATGAGCGTGAAAGCTGCCACTATTAAAATAATCCGCCACGGTTCAACTTTTCGCCCACTATACCAAAAAATTAGCATCAAAATTGACATCGTCCCAGCCCTTAAGATTGACGGTGTCCACCCCACTATCGTCATAAAAAATAGAATAAAGAGAATAGAAAACAACAATCCAGAAAACCGCGAGATCTTCCCAAATATTTTTTTCATAATCTCAACTATTATCGATAAATGCGCCCCCGAAGCCACCACGATATGTACTAATCCCACCATCCTTAGCTCTTCCGATAGCCTATCATCTAAACCAGTCTTATTGCCGAGTAAATACGCTAGTCCAAGCTTAGACTCCTTTTCTGGGATTAAACTAGAAACCCTTTCAGAAAACCAATCCCTTATCTCTAAAATATAATTACCTGGAGAAGGTCTCCCCCAATCTCTAATTTCTGGCAAATACATATATCCAACATAAACCCCAAACCCCTCGCTTAATTTTCCTTCAACAATCACCTTATCATCCCGCTTTAGATCGGTACTTTTACCACCTGTTATGTAAATACTCCCAGCTTTTTTAATCTTTTCCTCACCAAATTCTAGATTATTCAATCTAAATTTTACTTTTGCTTCATCTATCTCCGGATCCCCCTCAATAACCCCACTAATAAGAACTGTTTGCCCATATAATTGCCGAACATAATCTGCATCAATAAGTTCATTTGCCACCCTGAAAAACATCACAATCATTCCAGCCACTAACGCAATTAGTAAAAATGCGACCTTAGGTTTAAAAAACGCAATTATAAACAGTATAAAAACTAAAACTATCCAAACCGGTGAAGAAAAATAATTAACCCTAAATACTAAAGCTAAAATTGCGCCAATAATTATTCCACTAGCTCCCACTACCACAAAAAATGATTGATGAATTTCACTCCATAACCTACCTATGATTTTCCCTTTTAAAACCATGTATTCATCTAAACATCACCCTACTACCTTTACAACCCCCACTAGCCAAAACAAAGAAAATATGCTAAAATATAACCGATGTGCCCATAGCTCAGCTGGATAGAGCGTTTGGCTTCGAACCAAAAGGTCGGGGATTCGAATTCCTCTGGGCACGCCAAATTATTGACTTACAAAAAAGCACCTCCCGTATCTAACGAGAGGTGCCATTTTTATATCCTAAAAGAATTATTGTTTCTTTTTCAAAGTCAAGAAACCGTTTCTTGGGTTCTCACAGACGATACGGTCTGCTGGAAGATCACAAGGTGTACCTTTGCCACCATTCTCTTGCTTAGTGAAGAAATAAATTGTTTGTGGTTTGCCACCACGAAGAATAACTTCAGATTTGCGTAGATAGTATTTTACACCTTTACCGTTGGTATGTTCGTAAGCCATTTAGCTTTCCTCCTTAAATTAGTATACTCCTATCTTATGACTAGAGAAGGCAAATGTCAAGGGGTTTTTCCGAAAAAAGGATAATCTTTATGTTAATTAATAAAATAACAGGGAAAGCTTAAGTATAATCCAAACAATTCCCCTGATAAAAATTACAACAAATAAAAGAAGTGTGATTAAAATCATAAAACCGGTAAAAGTAGGAGCCCAAATTGGCGAAGCATAATTTTTCCTGTATAGCTCCGTAGACGGTAAGCTCGCAACAATCTTATCTTGTATTTCATCGCTAGAAGGGTACTTCTGGATCTCTGTCATCATACAATTTATATAATTCGCATTATCCCAGCTCCACCCGTTTGCGATTGCTTGCGGTTTACAAACATCTGAAGCTAATTGATAGATATTCCCGTTCGGATTACTATCTGATGCTAACTTTTGTTCCGCCTCCTCTAAAGCTTTATTCGCTGCTCTTAAATATTGGTGTTCTAAGTAAAACGGTCCAGTACCAAATGTAATCTTTTGTTCCCCATTTTCTTCAACAATATTAATTACCATATTAGAAAAGACAAACCCTTTCAATTCTTCCAGCGTTTTAGCTATCTCTTCATCGTTTTCTGCCTCATCCGCAGCAAGAACGCTATCCCTAAGCTCTGTCATTCTAATATGATCTTTTCTTAGTAGAGTCGCATCAATAAAAAGCATAGGAACTAATATAACTATAATTTGCCAAGTTTTTATTTTATAGATTTTAATCCGCCCACGCTTTTTCATATACTATATTATATCATTTTATGCTTGCAAGTTTAAAAAAACTTTGCTAGAATAGATTTTATCGCTCGTTTTCCCAAAGACTTTTTCAGAAGTCTTGCGAGGTGGGCCGGTCGTAAGAGCGACAAACATTAAGGAGAAAATTAGGATACATGCGTATCAAAAGACTACGACGTTCAACAGAACGTAAAAAGTCAACCATAGCTCCCGCCGCATGGCAAGAGTTCATCGAGATATAATACTCGAACAAAAAATAAGCCCCCTAAGGGCTTATTTTATTTATTTTTTAATTTCTCCTTAACGATGTCTTTTATTAGTTGCATAGCCTCATCGCTACTCTTCGCTTTATCCCAAGAAAATGTTTTTCCATCTATATCAATACTTCCCGGCTCACTCCAGCTAATCCATTGACCATCAATATAAAATGCTGGAGTAGCGCTGATATCAATCCTCTTCGCAATACCCATATCAAAGTCTATCTTCTTTGAGACTTCTTTACTAGCTATATCGGCATTAAATCTATCTACATCACCTTTACCACCAGTCACCTCGTTAAAATATTTAGTAAAATAGGCAGTTCTTTCAGATGGTGACGCATATTCCCATTCCGTCTGTTCTGAGAATAGTTTGTCCGCATATGGCTTCCAATAGCCCTGCAAACCTGCTGCCTCTGCCGCTGAAGCTGCCGCTGTACCGTTTTGATGATAAGACAATAAGAAATTACGATAAACTACAGCTAGCTTTCCATCCAACTCCTCAATGACTTTATTGATTTTTGGATTAACCGAAGCGCAACCAGGACATTGGTAATCTGCATATTCAAAGATAAGCACCGGAGCATCTTTGTCTCCCTTTACATGATCACTTATCCAACCATTATCTTTAGTACCTTCAATTATAGAATAAAAATCATAGTCATTATAATTGGTTGCCTCATTATTCGCTTTAATAATTAAACCTGTCGCAATTATCAGACCAACAGCAATTATAATACCAACTATCAAGCCGACGACAGAAAAACCTTTATTTTTCTTCATAATAACTCCTTTATGCTATAATATATTATATCATGTGGTCTAACTTTTTGAGAAAAATTGTTCAATTTCTCGATCCAAAACTAGAGAAATATCGTCAAAAAAAGCCAGAAAAAAAATATACCCCAAAGAGCCTTGAAGAATTTATTGACGTCATCCGTCGTACCCCCACTAAAATACTAAGCACTAAAGATCGTGCACGTATTTCCGCTATTATGAACTTTGAAACCCGCACAGTAAATGACCTAATGATTCCAAAGTCAAAAATAGTTTTTGTAAAAAATAAAGAAATCTTAGGGCCCTTAGTTTTAGATAAACTTTATAAATCTGGTTTTACGAATTTCCCGGTCATAAATGCTAAAGAAAAAATTATCGGCGTTATCCATACTGAAGCATTAAACGCACTTGAAATTAAAAAAACCGATCTCGCAGAAAAATATCTTGACCCCCACGTGTATTATCTTCATACCTCTGATTCACTCCAAAAAGTTATCAACGAAATAGAACGCACTAATAGCTATTTCTTTCTTGTTTTAGATGACTCAGAGAATTTGGTTGGCTTCTTTACTATAGAACAACTATTGGATTATTTTTTACAATCATAGAACAAAGTGTTATAATATAAAGATATGAGAAATCTAGCGAACGAATTAGAAAACTTTTTGAAAAAAACCGTGACTGTTGAAGGTTGGGTAAATTCCCGCCGTGATCATGGTGGTTTAATTTTTATCGATCTTCGTGATCATACCGGTATTGTCCAGCTCGTCATAACCCCAGAAACCGAAGATTCCTTTAAATTAGCAGAAACTGTTCGCGATGAATTCGTTTTAAAAGCAACTGGTAAAATTCGTGAACGCGATCCATCCTTAATTAATCCAAATATTAAGACAGGAAAAATAGAACTCGTAGTAGACGAATTAACTCTTCTTAATAAATCAGACCCACTTCCAGTAAATACTCACGACGATGGCGAAAAATCATCTGAAGAAATGAGACTTCGTTATCGCTATCTTGACCTTCGTCGTCCATCAATGCAAAAAACTCTTAAACATCGTTCTGAGTTTTACCGTTTCATCAGAAACTATATGTACGATCATGATTTCACTGAAATCACGACACCAATTCTTGCCAATTCTTCACCAGAAGGGGCTCGCGACTTTTTAGTCCCCTCTCGTCTTCATCCAGGCAAATTCTATGCCTTACCACAGGCCCCTCAGCAGTTTAAGCAATTATTAATGGTTGGCGGTGTTGAAAAATATTTTCAAATCGCACCATGTTTCCGAGACGAAGACCCACGCGCCGACCGCCTATACGGGGATTTTTATCAATTAGACTGTGAAATGGCTTTCGTCGATAATGGTGAAACTATTAGAAAAGAAATTGAACCATTATTTATAAACCTTGCAACTAAATTTGCTAATAAAAAACTTGTCTTAAACTCTGTTCCAGCTAAAGAATTTGCCGAAAAGGATTCATTAATCCCTCGCATGCCATATGATTTTGCTATGAATGTCTACGGTACCGATAAACCGGATCTCCGTTATGGTATGGAATTAATCGATTTGACCGAAGTCTTTGAAAATACAGATTTCAAGGTCTTTAAAACTCCGTGCGTTAAAGCCCTTTGCGTTAAAGGCGCTGCCAGCCTCACTCGTCGTGAAATTGACGAGTTCACCGAAAAAGCCCGCAAACTCGGCGCTGGTGGTCTAGCCTATATACTATACACAGAAGAAGGCGCAAAATCCCCTATCCTTAAATTTATGACCGAGGCAGAAATCGAAGGAGTCCAGAAACTCACCGGAGCCAAAAACGGCGACGCAGTCTTCTTTGGAGCCGATGAAGTTAAGACGGTTAATAAAATTCTTGGCGCACTCCGCATCGAATTTGCTGACCATCTCAATCTTAAAAACCCTGAAGAAATTTCATACTGTTGGGTTGTCGATTTTCCGTTGTATGAATGGGATGATAAATCAGAAAAACTCGACTTCGGACATAACCCATTTAGTATGCCAAAAGACGGCTTAGCCGCCCTAGAGGCAGCTAAAACAAATGCTGAAAAACTCGCTATTAAAGCCGATCAATTCGATATGGTAATGAATGGATTTGAAGTCTGTTCTGGTGCTGTAAGAAATTACAATCCAGATATTATGTACAAAGTGTTCAATGTTTTAGGGTACAATAATGAATATGTTGAATCACGCTTCTCTGGGATGTTAAATGCCTTTAAGTTTGGCGCGCCTCCGCACGCTGGCTGTGCTCCAGGACTTGATCGTATCTTTATGGTCCTTGAAGGAGTCGATAATATCCGAGATATTGTTGCCTTCCCTAAGAATGGTTCCGGAGTCGATCTTATGATGAATTCCCCATCTCCAGTTGATAAAAACCAACTAGATGAATTAAGTATTGCAATCATAGAAGAAGAATAAAAATAAACTTGACACACTGTCAAGTTCATGGTCTGAGTGACTGGGCTCGCACCGGTAGGTCCGAGCCCCCAACTAAAAAAGCGCCCACTGGAGGCGTTAAATACCGATGGTCTGGGTGACTGGGCTCGAACCAGCGACCTCACGGTCCCAAACCGTGTGCGCTACCAACTGCGCTACACCCAGATGGTACCTACCATTATACCATACTTTCCATAATCGGCAATACTAATAAGGCATCCAATAATAGTATCCGTCGTTTCTAAAGCCTAAGACTACCGGTATTATTTGGTTCCATTTTGTTGTTCCTTTTATTTAATTGTGGTATAGCGAGGTAAGATTTTTCCTACCTCGCCACAATCACCTAATGTTTTTTACCAAAAGAGGCACGAGCAGAATATCTTTTCAAGATATACCACGTCACAAATGCAATTAGTGAAACGATAGTAATAGAAGCTACTGAAATCATCGCCGCTATCGCACCTTTATTTTCTTCACTAAACGAACCAGTATTAGGAACCATTAATCCACTTTCACCATTAATATCTGAGTCAATATCACCAATTTCCCAACCAGCCTTCCTAATTACATTTCCACCTTCACCGATAGTAACTTTGGCTGTGCCAGAAATTCCAGTTTCATAAAGACTAAGATTATCATCATAATGATCGTAATACACATAAAGACCAGATTCCATAATCCCCATATTTGCACCAAAGGACAGAGCAGCCTCATAATCCGATACTTTTTGTACTCTTAATGCATAAGTAGTGGCATTTTTAATAGTAGTGGTTCCACCCTGAAAATCTATAGACGAATCAGGACCATAAAGAAATATACCTTCTCCCACTTTGTCGATATTCAAACTCCCTCCATTAATCGTCACGCTACTACCGGAAGTAGAATTAATTCCTTTTCGCGAATGCCCTCCAGCATCTAACGACACAGTTCCACCATTAAGGATAAATTCAGCAGGTTCAACGACGCCTAATTCAATCAAACCGCCCATTCCATATGGATTATTAATCGTCAGTTCACCGCCATTAATTTGTCCTTTATTCTTAATTTTAAGGTCACCATTCAACATGTTTAACTTACCGCCAGTCATAGTGAGAGTTTTTGCGCTAACATCACCATCAGTTGCGTTGTTAGTGCCTTTCGTATTTATTACGCCGCCACTAATTTTTAATTCACCGCTGCTTAACGCCGTTGTTTTATTTAGTGTCCCACTTTTCCATTCAGTAACTCCGGATTCAGGAAAAGAGATATATGAAGTGTCACCAGAAAGTTGAGTCCAAGAATAATTACGAAGGTCAAAAATCAAATTGTCTTCCGATTGTGTTGAAAGATTAGCCGAAATATTACTCGTAGCATTTATTGTAATCGTTTCAGCGGAACTAGTAGAACTCGTGATTAAAACAGTTTTATTGTTTATACCAGAACCTAACGTTAAAATACTATTCGTTGCATCATAATTACCATAAGAAGTATTACAATTAGCTGATGAATCCGATGGATGATATATATTACATGTTGCCGCAGTGGAAGCGGATGAATCATATACATAAATTCGGGTTATTCCACCCGAAGCAGCAAAAGTACTACTACTAGTTGCTAAGAAAACTCCAGCTAAACCCATCACTGCACCGGCAGTAACAACAGAAGCTAAAACCTTATTCTTTCGTTTTTTCATTTTGACCCTTTCAGTTTTTATTTTAAAATTAATGCATAACCTTTTTCTAATACAATGATATCATAGTTTTAGTCTTTATGCAAGAAAAATATCCTAATAATCAAACACTGGTAAATCTTCAGGAAATGGATCATCAAAATCATCACTAAAATCATCACTAAAATAGTCGTCATTTTTATATCCTGTTGATCCATACGGGTTATATCCCAACTCAATCAAAAATCTAGAAGGCATATTAAAGTTTCTAGACCCAAAAGAAAATCTACTCGCAGCATAAGTTAAAAACAATTTCCTCATTGCGCGCGTCATCGCCACATATGCTAGCCTTCTCTCTTCTTCTAGTTCCGCCTGTGTTTCAGCAGCTCGGCTACTCGGAAATAGACCATCTTCCATCCCCACGATAAACACCACGGGAAATTCTAGACCCTTTGAAGCGTGCATCGTCATAAGTGTAACAGAATTTTTAACTGTTTTTTCATCTGCCGACGACATTAAAGACGCATCCACTAAAAATTCTTCTAAATTCTCGTAGGTCTCTGCGTTAGCCGCGAGTACTTCCAAGTTTTTCATCCGATCTTCCCCACTCGGCGTTCCGTCGTCTAGAAGCGTTTTTAAATCAAAACAGGAAATTGCATTTTTAATAATTTCGCTAGGATTATCAATCTCGGCATTCTTCTTCAAAAATCCAGCTAATTTTGCTAGCCCAGCTTTTGCCTTCGCGGCGGTTAAAGCGTCAAGTAAGTCCGGGTTTTCAAACGGTTTTAGACAATCCATCGCATCAATCGCCATTAAGATTTTATTTAATGACACTTCGCCAATTCCCGACAAAACGTTTTTAGTAATTCTTTCCAAGCTAACTTTATCCCTTTGATTTTGAATTAGTCTTAGAATCGCCAAAATATCTTTCACTTCCTTACGGTCATAAAATCTTACACCACCCACAATCTTATATGGAATATGCATATCTATAAACGCTTTTTCAAAAGCATAAGACTGTGCATTTGTACGATAAAGCACCGCAAAGTCGCTATAATCCGGAAAATCTTTTTTCATGTTTAAAATTTTTAAAGCCACAAAATTTGCTTCTGCAGTTTCATTATTCAGTGATTCAATATCTACCGGCTCACCTTTTCCAATTTCAGTAAATAAATTCTTATCCGTCCTTGTTTCATTTTTATTGATAATCTTTTGCGAAGCCTCTAAGATATTTCCAGTTGAACGATAGTTCTGCTCCAGCTTAATCACCTTGGCTCCCGGAAAATCACGCTCAAAATTCAAAATATTTGTAAAATCTGCACCACGCCACGAATAAATCGATTGCCAATCGTCGCCCACTACGCAAATATTTTTTTCATCATTAACCAAAAGTTTCACAATATTATATTGCACCGCATTAGTATCCTGATATTCATCAATTAAAATATGACGAAAACGTTTCCTCCATTTTTCCCGCACATCCGGAAATTGACTTAAAAGCTCCAATTCTTTTAGAAGTAAATCATCAAAATCTAACGCCCCCGCTTTAGCTTTTTCTTCTTCATATTTTTGAAAAACCCTTGCAATACTAATTTGGTTTGGATATAGAGCTGCTGTTTCATATTCCTCCGGACCATTTCCCTGATTTTTTTCGCTTGAGATTATCGATTGGATCACTTTTGGTTTCAAATTTTTATTATCAGCCAGCTTTAAGTTTTTCAAGATTCTTCTAATTAAAGAAATCTGATCATCCGCATCATAAATTACAAAGTTTCTATCTAGTCCTAAAACCTCCGCCTCAATTCTTAAAATCTTTACCGCAATTCCATGGAAAGTACCCATGTACGGCATAAATGAGCGTGGTGGCTCCAGAACAGTTTCATAACCTAAATCTACTTGAACGAGCCTCCATAATCTTTCTCTCATTTCATTCGCTGCTTTATTGGTAAATGTTACCGCTAAAATCTCGTTCGGAGTCACTCCATTTTCAATCAAATTCGCAATTCTATGAGTTAAAGTCTTAGTTTTTCCAGAACCCGCCCCAGCAAGTATCAATAACGGTCCACTCAAACATAGAACCGCCTCTTCCTGCGCTGCATTTAAACCGTCGGTAATATTACTCATATACCAGTTAACGGTACAATGTCCGCTCCAAGATGCCTTAACCTTGCCGCAAAATCTTGATATCCACGATTAATTGGATAAATATTTCTTAAGATCGATTTTCCTGGCGCTGCCAACATTCCAATTAAAACCACCACTGCTGGCCTTAAAGCTTGAGGCGCAACAAGTTCGGCCGCATGGAAATTTGTTGGACCTTCAATATATACCCGGTGAGCATCTAAAAGTTCAACTTTCACGTTCAAATTCGCAAGCTCCGTAATATACACTGCCCGGTTTTCAAACACCCAGTCGTGAATCAAAGTTCGCCCCTCTGCGACCGCTGCAATAACTGAGAAAAACGGCAAGTTATCGATATTAAGCCCAGGAAATGGCATCGGATGAATTTTATCAACTGGTGCCACTAGTTTTGATTTTTGAATAGTTAAATCAACTAATTTAGTCCTTCCGTTATTAGATAAATACTCATCAGACTTAATAAACTTGGCGCTCATATTCTTTAAAACTTCTAGCTCAATCTCTAGAAATTCAATCGGCGCCCTACAAATTTTGATTTCTGAATTTGTTACAAGAGCAACCGCAATAAAGCTCATTGCCTCAATCGGATCTTCTGATAAATAATAATCAACATCTGAATCAAACCGCGGTTTTCCGTAAACCACTAGACGAGTCGTACCAATTCCTTCAACTTTCACACCAAGTTTTTCTAAGAAGAAACATAAATCCTGTACCATATAGTTAGAAGAGGCCCCAACGATTGTAGTTTTACCGGGATTCATCGCAGCCGCCATCAAAACATTTTCCGTTACAGTATCCCCACGTTCAGTTAAAACTATATAGCGATCGCTATTATCTAGTACCATTTCCTGGTCTACTTCAACCTGATAAAAACCACTATTTTGCTCGGCATCAACTTTCAAGCCAAACGGTTCTAAGGCTTTTAGATGTGGCTCAACCGTCCTTGTTCCAAGCGAACATCCACCTGCATAAGGGATCATAAATTTTTTATATCGATGAAGTAAAGGTCCTAAGAACATGATAATTGACCTAGTTCTACGTGCTGCCTCAACGTCCATTTCATCAAGTTTTAATTCACGCGGTGATATAATTTCAAGGTCACGGTGCCTATTAGTCCAATGGCATTTTACCCCAATTGACTCTAAAACCTCAATAATTCTAAAAACTTCCTCAATTCTAGCTACTCTGTGTAAAACAGTTTTTCCCGTATTAATTAATGCTGCACAAAGCAAACCAACTGCAGCGTTTTTAGACGTATTAATAGTGATTTCACCATTTAATTCCTTGCCGCCTCGGATTCTAAAGCTCTGCGAAGCGGAATCATTTATAGAGAGAATTTGCGTTCCAAAAGCTTCAGAAATCTTTTTTATCATTTCAAGAGAAACATTCTGCCCACCTTTTTCAATTCGGTGAATTGCAGACTGGCTTGAACCAATTTCTTTTGCTAATTCTTCTTGTGTCCAGCCTTTTTCTTCACGCATATGCGCGATAGTTTCCCCGATAACCTGCTGGTAGCTTCCCATCTTTTTCATAAGGTAATTATATCACAAGATGAATAAATGTAAAGAATAATATACTATTTGATTTATCTTTATATCTATAGTAAATTATTAGTATGAAAACTATTCGAGATTTAGACATAAAAAATAAAACCATCCTACTTCGCGTTGATTACAATGTGCCAATAAAAGATAGGAAAGTAGAAAATGATCTTCGTATTCGCGCTAGTATCCCTACTATCAATTATCTTTTAGATAACGGAGCTAAGAACATCTTTCTTATTTCACACCTCGGTCGTCCGGAAGGAAAAGAGAATCTTGAATTATCATTAAAACCAGTCGTGAAAGCTTTACAAAAACTCTTACCAAAACAACCTATTGAATTTTACCCATTACCAAAAGCTAATGAAAAATTTGAATTGCCAAAGAATACTAAAGTAGCTCTTCTCGAAAACCTGCGTTTTAACCCAGGTGAAGAAGATAATTCTAAAGATTTCATTAAAAACATCGTGGAAGCTACGGGAGCTGATATATACGTTCAGGACGGATTTGCCGTTATTCATCGCGCCCATGCCTCTACGGACACCGTTAAAGAATTCTTACCAATTTACGCTGGATTACTACTAGAAAAAGAAGTTGAAAACCTAGAATCAGTAATTAAGAATCCTAAAAAACCAGTCTTATTAATTATTGGTGGAGCAAAAGTTGAAGATAAACAACCACTTATAGATAAATTTTCAAAAATTGCCGATAAAATAGTCGTAGGTGGAAAAATCGCCGCTGATGGATATACCTCGAATGATGAAAAAATATATGTAGCCGAAGATTTTGACGAGAACTCTGAAGGTAAAAAACTAGACATCGGCCCACTTGCTACCGCAAAATTAGCTGACGCCATTGTGGATACGAACACAATTATTTGGAATGGGCTTTTAGGCTACGCTGAAGATCCAGCTTACGCTACCGCTTCAACCATTGCGGCAGAAATAATTGGCGAAAAGAAAGATGTAACCTCGGTTATCTGTGGCGGCGATACAACGGCCTTCGTTGAAAAACTCATGGCAGATCATCCAGACTTAAGTTATTCCCTTGTCTCTACCGGCGGCGGCGCAGCACTAGAATTCCTCCTCGGAAAAGAACTCCCAGGTTTAAAAAATATAAAATCTTAAACTTTTCTAACTTTTATTGTATCTGTGCCAACTTTATTTTTGTCACCTGAAACAATCACAGTAGTTAAATCTAACTCGCCTTCTTTTACTTGTAAGTATTCATTCTTTTTTAATTCTTTAGCAAGTTCAAATCCAAAATCTTCTGAATAAGGTCTTACAAACGCCGAGTTAGCATAAAACAACGCCAACTGATTTGCAACTCTCTCATTAGAGGTTACAGAAACGATTGGGACATTAGGTCTTTCCGCCGCCATAGTCGTAGCCGTAGCACCAGAAGCAGTCTGACAAATAATCGCATCAGCGTTTATTTTTTCTGCCAACCTAGCTGCGGCATTAGAAATCGCATCATAAACCTCTGATTTTTCTCCTACCGGATCCTTTGCAAGTGAAGCTACCCGAGAATGGTTCTGAGTATATAAAATCACTTTCTTCATTTCTTTTACAGTTTCTAACGGATATTTTCCATTCGCAGTTTCGTCAGATAACATAACTACATCAGCACCTTGAACCACTGCCGTAGCAACATCAGAAACCTCCGCCCGTGTAGGAGATGGCGATTCAGTCATTGAAGCAAGCATATCAGTCGCCACAATACAAAGTTTTGCATTAGCCCGGCACATAGCAATCAACTTTCGTTGAATGATTGGCACTACTTCCGCCCCCGCTTCTGTCGCCATATCTCCTCGCGCCACCATAATCCCATCTGCTGCCTTTACAATTTTTTCCAAATTCTCATCTGACGAAATAGCTTTTTTGGTTTCAATTTTCGCAATTACTTTTGCTGTTGATCCATGGGATAATAATATTTGTTTTAACTTTTCAATATCTCCCGCCGACTGTACAAAAGAAAGTGAGACGTAGTCATAATCGCATTCCGCACCATATTCAATATCCGCTAAATCTTTTTCAGTTAAAATATCACCGCTAAAATCAGTCTCTGGTAAATTAAGACCCTTCTTTGACATAACAAAGCCATCATTTAATACTTCAACTTTAATCGCTGTATCCGAAACAATTTCAGTCACCGTTGTTTTGATTTTCCCATCAAACATAGAAATCGGTTCACCAATTTTTACCTTTTCAGCTAAATTATATTGTACAGGGACAGTTAGTCCACCATTATGTTCAAATTCAGCCGATTCCAGAATCATTTCGTCACCCTTTTTTAGGTCCAAGTGATTGTCTTTTAGCATGCCTAACCGGATTTTTGGACCCTGTAAATCCTGTAATATCGCAACTGATCTTCCCTTTTTCTTAGCTGCCGCCCGAATCCATTTTATCTGCTGATCTCGTTCTTCGTTTGAACCATGTGAACAATTTAATCGGCATCCATTTACCCCTGCCATAATTACTTCTTCAATTTTTTCTGCCGAATTAGTAGACGGCCCTATTGTGGCTAAAATTTTCGTACGTTTAAATAATTTGCTCATACTTATATCTTAACATAAAAGGAATAATATGATAAGATTTTAATATGATTAAGTCAAAAAAATCTTCAAAACATAGTACAAAAATTCACACTTCAAAAAATCGTCCAGTAAGAGCCACGTCGCATACTTTTGCAAAACCCTTAGTAATTGTCATTATTGTTATAGCTATAGCTGTGGTACTCATTTCTCTATTCTGTACTTTCTTTTTCTCGCCTGAAAGACAAGTTAAAGACACCATTTCTAGATTAACTTCAGAATATTATGAAAACTATTTCTATGAAAAATACACTTCCGCCGCATACGACACACAAAATGTCCAAAAATACACAGAAAGAGGTTTCTCTCCAATTTACCTACGTCAAATCCTACTTTACGATGATCAAAAGAATGAAGAATACCAAGATTTTATTACCGAATATTGCAACGCAGACAAAACTTATGTAGTTATTTATCCAGAACCACCATTTGATAAAAAATCTTATCATCTAGAGATTTCCTACGCTTGTAATTTTTAAGATTTTTGTTATAATGTAATGTACTGGCCTCATAGTATAACGGTTAGTACATCGGGTTTTCATCCCGACAATCCGAGTTCGACTCTCGGTGAGGTCACCATACCAGAGTTACTGCCATTGCAGGACTCTTTTTTGTTACAAATAACAGAGAAGAGAGGGCTCAAATCTTGTGTTCCAAATTTTCGCTCTTTTATATTAAAGTGCAAACCATTTGGGAACATTATTCTTTGGAACGCTTGTTTCGTTTCTAGGTCGGCATCTTTCCATAATTTCGCTGGCTTAGTAATAAAATTGCAAACATATTCAATCGTTGATTCGTTTAAACTTCGGACTCGCTCTAGCTCATCAATTTTATTATGAAGTTCAAGCCGTTTCAGGCTTAATGCATCAGTATATCTATTCTTTTCATCAGCATCTATTTTACCCCCCAAGAAAGCGTCAAGGGCATCTACAAGTTTTTTATCAATATCTGATATTTCCTCACGGCATTTAGTTAATTCTTTTGTTGCATTTCCTAGTCTTTTAACGGCTGTTCTTTTCACTATCTCCTTGAACAATTTTACCGTTCCATCATTTGGCATAATCTCTTCAAGAAACTCTATAAACAGTTGGTGCATTTCTTTGGTCGACACAGAACTATGTCCCTTTGTTGTACAGTGGTAACGAGGAAACCTTTTTCCACTTTTTCCTCTTGGCGCACTTGATCTAATTCTTACACCGCAATCAGAACAAATAAGTAACTTTCTAAGCGGATAAAGTGTTTCGTCGTTAACGATTAAGACTTTCTTATTCTTGCTTAGTATACGTTGATTTTTATTAAATGTTTCAATACTAATAAGGCCATCAAAATCTCTAATCTTTTTCGGTTCACCATTTAATAATTTCTTTGAAGTATTATATCCAGCATAAACAGATTGTTTTAATACGCCTAGAAGAGTATTCAACGTTATTGGCTTCCCATTTTTACCATTCACGCCCATTTTATGTGCAAGTTCTACTAGCTCAGCAGGCGCGATATCGCCATCAGAAAAACGATTAAGAAGAAAACGAATATTTTCGCCTATATTGTTGGTATTATCTATTTCTAAAGTATTATGATGTTTCTTTTTCCCATCGTTCGTTAACTCACTAGTTATTATTGGCTTTAATTTTAGGCCAATAGGCGCACCAGACATCCACCAGCCATGACTCGCGAGTAAAGCCATATCATCTTTAACGGTTTTTGATTTTATATCATTGTCTAGTTGATGCACAGATAAAGCAATATTAAGCATAAAACGACCAGTTGGAGATTCATCTATCACTTCTTGCGTAGAACGTAACGTAACGCCACATTTAGCTAGAATAAAACCAATATCATTAAAAAATGATGTCATATTTCTAGATATACGACTAACATTGTAAACAACAACGTGATCTATGCGACCTTTATTTTTAGCAATGCTAGAAAGCATTTTTTGAAGTTCTGGACGATGCGCAGTCTTTGCTGATATACCAGCATCAGTATACCATCCAATAATTTCAATATTATTTTGTCTTGCGTATTTTTGAATTGCCAATCTTTGATTTTCTAACGATGCGCCAAAAGTCTGTTCTTCTGTTGATACTCTAGTGTATCCATAAGCTATTCGTTTAACACCGTCGTCCATACTCATATTATACAACCATTTTATTTTTTGGAACAACTTTAACGTCAATTAAATCACTTGCTATCTTATGCATGAGGCCAATTAGTCTCGCAAGGTCTTCATCAGATATTCTAGTAGAATCTTTTTTACCTATTATTTTACGCGCCTCTTTTGTAGTAATTATTATTTCGTTGGAACACAAAAAACTGCTTTTCTTTCCTTGTAGTTTTTTGCTTTTACCTTTCAACGACTATTCTCCGATTCATTAATGATTAAAGTCATTTTATTTATCCATCGGAACATAGTACAAGTACAAAAAACAATATTTATATCATTTTCTTCGTTTATCCTTTGTTCGCCCTTGGTTCATTCTTGGTTAAATATTCAAAAAATACAATTGCAATATTTAATACTTCAGTTCATATTTCTCTAGCTTCGCTCAGGCTTCGTTTATGTTAGAGATGTTATACATAATACTACTAATTACATAACATTGTTTTCTCGGAGTTCACTCGGAGTTCACTCGGAGCTTAATTAACATTCATTGCCTATCAGCATTACTGACATTTTCGCCATTTTGTGCTACACTAGATTTAAGAACTCTTGATGGGCCAGCGGCGCTATCTGCGCGCGAGTCGCTTAAGGAAGTGACAGAGTCGGCAGAATTCACGACTTTGTGCTGGGTAACACCCCCTTCTGAAGCGCCCATCAAGGGCGAACCAGGTTGACCGAGCAGGTCGCTTTTTTGTTACATTATCATTAGCCGTGTAAAGATTACCTTTGCCGTCTCCTAAATCGATATTTTGATAATTTGGTGGTATAATGAACTAATGGAGGAGCTCCGCCAGCCCAAAGGACTTTTGTCCTGAAGAGGCCTCTGGGGTTCCTCCTTTTTGCATAACAATCTATTAGATGTTATAATATTAATTAGTAACCTGACGACTGGAAATTGGGGAACCAGCGGAGGCGTCATTAGACGTCGCGATAGTGGTCAGATCCCCACCACTCTGGTTACTGTTTAGTAGTTTGAAGAGCATCAATAGAGCGCATGCCAGGCAGTGAGTTATCACTGGAAGCAGATGTGGGATACCTTCGCTCACCCACCAAACTACTTTATTAGCTTGAGGACTGGAAATTGGTCGACCAGCACTGGAGAACGCTCTTGATGATAATGAATTTCGGCCATCATCCAAGCTACATCATAGTTTGACGAGCAGAAATTGGCAGTCTGCCCTCAGTAGACGTACTGACGGATGAAGGACAATATCCTGCCACCTTCCAAGCTATCTATCGGGACTTTGAGAATCACTATTCATACGGAAGTTGTCCCGCCGTACTGGTTCATTTGAACCGATAGTGATTCTTTTTATATCTAATAATTCATGAAAGATAATTTGGCCTTTATTTAGTCGCCTAAATAGCTTTGAATATCGATTCTCGATTCATAGTCAGTATATTTACCATTTAACACGTCTTGGAAGTACTGACACTGTTTATTAGTGAGTTCATTACCATCCTTAGTGTAAGTATTGTCACAGTTGTCCTGTTGCGAATTAACTACTTCCCTAACTATACTACCAACAATAACTTGTGGCACTAGCCAAAAATCGCACGCTAAAAAGCAAATTATCGGGAAAAAAATAAAAAAGCCAGTCTTGTCTGCTTTCTCTTTAAACTCTTTTTTACTTATACCACGATTATTGCACACCCATTCGCGTAGAATAGCCCATAGGAGCCACGTTATACCTGTCGTTAGTAAAAAGCTAAGAATTACATTTATCCACATATTGTTCCACCTTTCTTCTTAAAAAGCCCTAAATAAAAAGGACACCGCATGACGGTGTTCAGACTCGTTTTCCCGCAACAGGTTTTGCCCAATTGCTTGCACACGGTGCCCTTTTCTGAGCAAAACGTGTTTTTGCGGGCGCTCCTGTATTAGGAACTTTTTTGAATCTGAACAATACAATTATACCATATTTTATCGTCTGAATCTCAAAGGGTTTCCCACAGAGCCTTGCTTTGGGATAGCTGGCTCTGATGGAAAACCCTTTGAAGCATCACTACATCCTAATAACTATTGGTTCCATTAATGCTAGGGATATGGTTCGTAGGATATAAAACTGTAGTTATACCTTTGATACGATAGAAGTCTGATACGAGAGAGTTCCAATTCGTGTAAACGAGGTTCACCACAGGAATTATTAAAAAAACGCCCGCGAGGGACGTTTTTTTGTTAGTCTAGGCTTCGTTCTTAGTTTTGCGTTTGCGTAATGCTACTACAATAAATAGAGCGAATGCACACACGGCAAAGGTGACGATATAGTTCATGATCGCGTCGCCTGTGTTCGGCGTAGAGTTTGCGCCAGTATCCGGTACGGTTAGGATTTCTGTCCAGCGTGCAACCGCTACAGAATCACTTCGTGGATGGAAGTGCTCGTCTATTTGTTTGTCGCCAACGAACCAACCGAGGAATTCGTAGCCAGCTCTTTCTGGGGTTGGGAGCTCGCCAATTTCTTGGTCGCCACGGATGGTCTTTATAATCTCATCATCACCATTTCCTGGATCGAGCGTTACAGTGTATGGGTTAGCTTGGAAGATTGCGTAAACTTTAATATTCTTTGCTTCGGCGGTATCGATTACGAAGTTGTCCGTTAAGTTATCCTCGGTATCACGATCTAATGCCCAGCCTACGAAGTAGTGCCAAGTGTCGCCTGGAGTTGCAGCTTTAAGTGTAATATCTGCGTCTTCTACAGTGTAGCTTGTAGGGTTGGATGCGTCATTGGTTGGCGCAGAGTCCATATCTTCGCCGCCAAGGTCGTATTCAATAGTGTAGGTAATAATTTCCCAATGAGCGTAATAGGTTACGTCGCCAGCTGGCATCTTGGTGGCGTCGGCAATTTTGTCGCCAGCAGTAGCGTCGGTAAACCAGCCGAGGAAGGTGTAGCCAAGGCGAGAAGTTTCTGGAAGATTACCGAGCTCTTCGTAGTAGTTCTTAGTAATAGTTTCTGGGTTAGCAGTTTCACCGGCATTGGCATCGAAAGTGGCGGTATATTCGTTGATTTGGAATTCTGCTTTGTATGAGCGGTCACCAAGAGAATTATGTGCGATAGTTACATCTTCAGTATTGTCTGTAAGGTCTATGCCACTCCAGCCGAGGAAGGTATAACCCGTGCGGGATGGCTTAGCGAGATTGATGTCTGCAGATTCGTAAGTGTAAGTATCTGGATTTGATGCGCCCTGAGCGAGTTCACCGCCATTTAGGTCATAAGAAATATTGAAAGTCTGGATAGTCCAATGAGCGTAGTAGGTATGGTCTTCTGCCGGCATGGTAGTAGTATCAGAAATCTTGTCGCCACCAGTTTGCGCGGTGTACCAACCATCAAAGTCGTAACCGGTGCGAGAAGTGGTTGGGAGCGTGCCAAAGGCTACGCCGTAATCGCTGGTGATAGTTGATGGATCGATAGCAGTGCCGCCATTGACGTCGAAGGTTGCAGTATATTGGTTGATGCTCCAGTGAGCGGTATATTCACGATTACCGTGAGATTCAATTGGGATAATAATAGTCATATTATCTTCGCCAGTCAAATCCGTGCCACTCCAGCCAGTGAAAGTATAGCCTTCGCGAGTCGGCGCTACGATATTAATTTCATTAGATTCGTAAGTATAAGCGGCCGGGTTATTGGCATTATTTGCGCCACCATCAAGATTATATGCAATAGTGTATGGAATTGCGGTATAGTTAGCTTCATAACTACGGTCGCCAGTGCTACCCTTTGCGACAGTTACGCTAGTGTTGCGCTTGCCAGAAAGACCAGTGCCGCTCCAGCCAACAAAATCGTAGTAGTCTTTAGTTGGGTTGATAAAAGTTATATCGTCAGTTTCAATAGTGTAACTTGTTGGGTTTGCTTCGGGAGTAGTGCCGCCGTCAAGCTCGTAAGTAAGATTATAGATGATTGGCGTCCACTTCCCAACAAGAGTAATATCCTCAGTGACCGGCGTATCAAAATCATAATCCACGCCGTTTAACTGCCATACAAAATTATAGCCAGTTCTTACAGTACGAGATGAAGCAATGTCATTAATAGAAGCTTTTTCGCGATAAACGACAGTCATGCTCTCCTCGTTGTCGTCCCACTTATAAGTAATGGTCGGACGAATAATAGAAGCTCTCGTATAGCCGTTACCTTGTTTTGCGTATTTGGACGTTGCGGTATCAGAATAATTGCCTGTCGAATAGGTCAGCGTTGAAGGCTCGTCGCTAGTAGGAACGTCGTAGCCATACATTACGCCATCGACAATATCAGCGCTAGCAATATAGCCAGAGCCGCCGCCGCCTGAACCATTGCTTTGAGCGTCTCCTGCAAATCCACCGCCAGAACCGCCATACCAACCAGCGCCTCCGCCTCCGCCGACATAAGGCGTGCTAGCACCTATTTCGGCGTTACCGCCAATTCCGAAACCAGCACTCCTACCGTCGTAAGGACTAATACCTTGATTAACTCCTCCAGCCGTCTGAGTGCCACCATTTCCCCTAAAGCGCGTCCCTAATCCATTTTGACCTCGGAATCCACCGCCGGAACCCCCAACTCTCAGTGATTCATTATTATAAGTAGAACCTCCGGCTCCACCGGCAACAACTAATACTTTGTCCTTATTATCCACTAATTCAGACAATAAACCAGATATAGTAGCGATATGGGTAGCACCGCCACCAGCTCCTCCGTATCTCTGCGCAGTGTTAGGTGTCGGAATACCGCCACCGTTATATGTATAGGTCGGAGTAATACCGCCCGCTTCGCCGTTATTAATAAAAATAGTAGTATTAATATTGAAACGCGCAAAACCAGACGAATAACCACCATAGGCCCCAATTAAAGAATCATTTGTCTTACCACCTTCAGCACCCCAGAGTTCATAACGGACATACTTACTATACGGAAGCGTAAAAGTTTGCTCACCACCAGTATAATTGTAACCCCAAACAACATTACTATACTGAGCATAGACAGTAGCATCGGAACTAATTGTGCCGATTTCGATTGGCCTCTTGCCGACTTCATCAGTAGACCAGAATAATTCATAGGTGTCCGGGTTGCCCATTTCAGGCAATTTATATTCGCCAGAAGCTACACTATGATCATCGTTATAGATAACAATATTCGTTTCTTCACCGGTATCAAACAGCGCTCCATTGGCGTTGTAGGTAACTGTATACGCGCTAGCGTTTGCCACGCCGAAGATAGTAGAAAGGAATGCGGAGACAAAAAGGCCCTTAACAGCAATAGAAAGACTCCTACTTTTCTCCACAATTATCCTTTCTCTTTAAATGAAATGCTTATATATAATTTTAGCATAAGCCATAATAAAAAAGAAGGCATTAGCTTTATATAATATATATGCCTTATGCCGTTTTTCCACATGTAGCTTGTACTTGTAGTGGATCTTGTTTGCTTTGTCGCTGTAGTTGGGGTTGCTAATGCTTCGGGTTGTATTCTTCGGCTCTAGTGAGGCCAGGGATATAGTTTGTAGGATATAAAACATCGATCATACCCTTGATGCGGTAGATACCTGATACGAGGTAGTTCCAATTCGGTTCTACGCGGTTCCGCCCTAAAACCTGATTCGTTATCAGATTAACCATTCTGTGCTAATATTCATTTTCATTAAAAATAACATAAATGTAATCTGCTATAATTTAAATATGAATCCTTTGGATTTTAGTAATGGAATAAATACATCTTACCTAATATCGCAAGCCTTTGCATTAGCTGGCTTTATCTTTAATATTATTGCTATGCAAAGAAAAAGAAAGTCTACTTTGCTAAAAATGGATGTGATGTCAGGATTCTGTGCCTTTATGCACTATGCTTTTTTAGGTGCTTGGGCTGGAATGGCAAGCAAATTTATCTCTACTATTCGTAATGCTATTGCTGCCTATATTTCATCGAAAAAAATTAAGACCCCTAAAATATTACCAATTATTTTTGTAACGCTATACATTATGATTGGATTTTTTGCCTTTGATTCACCGCTTGCTGTATTACCAATATTAGCACCTTGTATCTATACTATTGCTATTTATACTTGCGACATCACTAAAATTCGCTATGCTGGAGCAATAACTGCTATCATTTGGTTGATATACGATATTTGCGTTTTTTCTATCGTGGGTATGATTGCGCAAACAATTCTCATTATTAATGTCGTTATTGCTATTTACCGTTTCCGTAAAAAGAAGAAGAAAAGTAGGAAAAGATAGTATAATATAAGATATGGACAACAAGAAAATTGAAGCTGAGATTAGAAATATTAAGGCACGAAATGCTAAAGTAGAGCTAGATAAAGCATGGGAAACTTCGTGGACTAGGCGACTCTGTATTTGTGTAATGACCTATATTATAGTGGTGGTCTATTGCTTTACCATTGAAGCAATATCTAACGTATTCCTTTCTTCATTAGTGCCAGTAATAGGGTTTACGTTATCTACACTATCGCTTAGCTGGGTAAGGAAAGTCTGGGAGGGTAAGATTAAGAAATGAAGCTTGATACAAAAAGGGTAAAGATTGTCGTAACGGTGCCAGCAGATAGCCTAGAAAAGTCAGAAATGCCGTCTGTGAAGCTGGTGCTGGGGTAATTGGTAATTATGACCATTGCTCTTATTCTATTAAGGTAGTGGGGACTTTTAGACCAAATGAGAAAGCTAACCCATATATAGGTGAGAATGGTAAGCTAGAGTTTGTAGAGGAGGAGAAGTTAGAGGTAGTATGTGACGTAGATAAAGTAAATGGGGCCATTGCTGCTTTACGAAAAGCTCACCCATATGAAGAACCTGCTATCGAGATAATCCCTCTACTAACTGAAGAGTCTTTTTCTATAGACTCTAATAACCTATAGTTCTACTAACACCGGGAATGTGTTCCGTAGGATATAAAACCGCTACTATACCCTTTACGTTTTTAATTTGCAATATTAATTAATCTTTATTAATCAGAATAATTATCCAACATTCTTAAAAAAGCAAAAAACATTTAAACCTTATTTTTCCTCCATCTCTACATACACATCATTTTTCCCATCCGGGTCAGCCATATCAATCACTCTTTTATTTAAAAGCTCAGACGCTTTAACCGTGCGCCTAATCACTTTATCATATCCAGTTAGCGCCGCAAATGGCGAAAACTGCGCCGCTCTCATCTCCATAGACATTCTCTTATGAAACCTTGGTTCATAATGTTTGTGATTTATTATTTCTTCATATTCCTTTTTCATCCTCTATGTCCCCCGATTTGTCGATTTCTTTCTCGTCCTGTAGCCCCCTTCTCAAAGTTAATACCTTTTAAAATCGCATTTTTCCCATACTTTCGTTTTATATCAACCACAGCCTTATTAACTAATTTTTCCTTTTCTAAAACCATCTCATTTTTTTCATAGTCCGTAAATAAATCCAACTGGCGCAACCTAGTCTCCCCTTCCCGTATTACATGATTCACATTGATTGTAATTCTCCTAATCAATAAATCTCGGGAAACTAAATCATCAAATAATGAAAGTACCGCTTCACGAATTAGCCCGGATGACGAAGTTTGAGATTTTAAATTAAACGTCCCATGCGCCGGCTTTGGAACGCTTCGCCCATAACGATCCTCCACGACTTCGTCATTATAGTTATTTAAACTAATCTTATCATAATTAACCGTTAAAACAACTTGGTCCGTAGTAAGCTTTTTTCTTAGTAAAGAAAGCGCCATCTCCTCAGCCATCTCCGTAGCCACCACCCTAGCTTTTTCAAAATCATACGGTTCCTTTAAAACTTGCCCTGAAGAAAAAGAATTATTCTTTGGCCGATATGCTTTTACGTCGCTAATTTTACAAGGTTCATACCCCCATGCATGGTCAATTAAAAGCTCCGCATTCACACCAAACATTCTATATAAATAATCTTCATTTTTTTCCGAACAAAGCGCAATATCTCCCATCGTAAAAAGCCCTGCGCTTTCTAATCTTTTAGCATAGCCCTTACCCACGCGCCAAAAGTCCATCAAAGGCTTATGATCCCAAAGTCGCTCCCGATAGCTCATCTCATCAAGTTCCGCAATCCTTGCGCCATTCTCATCTGGTTCGATATGCTTTGCTACTATATCCATCGCCACTTTTGCAAGATACATATTAGCTCCAACACCAGCCGTAGCCGTAATCCCAGTCTCCTCAAAAACCGCCCGCATCATTTTCTGCGCCATTTCTTTTGCCGACATTTTATATAGCTTCAAGTAAGGCGTTGCGTCGATAAATACCTCGTCAATAGAATAAGCAAAAATATCATCCGGTGCCACAAATTTTAGATATACATTAAAAATCCTTGCACTATAACTCATATAATACGCCATCCTCGGAGTAGCAGTTATATATTCTATTTTTTCATTAGCTCGTCTTCCGGCATTAATTTCACGCACCTTTTTCTCTACTTCAAACAATCGCGCTCGCCCAGCAATACCATACGCTTTTAAAGCAGGAGAAACTGCAAGACAAATTGTTTTATTAGTACGAGATTTATCTGCAACCACAAGATACGCCGATAGAGGGTCCAGATTTCTCTCAACACATTCCACGGACGCATAAAAAGATTTCAAATCAATCGCAATATAGACCCTCTCCATAGCCTAATTATACACTAAAGCTAAATCTGTGCTAAAATAATAAATAATGAATAAAATTGAGGCTGAAAAAAGAATCCTAAAACTCAGGGAATTAATAAACGATTATCGCTATCATTATCACGTCTTAGACGAATCAACGATGAGTGAAGCCGCTGCTGACTCGTTAAAACATGAACTCACTATACTTGAAACAGAATATCCAGAACTTATTACTCCAGATTCTCCTACCCAAAGAGTAGCCGGAAAACCGCTCGATAAATTCACTAAAGTAGCTCATAAAAAACGCATGATTTCGCTTGCTGATGTCTTTTCTAAAGAAGAAGTTTTAGACTGGATCTCAAGAAACGAAAAACTCATTCCCGACCATAAAATTACAGAATTCTTCACCGATATCAAAATGGACGGCCTTGCCTGCTCATTAAAATATGAAGACGGAATTTTTACGCAAGCCATCACTCGTGGTGACGGTCTAGTTGGCGAAGACGTTACGTTAAATGTTAAAACGATTGAAAATATCCCATTAAAAATCAATACAGACGAGGAAGAAGTAGAAGTTCGTGGTGAAATTGTTATCTTTAAAAAAGATTTTGAAATCTTAAATGAGAAACAACGTAAAAACGGCGCACCAGAATTTGCTAACCCGCGCAATCTTGCTGCCGGTTCAATTCGCCAATTAGATCCTAAAATTGCCGCAAGCCGCCCTCTCAAATTTATAGCTTATGATCTCGTTGCACCTGATAGTGAAACTTGGCACTCAGCCTATGGAACTCTAAGAAAATTTGGTTTTCAAACCTCAAACGAAGATCGTATTTTTAAATCTTCCGAAAAAACCAAATTATTTAATTACATAAAAGATCTAGACGATTATCGCAAAGGTCTTAAATTTAATACAGACGGCATGGTGATAAAAATTAATGATCGTAAAACCTATGATAGTTTAGGTATTGTCGGAAAAACTCCACGCGGAGCAGTCGCTTATAAATTTCCTGCCGAAGAATCAACTACTATCGTTAGAGATATTGTTATTTCTATTGGCCGCACTGGTGCAGCAACTCCAGTCGCAATTTTAGATCCAGTAGAAGTTGCTGGTACCACCGTCAGACACGCTTCTCTTCACAATGCTGACGAAATAGAAAGACTAGACGTCAGAATAGGAGACACAGTAATTATCTATAAAGCCGGAGATATTATTCCACAAATAAAAGAAGTTTTAACTACTCTACGCCCAGAAGATACAGTGCCATTTAATTATCTTGAAGCCTTAAAAAAGCAATACCCAGAACTTGAGTTTGAACGTCCAACAGGTGAAGTTGTTTACCGAGTTAAAAACGAAAGCAGCGATTATATCCTAAAACGCGCCATTGAATATTATGCTTCTAAACCAGCCCTCAATATTGAAGGATTAGGGGAGAAAAATGTCGTAGCGCTAGTGGATTCCGGTTTAATTAATTCAATCGCCGACCTCTACAAACTAACTAGTGCCAACGTCTCAAAACTTGAACGCTTTGGCGATCTTTCTGCAAAAAATCTCATTGAAGCAATTTCCGCTTCAAAAACTCCAAGCTTAGCTAAATTTATTACAGCTCTTGGCATCCGCCATGTCGGCGCTCAAACCGCAACTAGCTTAGCCAGGCATTTTAAATCTCTAGATAATCTTATAATCGCTTCTGAAGATGATCTTCTAAGTATTAACGATATTGGGCAAGTTGTTGCTGAATCAATTTTAGCATGGTTTTCCGATGAAGATAACCTAGAACTCCTAAAAGAACTAGATAAGTTAGGAGTTAAGCCAATATCAGAAGGTAATCAAAAATTACCGCTCGCTGGGCAATCGTATATTATAACCGGCACTTTATCTTCAATGGGTCGCGAAGAGGCAGAAGATAAACTACGTTCGCTTGGCGCAGATGTAACATCCTCAGTCACAAGAAACACAACTGCACTTATTGCTGGTGAAAAACCAGGAAAAAGCAAGACTGAAAAAGCCCTAAAATTAGGCATTAAGACTATTAGTGAACAAGATTTTATCAAACTAATTAATTCTTAAGTAACCAACGATAATATAAATATAAATAAACTGAACTGTATATCATGGTAAAGTAAGTCATAATCATGAGGCATATTGGAATAAACGGTATTCCTGCCGCCCAGTCAAAGTTTTTCATCGCAAGATCAAACATTATTAATGGAATCATAATAATTGCCCACAAAACCATCATCGCCAATATTAAAGCAATTAGCCTTAAAACAAATCTAGTTCTTCTTCCCATCATTAATTCAGAAGCGGTTTTCATAGCCGGAATAGGATAAAGACCTGGGGCAGAAACTGCGATTAGTGCAATTACGCTGCTAGATAGTAGATATGCAGAAAGCAATATCATCAATGCTGCGAACACAAAGAATAATAATGCATAAAACGGTGTAGCTAGAAATTCAGTTTTTACCGCCGCAGAAAGAGCAATTAAAAACAGAACAATCGGGATACATTCAATCAAGACAATTACTAAAATTACAAAAGAAGATAAAAGTGGCGTCATTGCATTATACAATGCATCTCTAAGTTTTATATTATGTTTAGCTAGCCGATGACGCACAATAAAAATTGTAACCAGCCAAATAACTAGGAACATTATAATTCCAAATATGACAGTTCCCTCTCCCTCAAAACTCATAAACCCACCAGAAGTAACTACAGAAAATAAAATTAAGCCAGCTTTCCCAAAGGTACCAATCTCCCCTCCCCCAGTCTTTATGCTTGCCTGCTCAATGGCTTCCTGAATTTGTTTATAAGTAGATTCGCTCGTTATACCAATCAACGCAATACTCACCACTACGGATATAATTAAAAATGGTAAAAATAACTTCCAATTTTTAAAAATTGTCTTAAAAGTTAAAACTATATGATGCATAATCCCAGGCACCTTTAAGTCCCGCTGATAGTCTTCACGATAAGTACGACGAAAAGATTTGTGCGGATTATACTTTTTCACCTCATCAGGCTGTTTTTTTATTCTTTGTTTTTTCGTCTTAGAAGGTTGTTTTGCCATGTTCCAACCTCTCAATTCTTTTTTCAATTGGCGGATGTGAGCTAAACAAATTATTGAAAAATCCTTTTTTCAATGGATTATTAATATACATTGCTTCTGCTGCGATATTTTGGCTCTTCATCGGCTGCGAATGAGACTGTAATTTCTTTAGTGCTGCAATCATTCCTTCAGGATATCTCGTAATATTTACTGCAGAAGCATCTGCTAAAAATTCCCTTTGTCTTGATACCGCCATCTGCGCAATCGCCGCTACGATTGGTGATAAAATCGCAACTATAATAATTAACGCGTAACCCATTGGGCTTCCTTCGTTGTTTCTCCGCCTACTGCCGTAGAACATAAATCTAAAGGCTAAATCAGATATTAAGCCGATCACACATACCAAACCAAACACAATCATCGATACTCTAATATCATAGTTTTTAACGTGCGACATTTCATGCGCCATCACTGCCGTCAATTCCTTATCGTCCATAATATCAATCAACCCAGTCGTTGCCGCAACTGACGCATGTTTTGGATCACGCCCCGTTGCAAAAGCATTTGGTGCTTTATCGTCTATAATATAAACTTTTGGCATTGGTAGACCGGTAGTAATCGATAAATTCTCTACTATATTATATAGACGCGGATTATCCTTTTTAACAATTTCTTTCGCACCAGTCATTACCATCGTTAAGGAACCAGCTGCAAAATATTGAATCACGGCATAAATAATCGCTACTAATATTGTCCAAACTGCAATCCAGGGATCGCGATAAAAATATGCAAAAACACCCGCGATGATTCCAATCAATATGACAAACCCAATAATAATGAACACTGTCTTGCGTTTGTTCTCTGCGATTTGTTTATACATTTTTTACCTTAGTTTAAAAATTCAAAATCAAAATCTTTAGAATTTTACTTCTGGTGCGTCTTTAATCTTAGCTTTTTCGCTTTCTTCTACTTCAAAGTAGTCACGCTTCTTAAAGTGACCTACGATATTATTGATTAAATTAGTTGGGAAAGTCTTAATTTTAGTATTAAGCTCTTTTGCGCCTGCGTTATAGAATCGGCGTGCTGCTTGAATTTTATCTTCAACATCTTGTAATTGTGATTGTAATTTTACAAAGTTTTCATTTGCTTTTAGTTCTGGGTAAGCTTCTGCAATTGCAAAGATTCTGCCAAGCGCTCCCTGCATTTCTTTTTCAGCTTCTGCAGCTTGTTTTACAGTTTTAGCACCCATCGCAGCGCTTCTTGCACTTGTTACCATTTCAAAGGTTTCTTTTTCATGCTTTGCATAACCTTTTACTGTTTCAACCACATTTGGGATTAAATCAGCACGGTATTTCAATTGAACGGTAATATCGCTCCAAGCTTCATTAACTCTTTCATCAAGTTTAACTAAACCATTATAAGCACCGATGATTACCATGATAATAATTAGTATTATAGCAACTATTACGATCGCAATAATTCCACCTGTAGACATTTTTTTCTCCTTAAATTATATATCCATCATATCATATTAAACAAAAAAATAAAAGTCTGCATAAACCCACGTAAACTATTAACTTTTCCCTTTTATACGTTAGAATTATAAGTAGAGTCTGGCCATATACGGCTAAAATAAAAAACATCAAAAATCTGCCACTGCATCATTCTGTATTATTTTACTAATTACATCTATCGCAGCTTCTATATCCTTCCCTATTAAAAGTCTTAAAACAGATAGCGAAACCGAAGTTTAATATTGACTCATAATTAAATTTATGCTATAATATCAAGACGGTATTCCATAAAAAATACATTAAAAAGGAGGGCTAATTATGGAAATTAGATTGTATTATAATGGGAGGCCACTTGAATTTAATTTCGAGTGGGCAGATATCCGAAAGGAAGTATCTAACCTCACTGGGTTACCGAAGGAAAAAATTTCCAAGTACTTAGTAAAGTACAATCCGGTAACCAATACTATTGTAGTGGACGAGGGCGCAAGCATAATTTATGCAAAAAACGCCTGCATCCATGAAAACATCTGCTGTGGGAACTACGGTTCTCTGGCACCAAAAACCACAAGCGAAAAAAGACGCTGTGGCTTAATCGACAAAATGTTGATCGAAAAAATGCCGGAGCAAGATCGGGCACCTTACAGAACGGAGAGACTCGAGATGTATAAAACACTAATTGAGTTGAACCTGAACCCAAGGGCGAATGATTCATTTAGAGAGGCCATCAAAATTCTGGAATCTCTGGATTTATAAAAAATCATAAACCTAAAAAATTAAGCCCTCGGGCATAAGACCGAGGGCTTTTTGAGTGATCCAATTAATTATTTATAAATTATCCAGACCTCATCGGTCCAGAAATCAATTATAATTTCAGCCGTAGCAAAGTCTTTCCCGGTGTCAGTTACTAAATCCATGACATAAGCCGTCTCCTCGAGATTTGGTGGCTTAATAAAGTCCGCCCCCAAATCTTCTAAAAATAGCCTCATAGCCCTTCCGGGCTTTTTAATTTTAGTAGGCGAAAGGGGATGAAACTCCTCTCTCCTTTCAACAATAAAAGTCTGTCTCAAATATTCTGCCACTTCTGTGATATCAAGAATAGGCGCCTTTAATGTTACTTGTTTCATAGTTTCCCTCCTTCTGGCGCTACAAGCGCCTCATAAAATAAAGTTAAGGCGCAGCCAATTCTGCGACCTGTTTTAATTACCCTATAAGATAGCTAAAACAGGTCACAGAAATAGAGAAAACCCATGACATCAACTATAAATCACTCACAATGTTCAGTGTTGTCCTTCGGTATCACCTCCAAACTCCACTACTGTAATTATAGCATAAATACTTTAAAAAGTCAATTGATTACCGGATTATCCCTTGGGTATCAGTTTTCTTCACATAATCAAGTAAACCGGCAAACTTCTGATCATCCTTAAATAGTGATTTATCCCCTTCATACCAGATATCAAATGCAGTTTTCGCCCCATTAATAATCGCCTGCTTGGTATGTGGATTGTTAAATATAATATCATTTCCCTGCCCATCCAGAGGATTCTGGCACCCCATATCCTGATAGATTTTAGCCTGCAAATCCGCATCCATCTTATCGCAATAGTAAGCAAAAATCGCCTCTTTCGTTTTTCTTTCATCAAATTCAAGTAGCAAGTTATAATATTCATCTTTTTTCACCAAATCTCCAAGAATATCCCTAATCGCTTCATGTTCAATCCTAGCCTTTTCCTCACGAGAAACATTGTCAAAAGGAGTAATATCTCCAATTTTAACTTCCCCTAACTCATGAAGAACCAACATCATGACCACCTTTTCAATATCTAAGTTCGTTTCAAATTCTGAATCCATCGCGATCGCCAGTATACACGTTCCATAAATGTGTTCCGCAATACTTTCGCGTCTCTCCTTATTTATATTCCAATAATCATCACCCCATCCCGTCCTAATCTTCTCTTTAAGCTTAGTAGCTAAAAGATAAAACTTCAGTACATTTTTTAGCTTATTTTCCATCTTTATCTCCACTTCTAACTATTTAAACTATTCTAAGAAAATGATAACATATTATATAACAATAATAGGATAAAACTCATATAATGAAACTAAAAATCAACAAAGAACTCAAAAACTATATTGAATCAGAAATTCTTCCTAAATACCAAGAAAACGATACGGCCCACGGAATTGATCATATAGAATACGTTATCAGACGAAGCCTTCGTTTTGCAGAAAAAAATAAAAACATAAATCCAGACATGGTCTACACCATTGCCGCTTACCACGATATAGGGCATCATATCGATGCTAAAAATCATGAAAAAGTCTCCGCCGACATTCTTGCTAAAGATAAACATTTAGAAAAATTTTTTAGCGCCGAGCAAATAAAAACTATGGCGGAAGCAGTCGAAGATCATCGTTCCAGCAAACAAAACGAACCCAGAAGTATCTACGGCAAGATTGTTTCCAGCGCAGATAGAAGTACCAATATTGAAAGTATTATAAAAAGAACCTTTGCTTACCGTTTAAAACATAATCCTGAATATTCGCTAGCAAAAAACTGCGAAGAATCACGCCAGCATCTATTAGAAAAATATGGTAAACACGGCTATGCCAATGAAAAAATCTATTTTGATGACCCAGAATATAAAGAGTTCTTAAAAACTGCTGATAAAATCACTTCGGATAAAGCTAAATTTGAAAAAGAATTCACTAAAACTAATAATATCAGCATTTTGGATTGGCTCACAAAAGATGTTCGGCTAGATCTTAAAGACTATATTCGCTCCCACATACTTCCCGAATATTCTAAAAACGATGGCGGACATAACCAGGCTCACATAAAAGAAGTCATTCGTCGCAGTTTTGAATTAAATAAAGCGTTCAAATTGGATCTTGATCCAAATATGATTTACACCATCGCAGCATGCCACGACTTAGGCAAACACGAAGATCACGAAAAACATCATCTAATCGCCGCTAAACATTTCATAAACGATAAAAACTTCACAAAGTTTTTCAATGACGAAGAACGTAAAACTATCAAAGAAGCAATAGAAGATCACAGATCATCCAAAGAAGACGAACCACGCAGTAATTACGGTAAACTAATTTCTTCTGCAGATCGTAATTCTAGAATTGACATTGTTTTTGTAAGAAGCTTCTTCGTTGCTCACGAAAGAATGCCTGACGAAAAAATATCAGATTATTTAGATTACACAATCAAAAGATTATCAAAAAAATATAGCGAAGAAGACCCAGAAAACATGTTTTATGAAGATAAAATCTACCAAGATTTCTTAAAAGAAATGCGAAACCTTTTAAAAAACGAAGAAGAATTCAAAAAGAAGTATT
>JAZQTT010000013.1:0-76173 GCA_045630905.1 Candidatus Nanosyncoccus sp.
ATAAAAAGCAAGTCTTGGTACGCTTGAGGCACCGAGCACCACTAGTTTCAGCAGAGTTTGACGGCAAAAAAATAATTTTTGAGTCGGAAATTAAACGCCCAGCCAGCGGACAGAGCGCCGTTTTATACGATGGAGAAGTCTGCCTTGGTGGGGGATTTATTGCGTAAGGGCTAAAATTGTAGCATTTGCGCAGAGAAGAAGACCAGTGATCATGCCCATCGCGGTAATGACGTAAATATGAATACGTTCTTTAGAACTGATATTGCAGCACTTTTTGGTTCTGGTTGCTGCTTTTCTATGAGCCTGAGTCCTAGTGGCCGGCTTCTTCGTAGTTTTGGTTGCTTTTTTCTTTTTTGTTTGCGCCATAATAATTCCTTTGATTATGCTTAAGTTTATTATAGTATAGGTTTACGTAAAAGTCAAGAGATGTTATACTATATCTTATGGATGCGAATGAAATTAGAAAAAAATTCTTAGAATTTCAAGTCAAAAAAGGACATAAGGTGATTCAGCCGGCTCCGCTGGTTTTAGAGAATGACCCAACTACCCTTTTTACTGGCTCTGGAATGCAGCCACTTTTGCCTTATCTTCTTGGCAAAGATCATCCAGAAGGAAAGCGTCTGACAGATTCACAACCTTCTATGCGCCTACAGGACATTGAAGATGTAGGTGATCCTAGACACACCACTGTTTTTGAGATGCTTGGAAACTGGTCGTTGGGTGACTACTTTAAAGAGGAACAAATTCGCAACTTTTTTGAATTCTTAACGAGTGAAGTTGGTCTTGACCCTGAAAAAATTTATGTAACTTGTTTTATTGGTAATGAAAAATATGGTATCCCTAAAGATACTGAAGCTGCCGAAATTTGGCAGAAGGTGTTTATGGAAGCAGGAGTATCAGCTGAGATTGCCGAAATCGGTGCAGCTGAAAACGGAGACTCGCGAGGTATTAAACCTGGAGAAAGAATATTCTTTTATGATGACAAGGAAAACTGGTGGAGCCGTGGCGGAGGCTGTGAAACCACGCCAATTGGTGACCCTTGTGGGCCAGATTCTGAGGTGTTTTATGATTTTGGGGCAGAATTACAAGACGAAGAAAAATACGGTTTAGCACACCCAGCAAGCGATGGTGCTAGATTTATGGAAATTGGAAACCAAGTATTTATGCAATATCGCCGGATGCCGGATGGATCATTTGAAGAACTTGAAAAGAAAAATGTTGATTTTGGTGGAGGTCTAGAAAGAATTACCGCGGCTTCTATTGGTTCGTTTGACGTCTTTAAAATCTCCTTAATGCGACCAATTATTGAAAAGCTAGAAGAGATTTCTGGAAAATCATACGATAACAATACTGACGAGATGCGAGTTATTGCGGACCATATCCGTGGAGCATATCTTCTAGCGGCGCAAGGATTAGTGCCATCCAATAAAACGCAAGGTTATGCGATGAGGAGATTAGTTAGAAGAGCAATTTTGAGGGCTTTAGATTTAGGTATTGCGTCAGATTTCTTGGCGGAAATTATCCCAATCATAGCAGATAATTACAAAGATTTACCAGATGTAATTTTAACCCATCGCGAGAACGCACTTTCAGTATTACTAAAGGAAGAGAGCGCATTTCGTAAAACCCTCAATCGCGGTTTAAGGGAATTAAAGAAAATTGCTTCATCTAAATTGTCTGGGCGGGACCTGTTTAAACTTCAGGATACTTATGGATTTCCAATTGAGCTATCCGTAGAAGAATGCTACCGCGAGGGGATTAAGCTCTCAGAAAACTACCGCACAGAATTTGAAGAAGCCCTAAAGGAACAGCGCGAACGCTCGCAAACTGCTTCTAAAGGCATGTTTAAGGGTGGACTTGAAGATCATGGTGAGCAAACAGTAAAATATCATACCGCGACACATCTTTTACTCGCTGCCCTGCAGAAATTAATTGATCCTAGCATTTCCCAAAAAGGTTCCAATATCACCGCGGACCGCGTGAGATTTGATTTTAATCTTGATCATAAGATGACCGATGAGGAAAAAGCTAAGGTAGAAGCGCAGGTCAATGAATGGATTGAAGCGGATTTACCTGTAGTGTTTGATGACTATGATAAAAATTATGCAAAGGACGTTCTAAAGGCTCATGGACAATTCTGGGATAAATATCCCGAAAAATTAAAAGTCTATACTATTGGTGATTTTGATAATCCAATTTCACGCGAGGTTTGTGGCGGTCCACACGTTAATAATACTGGCGCAATTGGTCACTTTAAGATCAAGAAAGAAGAATCTTCTTCTGCGGGGGTGAGAAGAATTAAAGCCGTAATAGAATAACGTGACTTTTTAGTGAAAATATGATATAATCATAAAATATTTTCTATTGGTGGAGAATCGTACTTTTAGATTTTGTTACATTTTTTCTAAAGTATGATTTTCTATAAAGGACACTTATAGGTATACACTTAAGGAGGTAATTATGGAAGATACTATGGAACGTAGTGAGGGTGTAGTAAAAATTATCAAAGAAGACTATGTAAAATTTCACATGACTGGTGATGAATCAGCTATTGTTGGCACTGGAAAAAATGCTGAGTTGGAACTTAGAGGGCGCGCATCAGTCGGAATATCACTTGATGATCACGCGTTCATCTATAATACTGGCTACTATTTTGATTCAAGCATTATGGCTTGCACTGGAGAAGGTTCGGTGGCAAAAAACACTGGTACCAATTCAATCGCTGGCGCCACTGCCGAAATAAGCTTAGCAAAGGCGACCGAAGATTATTCGGTCGCAATCACGACTGGAAAAAAATCCAACTCATTTGCAAACGGGAAACATTCTCTTGCGGCTGCTACAGGTTTTGGCTCTTCATCCACCCAAGATGGATCATTGGGAGGTGTTGCTGTCATTACTGAGACCGGCGGAACGGCTAAAGTCGGTAAGAAATGTAGGTTCGGTATAGCTGCATCACCCGCCGTGAATACTAAAACCGAAATAGATTGCCGCGAGGGAGCTGCAGTCACTACTGGTGTTAGCGGATACGCAGAAACTAATGATGATGCAAGTTCTAGCGTCGCATTAGCGGCAGGTTGGGATTCTCATGCTGCTGCTAAAGGAAAAAATAATTTGGCGATTGCAGCTGGGCTTGGAGCCGCTGCTAAAGGAGAGATTGGTAACTGGTTAGTTCTGGTAGAAAGGGATTTTAGCGGTAAGATACTTGATGTAAAAACCGTAAAAGTAGATGGTAAAAAAATCTTGCCTGATACTTATTACATATTAAAAAGGAAGAAGGTAGTAAAAGTTAAAGAATAAAAAATGTAACATCTTTTAGAAATGCCCGCTAGACTAGCGGGCTTTTCTAGTTTTGTAAGATCTTCGCCAATTTAGCACGGAGTTTATTCTCTTCTGGTGCGCCAGCAAGTGTATCAACGCCAACTCTTAGGAGTCCGAGTGCAGTAGCAAAGGAGTGATCTAATATAGAATTTTGTGGTAATACTAAATCTGGAAGATCAGCTACTTCAATCAAGTTAATTACTGGACGACGTGAAAACGGCAAATTCTGATACCAGTCAGAAACAGCAAGGGTTTCCTGAACGAGAGAAAGACTCGCCCCACCACCACAAAGCAATACGCTACGCGGAAGGCTAGTTAGATTATCAAATTCTTCAAGTGCAACTTCTACTCCTGTTAACCAGACACTCAAGTTACGCGATAGCGCAGTCTCTACCTTTGCTTTAATTCTATCGTCTAATTTGCTAGTATCGTAATCTAATTTATATTGCTCTGCAGTCTCAGTATCTACGCCGAGACTTTCGGCGATTTGGTGAGTAAAACTTCGGCCACCAATAGAAAACATCTTGGTCCCTTCAACGCCACCGTCTTCAATTACGGCAATATCAGTAGTTCCACCACCAATATCCATAACAACACTAGAAAAGTTTGAATCTAAATCGTCGCCAAGACAAGCACGACAAACTGCAAAAGGTTCAACAGCAACCGTTAAAAGGTCCAAGTTTAATTCCGCGCACACTTTTTCAATTGCGGCTACATGGATTAACGGAGCAAAGGCAGTGTAAAATTGAATTGCAACATCGGACCCCTTAAAACCAATTGGGTTTGATATTTTATAACCATCAATAGTTAAAGAAACTATGGCGGAGTTAATCAAACGAACTTCTACATTATCATTACCGGTCTCAAGCGCAACGGTTTTTTTAGCTACTTCACCAGATTTTTGCTGGACCTTACGAATAATGTCATTCATTTCCGCTTCAGTGATTGGCTTGTTTGGATTTTTACGATTATAACGAACGGTAGTAGTGTTACCTTTAATAAGTTCACCAGCAATCCCGACTACGGCAAGATTTGCCCGTTCACCAGCCTCTTCTTCAACTTTTACCAATGCTTCTTCACAAGTAGCAACGACAGCTGGAATATCCGCTACGGCTCCAGCATGCATATTACCCTCAGATTGTTTTGACTTACCAACACCCAAAACTTCAAGAACGCCTTTTTTATTTGGGCGCGCAAGAACGGCCTTAACATATTCTGTTCCAATATCTAGCCCTAAGATTGTGTTCATGGTTATATATTATCACATTTTTAAGTTTTAAAAAAGGGGACGTCAGAGTTTAAACTCAGTAAAGTGACCAGAGGGAAGATTAGTGAGCTTAAAATTGCCAAATTGCGTGCGGTGAAGCTTCACGACCTTATATCCTAACGCTGCAAAAGTACGGCGAATTTGACGATTGCGCCCCTCCGTAAGAATAACAGTATAACCTTTGCCCTTCTTAATAACAGTAAATTTGCTAGGGCCATCGTCAAGTAAAACCCCAAAATCAGAAATCATCTGCTGATGAAGCGGCTCTAGGGGATGGTCTAGCTCAACCTCATAAATCTTTTCCTTATGGAATTTTGGGTGAGTCATTTTATACGCAAAATCACCATCATTAGTGAGTAGTATGAGTCCGGAACTATCTTTATCTAATCGTCCTACTGTTTTTAATTTCTGATACTTTTTTGGTAAAAGTTCAAAAAGAGTTGGAGAGGTTCCCTGAGCACGACGCGAGCAAACATAGCCAACTGGTTTATTAAATGCTAGATACAAGAAATCCGCCGTTAGCGGTATTATCTTATTATTATAGCATACTTTATATGTTTTGTCAATTATACCATCCTCGGAACAGGGTAAACGAGCCCCTAGATCAGCTATTTTATCATTGATTTTTACTTTTCCATGAAAAATTAATTCATCGGCCTCACGGCGCGAAACTCCTAAACGCTCTGCTAAAAACTTATTGAGCCGGATTTGCCTCATTTTTCAACTCCGAGGATGATCCTGGAATAGAAAACGCCGGAGCAGCGGCAGACGCGGCTGGCTGTTTGGCTTCTTCTGCCTCTTTATTAGTTTCTTTTTTCTCTGGGGCCTTATCGCCAAGTACTTCATGAATAGTATTTACTACGTCTTCTATACCTACTTGCGATTTGATCAAATAACGGTCTGCGCCTAATCTCTCGCCACGCTCACGTTGATCATCGGCTGAAAGCGCAGTCATCATTACGACTTTAATATCAGCAGTTTCTGGAGTAGATTTAAGAATATCTAGCATATCAAAACCAGATATTTTTGGCATCATAACATCTGACAGGATTAGGTCAGGTTTTTCACGTACTGTCATTGCTAAAGCTTCTTCGCCGTCACCAGCAGAAACTACATCATAGCCTTCAGCCGTAATACGGATACTGTAGATTTCGCGTAAACTTGCGTCGTCTTCTACTACCATTATTTTACTCATTTTACTTCTCCGTTTAGGTTAATATTTTGGTTATTTTGCGATTGTTGTGTTGTTTGCTGCGGCTGTGGTTGTGGGTTTGGTCGTGGTTGTACCTGCGGAGCCGGTTGCGGATTTGGCTGTGGTTGTGGGTTTGGTTGTGGTTGCACCTGCGGAGCCGGTTGCGGATTTGGCTGTGGTTTTGGTGGAGCTGGCGGGTTCACTTGACTCTGGAGTTTGCGATTATTGACAGCAATCATACGTTTTTCATATTCATCGCTAGTTAATCTTGGCAAAGAAATATAAAAAGTCGATCCTTCGCCAAAGGCGGATTCTGCCCAAACACGGCCACCCATCGCTTCAATACGTTGTTTAACTAGATAAAGGCCGAGGCCGGTGCCGCCAATTTCACGAGTATCGGAGTTATCGGCACGATAAAACTTTTGGAAAATATGACCAAGATCGTCTGCAGAAATACCAATCCCGGTGTCAGTTACATTGATCAGAGCTCGGTCTCCGTCGCCACGTACATTAATATAAATTGAACCTCCAGCTGGAGTATATTTTAAGGCATTTTCCACGATATTATCCATGATCTCACGCATGAAATTTGGATCAACAAAACTATAGACTACCTGTTCCATACGACGGTTTTCGCCAAAAGATGCTGAATTTTCCGTGCCAAAGGTTAGATTAATTTTAGCCTCATTTGCCCGCGAGAGGTAACCATCAGAAATTTGTTTAATTAAACCAACCATTTCAACCGGCTCAAAATTCGGACGAATACGACCATCGTCTAATTTAGTAGTATCTAATAGATCTTGAAAGAGTTTACCGAGATGTTTAGAAGCGGCCTGCGCTGAGTCTAGATATCCTCGTGCTCGCGCGTCAATAGAAGCGGTTTGAGGATTTAAAGCAAGGGAAAGATAACCATCGATCGTAGCGACCGGCGTACGCATCTCATGGGAAGCAGTAGAAATAAATTCCATTTGTTCGCCTTCTTCAGCAAGTTCTTTAGTAATATCGCGAAAAGTAATAAGGCGATTCTGATTTAAACCATCAGTAGGATGAAGAGAGATCGCAACCGGAACTCGTTTTTCAGATGGCCCAGCAATAAGGCAAGCTTGATACGATTCAAGTGGCTGACCAGTTTTCATGGCTTGAACTAGGGGGTTTTCATTATCACTTAGTTCGCGGCCTTCTTTTGACTCTAATTTGATTATTAAACCAAAATCTAAGCCTACTGCATTGTTAGCTCCTCCGCAATCAGTTAAGGTAGCTGCAGCGGGATTGATATACTTAATCACGCCGTTTTTGTCGGTCATCACTACACCATCTTGGATGGTTTTTAGCGCCATCTCAGCAAAACCAGACTGGTTTTCTGTGGGTTCAGAATTAGTTTTTTGGCGATTAAATAAGCTCATTTATATTTATTTTAACACAAGCTTTAAAAAATGTGTTATTATTATTTTAATATGAATAAAGATGTGATTTATATTGAGCCAGAAGATGATATCACTGATATCATTACTAAGATCGAAAATTCAAAAGAAAAGATCGTGGCGCTTGTACCACCGAAAAAGGCTAGCGTCTTTAGAAGCGTGGTCAATATTAAACTAATTGCTAAGTCTGGTATTGCGGCGGAAAAGACTATCGTCCTAGTAACGGTGGATCCGTCTATCATCAAACTTGCAGCCAGTACTAAGCTTCCAGTAACAAAAAATTTGCAGACTCCACCTAAGATTCCAACTATGGAAGATACTATTTCTGAGGCGGCAAAGGAAGAAATTATTGATGGACCAGAAGATGAAGAGGATGAAGAAGAAACTAAAGCTGAGGATGAAAAAAATGATGAAAAATCAGCAGCTAAGGAAAAATCTGAGCTAACTGATGAAGATGCTGAAGATGCGGTAGAAGAGCTGAAAAAAGAAGATGAAGACAAGGCTAAAAATAAGAAAAGTAAAAAATCGCCAGCAAAAACCGGAAATGTAATCTTAGACTGGATAAAGGGTCACAAGAAAATTTCAATTATCGCCGGTGCCGGTGTAGCTGTTTTTATACTTTTCTTAATCTGGGCATTCGGAATTGCACCAGCGGCAGATATTACAGTTGGAATCCAAACTACTTCGGTGAACTTTTCCGAAAACGTAACCTTTACTACTAAACCAGAAAAAGAAAATTCCGAGGACGGAAAGTTTTACCTAGAAACTAAAAAGGTTGAAGAAAAGAAGGAAGTCACCTTTGAGGCAACTGGGCAGAAGAATAATGGCCAAAAAGCCAGTGGCGAGTTAGTAGTTTATGCCTATTTCAAGAACAAAGGAACCATACCAATTGAAAAAGGTTCAATTTTTACATCTAATGGACTGAAATTTACTTCAAATGAATTCGTAACCTTGTCTTGGGATGGCAATAATATGTCAGCTTGTGAAAATAATGGGAAATCAACTATTATTTCTAAGGGATGCCAAATTTCGGCAAAAGCTAAAGTAACAGCAGAAAAACCAGGAACTAGTTACAATATTGCCTCAAATGCAGATTGGAGTGCTACAGCAAACGTCAGCGCGTATTCCGAAAAAGGAATGAGTGGCGGAACAGATGAAATCGTAACCGTAGTTCAGCAATCTGACATAGAAAAGGCAAAAGCACAGTTACAAAGCTCCGACGAAGAGAGCAGTAAATCAAAACTTCTAGCTTCTATTTCCGATGATGATATGGTGATTGATTCAAGCTTTAGCCAGGATGCTACAGACATAGTCTCTACACCAGCGGTTGGAGAAGAGGTTAAAGACGGGACAAAACCAACTCTAAAGGCAACCACTACTGCCTCTATCTTTGTAATTGATAAAACAAAGATGAAAGAGTTTATTACCGCAAAGGCAAAAATCGGGGATGACCAGAAAGTCTATGAAATGAAGGATCCATTCATTGAAAACTTCTCTGGTTCAGACGATGAATATAGTGGCAGATTAAAGACCTCCTATGCGGTTGGGCCAAAGATCACCGAAAATGATGTAGTAGAAATTGCTAAAGGAAAAGGCATTGGTGACGCACAACATGACCTAAAAGATATTGATGGAGTAGTTGAAGTAAAAATCAATACCTCATTCCCTTGGGTATCATCTGTACCAGGTGATTCTAACAAGATTACCGTCAACTTAGAAGTGAAAGATAGTGATCAAAAATAATATGCGCACACTTAAATAAGGAGAGGTGGAAAAGTGAAAATTATTGGGCTAGATGTAGGTGAAAAACGGATTGGCGTCGCTAAGGTTGATTCAAGTACCAGAATCGCAATACCAGTCGGGTTTGTCAATGCGGATGGCTCAGAATGGCAGGAAATCGCTAGTATAGCACGTCTCCAGGGGACAAATTTCTTTGTAGTTGGATTGCCTAGGAGTAATGAAGGAGTTGAGACGAAGCAATCACTCTATGCAAGAAATTTTGCAAAAACTCTGGTCGAGAAAATACCAGGCGCTAAAATTAGATTCCAAGACGAAAGCCTAACCTCTGTAGAAGCGGAAAAGAGATTAAAGAGTCGTAAGAAAAAATTTGAAAAGGGTGATATAGACGCTGAAGCAGCATCTATAATACTGCAAGACTTTATTGAAAATTTTAATAGTCAAACTAAGAATAATGCTTTAGAAAACCCAAAACCAGACCCTAAAGAAAAGAAAAACAATGAACAATTATCTGGGGTTAAGGCAGTAGTAAAAGATGCAAAAGATGCTGCAACTAATCTAACAAAAAAAGAGATGGACAAGGCTAAACTGAAAACCAGAAAGGCAAAGCATAAGATGAAGACCATAACCAAATTCGCGACACTAATAGCAATCGCGTTACTGATAGCTAGCGTAGCAACAATAGCCATCCTCTTAATAAAAGAAGCCAGGAATAGAGAACGTGCAGAGTATTATGCTCAACTTGAGGCCGAAATGGCACCAGAGGTGTTTGAATTTGAAATTAAACCAGGGGAAACAATTTTTGATGTAGAAAAAGCCTTAACCGAAGTAGGATATTCGGCCGAAGAGGTAGAACAAGCATTGAACGCCTCATATGACTACGATTTTCTAAAAGAGAGGCCAGAAGGGGCATCTCTGGAAGGATATCTATTTGGTGAAAAATATGAATTCTATAAAACAGACAGCGTCGAAACAGTAATTAAAAAATTCTTAGATAAAATGGGCGAGGTAATAACAGAGAATAATCTAAAAGAAAAATATAGTGAACAGGGATTAACTCTATTTGAGGGTATTACGCTTGCTTCCGTAGTACAAAAAGAAGCAAAAACAGAGGATAGACCAACCGTCGCACAGGTATTTTTATCTCGTCTTGAAAATGGAATTATGCTTGGAAGCGATGTAACAGTATCTTACGCACTTGACAAGGTTGATCCCGATAGGCAGACGTATAAAGACAATCAGAGCGCTTTAAAGATAGATTCTTGCTATAACACGCGAGTTTATAGAGGTTTGCCTTGTGGACCAATTTCTAACCCAGGTTTATCATCGCTTCTTGCAGTAGCTAACCCATCAGATACGGCTTATCTTTACTTCTTGACAGGAGATGATGGCGTGATGTATTATAGTTATACAGAGTACGAGCATAACCAGAAAGCTTACCAACATTGCAAAGAACTCTGCAACACATCATTATGACGAAAAAAAAGAAAAAATTTGATTGGGATAAGATAAAAGGATTTTTACCTTATATTATTGCCGGTGTCTTAACCCTTAGCATTGTATTTTTTGGGTCCCTTGATAAGCATAGCGGGGAAAATAACCTTAGCTTGGCGACTTTTGCAGATGAAAACTATGATATTTCGGTAGATCAGTTATCTGAGCTTTATGTGGTAGCAGATCTTTCTGACGCGCTTGGCCTGGCTTCAGCCCCTGATGTAGCTTCTAATTTCGTTACGACTAATACTATGTACGATGCTGGACAAACTACAGCAGGGAAACTAGAAAAGCCTACATTCACTAATATCGATGCCTCTAGGGGAATTATTGAATATACAGTACAAGAAGGAGAAGATATTAATTCAATTGCGGCTAAATTTAAGGTTTCGGCAGATAATATTAGATGGTCTAATAATCTAAAAACTACAGATGTGAATGCCGGAACAATATTATACATTCCTAGTGTACCAGGGATCATTTATACAGTTAAGGATGGCGACTCTATTGAATCAATAGTATCAAAATATGGTTCTAATGAAGAAGAAATCATCGCCTTTAATGACCTAGAAAACTCCAATATCTCAGCCGGGATGAGACTGATTATTAAAAATGGCTCTTTGCCAGAGAACGAACGTCCAGAATATGTGGCTCCGGCACGCAGATCTTCAAGATCTAGCAGCTCTACGAGGTCTACAAATTATACCTATACTTACCTCGGTAATTCATCAGCACGTCAGAATGTAACCGTAATTGCAACAGGATTCTATGATTCTAGATATGCATATCCAAATCCAAACCCGGGTGTTCCTGGTTGGTGTACTTGGTATGCTTGGTACTGGCGCGCGACAAGCCCATTGTCATTAGGTGTACTGGGTCATGAAGGACGTAACGCTAATACTTGGCACCGTAACTATGCATACCGCGGCGTTGGTAGAACTCCACGTGTAGGTGCGGTCTTCCAGTCACCTTATGGTGGTGGTGGCTTTGGTCACGTTGGTGTAGTAGTTGGCATGAATGGCGATGGTTCTATTGTGGTTCAGGAAATGAACTACGCTGGTAGATATGTTGTAACACAAGCGACAATCCCAGCTGACCAGACAGGAAACTTTAATTACATTTATTAATAATCTTCTACAAGAGTAAATTCTTTACCAGCGATAGAGATAATTGAATCTGGCTGAGCGCCTTTTGAGGTAAGTTCAGCTCTAATGCCAAGTTTTTTCATTATATCTCTTAGGCGGTTTACTGAGGCATAATTATTAAGGTCAGTACGGCGAGCAAACTTTTCAATTTTTTCACCGGTAACCAAGAAGGCTCCATCTTCCTGCTCTTCCACTTTCCAGGTATCTTTAAGCTGATTAGGATTCAGGGAAATAGTAGGAATTGAATCCTGATCGACACTCGGTTCAGTTAATTCTTTGCCACTTTCCTGGGCCTTAGAAATACTCGTTGAATAAACTTGTTTTAACTCCCTTAAAAGCTCTGTTAAGCCTTGGTGAGCCTGAGAAGAAATTGCAAAAATCTTAGCATCAGGGTTTTTAGCGAGAATTGAAGATATTTGCATATTGATAATTTCTTGGTCTACTCCTTCACATTTAGTGAGAGCGATAACCTCCGGGCGGTCTCTTAAATCTGAATACTTATCTAATTCATTTCTAATGGTTTGATATGCTTCGCCGGCATCGTTATTATAGATATCAATAAGATGAAGTAAAACCGCTGTACGGTCAACATGGCGCAAAAAATCATGACCAAGGCCTTTGCCCTCGGAAGCGCCCTCGATAAGGCCTGGAATATCAGCAATTAAGAGATCTTGACCATCAATTGTAGCAACGCCAAGATTAGGAGTAATAGTAGTAAATGGGTAATCGGCAATTTCTGGCTTAGCGTTAGAAATTACAGAGAGAAAAGTAGATTTACCAGCATTAGGCAAACCAACAAGTCCAACATCGGCCATAGTTTTTAGCTCCAACTCAGCTTCAAATTCTTCGCCTGGTTCACCTACCTCAGCGATACGAGGAGTTTGACGAGTGGAACTCTTAAAATGGGCGTTTCCAAACCCGCCGTCACCACCTTTAGCGATGATTGCTTCTTCACCGTCATGGGTTAGGTCTGCAATTTGTGTCCTCTCCCCGTTTTCTTTCTTATATACACAAGTCCCAACTGGAACATCAACGATTAAATCTTTCCCAGAACGGCCAGCCGAACGCTGTCCGGAACCGTTTTTACCATTGCCAGCTTCTAGAATTGGGGTAAAACGAAAGTCAATTAAAGTGTTAGTGTTACGATCAGCTTTAAAGATAATATCGCCGCCTTTACCACCGTCGCCACCATCTGGTCCACCTTTTGGAATGTAGATTTCATGCCGAAAAGAGACGGCTCCATCACCGCCTTTACCGGCCTTCAAACTCACTTTTGCGACGTCTACAAACATAACAATATTATATCATATTTTTTGATTTTGTTAAGGTTTCATGGTATACTGTTTGGTACGAGAAAATCTCGCGTAGTATTAACAATCAGATTTCATATGCAAAAAGGAGGTGGCGATATGAATCGAAGTTTGAAACCTGAAACAGTATTAAAAATGATCGAGGAGCTTGAGCCTGGCGATGAGCTTCTCTTGAACGCCTGTATGGGGCAAAGTGAATTACCTTTAAAGGCGATTGAGCCGCTGGTGATGTACTCGTTTGAATGGGCGAAGCAAGTCGGAGGAAGTCAAAATTTCACCGAAGATGAGATGCAGAAGTGGCTTAATGCTGAGGAAAAATTAAAAACAGTGGCAGTGGCCGCTAGCTGCATCGGAAGAAAAGTTCCATTTAGGATAATTGACCAACTGTTGACTCAGGCTATTGAATTTAGAGATGATGATCTGAAAGATCTGGTCGTCGAGGCAGTAGTTGGACAAGATGTCCCAAATCACCTGATTAACGATTGGGCATTCTTTAGACCCGAGACGTATTTCAATGCAGCTATGGCTGCATGTATCGGGAGGAAGAATCCTAATTTGGTTGGGATTATCTATCGTGGACTCGATTACGACTCTAAAGTTGCGAACGAGTACGCAATCAAGGCCTGTGATGAGGCGCTTATTGATTTTAACCATATTCGTGGCTGGATCAATAGTGCTAACGGAATACTACGATTAGCAGCTATCAACGCGTGCCGAGGCAGATATCCAATTCCAACTGGGATCGTCAAAGCAGCGCTCCGTTACACAGACTCAATCAAGGTTCCACAGGAGGCACCGTCAGTAAGGCTCGCTAGTGAGCTAAGTCCTGAAGAGTACGCTCAAATTTTAGTAGTCTTCAGAGACTATCTACCAAAGAGCGTACTTTATAAGGCGCTTTTTAGTGCGGAGCCGGAAATAATTCTGGGAGCTCTTGAGGCATGTCAGAAGACAACACTAAATTTTCGAATCCGGGGCAGGATTATCAACATTATCCTTGATAAAAATGTTGGTGATTTTAGCCCGGAAAAGAAACGGGAGATTCGCAAAACGGCAATCAAAACTGCCCACAAGGCGAATATTAGATTGCCATTAAAGAGGGATTTCATGCCTCCGGAGATCGTTTTCATGAAATGTGCGAACGACGTAATCGTGTCGGCGCATATTCATGGTTCCGCATTGATAAGAGGTAATCCGGGAAAGGGTCTATGCTATACAGACGGCGCACTGATTATGCGCGTGGAAGGAAGCTTTTACGGTGAAAGAGTAGGAGTTTCTATGCTGGATAAAAAGACGCTCTACTATGTAGGGAAAAATGTGATAATCAAAAACTTCGATTATCTAATTCCAGATAGTGATAGCTTCCCGTTCTTCTGCACCAGAAAAGAAGCGGAGGAGTTCTCCGGTTTTTAAACCTTATCGCGTATGGAATCTGTTCTTATTGGGTCCATCAAAAAATAGGTGGGCCCAATTTTCATTTTTAGGTATTGACATTTTTCCGTTTATGCTTTATTATAGGTATAAGCTGGTACGCTTCACAGGGGTTCCACTGACTATTAGTGGAGTGTGGAGACTTACATTAAAAAACAAACAGCGGATTAAAACAAACCAATGTGCCCCCTTGGGTGGGTGCGCATCAGCGAAAAAGGGTAGCCTTGTAGGGAGGCTACCTTTTTTGGCTTTAATTATTCATAAACTCTATTCTTCTTCCCCCAAGGCTTCTTCCCCCTGATTATCATCAGGAAATTCATCAAAAGAGTAACTATATTTGTCTTTTTCTTTCACCAAGTTGAATATTCCGGAACCATCTTCTTTTTCAGCATATCCTTTTTTATACATTTCCTCTTTTTCATGAAGATTAGGGACCGGACCCATTGCTTTTATGCCATCTTCAGCATCCCCAGACCCACGAGTCCAAAGAGCAGCAAGAACGGTAAGACAAAAACCACCAATAAATGCTGCGGTTTTTATCTTAGCTTTTCTTCGCTTTTCTTTAACTTCTAATTCTGCAGCATTAGCATTGGCGCCAGCCCCTCTAGTTATTTTGCTGCTTATTTCCTCGTCTTCAAATAATTTTTGGACCGCTTCAGGCGTTTCGCGATCATCTTCCCCATGCATTCCTACGTAAGCCGGGTCTTTAAATTCATTATTATCCATCTAATCCCTCCTTCTTAGCAACTTCACGTGCTACATCTTCAGCATTTATGCCATATTCGGCTAAGATTGTTGATATTTTTTCATCATCTCTTGTATCTTCATCCGACAAATTAGCAAGCTTTTCTATTGCTTCATATGGTAAGCGGTTTAAGACTTCTTCTTGAACCTCATCAATGAATGCTTCTTGATCCATATACCTCCTCTTTTCTACTACCATTGTACTAATGGCAAGGGACTTTTGTCAAGGATATGAGAAGGTGGTATAATATAGGGAATGATAAAATTTACGATTATTACACTATTTAGGGAGGCGATTGAGCCATATCTTAAGACTTCTATGATGTGGAAGGCGGTAGAGAAGGGTCTGGCAGAATTCGATTTTGTTGATCTGAGAGAATTTGGCATTGGTCCTCATAAATCTGTAGATGATACTCCTTATGGAGGAGGAGACGGAATGCTTCTTAGGTGTGAACCAGTATTTAGCGCCATTGAATCAGTAAAAGCTAAAGATCCTAATGCAAAAGTGATTTTACCAACACCTGTAGGTGAGATTTGGAACCAAAAAATGGCAAAAACATTTGCCGTTCAGGATGCTCATTATATTATTTTGTGCCCACACTATGAGGGATATGATGAGAGAATTCTCTCAATCGTAGACTATAAAGTCTCGTTAGGAAAATACGTTTTAACTGGTGGTGAATTGCCGGCGCTAATTATGGTCGATTCCGTGGTAAGACTAATTCCAGGGGTACTTGGCGGGGAAAGATCCGCAGAAATTGAATCTTTTTCTGACGGAGATAATTTGGAATATCCTCAATATACCCGCCCAGAAGATTTCCGGGGAATGAAAGTGCCAGAAGTTTTACTCTCCGGTAATCATGGTGAGATTGCCAAATGGCGCGAAAGTCATTCCGGTAAGGTAGAATCGTAGATTCTAGAGTAGAGTTTTTATCTAATTTAGCGTATAATGGCTATATGGATTTGTCCGTCTCAGTGGAGGAATTAAACGGCGTAGGACCAAAAACAGCGGAGATTCTGAAAAAACACGGGATCAAAACTGTAAGGGATTTTTTTTATAATTTACCTAGAGATTATGAAAATTACGAGGCCCCAACCTCTATCTCTGAAATTCGCCCCGGAAAAGTAGTAGTAAAAGGGAAAATAGATAGCCTTTCTTCTCGCCGAGCGAAAAGGCGAAATTTATCAATAGTAGAAGGGGTAGTCAGAGATCAAACTGGGGCGATAAAAGTCATCTGGTTTAATCAAAATTACCGCGTAAAACAGTTTTTTCCAGATAAGGAATATTATTTCACGGGGAATTATGAGTTTAGAAATGGGCGCTATAGCCTAGTTTCGCCGTCAGCAGCCGAAGTATGCGAAATTGACCCAAAAACTGGCCTAAACCCCATCTACGTTGCTCATGGAGCATTAAAATCAAACAACTTCAGACGTTTAGCTTTAAAGTCACGTGATCAGTTTGTAAAAATTCCAGATCTTTTACCATCGGTAAAACAGGGGACACGAAAACAAGCGCTATTTGACGTTCATTTTCCAAGTTCGAAGAACTCTATAAAACAGGGGAGAGAATACTTAGCTTACGAAGAACTTTTTGAATTAATTTTAGCCGCTAGATTAAACCGGCGCGAAAATGAAAAACTAAAGGCCCTAAAAATCCCGTTTGAGGCGGAAAAAATCAAAAAATTAGTGGCAAGTTTACCATTCAAACTAACTAATGCTCAAAGATTGGCGGCTTGGGAAATTTTCCAGGACATGGAAAAAGAAACGCCAATGAATAGACTACTTCAGGGAGATGTAGGGTCAGGGAAGACTATGGTAGCCGCCCTTGCAGCTTATGAAGCAGCCGTGAACGGGCATCAGATTGCTTTACTTGCCCCTACGGCAATTTTAGCCAATCAGCATTACGAGAGCCTTAAAAAGACTCTGGAGCTTTTTAATATTAAAGTGGCACTTCTTACTGGTGCAACCAAGAAAAAAGAGATCCTTAAAAAACAGATCAAATCTGGTGAAATTAATCTAGTAATTGGAACTCATGCACTACTTACTGATGATACGGAATTTGCTAAGCTTTCTTTAGTAATAATAGATGAGCAACATCGTTTTGGGGTAGAACAGAGACAGAAACTACTCCTAAAATCACCAAAAGAATTTGCGCCGCATCTTTTATCTATGACTGCGACCCCGATTCCACGTTCACTGCAGCTCACGATTTTTGGAGATTTAGATGTTTCGGTTTTAAATGAACTACCAAAGGGGCGTCAGCCGATCACTACTAAAATCGTAACGGAGGTAGAAACAAGGGAGATAATTTATCCAAAAATCCGAGAAGAAATTGATAAAGGAAGACAGACTTATTGGATCTGTAAGGCAATTGAAGATGGAAATGGAAATTTAGTATCAGAAGTAACTTCAGTAAAGAAACGAACCGTAAAACTAAAAGAAATCTTTCCAGAGAAGAGAATTGAATATTTGCACGGCAAAATGAATCCAGCAGAGAAAGATGCGGTGATGGAAAAATTCGCTAATGGGGAGATTAATATTCTAGTTTCAACCACAGTGGTGGAAGTAGGGGTAGATGTGCCAAACGCTACTACGATTACCATCGAAAACGCTGAAAGTTACGGTCTAGCCCAGCTTCATCAGTTAAGGGGCAGGGTGGGGAGAGGCAAACATCCTTCTTTTTGTTTCTTAATGACTTCGGGAGATAAAACCCCATCAAGACGTCTGAAGGAGTTAGAAAAGTCTACGGATGGCTTTTATCTAGCGGAAGTGGATCTAAAGATACGCGGACCTGGAGAAATCTATGGTGCCCTTCAGCATGGGGCGCTGGATCTAAGAATTGCCACTTTATCAGACACTAAATTAATCTCAAGAGCCCAAAAGGACGTAGTAGAATTCTTGAAAAATCCTGAAAATATGTTAAAATATGAAGAATTAATGGATGGAATTAAAAAATACCAGCAGATAACAACTCTAAACTAAGGGCAATAAATGAAAATTATTAAAAAGCACAACAAGGGAAATACTGGCAAGGTTCGCATAATTTCGGGGCTCTATAAGGGACGCCAACTTCTAACTCCAGGCGGAAAAACCCACCCGATGGGTGAACGTGAACGCATTGCCCTATTTAATATGATTAGTGATTCCATCCCTGGAGCACAAGTACTTGATGCATTTTCTGGAAGCGGAGCGCTAGGGTTTGAGGCGCTTTCTAGGGGTGCAGAGAGTGTAGTTTTTATTGATAATAGCAAAGAAGCGGAAGACTGCATTTATGACAATATGGTACTATTAGGGTTTTGTCAGTTTACAGAAAAGAACGGAAAAAGTGAAAGAAAACTCTATAGAAGTGGATTAGTATCAGAAGAAGAACAACTTGGTGAGGTTAAAGTAATAAGAAAGAAAGTTTCTCAATTTAACACTAATCAGAAGTTTGATATAATTTTCGCTGATCCGCCATATGATAATTTTGATATTTCTGAAATAAAAAGCCTGGTTAAATATCTTAAAACTGGTGGGATATTTGTGCTTTCACATCCAGAAGACATAAAGATTGATCTTCCTGGATTAAACTTAATTAGAACTCGGCAATACGCTCGGGCCTATATTTCTATTTTTCAGGGATAGACTTGCGATTTTTAGTAAAGTGTGATATAATGACGTTATAAGGAGTTATTATGTATACTCAGGGAGAAATAGAAAAGAAAGAAAAACGTAGGATTATTGCGGTTGCAGTAATTGCAGTGGTTATCATTTTGATTCTAATTATTGCAATCATCGTAGTAGCCACAAAAAAATCTAGTAAAACCCTAGGTGGCGTCCAGAATAGTGAGACTACTGTAAGCACAGAAGTTAAAGAAGAAGATAATAAAGAAAATGAAGAAACTAAACCTGAGGAAGAAAAGACTGAGGAGAAAACAGAAGAAAAAACTGAGCAGATAACCGTAGGCAGTGTCTCTGCAGTTTCTAATACAGAGTCTAATACAAATACGGCAACGGGGAATACTTCAACAATGCCTACTACCGGTCCTGAAGATGTTTTCCCAATTGCGATAATGCTCGGAGCTTTAATTGCTTATATCGCTTCATCAATCATGGTAAAAAGAGACTATTAATATACAGTATAAAAAATAACCCCGGATGGGGTTATTTTTACTTCTTTATCGGAAGTTCATCATACGTTCACGACGGATGAAGCGAATCAATAGCAGCACACCAATTGTAGTAATAATACCAGAAGTAATCATTGGTGAAGCATTTACATCTCCCGAGTCTTTACTTGTGGTAGCAGCACCGGTTTCTGGAGCTTTGCCGGGAACGACATCTGATACGGCACAGGTAACGGCAATTGAGTGTGATTCATCTACATCCTCAAATGTGTAGCCATAAGCGTATGATTCGATATCCTTAACATCTTTATTGTCTACCTTAATTCCTTTTAAGCTATATCCATCATTACAACTATATTTGATTTCTACATCATCACCTTCGGTAACGTCGGTAACTGTTGGCGTGATTTTACCGTTTTCAATAGATGTAGCAATACTGATTGTGTCTGGGTCTGGAGTTGGGGTTGGTTCTGGATCTGGGTCTGGATCTGGGTCCGGATCTGGGTCTGGAGTTGGAGTAGTTCCAGATCTACCATATAGATTTGTGTTATTGCTGATAGTCATAGATGCTGGAGCTTTTTGAGTCATAGCTGCATCCGTATACCAGCCATCAAAGTCAGTTACGCCAGAAGGAGTAGTTGGGTTCAATGTTCCATACATAATGACTGTATCTGTACTTGTTACGCTGCCATTAATGTAATAGGAAACAGTCTTGGCAATCATGTTATTTCTTGAACCACGGCCAATCTTTGGTACTATGTATTTGAGTACTAGAGGAGCGCTTGGTCCACCATGAACTTCTGCCCAAAGAACATAATGTTCATCTAGCCCGGTAGTCGTTTCGGTGGAGACCCAACTAATACCATCTGTTTCAAGTGTGGTTGGATTTAAGACATAGGCTTGGTCAAGACCAGAGACAAATTGGTATCCTTCACCAACTTCAAAATCACTAAAGCCTGTTACAGCTTGGAAACTAACTTCTTGGCTTGTGCCATGTTCAAATAATCTGATTTGGCGGGTGATATAAAAATCTCCGCTGCCTTCTGTACCGTTAGTTGAAATTACAGATACCTGTACTGCGCTACCGACATCTTTTCTAAAACCCCACTTAACTTGGTTCGCGCTAGTAGAGCCAGAGATAGCGAGATATTCACGTACGTCATATAACTTATTATTATACATAGCACCGTTTTCAACTAAAACGTAATGATAGCTGTCTATAGATGAGTTATTAGCACAGAAATAATAAATCTTAACATTGTTATCATTTGTTATTTCGCAGGTACTTACGCTAGATGACCCGGCAGAAATTTGATATGAAGAACCAGAAGCTCGATAATAGAGTATACCTTTTGAGTGACTAGCCGAGAACGGATTGGTTTGATATACTTTTTCATATCGTGGATTTGGGGTACGTGATGCAGCCATCACATGATATGCCATTGAGAGAACTCCACTCGTAATTAGCCCTAGGCTCACTAGGACGCCAAAGATGCGTTTTGTTCTCCTTTCTTTGCGAATGTTTTTCATTTTTATTTTCCTTTTTTTATTTTACGTATGACTTATTTGTCTCTATTTTAATGCATATGTTTAAAAATGTCAAGGGGGTTTTATAAAAATAATAAATATGTTATACTTTTTATACGCCCGAGTGGTGAAATTGGTATACACGTATGCCTTAGGAGCATATGCCGCAAGGCGTGCTGGTTCAAGTCCAGTCTCGGGCACCAAATATTGGAATTACATATACTTGACTACCTGTCAAGTATATTTTATTTTAAAATGCTTGCGGTTATAAAATCGGTGTGCTATAATCATGAGCAGGATGGGGAAAATTGCGAGATATTTGAATCAGTTAATTGTAGGTAATGTTTTTGACTCCCCTGAAGTTCTTGAGACCTATTCAACAGATCGTTCAATCTTAAAAATAAAACCGAAATACGTTGCTTTTCCAGAGTCTACAGAAGATATTTGCAAATTAATGCGTTTTTTTAATCAAATTGCGTTAAAAGATATTGACGTTTCTGTTACGGTTAGAGGTGCTGGCAATAATGAGAGCGGATCGGCTCTTGGAAGTGATCTAATAATCTCAACTGAAAAATTAAACAAGATGCTAGAAATTGACCCACGCGAGAGGCTTGTACGGGTCCAGTCAGGTATGACCTTAAAGGAACTTAATACCGCTTTATCCGTTTCTGGTCTCACTATCCCAGTTGGCGGACGTGATAACGATACAATTGGCGGGCTGATTGCGGAATGCCCTAAGGATTCATATGCTGGTAAATATGGCGGAATTATGAATTTTGTCGAAAGAATTGAAGTTGTTCTAGCTAGCGGTGAATGCTTACAGACAGCAAAGTTGAGAAAATACGCTGTTGCTAAAAAAGCAACAGAACGTTCAGTTGAAGGTGACATATATAGAAAGATCTCAAAGCTCTTAAAAACTAATGAAAGTTATATAAATGAAGCGAGAAGAAATAACCGTGGACTATCTGGCTACCCAAATATCACAAAAATAATGGAACGTGACGTATTGGATCTAGCACCATTGTTTGCTGGTTCAGAAGGAACACTGGGAATTATTTCTGAGGTAATTTTAAGAGCCGTCCCATATAGAAGACCGCCAATGAGGGCGATTGTGACCTTTAAAGATTTAGAATCATCGATTCAATTTATGGATGCTATTAAGCTATTAAAACCACGCGAGTTAAACTTTTATGATCTAAAGATTGTACGTGAAGCTCGTGAAACTGGAAAGAACTTGGATGGTGTGATTAGAAAACTAGATGATGGATTTGTAGTATTCTTTAGTTTTGACGAACGTCTAAATTATTACAACAAGAAACTGCAGGCTATTAAGGAAACTACACCACGTAATGCTAAATTTATCTTTGAGACTCCGTCTAATAAAATGATGTTTGATGAATTTGAAAATTCTTTGATTAGCTATATTAATTCACCAAAAAACGGCGAAAGAGTTCCAATTTTGACCGATTTTTATCTTCCTGCTTGGAATATTGATAGTTTCTTAGAAGATTTGAAGATTTTAAGTGAAAAATTAGAACTAGATTTGGCCTTATTTGGCTCATTTGATACCTCAAACTATAGTTTACGACCAAAATTTAATCTAAATGAGGATAACATCAACCGCAAGATGGCAACCTTCTTAAGGGCTGGAGCATACGTGATTGATCGCCAGGATGGGAAACTAGCAGGTGGCACACCAGAAGGGCGACTAAAAGCCGTGGTGACAAATGATGATCTTTCTAATATAGAGCTAAAACTTTATGATGGCGTAAAGAAGATTTTCGACCAGAATAAGATCTTAAACCCAGACGTTAAACTTGGGGCCAGTTCGAAATTCACTTTGACCCATTTTAGAACTACCGCTTTACCTAAAGTTATGATATAATATAGGTAATATATAGGAGTTATTATGAAGACAAAATCAAAAAAGCTTTCTGATGCACGTATTGAAATTACCGTTACATTAGATAGTAAAGATCTTAAGCCAATAGTAGAACAAGCTTTAGATAAACTAGCTAAAGAGGTTAAGGTAGAGGGATTTAGGAAAGGGAAAGTCCCCGCAGAAGTAGCAAAGAAATTCATCCCTGAGAATGATCTAAATGCAGAGGCACTTGATGCGGCAGTACGGGCAACCGTAATTCAAGCCTTTAGAGAAGAGTCCAAGTCTCCACTGGCAATACCTAGCGTAAATGTAACCAAATATGTACCAGGTGAAATGGTTGAATACACCGCAACAGCGGACATTGTCCCAGATGTAAAGCTTGGTGATTACAAAAACCTTGGTGTGAAAAAAGATGAAGTTAAAATTACGGATAAAAGCATCAAGGAAGTGTTAGAAAACTTATCTTCTTCCTTTGCTGAGAAAAAAGTCGCAAAAAAGGCAGTAGAGGATGGTGATGAAGTAATTATTGATTTTGTTGGTAAAAAGGATGGAAAACCTTTTAATGGCGGTTCCGCAAAAGATTATCATCTAACTATTGGCTCAAAATCATTTATTCCTGGATTTGAAGATGGAATAATTGGCCATGAACCAGGCGATAAGTTTGATCTTAACTTGACTTTTCCTAAAGATTATGGTGTGAAAGATTTAGCTGGCGCTAAGACAGTTTTTGAAGTTTTGTTAAAACAAGTTAACGAAATCAAGAAAGCACCAATTGACGATGAACTTGCTAAAAAATGTGGGCCATTTAAAAATTTAGCTGAGCTTAAGGCTGATATTAGAAAGAATTTAACTTCACAACAAGAACATCAAGCTACTGAAGTTTTTAAAGACAATCTAGTAAAAGCTTTAGTAAAGAAGTCAAAAGTTTCTGCACCAGACATCTTGATTGATGATCAATTACACATGATGCGCGATGATGTAACTAGAAATGCGGGATCACACGGAATGAGCTTTGAAGATTTTCTGGCAGCAAATAATGAGACGCTAGAGAACTGGGAAAAGGAAGCTCGTAAAATTGCCGAGGAGAGAGTAAAAAGCTCGCTTGTATTACAGAATTTAGCCTTGGAAGAAAAAATCACAGTTTCCGATGATTTGGTGGCAGCAAAAATTGCAGAATTAAAAGATGTCTATAAAAAATCTCCGGAAGCATTAAAGAGTCTTAAAGATCCAAATGTAAAAATGGATATTAAAAACCGCATGATTATTGAAAAGACTCTAGACTTCCTAGTGAAAGCAAACTCAAAATAACAAATAAAACCCGTTTTAAAAACGGGTTTTATTTTATCTAAAACTATAGCAAAATTCATAAAGATGTGTTATAATTAGGTTAAGAGTTTCAGCTGGTTTATGATTGCTGTAAATAAACTGGCAAATAGTGAGCGCTAGATATGGTGTTTTGAGGGTGTTTTTAGACGCTTAAACCCTATATATAGCGTAGAAAAAATCACTATATATTATATATTAATCTAAATAAGGAAATTTTAATGCCAACTATTAATCAGTTGATTCGTAAGCCTAGAAAAAAGGCTGCGAAAAAATCGAAATCTCCAGCGCTTGGTTCAATCGTAAATACTTTAAAAACCAAACGTTATGAGAAGGCAGCGCCTCTAAAGCGTGGTGTTTGTATTAAGGTAACAACTAAAACACCTAAGAAACCAAACTCAGCGATGAGAAAGGTTGCCCGTGTACGTTTGACTAATGGTCAGGAAGTATGGGCTTACATTGGTGGTGAAGGTCACAACTTACAGGAACACGCCGTAGTGCTAGTACGTGGCGGACGTGTACCAGATCTTCCAGGTGTACGTTATCACATTGTACGCGGTACTCTTGATCTCCAAGGTGTACAAGGTCGCAAACAAGGTCGTTCTAAGTACGGCGCGAAGAAGGAGGACAAGTAATGCCACGAAAAACTACTAAATCATTAGCCCGTAAAGTTAATCCGGATCGCAAATATCAATCCATCTTAGTACAAAGATTAATCAACAAATCCATGTTGGATGGAAAAAAGCAAGTTGCGGAACGCGCAGTATATTCTGCAATCGAGGGCGCAGCAAAGAAATTGAAATCAGAAAATCCAGTAGAAGTACTAGAGAAAGCGATTTCAAACGTTTCACCAGATTTTGAAGTTAAATCAAGACGTGTTGGTGGTGCAAACTACCAGATCCCATTTCCAATTTCAGGACACCGTCAACTTCACTTTGCGTTTTCTTGGTTAGTACAATCTGCCAGAGCACGCAGCGGAATGCCTTATGCTAAACGCTTGGAAGCTGAAATTGTTGATGCTTACAACGAAACTGGTGCCGCCTTCAAGAAGAAGGAAGATTGCCACAGAATGGCAGAAGCAAACCGCGCATTCGCACACTTTGCGAGATAATAGTTTGCTTTAAACTAAAACATTAAAAAATCCGCTTTGAGCAAACCCGAGTAAAATCCGAGGAGGTAAGTCAAGACGAGTACGGAGCTGGAATTTCGGCGCAGTCCTGATTTGCCGACGAGGATTTTACCTGGCGTGAAGCTCCCTGCGGGTTTTTTTGATGTTTTAGTTTATATCCTAATTTTTCTAGCAAAATGAAACTACGTGTGGTATAATTAACATAAGTGCAATCAGGAGGTAAAAATGGTAAAAGTAGCGATTAATGGTTTTGGAAGAATTGGTCGTAATGCTCTAAAAATTTTGTTAGAACGACGTGATGTTCAGGTTGTGGGTATTAATGATATCACCGACGCCAAAACTATGTCGCATCTTCTAAAACATGATTCTTCATACGGTACTTATGATAAAAAAGTATGTTATACTGATAAATCTTTAATTGTAAACACGCGAGAAATTCCGGTTTTCGCTGAGAAAGATCCAGCTAAATTACCTTGGAAGAAATTAGGCGTAGACGTTGTAATTGAATCCACCGGATTATTCACTAAGCCAGAAGACGCTAGCTCGCATCTTTTGGCTGGAGCAAAGAAGGTAGTAATTTCAGCACCAGCTAAAGGTGGCGGAGTAAAAACCGTAGTGCTTGGCGTCAATGAAGAAGTTGTAACTAAAAAGGATTTCATTATTTCTAATGCTTCTTGTACCACAAACTGTATTGCACCGATCATGAAAGTCTTAGAGGATGAGTTTGGGATTGAAAAAGCAATGATGACTACTGTTCATTCTTATACTGGATCGCAGAGAATCTTAGATGCGCCAGCTAAAGATTTAAGGGAAGCTAGAAGCGCTGCAGAAAACATTGTCCCAACTACTACCGGAGCATCAAAAGCTGCAGCATTAACCATTCCGAGCCTTCAAGACAAATTCACTGGCCTTTCTGTCCGGGTCCCAACACCAGTAGTTTCTCTGTCTGATATTACAGCAATATTAAAACGTGAAACTACCAAAGAAGAACTAGCAACTCTATTTAAGAAAGCTGCTAAAGAACCATATTATGAGGGTATTATTGGTGTGACGGAAGAAGAATTGGTTTCGTCTGATTTTATTGGTGACCCACATTCCTGTATTGTAGATTTGCCATTAATTGATGTAGTCGACGGAAATATGATTAAGATTGTAGCTTGGTATGATAATGAGTGGGGTTATTCAAACCGACTAGTAGAGCTCGCTGTTGATTTTGGAAAGGGAATCTAATGAGAATTTATCTCGGAGCAGATTATCGCGGTTTTGAACTAAAGCAGGTATTGGTTCAATTTTTGGCGAAAAAAGGATATGAAATAATTGACGAAGGAGCGTATGAATATAATGAAGGAGATGATTTTAATGATCCAGCGGTTAAAGTAGCGGAAGCTGTTAGAGAGGACTCTGGCACAATGGGCATTTTAATCTGCGATTCAGCTCATGGAGTCACAATGCAGGCAAATCGTTTTAAAGGTATCAGAGCGGCTCATTGCAACAATCCCGAATCCGCAAAACTGGCGCGCGAACATGATGATGCTAACGTGCTTTGTTTATCGGCACATTTTATAGATAAGTCAAAGGCGGAAGAAATAATAGAAATATTCTTAAATACCGCTTTTGATAGCTTAGAACGCCGAGTTAGACGAATTAATCGTTTAGATGAAAGGGAGGATTATGATTAGAACTGTATCAATAGTACCAACAATTCTATCCGACAATAAGCAGAATTATCGTACTCAGGTTGAAAAAATTAATGCCTTTACAAGACGAGTACAGATTGATGTAACGGATGGGATTTTTGCACCAACTGAGACCCTTGATATCACTAATGTTTGGTGGCCTAAAAATTGGGTCGCTGATCTACATTTAATGGTAGCTAATCCTTCGCAGCATATAGATACGGTTTTAAAACTAACACCATCACTTTGTATTTTGCATGCTGAGTCAAATGAAGATTTATTACCACATTTCCAAAAACTAAAAGATGCCGGAATTAAAACCGGAGTAGCGCTTTTGCCGTCTACTTTCCCAGGCAATGTAAAACAATATATTGAAGCAGCTGATCATGTTTTGATCTTTGCGGGTCAGCTTGGAGTTCAGGGCTCGCCAGCAGATTTGATGCAAATGGAGAAAATTTCACTAGTACGAAGTTTAAAGCCAGAAGTTGAGATTGGTTGGGATGGAGGAGCAAATATGACAAATGTCCGAGCCCTCGCGCATGCAGACCTTGATGTGATTAACGTAGGATCGGCAATTGCTGCAGCGGAAAACCCTGCCGAAGCTTTCCAGGAATTGGTCGCGGAAATTGATAAAAATGGAGTGGTTTTATAATGGCACGGATAGTTTCTCTTGGCTCAGCCCTGCAAGATATTTATTTAATAGATCACGATGACCTAACTGCTACCCAGATTGGCGGTGATGCGATTTTTGGCAAAGTACTTGTAGGATCTAAAATTGACATTGATAAAATTTCTTATGAAGTTGGTGGCGGTGGCGTTAATTCGGCAATTACGTTTTCTAGACACGGTCACGAGGCGGTTTTTATTGGTAATATTTCACGCGATCCGGCAGGAACCGCAATTATTAAAGCTTTAGATCGTGAGTGCGTAGATAATAGCTACGTAAATTTCTTAGAGCGCCGAGCAACTGGAACTTCTGTAATTTTACTTGATTCAAAAAGTGGTGAAAGGACAATTTTAACCCATCGTGGCGCATCTGAACAGTTTGGTAATTTTTCGGAAAAGGATCTGGATTTAATTCAACCGGATTGGCTATACGTAACAACTTTACGCGGAGATATGGATACCTTGATGCGATTTTTTAAACACGCGAACAAATCTGGGATTAAAATTATGTTTAATCCTGGCGTAAGAGAACTGGCAGAAAGGAAGAAATTAATTGAACTTCTGAAATATGTAGATATACTAAACGTAAATAAATCCGAGGCCTCACAAATCGTAAATGGTGTAGTTTTGACCGAGTTATTATATCATCTAAATGGTTACGTTGATACGGCAATTATTACCGATGGCGCTATGGGTGGTATAGCGGGGAATAGTGAAGAGACTTATCGTTTTGGGATCTATGAAGATATTAAAGTTAAAGATGCAACTGGAGCTGGTGATGCGTTTGGATCAGGTTTTCTGGCCCATCTTGCTAGTGGAAAGACTTTTAAAAACTCTTTGGTCTTTGCGTCAGCAAATTCTACTTCCGTAGTAACGAAGCTTGGTGCTAATAAAGGAGTTTTAACTGGTAAGGAGAAATTGCACCCTATGCCAATTCAAAAGATTTAAAGGAGTTTTATGTTAAAAGCAGAAGAAGAGTTAATAAAAAAATTATCGATCGCTGATCTTGAACGCGCAAATGCCTATGCTAAAGATTTAGGTAGAGGCCTGCAGATTGTGCGATCTTTCCCACAAGGTGTAACAGTTTTTGGTTCAGCAAGATTACCTCAAGATAACAAGTATTGCAAGATGGCCTACGATTTAGGTCACCTACTAGCCGAGAATGGACATGCCGTAATTACAGGTGGAGGTCCAGGCATTATGGAGGCAGCTTCACATGGTGCATATGAAATTGGTGGGCGGACGATTGGCCTTAATATTAAGCTCATGCACGAACAGTATCCAAATCCATACTTAACGGATTGTCTAACTTTTGAATACTTCTTCGCGCGCAAAGTATCATTATCGATGTCCGCTAAAGTCTTCGTTTTCTTCCCGGGAGGATATGGCACTATGGATGAATTAGCTGAAGTTTTATGTTTAATGCAGGAATCCAGAATGCCAAAAATGCCAGTATTTCTGATTGGCAAAAGCTTTTGGAAGAATTTTGACCGTGTAATCTCAAAAATGGTTGATGAAAAATTAATCGGACAAAAAGACGCAATTATATTTAAGGTTACTGATGATATTCATGAAGTAGTAAAAGCGGCAAATAAAATTGGACACCCAAAAGTTTCAGAAAACTTTTACGATGGGTTCCGTGAAGCTGCATCACTTGCACAATCTTAAAGTTGGGTTTGTATCGGCAATACGAATTAATTCATTATATTTAGCAATGCGTTCAGTCCTAGACAAAGAACCGGTTTTTATTTGCCCGGCACCAAGACCAACTGCAAGATGAGCAATGCTGATATCTTCAGTTTCTCCAGAGCGGTGAGAAATAATTGTCTTATAACCAGATTTCTTAGCAAGTAAAACTGCATTAATTGTTTCCGTTAAGGTTCCGATTTGATTTGGTTTAATTAGAATTGCGTTTGCGCATTTTTCTTTAATACCACGTTCTAAGAGCTTTACATTAGTGACGAATAAATCGTCGCCGACTAATTGTACGCGATCACCCAAACGTTCAGTCATGATCTGCCAGTTTTTCCAATCATTTTCCGCTAGACCATCCTCTATGGAGACTACTGAATAGTTATCTATCATCCAAGTATACCAATTGATTAGATCATCAGCGGTTTTCCAATCACCATTAGTTTTTAGAACATAATGGCCGTCTTCATAAAACTCGCTGGCAGCAATATCCATTGCGATCTTAAAATCTGTACCAAATTTATAGCCAGCTTTTTCTACGGCATATTTAATACATTCCAGCGGTTCATTATTGCCGTCACGCACCTTTGGAGCATAGCCACCTTCGTCACCAACGGTAGTAGGGTAGCCACGTTCTTTTAAAACATCTTTTAAAGCATGAAAAACCTCTGCCCCCATACGAATAGCATTAATAATATCATCCGCCCCACTTGGAATGATCATATACTCTTGGAAATCGGTGGCCCAGGAAGCATGTTCGCCACCATTCATCACATTCATCATTGGCATTGGGAGAGACATTTCTTTAATAGTACCAGCAAGTTCGGCAACATATTTATAAAATGGTTTTTTTAAAGCGCGGGCGTTAGCCTTAGCATTGGCAAGAGAAACCGCTAAAATAGCATTTGCGCCAAGTGAAGATTTATTGTCTGTACCATCAACTTCTAGCATAATCTGATCAACATAACGAGGATCAGCAGAGTTGTTTACTAAAATATCTCGAATCTTTGAATTAACATTCCAAACTGCCTTCAGGACGCCTTTACCATTATATCTAGATGGGTCTGCATCGCGAAGCTCTAGCGCTTCTCCTGACCCAGTGGAAGCACCAGAAGGAACAATTGCTCGTCCAAAAGCTCCATTTTCTAAAAACACTTCCGCTTCGATTGTGGGATTACCCCGCGAATCTAAAACTTGTCTTGCTTTAATGTTTTTAATTACAAAGTTATCCATACAAATATTATATACCAAAAACAAAAAACTTATGTTAAAATGTAAGAAAGGTAGACTAAAAGAAGGAGTTTTTATGGATGATAAAACGGGAGGGACCCCTAATCCTCTGAATCCGGCTACGCCGGGTACAGCACCAAGCGCCGTGCCTAAGCCAGCCGCAAGTGCAATGCCAAACATTGCACCAAAACCAATAGCAAGATCAGCTGGTAGAACAGTCAGAACTGTTAGGCCGGCTAGACCAATTAGACCAGCTGTAAGAACTGCTCCGTCATCAACTGCTGCTCCAGTGCCAGAAACAGATATTGAGATCTCTGCAATGGAGACTGAAGAATTACAGCCAAATGGAGACACGGCAGTATTATCAGAATCCTTAGTTGAGTCACTTGACCCAAATGGTCGCACTATGGAACAAAGCTCAGGTGAAACAACAGAAAAAAAGAAATCTAAAAAAGGTTTAATTGCTTTAATTATTGCTCTGATATTAGTAATTGGTGGTGGTATAGCGGCAGTTATCATCGTAATGAATCTAAATAGACCAAATGCAGTAGCCGCGGCAATGCAAAAAATTATGAGCGGCAATGCTCCTTCAAATGTTGCAATTGATGGCGATATTGATCTTCATATTAATGATGAAAATTCACCAATTTCTAGAATAAACATAGATCTTGATTCTGATATTACTTTTGGATCAATGATCAATACTTCTTCTGCAGTATTAACTATTACAACGTCAGACCAAAAAGACTATTCAATAGAATTTGAAGAGTTATATTCAGCAAATGGTGATTTATTCTTTAAGATAAGCGATCCAGGAAAAGCCTTGTCTAATTCTAATTTGTTGGAACTTCTGGTTGATAGCTTTTCTTCTGGAACCACGCAGACTAATTGTGATGAAAATGGCGTAAACTGTGAACCAGTCCCAGTAGATTGTAAGACTGAAGATGGCTGTGATGCAACTAAGCTTGAAGATATTACGGCTGAAATAGAGCCAAATACCGGTGACGATGTACCCGAATCAACAAGTGCGGTGGTCACAGGATTGATTAGTTTAATTGATGCGAATGACGGATTAATGATTAGAATCTCAACTGATGAGCTATCTAACACTGTTAATAGCACGGAATCACAAAACAGTGCTGGCTGTATAGCAAATCTAGTTTCTGACTTAAATAAAAATACTGCTAGTGCAGCTGATTTGTACGGTAAATATCCATTTATTACCGCAACGACCGACAATGTTTTAATTCAGAAAAAGCAACATACGGTTTACAGAGTTGGAATTAATAATCAAAACTTTGCAAATTATGTAAATAATATTTCTAATCCTGATATAGCTGGCGATATATTTGCTTGTCTTAACCTTGAAGACAGTGCAGTAATAACTACGGAGGACGTAGACAAAATTACATCAAAGATGCCAACTGTCTATGCCGAGGTTAATAATGACAATAATTTCTCACGTCTATATATTGAATCGGATATACCAGGCGGGGTAATGACGATGACGGCAGACTTTGAATTTAATTATCCAACTAGCGTAAATGTTTCTGAGCCAGTTGAATATATGGATTTTTCAGAATTGATTGAAAAATTGACAAATAACCTCTTCGAGGAAGGTACTACGGTTGAGGTAAACGAAACGCCTACTGAGTAAGAGGTAAAATTGACAATATCGTAGAAGTATGATATAATAGAAAAATGAATGAGGCACTAAAACAAAAACTTAGTAAACTCCCGGTTTCTCCGGGGGTTTACTTTCATAAAAATAAAGATGGTGAAATAATCTATGTGGGGAAGGCTGCTGTTTTAAAAAATCGCGTGCGGCAATATTTTCAAAAGTCTAAAAAAGACGCAAAAACTGAGGCTTTAGTAAAAGAGATTACGGATACGGATTGGATTGTAGTTGATACAGAAATGGATGCATTGTTTTTAGAGTCAGAAATGATTAAAAGATATATGCCAAAATGGAACATATTACTGCGTGACGACAAAACCGTATCATATATCAGAATTGATATGAAAAGCCCTATACCATATGTTTCTTTCACCAGAAATCCAGTTGACGATAAAGCGACTTATATTGGGCCTTTTTACGGTAAGCTAGCAGTTGAAAAAGCGGTGAGAAGTTTGCGCCGGATTTTTCCATACTATACAAAACCTTATACTGGCAAGAAGACTCTTGATACCGACCTAGGGTTGACGCCTGGAATTGAGATCGGAAAATGTACCGAAAAAGACTATAAGAGGAATCTAAAAAAGCTAATTAGATATTTAGAGGGTGACCGCGAAAAACTATTAAAAGAACTTGAAAAAAACATGAAGGACGAGGCTAAAAAAGGAAATTACGAACTAGCAGCGGAAGCGCGAGATCAATTATTTGGTCTAAAAGAATTAAAAAAGAAAATCGTTTTTTCTGACAAAGAGTTTTTAGATATTTCCTCAGACCAAGCCTTAAAACAGTTACAAGAGCTTTTAAAACTAGATCATCCACCGCGCAGAATTGAAGGGTATGATATCTCTCATCAATCTGGCGAGAACGTGGTTGGTAGTATGGTCGTATTCATTAATGGTGCTGCCGCGAGAAATGAATACAGAAAATTTAAGATTCACACTTCAACTAATGACGATTTAAAGAGCATGCAGGAGGTTATTTCTAGACGCCTTAAACATAAAGAATGGGACTTTCCGGATTTAATTATCTTAGACGGGGGAATTACGCAGGTTAATGCAATTTTACCATTAGTGGAACCTCATAATATACCAGTAGTTGGTCGCGATAAGTCCGGAAATCACGCGCATAGCGCAAAAGTAAGACTAGTAATTCTAAATAATTCAGAACAAAAATACGAGATGCTAGAGCTGTCTTCTAGCTCCCATATTTCACGATTGGTTGCACGAATTGATGAAGAAGCGCACAGATTTGCAATCACCTATCATTCTTTACTGAAAAGAAAAAGTATGCTAAAATAGAATTACATAGGAGTTAATATGGAAATAGGCAGTTTTCTAGAAATAGTTGTATTTATCTCAGCAATTCTATCGATACTTTTGATTCTTTTGCAACAACGCGGTGCATCGCTTGGTGCCGGTTTTGGTAGCTCTGGTGAATTATATACTACTAGAAGAGGACTAGAGAAGTCGATGTTTATAGCGACAATTGTATTTGTCGTAATTTTCGTTTTATCAATTTTAGGATTATTATTAATTCCATCTTAAAGATATATGAAAAAGAAATTAAAAAAGAGTGGGCAAAAATTTCTCAAGAAGTTTTCGAAAGCTTCTATTAAAGCTGGCGAAGAGGGGAAAGAGCACATTAAAGAAAACTTATTTGAACGTTTTTCTCACGTTTCAGATATTAAGCTACTCATCTTAGAATGGGGACTTTTGGTTGTGGCATTAATCTTGCTCGCCGTAACGCAGGCTTTTTGGTTTGGCGATTCTTATGCGGAAGATGTTTTTGTGAGTGGCGGTACTTATACAGAAGCAACCTTAGGAGAGGTTAAGTCTATGAATCCGCTTTTTGCCACAACGAATAGTGAAAAAGTATTGAGCAGATTGTTATTTGCTACAATTTCAACAACTGATTATTCTGGTCACGCCGGAATTGGTTTAGCGCAATCTATTCTGTCTAGCGAGGATAATAAAACATGGACTATAAAACTAAGAGATGATCTAAAATGGTCAGACGGCGAGCCTATTACTAATGAAGATGTAATGTTTACGATTGGTTTAATTAAAAACCCATTAGTAAACTCAGTTTATGATGCTAGTTTGATTAATATAAAAGTTGCCGAGAATGAAAACGGTGAGATCGTTTTTAATTTGCCGGTAGCCTTTTCAGATTTTAGTTCAGCTCTCAATATTCCAATATTGCCAAAACACATACTTGGCAATTCCGATCCTAAAACTCTAATTGAAGATAATTTCTCAAAATCCCCAGTAACTTCAGGGGCGTTCTCGTTTAATGCAACTCAGTCCGGCGCAAATAATACAGAGCAAGTTTATTACCTTTCGGCCAATCCTTATTATTATAAAGGTAAGCCACTCCTTAATAGCTTTGCAGTCCATACTTACACAAATTTAGACGACATCGTTACGGCGATTAATACCGGTGCGGTAACAGCTACAGCAGAATTGTCTGGGCTCGATGCCGAAGAGATAAGAGCTGGGCAGTTTTATCAGAAGAATTCAAGTCTGAATTCTGGAGCGTTTCTTTTCTTTAATCTAAGCAGTGAAACGCTGAAAAATATTGAAATTAGGCGAGCAATTAGACAGGGGCTTAATCTAGAAAAAATCCGAGAAGTAGTGCCGGAAACTATGCCGGTTGATTATCCAATTTTATCATCACAGATTAAACTAAATAATTATCCAGAAATTGCAGCACAAGATTTTGAAGCGGCAAAAACCAAAATTGCAGAACTAACCAATAACGAGGCTAAGCACATAGAAATTGTAACTGTAAACTCTGGATATCTACCAAACGTTGCAAATACTATTGCAGATGAGTTAAATGGGCTTGGGTTTGATACGAATGTTACAAGTTATGATGAAAACCAAGAATTTATTACTAATATCATTTCTAAAAGAAGTTATGATATCCTAGTTTATGAAATTGAGATGGGTGGGGAACCAGATCCGTTGCCTTATTATCACTCTTCGCAAGCTAGCGCTTCTGGACTTAATCTCTCTTATTATCGCAATTCTTTAGTTGATGATCTTCTTCTAGGGGCTCGCGATGCAACTAATGATGAACTTAGGGCAAAGAAATACGAATCGTTCTTAGAATACTGGGTAAAAGATGCACCAGCGATTGGATTGTATCAACCTAATCTTACGTATTTCTATAATAAAAATGTGCGAACATTCAGCAATGATGTAAAGCTAATTACAGCATTAGATAGGTTCACTGATATCGACGAATGGGCCGCGGTTAAAGAGACGAAAAATAAAACCCCTTAAGTTTCGTGTTATAATAAGTCTGTGAATAAATTTGAACTAGTTTCTAAATATAAACCAACAGGAGACCAGCCGAAAGCAATCAAAAAACTCACGGATGGTATTCTTTCTGGTGTTCACGAACAAACATTACTTGGTGTGACGGGTTCTGGCAAAACCTTTACGATGGCAAATATTATCCAAAACGTCCAAAAGCCAACCCTTATCTTAGCACACAATAAAACCTTAGCGGCGCAATTATACTCTGAATTTAGAGAGTTTTTTCCAAAGAATGAAGTTCACTATTTTGTTTCATATTTTGATTACTATCAGCCAGAAGCCTACATTGCTTCGACAGATACCTACATAGAAAAAGACTCAGCTATAAATGATGAAATAGACCGCTTAAGGCATGGTGCAACGGAAGCACTACTAACGCGTAAAGACGTAATCGTGGTAGCTTCAGTGTCTTGTATCTACGGTATTGGTTCACCTAGCCACTATACAGAAATGTCACTACCGATATGGCGAACAGAAAAAGGCTGGACCGTAAGTAAAGAAAAGGGTTCTAATTTAGAACTTATTTCCCAAGACACTTTTATCCGGCGGCTTGTAGATATGCAATACCATAGGAATGATCTTGCTTTTGAGCGTGGTAATTTTAGGGTAATGGGAGACACTATTGACTTATATCCAGCAAATGGGGAGTTTGCTTATAGATTTGAATTTGGATTTGAAACGCTAGAAGATGTAAAAATTGTTGATCCGCTAACTTTTGAGGTGCGTGAAAAACCAGATCATGTACATATCTTTCCAAATACCCATTATGCTACGCCAATGGATCAGTTAGAAAAGGCTTTGGTTTCTATTAGGGCGGAGTTTGATGAGAGATTGAAATGTTTTGAAAAGCATCAAAAGTTCCTTGAAGCACAAAGACTTAGCCAAAGGACAAAATATGACCTTGAAATGTTAAAAGAAACCGGTTTTGTAAAGGGGATTGAGAACTATTCAAGACACCTTGATGGTAGAAAACCAGGAGAACCACCTTCCACACTACTAGATTTCTTCCCAGATGATTTTCTGTTAATCGTTGATGAGTCGCATATGACATTGCCGCAAGTGCGCGGAATGTATAATGGTGACCACGCTAGAAAAACTACGTTAGTTGATTTTGGTTTTAGACTACCTAGCGCGCTAGACAACCGTCCACTTACTTATGGTGAGTTTCAAAAACGCATCAACCAAGCAATTTACGTTTCTGCTACACCTGGTGAGTATGAATTAGAAGTATCACCAGAGCCAGCCGAGCAAGTAATTCGCCCAACCGGCCTACTTGATCCAGAAATTGAAGTGAGAGGAAGCGATGGGCAAATTGATGATTTAATGGAAGAAATTGATCGCCGCATAGCTAAAGGCCAAAGAACCATAATTACTACTTTAACTAAACGTATGGCCGAGGATTTAACCGATCACCTAAAAGAACGTGGCGTAAAGACCGCCTACATTCATTCCGATATAGATACGTTAGAAAGAGGCGATATTTTACGCGATCTAAGAGCCGGAGTATATGATGTTCTGGTGGGCATTAATCTTCTTCGTGAAGGACTAGATCTGCCAGAAGTATCGTTAGTGGCGATCCTAGATGCAGACAAAGAAGGGTTTTTAAGAAGTGAATCTGCTCTAATCCAGACTATAGGGCGCGCGGCAAGACATGAAGAAGGCAAAGTTATTATGTATGCCAATAATATTACTGAGAGCATGGAAAAAGCAATTTCTGAAACCAACCGTAGGCGCGAAATTCAGAAAGAATACAATGAAAAACACAATATCACGCCGCATACAGTCCAAAAAGAAATTAGTGTAGGCCTAAGAGCTATTATTCCAGAAAAAGAAAAAGTTGATAAGTTAGATATTAAACGAATTCCAAAAGATGAACTGCCAGCATTGATTAAATCTCTATCGTCCGAGATGCAACTTTCCGCAGCAAACTTGGAGTTTGAACGTGCAGCATTGCTTAGAGATGAGATTGAAAAGATCAAAGACTTTATAGCGGGGAAAAAATAGGTAAAACTGTTATATTGTTGTTAATGGTTATGGTATAATATATTTATATGCGTGGGCGAGTTGATTTTGAAATGATTGAAAAGATACGGGCAAGAATTATGATGGCCGATTATCTTTCAGTAGCTCAACTCTTCTTAAAGGATAATTTCTTTTTAGAAAGACCATTAGAATTTGATGATATTAAGCCACGGCTTTTAGGGCACTGGGGAACATGTCACGGAATTAATGTTGCGTATGCAAATCTTAAAAACCACTTTTTAAATGATCCAGAGTTTAAATTTGTGCTTGGGCCAGGCCATGGTTTTCCTGCACTTCAGGCAAATCTATTTTTAGACGGTGAGTTAGAAAAAGTAGACGCTAAAGCTACGCGGGATCGTTCTGGTGTAGAGTATATCTGCCGAGAGTTTTCTTGGCCAGATGGTTTTCCATCACACGCTAGCCCAATAACCCCAGGTATAATTACTGAGGGAGGAGAGCTTGGTTATGCTCTTGCTAATGCATACGGGATGTGTCTGGGTCATCCAGAAAAAACCATTGCAGTTTTAATCGGCGACGGAGAATTAGAGACGGCGACGGCGCTAGACTCTTTAAATTTAAACGGTTTGCTTAGTGGCAATAATAATGGTACAGTACTTCCGATTCTACATTTAAATGGTTACAAGATTTCCGCGCCCTCAATTTATGCAAGAAAATCTGAAAGGGAATTAAATGAGTTGATACGCGGGTTTGGTTTTACTCCAATTGAGATTAATGGCGAGAATACAGAGGAATTTCAGGAGATATTGAACCAAGAAATTGACGCACCATTTTATATTCTAAAGACCGAAAAAGGTTTTGGTGGTCCAAATCGTCATCAGGAATCACATCAAATTCCTCTTAAGAATCCTAAAACTAGTGAAGAAGAATTAAGGGCCCTAGAAGATTGGCTATTATCTTATGGTTTTAACCGGCTTTTTAAGGAGGTGAACAATGATTGACCGTGTATATAATCCAGGAGCGGAAAAGTATTCTCCAGCCGAAAAAATCGGAGAACTATTAAAAGGCGTACTTGAAAAAGACCCGAGTTTTTATTTCTTCTCGCCAGATGAAACAACTTCAAATAAATTTGATGCGGTTTTTGAAGCAGAAAAAAGAGCTTGGGGATTAAAGACGGAGCCATGGGATTTGCCGGAAGATCAGAATGGTAGGATTATTGAAATGCTATCTGAAAACACACTATTTTCTGTAATGACTGGACATTTAATGAACAGAGAAAAGGCAATGATGGGGAGCTACGAGGCATTTTTTCCAATCATTACATCACAACTTCTCCAACATATGAAGTTTATTAAACAATCTAAAAGGGTAGCTTGGCGCAAATCTTTACCAGCAGTAAACCTACTATCTACTTCAACTTGTTGGCGACAAGACCATAATGGGTTTACGCATCAATCACCGGCTCTAATATCTACATTACTATCCATACCTTCTAACTTAGCAAACTGTATTTTCCCGATCGATGACGTTGCTGCGGAAGAAGCTTTTAAGTTTATGATGAAATCAGAAAATGTTGTAAATTTGACAACATTTAATAAGATTTTAGAGCCTCGTTATATTGACTCACATCATGCAGACTTTGAATTTAAAAATGGGGGTGCTTCGATCTATCAATTTATTTCTGACGATGACCCTGATTTTGTGTTTACAGCTTGCGGCGATTTAGTGGCACATGAGACTATTGAAGCAATAAAGATATTAAAACAGGATTTGCCAGATATTAGAATTAGATTTGTTTACATTAATTCTTTATCGTATCGTGGAATTGGTACGACAAATAATAAATTAACTAAGGATAAATTCTTAAAATTATTTACCGCTGATAAACCAATTCTGGCTAACTTCCACGGATACCCGGAAACCTTAGAAAATATCTTGGAAAACTATACTGAGCGACGCAGGTTAAGAGTTCACGGCTTTAATGAAGAAGGCTCTACTACAACGCCGTTTGAAATGTTAAGAAAAAATATGGCATCAAGATATGACCTAGCCACAGACATCGCTAGAGTCCTAAAACAAGAAGATTTAGTAAAGAAATATCAAAGCATCTTAAGAGACAATCACCACTATGCAGTGAAAAATGGTGAAGATCTGATATAATAGGGTGCAGAAAAGGAAATATTTATGGAACTCATTATTTTAATTATTTGTTTGATGATTTTTGCGGAAATTAATTTTTTAGCGATCAAAAAATATAAACCGCTGAAAAATAATAGACGAAAAATCTATGTAGATACTTCAGCTTTAATTGATGGTAAGATAGTAAATTTAGCCAGAACCGGATTCTTAAGTGAAGATGTTGTTATTCTAAAAGATGTACTTTTAGAGTTACAGCTTCTTGCGGATAGCAAAGATTCATCAAAAAGATCTAGAGCTAGAGTCGGATTAGACGCGGTCTCTGAGTTAGAGCGTGTACCAGAAATAGACGCAAGAATTGTAGATGAAAAAACCGGTCTTAAAAAAGTTGACGAAATACTACTTAAAGTGGCAAAAGACAATGATGGGGAGATCCTAACCATGGATTATAATCTAATAAAAGTAGCTGAGGCGGAGGGGATAAAAACCCTTAATATAAATGAGCTACTGCTCGCTCTTAGAACTGAATATAACGTAGGAGATAGATTGACCTTAAAAATTACCGAAAAAGGATCAAATCCTAAACAGGGAGTTGGACATACCGCAGATGGGATTATGGTGGTAGTAGAAAACGCAAATCGCTATGTTGGAAAAGAAGTTGGAATTGAAATCACTAAATTCCACCAAACCCCATCAGGACAAATGTTATTTGCTAAGATCGTACGAAAAACTAAGTAATGATTTTATTCTGAACTTGTGGTAAAGGTCATTTCCTGAGACACAGTGTAGCCAGCAGAGTCTGAGATCATGACTTTGACTGAGCTTTCTGAGCCAGTAAGAGTGTAGACTGAACCATCAGATCCTGGGGAAACGCTACCGCGTTCTACACCATTTACATATAGAGTATAGCCGGCAATATCATAGGTACCTTTACGTACTGTAGCGATTACTTTGTCGCCGCTGGTTGAGAGACTTAATCTTGGTGGCTCATAATCACATGGATCTGAAGTATCACGGATATATGGTTCTGGAACATTAAAGACATCTTTACCGGTCATTGGGTCAGTGACTTTGGTTACTTCTACTTCAATCTTATATTCTTCTGGGGTACATTCAGAAGCAAGATAGTGGTTATAACGGTTAAAAGTAAGAGTTGATTTAGCTACACCAGAGTTCTTAGAAGCGTTAAACCAGCTTGGCCAGATATCAGTCTTACCATTGACGGTTAGAGTTTGAATGCCGGATGGTTTAACTGGTGTATCACCAGACTTCCATTTACCCTCTTCAGCGTAAATATTCTTATGGACGCCTTCCATATAGTTATTGATTACGCGACGTACAATTGTGTTATCAGAATTTCTAAGTGCGGAACCATCATGATTACCATTCCAGACTACCGTAGAGATGGCTGATGAGAAGCTGATCATTAATGAATCCTTAGTCTCAGTAGATTTGGCTGTAGTAGTAGTACCGGTCTTTGAAGCAGTTTCTACACCTGGGACAACAAACCCAAATGAGCGAGCCTGCGAGCCAAAGACTAGGGAAGCACGAGCATTTGCGTCATGGAGAATATCCCAAATCATATAGGCAACTTGGCTATCTACTACGCGTTCGCCTTCACTATCTTTCCAGCTTTCAATCACATCACCGGAACTATTCTTAAGTTCTAGAACATAGGTAATATCCTTATATGAACCGCCACGAGCGATTGAAGCATAGGCGTTAGCGTGCTCAGTAATACGAACGTTACAACCAGAGCCAATAGCAATGGAAAGACCATAGTTTTCTTTATCCTCACAATATGATTTTTCACCAAGAGCATGAGCTATCTCAAGAGAATTATCGATACCATTAATATATAGTGCTTTTACAGCTGGGATATTCAAAGAGTTTGAAAGTGCCTGACGGATTGTTACATTACCATAAAACTTACCAGTATAGTTTCTGAGCATACAAGAGCCCGTATTACCAGAACAATAAATATTATCTATATTTTCATCCTTTAACACGGTGCCAGGGCCATAGTTCACTCCGTCACGTTGCATAAAGAGTGGGGTGTAATCCAGGATCGGCTTGATGGTAGATCCAGGCTCCAGTAAAGCATTTGCCGCATTATAAGAACCATATTCGGCGTTTGAAAAGTCTACAGAACCAACCATCGCAATAACTTGTGAAGTTTCAACATCCAGTGAAGCAAGTGCGATATTGTCAGAGCGGTTTACGTTAAAGAGTTTAGTTCCGGCTTGGACGGCTTCTTCAGCAACTTGTTGTGCACGGTAATCAAGTGTAGTAGTGATTGTCCAACCACCAGCACGCATAGTCTGAATGCCATATTTTTCTTCTAGCTTAGACTTTACTTCTAGGACAAAATGCGGGGCAAGCATGTCAGCATATTGGCTTGATTCTGGCTGAATTGTGGAAAGAACATCAATTTTCTTTGCTTCTTCAGCCTCCTCAGTGGTAATATAACCCATTTCCGCCATTACATCTAAAGTATAATGCTGACGCCAGATTAGTTGATCGTGGCCATATTCATTATATGGGTTAAACACGCCAGGATTATTTGGAATAGAAGCAAGAAGGGCAGACTCAGCAAGGGTTAATTCTTTTGCGGATTTGCCAAAGTACGTCTGGGCAGCGGATTCAACACCGTTACGGCGACCGCCGTAAGGAGATTGGTTTAGATACATGGTAAGAATTTGGTCTTTTGAATACATCTTTTCAAGCTCAATTGAGAGGATTAACTCTTTAATTTTACGAGCTAGACCACCACGGTTTTCACTCTGTGCTTCGTCAGAGAAATATACTTGCTTAATCAGTTGTTGTGTGAGGGTGGAACCACCCTGAACTCCTTTACCAGATAAGGTAGAAAAAGTAGCACGAATTAAAGCCCCAAAATCTACGCCAGGGTGATTATAGAAATTACGATCCTCAATTGCTACTGTAGCCTGATACATATAGCCGGAAATATCTTCTCGTTCTGCAGTTAAGCGATAGTTTTCGCTACCGGTGTCTTTCCATAGCACAACACCGTTACGGTCTAGATAGGTATTAACAGTATCATTAATTGACATTTCATCAAGACGAATTGCATCGAGATCTTTTTTATAATACAAGAATAGACCACCGATAAAGATGATAATAATCAACGCCGTTGCAGCAAGTGCTTTTAAGATGGTTTTTTGACCTCTCCAGGAGAACCACCATTTAAATACACGCTTCGGATGCAAACGGGCAAAAAACCGCTTAACTGGCTCTTTTGGAAGCTTAGCTAATTCTTCAGCGCGCCTTCTGGCGTCGGCTTCTTTCTTTGCTCTATGTTTATAACTTAGGCTCGAATAGAGATTCATATTGTTTTTCGAGCTCTTTAATTTACGTTGTTTAGAATCAGATTTATCTGATTTTGCCTTCTTAGATTTAGATGGCATAATCACCACACTACTTTTTTTCTTAGCCATACTATTATTATAGCATTATTGTTTTATTTTTGGCAAAAAAACTTAATTAAACTATGCTACAATAATATATATGCGGAAATTTAGGTTTCGTTCTATTGTGGCTATGGCCAATGCAAAACTGTCGATTAAGTCGGCAGCGATTGTTTTAGCTTCTTCAACCTTAATTTCAGCTTTACTTGGGTTATTCCGCGATCGCTTGTTGAATTCTAATTATCTAGGAACTTATCCAACTGGAATTGACGCTTATACGGCAGCTTTTACAATTCCAGATTTCATGTTTTTCATTCTTACAAGTGGCGCGCTAGCTGTTTCATTTATTCCAGTTTTTAACCAAAGACTTGCGTCTGGCAATAAAAAATCGGCGTGGGAATTATCGTCAAGTTTACTAAACCTTCTGGCGATCGTTACTTTTATAGCCAGTATTTTAATTATGATTTTCGCGGATCCTTTGATTCGCTATATTGTAAGCCCTGGTCTTGATGAGTCCGGGATGGTGTTAGCTATCAATATGACAAGGGTGATTGCAATAAACCCATTCCTTTTTTCAATTGCTACGGTCATTACCTCAATTCAACAGGCAGTAGGAAGATTTGTATTTTACGCCTTTGCGCCAGCGATTTATAACGTAGGTATTATTATCGGTATCACTTGTTTTACTGGTGGCATTAATCTATTTGGTGTACAAATATTTGAAGGCGGGATCATGGGCGTAGCGATCGGAGTAATCCTAGGCGCTGTATTGCAGCTAATTGTGTCTCTAATTGGGTTATTTGGACTTGGCATGAATTATGAATTCAAGATTTATTGGCGAAATCAAGGCTTCCGATCTATTTTAAGGCTACTTCCAGCACGCTCACTAGACCAGGGAATTGATTACATTAACGGTGTAGTTAATACCAATCTTTCTTCCAGAATGGGGGCTGGCGCAGTAAGGTCATTTAACCAGGCGTCGTCTTTACATCAGATGCCAGTAAACCTGATTGGTGTAGCAATTTCTACCGCCTTCTTCCCGAAATTAACCGAAGAATTAGGCGTGGGCGATAAAAAGGAATTTAACAATACTTTCCGCCAAGCGTTAAGAACAATTACTTGGATTTCTTTGCCGGTTGCTGCAATTTCATTTTTTACGCGAGGTTACATTACAAGCTTTATTGCTAATATCGGTAGTAGTGATAGTAACGGGACGATTGCCTCGATCCTCGGCACGCTCTGTATTGCGATTTTTGCGCGGTCAGTTTTTCATATTGCCTCCCGCGGCTTTTATGCCTATCAGGATACAAAGACCCCTTTTATCATTTCAATCTTTGCAATTGGTTTCACTATTATCCTCTCGGTCTGGTTCTTCTTGATGGGCTGGGGAGTAGATGGGCTTGGTATAGCACAGTCAATAGGTGCGATCATAGAAATAATTATATTGTTGTTTATTTTACAAAAGAGATCCGGGCGTGAATTATTGGATAAAAGTTTTTGGCGAGCAATGATTAGAATGTTAATCGCAACTGCAATTTCTGGGTGTGTTGCGTTCTCAATGACAAAGTTTATCCCATTGATGGCCACTGATAACTCATTAGTTAGCACCATCCCTAAATTCTTGTTTATTTCTATAGTCTCATTTATTGCATATATCATCGCTAGCTATTTCTTAGACCTAAAAGAAGCGAAGCCAATTTTCCAATATGTGAAAAAAATCCTCTTCAGAAATGCCAAATAAGTGGTATAATTAAAAGATATGGATATTAAACGCGAGGACATCATACATTTGGCTGATTTGTCGTCAATTTCTCTAGCGGAAGAAGAGATTGAACCTTTAACTAAGGATCTGCAGGGAATTGTAAATTATATTTCGCAAATTGGCGAATTAGATACTGATAATATTGAGCCAACTTATCAGGTGTTTGAAATGGAAAATGTGTGGCGCGAAGATGAAATTTTAGAACAAGAAGCAACCAGGGAAGAATTGCTCGCGTTGACAAAAGAAGAAAAAGACCATCAAATAAAAGTGCCAAAGGTGTTATAAATGAAAATTGCAAATAAAAAAGTAACAGCTGAGAGATTAGTGCGCGACGCTTTAGAGAAAGCAAAACATTTTAGTGACTATAATATTTTCACTTTTTTAAATGAAGATGAAGCCTTAAGACGTGCAAAAGAGATTGACGCGAAGATAGCAAAGGGTGAAGAAGTTGGGCGCCTGGCTGGCGTACCGTATGCTCTAAAAGATAATTTTTTGTCTTTAGCGGGAGAAACTACGGCTTCAGCACATATCTTACAAGGTTTTACCGCACCAGTTACCGCAACGGCAGTTGCAAAACTAGAGTCGGAAGGCGCGATTATGATTGGGCGAGCAAACATGGATGCCTTTGCGCATGGAACTTCTACAGAAAATTCATATTTTGGGCCAACTCTAAACTCACATGATAAGGAAAGAGTAGCGGGCGGTTCTTCTGGTGGTTCAGCGGTAGCGGTGGCACTAGATATTGTTGAATTTGCAACCGGTACGGACACTGGTGGTTCAATTAGGCAGCCAGCAGCCTTTAATGGAATTTACGGCTTTAAACCAACTTACGGAACAATTTCACGTTATGGAGTAGTTGCAATGGCGTCTTCTACGGATTGTATTGGATTCTTTACTAAAACACCAGAAGATATGGATCTTTTGATGTCTATTGCGAGCGGGCAAGACCCGAAAGATTTAACAACCCTTCCCGATTACTACGATGCAGAATTAGGAGATTCTCGACACGCGTCTTCGCGCCCGTCGTCACGGGGCTCCGACGCTCAATCCGCTCCCGTCGTCGCGGACAGTCTCGAATCTTCTAATTCCTGCATCAAAGTAGGGATTGTGAAGGATTTTGACAATGATTCGATTGATGCGGAGATTCGTGAAGCGCTGAAGCATAAGGTTGAGTTACTCAAGTCTAAAGGACATGAGGTTATCGAGCTTGAGATGCCAAGTCTAAAATATGCTCTTTCGGCTTATTATGTAATTGTTCCGGCAGAAATCACTTCAAATCTCTCTCGTCATGACGGAGTGAGATATGGTTTTCGCTCTAAAAAATCTCAAGATTTAGATAGCCTGTATGAAAAAACTCGTGATGAGGGTTTTATGCCAGAGAACAAACGTAGAATAATGATTGGAAACTTTGTACTTTCTAGTGGATTTTACGATGCATACTTTTTAAAAGCAGCAAAAGTTAGAACCCTAATCATAGAGGAATACGAAAAAGCATTTTCAAAGGTAGATTTTCTCTTAATGCCAATTTCGCCAAACCCACCATTTAAGATTGGAGAGAAAGTTAATGATCCTGTAGCGATGTACATGGAAGATATGATGTCTGTCTCAACTAATCTAGCTGGCGTTCCTGGACTAGCTATTCCGGCCGGAAAAACTAAGAGCGGGCTACCCGTAGGATTACAGCTAGTAGGTCCAAGGCGTAGCGATAAAAACTTGCTAAAATTTGCAAAGGAGTTAGAAGAAAATGAATAATTACTTAAATAATGGAGGTATACAATAATGGATGGTGGAGTTGTAACTTTTATTATTGCAATTCTGATTGTAGCGGTACTAGTTTTTATTGCGATTCTTCTGACCGGAAAACGCGGATATCATTTTAATGTTGAATCATACCAAGCAAAGTTTTTAGCAATTGAAAACAAGTTAAAACAAGATAACCCAGCCACCTTTATGACTTCTATTATTGAAGGAGATAAGTTGCTTGATAAGGCGTTGGTAGAAATGGGAACACCTGGAAAAACAATGGGCGATAGATTAAAAAGAGCTGGAGGAAGATTTTCTAATCTAAACTCTGTTTGGCGAGCGCATAAATTGCGCAATGCGATTGCCCATGAGTCTGATATTGAAATTAGTTATAAACAGGCATCTAATGCCCTAGCTATTTATAAGCAAGCACTAAAAGATTTAGGAGCAATTTAATGAAATATATTCCAACTATCGGTATCGAATGTCACGTTCAATTATGTACAAAAACTAAGCTGTTTTCTGAAGTAGACAATGATGCGCGTGGCAAGGAGCCAAACTCCTGCGTTTCACCGGTTGACTACGCTTTACCTGGTATGCTACCTAGATTAAATGGAGAAGCAATTCGCTTTGCGATTAGAGCTGGCAAGGCAATGAATTGTGAAATTAATCGTTCTTCTAGATTTGATAGAAAACACTATTTCTATCCAGATTCACCAAAAGGTTATCAGATTACCCAGTTTTACCACCCAATCATTGGTGAAGGTTACGTAGAATTACCATCCGGCACAAAAATCCGGATTGAGCACGCTCACCTTGAAGGAGATGCTGGAAAACTAACCCATTTTGATACATATTCATTAGTTGATTTAAACCGGGTAGATACGCCTTTAATTGAAATTGTTTCAATGCCAGACATCCACTCAGCTAAGGACGCACACGATTATTGTAAAGAACTTTGGCGACTTATGTGCTTTGCTGGTGTGACTTATGGCGATCTATACAATGGCAATATGAGATTTGACGTGAATATTTCAATTGCGCCAGAAGGTTCAGATGAATTAGGCACGCGCGCAGAGGTAAAGAACTTAAACTCTTTCCGATCAGTTGAGCGAGCGGTTGAATACGAAATTTCAAGACAGGAGAAGCTATTAGAGTCTGGTGAGAAAGTGGTCCAGGAAACACGTGGTTGGAATGATGCAACGGGAAAAACCACTGGGCAGAGATCAAAGGAAGAAGCTAAAGACTACAGATATATGCCAGAACCAGATATTCCGCCGATTAACTTATCCGAAGAGTTTATTGAAACTGAACTTAAGAAAATGCCACTAATGCCAGCGGATTATCGTAAAATGTTTAAAGATGTCATTAATTCAGATATTTTAGAGGTCTTACTGGACTACCCAACTTTAATGGGAAAAATCAATGAGGTGGATAAAAAATATGTGAAAAATATTTCTAACTTATTTACTTCAGTACTTTTAGCCGAAGAAAAATCAGCAGAGTACTTGAACGATCTACCAAGCGCCAATGATTTAGTGAAGTTAGCCGAGATGAACGAGAAAAAGGAACTAAGCTCCACGGCCACAAAAGAAGTGTTCTTAAAGCTATTTGATCCACAAATGAAAGGCCGCGGCACGGAGAACATAGCTAAGGAATTAGGCCTAATTCAGGAAAACGATTTAGATGCACTAGAAGAAATTGTAAATACCGTACTAGCTAAACCAGAAACCCAAAAAGCCCAAGAAGATTTTAAAAATGGGGAAGAAAAAGTAATAGGTTTCTTAGTAGGGCAAGTAATGAAAGAGTCTCACGGCAAGGCAAACCCTTCAGCGGTGCAAGAGATTTTGCGCTCTAAATTGACAAAGTAAATAGATTGTGGTACGATAACTTAACTCGCTCTCTGATTTTAACAGAGTGTTATGAGATGCACCTTATAAAATGAGAGAGTATTTTGTTGTTTTCTAGTTCAAAGGTTTAGGAGGTGGAAAATATGGTAAAGAAAGCAGCAACATTGAAGTCCTTAAGTGATCTTGGTCTCGACAATGTTACTAAGACGTCTGTTATTAGCCGTTGTGGTAATGTCGACAAGGCAGTGAAGTACGGTAGACATCTGGCGTTTGTAATAGAAGAAAAGCCGCATCTTAAAAAGAGCACGCCGAGAGCAAATCTAATCTTTATAAAGGCATTAAAAGAGGCGGGCTTTATACTGCCTTATGAAGATATCAAGATAGCGCTCGCTTTGGCCGAGTTTTATAAGGATGTGTTTTATTTTGAAGTAAGCTTGAGCTTACCCAGCAATATCCGGGAGATGAGTAACGAAATTTATGAGGATTTCAAACCAGTTCCTAAAAAAGACATATCAAGGTTGAAGAAACTTCTTAAAGAAGAGTTGTCCACTGAAGGATATTACGCAATTATTCATTCTTATGGGCTAAACGGAAAGACAATGTCTAAAAAAGAGCTGAAGAATGCACTTGGAATATCAGACTATCGTCTAAGGAAACTAATTAATGATTCATTAGATAGTCTGCACAAGCAAGAGGTCATAAAATGGATTTTCGATTCCATTGAGAGACACACAAAATAATCTAAAAACCTCGGCTAAATAGTCGAGGTTTTTTATCTATAGATTTTTCTTTTCATTTTAGGAAAAATGTGATAAAATATTGGCAATGTTATCTTTTTGAGCGTAGTACTCATGAGATAGAAAATAATAAATGGTAAAAGGAGAATATGGCTACTGAAATCAAAGATCTAGCTAAGATGCGCAATATTGGAATTATCGCGCATATTGACGCTGGTAAAACTACCACCTCGGAAGCGATTTTGTATCGTACGGGGCTAAAACATAAAATTGACCTTGTTAAGGGCGGCACAGGTGGTGCTGATACCGACTGGATGGAACAGGAAAAGGAACGCGGTATTACGATTACTTCTGCCGCGGTAACTGTTTACTGGAAAAATCATCAAATTAACATTATTGATACCCCAGGGCATATCGACTTCACCGCCGAGGTGGAACGCTCTCTCCGTGTACTTGACGGTGCGGTAGTGGTATTTGACGGTAAAATGGGTGTAGAAGCTCAGTCTGAAACTGTATGGCGCCAAGCTACTAAATACGGCGTACCTCGCATCTGTTTTGTTAACAAAATCAACCAGATTGGTGGAGATTTCTACAAATCTCTGGATTCAATTCACAAACGTTTGTCTAAAAACGCAGTAGCTATTCACTTACCAATTGGCTTCGAGAAAGATATCTGTGGTGTAGTAGATCTAGTTGATATGAAGGCTTACACCTATAAAGATTACGCTGACCATGAGCTTACTGTTGGCGAAATTCCAGCAGATATGGTAGAAAAGGCTAAGAATGCTCGTTCAATGTTGGTTGAAGAAGCTGTCCAAGCCGATGAAGCTTTAATGGATAAGTATTTTAACGAAGGTGAAGAAGCTATCACTATTGATGAACTTAAAGCTGCACTTCGTAAGCGCGTACTTGATGGTGATTTCTTCCTAGTAACCGGTGGTGACGGACGCGGTGTAATTGTAGAGAAGGTACTTGATCTTATGACAGATTATCTTCCTTCACCACTTGATCGCGATCAGGGACAAACAGTAGGCACCGATCCAAAGACCGGCGATCAGATTATTCGCAAAGCTGATAACTCTGAACCGCTTACTGCTCTTGCCTTTAAGATCGCAACCGATCCATTTGTGGGTAAATTAATCTTCATCCGCGTTTACGCTGGTAAATTGAAGTCTGGTGACACGGTACTTAACGCATCAACTGGCGACAAGGAAAGAATCGGACGTTTGGTACGTATGCACGCAAATGACCGAAAAGATATTACCGAGATTGGTGCTGGCGATATCGCTGCGGTAGTAGGATTAAAGAACTGTACCACTGGTACAACTCTCTGTTCTCCTGCACATCCAATTCTTCTAGAGTCAATTGAATTCCCAGATCCACCAGTATCAATTGCAGTTGAACCAAAAACTAAAGCTGATCAGGAAAAAATGGGTATTGGTCTATCTAAGATGGCTGAGGAAGACCCAACTTTCCGTGTTCACACTGATGAAGAAACCGGTCAGACTATTATCTCTGGTATGGGTGAGCTTCACCTTGAAATTATTATTGATCGTTTAAAGAGGGAACATAACGTAGAAGCCAACACTGGCGCTCCACAAGTAGCTTACCGTGAGACAATCCGCGGTACCGCAGAAGCACAAGGTAAGCACATCAAGCAGTCTGGTGGTCGTGGTCAGTATGGTGACGTATGGATCAAGTTTGAACCAAACGAACCAGGGAAAGGCTTTGAGTTTATCGACCAGATTAAAGGTGGTGTGGTTCCTCAGGAATACCGCAAACCAGTACAAAAAGGTGTCGAAGATACCTTGGCCGGCGGTGTTATTGCTGGATATCCAGTAGTAGATATCAAGGCTACTTTGTATGATGGTTCTTACCATGATGTTGACTCCTCAGAGCTCGCCTTCACTTTGGCAGGTTCTCTTGCGACCCGAGAAGGTATCTCGAAGGCTAGCCCAGTACTCCTAGAACCAGTAATGAAACTTGAAATTACCACCCCAGAAGAGTTCATGGGTGATGTAATCGGAGATATCAACTCTCGTCGTGGGCGCATTGATGAGATGGAAGATTTGAACGGTGGCGCCAAGCTAATCAAGGCGTTTTGTCCTTTGGCTAACTTGTTTGGTTACACCAGCGATCTTAGAGGTATGACTCAAGGGCGTGCTGCTTCTTCTATGGAACTCTTTGCCTACGAGGAAGTACCACCTAACGTAGCTGCTGAGATTATTGAGAAGAGAAATTCAAAATAATCTCATAGCCTAGATATAAAAAAGACCCAGTGAATGGGTCTTTTTTATATCCTAGTTTAAACTAGGATATTTTTTATTCTTCTGTAGAATTGGCGTTATAGGTCTCGAGGAAGGTATTTACAGTTTGGTTAAGTTCATCGGTGACCTTATTAATAGTATTAACGGTGATTATATTCATCACGATAGCAACAACTAAAGCTACAGCACCTAAGATAGTAGCAGCAAGAGCCTTATAGCCTTCAGCCTTTTTAACTAGACCGATGATACCAAAGATTAATGCCAAACCACCTAAGATGTACGCAATCCAGTAACATAGAGGGATAAACGCAAATACTACGCCAATGATACCTAATACTAAACCAGCGGTGTACAAACCAGTGGATTCATTTTTTTTGCTATTTGTTGCCATATAGACTCCTTATTTAACTTATTTTTTCCATTATAACATAGTTTTAGATAAGCTTGAAAGAGTTTTTATAAATTTCTTATGGTATTTTGATTCATTGACTTTTTAATGATTTTGTGATATAATTAAAAATGTGGCTGAGTGGCTTTAGCTTGGCTCATGTAGTTATTGTTTCTCTTTTTTTAAAATAGGAGGTGATAAATATGAGAGACAACAATAAATTATTAAAAGATTGCAATTTAGAGGAATTTATGAAGTATAGATTTTTCTTTCATTTAAAAAATGGTGAAAAGGCAGGTTTTGTCTACACAAAATTTTATGAAAAAGAAATATCTAAACTAGAAAAACAGACGAAACTCTCCAAAATAGGAGCTATTTTATTAGTTCCTGTGGTAGTTTTTATGTTATTGTCCATAATAACTACTGGAGAAGACGTAATCATTACATTATTTTTATGTTTCGCAATTCTAGATTCGGTATCTTTTATCTCTATTGCAATCATTGAATTAATATTCCGCTTAAAAAAGTGGAAAGTTATTAAAATTCTAAAAATAGAATAAAAAGGATCCCTGGCTTTAGCCAGGGATTTTTACATGAGCATTTTATAGTAATAAAATATTATTGACTAATTTAAAAGTATATAGTATAATTGTTTTACTTACCCGTAGTGGTAAAAAAATTTCAGGAGGTGGCGTACGTTGTTGGAAAAGAACAGACAATTTGAAGTAGTCTTTCTTTCTAGAAAAGCCCGAAGTAGTGGATTTTACCATGCGGGAATAATAGAAAGAATAAAGATTCCTTCATTTTTCGAGACGCTTATGCGGCAAGGCTTTCGGCAACTGCCGTATAATGAAAAATTTGACGATATTTATCGTCAATACGGTTATTCCGTTGAAGATTTAAAAGCCCATAAGGGCAAATTCGAGAAATACTCGAAAAATCTTCAACTAGAGGTATATGTTTGCCCATATTTACTGGGAAAAACCTCAAAGAGGGAATACCGCGAAATTATTGAAGACTTGAACAAATTGTCTTCAGAATTTTAAAATTGTGCGCATTGGTATCTCCTTTGGGGATAACCTTATTAAAATGCCTCCCTCATATGAGGGGGGTGTTTTACTTGACATTTTTCAAAAAAATACTTCCATTTTTTGCAATAATATGTTATAATAATGGAGTTTACGGGAGACTGTAAGCAAGAACATTAAAAAGTGGGTCTATTTAAAAGGCCTAGTGGTTACTATTACACTCCTCTTAGGGGTTTTATATATATCATAGTGAAAATAAAAAAACAAAAGGAGAAATGAAAAACTATGAAGAAAAAAACATTAAAGAAAATCATCGTAACTGTAGGCCTGTTTGCAGTATTAACTGTAGTTCTTAATGCATGTGGAGCTTCTGAAGCCGCAAGAGAAGCTGCAATAAGATCGGAAGATGTGATCTTGGATTTAAAACTCCAATATCAAGATTCTGACTTTTGGGATGTGGCGGAAAAAGAAGCTGAACTCATTGAAGACACGATCGAAAAGAAAGTATTCTTGGTAGATTTTATTGTCTCGATTGACGGGAAAACTTCAATCTTCGAAACATCTGAGGCTAGACTCATGTATGACAACGATTCTTGCCGAACTGAGGTGGCGAACGATCTTTTAACAGAATTAGCTACTTCAGAAGAAATTGTGAAAGCTCATGAAGACGGAAAAAAAGTATCCATCAATGGAATAATCCTAAGGTGGATCAACAAAGAAGGATTCTTAGGCCATAATGATATCTGCTACTCCGTAGCAGATATTGATGGAGACGGCGTTTGGAATTATGTTTCCAGAGGTAAAATTATATATTCCGAAGAGGAAATACTTAGTTCTGGGGACGAACCGCTGTATCTTCATACGATCGATGACGACGCAGAGATCGTCACGATCAATAGCCAAGAAGACTTCTCCTTCTCAAGTCTCGAAAAGCTGGCACAGCCGGCTGACTGAAACCTTCGGGCGTTAACTTGCTGGCCCCCGGAAGGGGTGATAGGAGGGGTCAAATCCTCCGCCAGCGCTCGTGCTGACCTGGTTAGGCATACCAAAGAATATGACCAGGATGAGCCATCATGAAATGGCAAACCGGGCGAAAGCGGAGGATTTATTACATATGTGTTCATGTTTTCCATTGCTAACCTTATACCTTTCGCGTAGTAGCCCGGCTGCAACATCGAAGACCCCGTAGCCTATGGCCTGACGAAATTTTCGGCGGGCCATTTGTATTTCTAGAAAAAAATACCCCATAAAAAGGGTTTTGATATTTAATTAAACAATAGAAAAGGGCCGCAAAAGTGCGGCCCATTGTTTTTTATTATTGTGGTGTGAATAACGTTCGAGGTACTCAAAGGATCTCTTTCCCTAATTAATGAACGTTATTCATTATGCTTACACCTAAACGGTGCGTCCTCAACGCCCTCTACAGCGGGCACGGACCTCCAGAACGGCACGAATCCGTCCCTATTTAATAGTGATCTGTAAGACCTGCTTCAAGGGGGGCTTTATACCTCAAACTTGAATAACCTGAATTACCACACTATTAAATACTATACTACGAGTAGTATAGGAGAACATAAGCAACTTATTGGCGATTCCTCTTAGAAAGACCCCCTCGTGTAGGGCCATCGCACAATAAATTTGCCATGGTCATACTCTCTTGAGGATTCAGAGAGGCGGAACAGAGGTGAAAATCCGTTCCTAACCAACAATGTTTGTTAACCAACATCGCCCACAATGCTTGTATTGTATCATACTTTGGCTAAAATGTCAATAGGAAACCGTGTAATTGACAGTATTAAGATATTGTGATATAACTATATAAGTACATTGAAAATATAGAGATAAAAAAAGGGGGAAACAAATTGAAAGTGATATGTTTTTTCGAAAAAATGACACTGGAACAGGCTTACAATACCGATACAATGCCTCTTAAAAACGCACACATGGGCAAAATGCTCATGAACACGTTTTTAGACGTTTGCCGGGATCTTCCTGAAAATCCATTGAAATTACTCTATTTTCTGGGAAAGGAAGATCAGCTCACTCGCATGTTTTACGATGAATATCGTCAAGAAACGTTATGCGAGCACGCAAAAATTGTGGCCGCCAATCTAGAAGACCTGTCTATCACGGATTACGACACGGTGGCAACTTTAGCCATTTTGCACGATATCGGGAAAAAATACGCCCAGTCTGACTTGGACTATGACCCGTGTGCCTGCGCAGCAATGTCCGCATATATGGCATCAGAGTGGTTAAAAAAACAGAATCATTGCGAGATATTCAAAAAGTACTTGGTAGCGACAATTTATTACCAAGTAAAGTCAGATGATCAACAGCGCGTATTAAAGGAGCTTTCAGCGTTCTTTGATGGAGATTGTAATAAGGTAAGAACTACTCAGTTTCTAATCAATAGACTGCGCGAAAGCGACGTCATGCCGTGGCTTAACTCAGAACCATTTAAAGCAGGTAGAGGAGAGTCACTGATACTCTCTGGTAGCCTCAAATATAATAATTAATTCAATGTACTCCTCCCCTGACGGAGATCGGGGGAGGTTTTTTACCCCTTGAAAAAACATAAGGAATATGCTATAATAGTGGGGTAGGTTTTTGCAAAAAACAGGCTTAGGCCTAAGAATATTAAAAAGAGGTGGTTAGAATGAAAAAGTTTTGTTTGATAGCATTTATAGTTTTTGGATTTTTAGTTTTTTATGCGCCGCAGTCATATGCGGATGCAGAGCCTAAAAAAATATATGTAACTAAGAAGTTTGAGGAGTTTGGTGTTAAAACTACGCTTTACGGTGGCAATACTGAAAAGGCGTTGCACGATTATTTACTTCCTCTTTACAAAAAATTGGCCGGCGGCAAAATTTCAGGTGATAAGATCACCTGGAAATTTGAGGATTCTCCATTTTATGTTGAAGAAACATACAAAGAGTCCGCAGTAGGACGGATGGAGAATTTTGCGTATTTTTATACGCAAAACGGCGGCAAAACTCTCTACCCTGCCGTAGGGGAAACCCCCGCGGAGATGTGGTCGGTCCTGAAAATGGGCTACTCCACGGAAACGCGGGAGGTCTCAAGACCGGAGGGTAATAAATACCGATCCGTTATTACGTCGGTATTTGTAACTAATTGGTGTACGCCAAATGGCGTAGCTTGCTCCCGTAAAACGGCGATGAGTTACTATCAGAAATATGAAAAGCGGCTGAAAACCGCTGTTTCTAAGATAATGAAGCTCCGTTACAAAGGCAAATCCTTGAACACTGTCCAGAAATTAAAAGCCATACACGATTTCTTGACCAGCAATGTAGAATATGATTACGCTGGTCTAAATGCCTTTAACAATGGCGACCAGAGCCAAAAGCAAATATATAATGAATATGGCGCGATCGTCAGGGGCAAAGCCGTCTGCGGCGGCTACGCACTCGCATTCAAGTGCTTAGCGGACGAATTAAACCGGCAGACGGGCTCAAATATTAAATGCGAGTACGTTAGATGTTCTCGCCACGCCTGGAACCGGGTTAAACTGGGTAGTAATTGGTATCATATTGATGCCACCTGGGATGACGGAGCAAAAAAGACTAAAACCAGGTATTTTCTAGTAAGTGATAAATCACTGTTAGAAAAACATCCAGGCGGAGAAGACGGATACAGAACTTACAACCCTGAAAAAGCCACTAATAGTAGCTATGAGGGTAAAAAGTGGCCCCTTTTTAAGCTGGGGATGTTAAATATCTCCGGCACCGCCAAATCTACTAAAGCTTACAAACTTGGTAGAAAAAAGAAGGTAACACCATTCAACAAAGTTTTTAAGCCCTTTGCGAGTGTTTATAGATACTCTAAGAAATCTATTAGCGAAAACTTGCAGGGGAAAAGGTCTTTAGTATTAATAAGAGGCCTGGACTATACAATTAAGTATAGTCTCAATTATAAAAAGGGGTGGGCAACCGCTATAATTACCCTGAAGGGCGATTACAGTGGAAAAATAAAAGTAAAATTTAAGATAGTGAAATAACCTCTATCTTAAACAAAAAACCACCTCTAAAAAACTGGGGAGGCTGGCAGTTTGCCAGCCTTTTCTGTTGACAAAATATTGAACTTGTGCTATAATTAAAAGACCAATAAATGGCATATTGAGAAATATGCTTGTATATTAACAAAAGGAGGAAACAAAATGGCAGTAGGAATCGTATTTGAAAGCGACAAAAAGAAGGCAGAAATCCGGAAAACCCTAACTAAGGGTATGGCGGCAAGATTTGCTAAAGAAGTTGTATGGAACGAAAAGTCCGGACCATTCTTAATCAAGAGGGCATACAAAGATATAGATGCCTTCGACGCAGGAATCACGGAAAAAAAGAATCTGAAGGAGCTTTTCAATAAAAGCCTCGAAAGAAGCCTTGAATCCGAAAAGGAGAAAAAAAGAAAAGAGGATGAAAGGCGAAGAAGATTATATGCTGGAAGACTGAGTGGGTCTCTGCCCACGACAATTTCTTGAACTCGAGACAACATCGTCAACAAGGGGGGATATAGGTAATATTAGCTAAATTATCTATATATTCATAGTTTTTACACTAAAAACACTTTCACCACTGTACACTTCGAAAAGTGTTTATAAGTGTAAAATCACCTCCTTTTGTTTCAGGGCGGCCCCGTAAAACGGGCCGCCCTAAAAAAATCTCTCACTAAGGAGAGATTTTTTCATGGTTTTAAATAACCGATTGATTATTTAATAACCTTGGTGATAACACCAGAACCGACAGTTTTACCACCTTCACGGATAGCGAAACGGTCTTGTTCGTTCATAGCTACAGGTGCTAATAGTTTAACCTTGAAGGTTACTTGGTCACCTGGCATGACGATTTCTTTGTCAGCTGGAAGTTCAACTTCACCAGTTACGTCAGTGGTACGGAAGTAGAACTGTGGTTTGTAACCCTTTGAGAATGGAGTGTGGCGTCCGCCTTCCTCTTTCTTTAAGATGTAAACCTCAGCTTCAAATTCGGTGTGTGGAGTGATCGAGCCTGGGGCAGCGATAACTTGACCACGTTCGATTTGATCACGTTCAATACCACGAAGAAGTAACCCAGCGTTATCGCCAGCTTGTCCTTGATCCAAAGTCTTGTGGAAAGCCTCAATACCAGTAACAACTGATTTTTGAGTGTCTTTTAGACCAACGATTTCAACTTCGTCGTTTAATTTGATGATACCTTGTTCGATACGGCCAGTTGCAACAGTACCACGACCCTTAATCGAGAAGACGTCCTCAATTGGCATGAGGAATGGTTTGTCTAGATCGTGTTCTGGGATATCGAAGTATTCGTCCATCGCATTAACGAGTTCCATGATAGCGTCTTCGTTTTCCTTATCACCTTCAAGAGCCTTAGTAGCAGAACCCTTAATGATAGGAGCGTTGTCGCCATCGAAACCATATTTATTCAAAAGATCACGTACGTCCATCTCAACGAGCTCAACGAGTTCTGGATCAGCAAGGTCCATTTTGTTTAAGAAGACGATGATCTTAGGTACGTTTACCTGGTGAGCCAAGAGAACGTGTTCACGAGTCTGTGGAAGTGGACCATCGTTCGCAGCAACTACGAGGATAGCACCATCAACCTGTGCAGCACCGGTAATCATGTTTTTAATATAGTCTGCGTGACCTGGCATATCTACGTGCGCATAGTGACGCTTGTCAGATTCATACTCCTGGTGAGAAGTAGCGATGGTGATACCACGAGCCTTTTCCTCAGGGGCGTTATCAATTTGATCGTAAGCGATTGGTTTGTTTACTTCCGAAGGTAATCTCTTCGCAAGGACGCTAGTAATCGCAGCTGTTAGCGTAGTTTTACCATGGTCGACGTGACCCATAGTACCCACATTAATATGTGGCTTGGAACGGTCAAAATTTGCCATTCAATCTCCTTTTTTATTAATTATGTTTGGAGCGCTAATAAAAACCAGCTCCAAATCTCTACCTTATTATTTTAGACTATTTTATATAAATTGTAAAGACCTTGATTTTTAAGGGTAAGTGTGCTATAATTTAAGATATAATAAAATTAATCATCTTTCTCTAAAAACTTATCGACGAACCATCTAAGCGTTTATCTAAGGTTATAGAGAGGAAAGGAAAAACAATAAATGGCAGAAGCTAAAAAAGACGAAGGCTTAAAGATTCGTATCCGCCTAAAGGCCTATGATCACCGTGTAATTGATCAAAGCGCAAGACAAATCGTAGATACAGCAATTAGAACTGGCGCAAGCGTCAGTGGGCCAATTCCACTACCTACTAAAAGAACTTCTTTTGCGGTAGTTAAATCCCCACACGTTTATAAGACCGGTGGTGAAGCATTTGAAATGAAAGTTCATAAGCGCTTAATTGATATCGCTAATGCAACTCCAAAAACAATTGAAAGTTTACAGAATCTTTCACTCCCAGCTGGGGTAGACGCAGAAATTAAAATGTAAAAATCGTCAAAACCCGCCGCCCGGCGGGTTTTTTCGAGGATTTTGTAGACTTGTGATATAATGGTTTTTGTATGAGTGTCGCTAAATTTAAGAAGCGTTTTTATTTCGCCGTTGCAAAGTACTTCAGGCATTTTGCAAACCGGGCTTTTAAGAGGTGGAGCCCACGCGTAATTGCTATTACTGGTTCTGCTGGTAAGACCACAATGATGACAATGCTTGAACATGAAATGGGAGATAAGGCACATTTCTCACATGATGCTAACTCGGCATTTGGTATACCTTTTGATATGCTTGGCTTAAAGGGTATAAGAGGATCTAAACTACGTTGGATTTGGCTGTTAATCGCAGCACCTTTTAGAGGTTGGTTTTTCAGAAGAAAACAGAAGTTTTACGTAGTAGAAATTGATGGCGAGCGACCACATGAGGCAGAATTCTTAGCGGAATGGTTAAAACCAGAAGTAACTATTTGGGTATCAATTGGTCTTTCACACGTAGTTCAATTTGAAAAAGAAGTAGAAAATGGGAATTTTAAAAACGTAGGTGAGGCGATTACGGCAGAATTTGCGAATTTACCAGAAAACACCTCAAAACGGGTTTATATTGATGCGGATTCAAAGATAATGGTTGAAGCTACTAAGGGTATCTCAGCGAAGGTAGTAGCAATCAAGAAAACAGAAGTGAAGAAATATGTAGTTTACCCAGATTCAACTGATTTTACCTATGGAGATACTACTTTTCACTTTAATCATCCAGAGCCAAGAGATATTGCCTTTAATCTGTTAGTGCTGAAAGATTTAATGAAATATCTGAAATTAAAGTTTAACCCGGACTTTACCGAGATGAAGATTGCGCCTGGGCGTAGCTCATATTTTAAGGGTATTAAAGGGATTGATATAGTAGATAGTAGCTATAATGCACATATGATTTCTATGACCTCGGTACTTGATATGACAAAAAGGATGCATGCGGATCATAAATGGTTAGTCATTGGCGATATTGTAGATCAGGGGTCGCTTGAAGAGGAAGAGCACAAGAAACTAGCAAAGATGATTGCCGAAGTGAAGCCAGAGAAAGTTATTCTGGTGGGCCGGAGAACTAAAAAATATACTGCGCCAATGCTAAAAGACCTTGGAGTTTCTGCAGTAGCCACTACAGACCCTAAAAAGGCGCTTGAATATCTTGAAAAGCGAATCACCGGTAAGGAAACCCTGATTTTTAAGGGTAGCCAATATCTTGAGTGGATTATTGAAAAACTGCTAGCAGATCCAAAAGACGCAAAAAAACTCTGTAGAAGAGAGAAAGCGGCGGTAAATCGCCGGAAAAGTTGGGGGCTAGATTAATGGAAGGAGGGATAAATGGCTGATCTCTATATAATTCATGGTTGGACTTATACAGTGGAACCTTGGAAAAAAACTCTAGAAATCTTGAGAAAGAATGGGCTAAGTGTTAAGATGCTACACGTCCCTGGATTAACCGAAGAATCCGATAAAGTTTTTACAATACATGATTATATGAAATGGGCAGACCAGAATATCCCGGATGGCGCAGTAGCACTCGGTCATTCTAATGGTGGCAGGATTTTACTTAATCTCTGCTCAGAAAAACCTGGAAAGTTAAAACACTTAATCTTGTTAGATTCGGCAGGTATAGATGAACCGTCATTAAGAAAGAAAATTGTAGAAAAAGTTGCAAAAATAGGAAAGCCCCTAAAGAAAATACCAATTATTGATAAGGTTTTTCATAAGATAACTGGTTCAACTGATTATTCAAAAGCTCCTGACAACATGAAGGAGACTCTGACTAACATGCTTGAATCAGATAAAGAGTTGAAACTTGAAAATGTTCATACGCCTACTTTTATTCTCTGGGGAAAGAAGGATACTATTACCCCACCAAGACAGGCTACGGCTTTATATGAGAAATTACCGAATGCAGAGCTTAAATTTTACGCAAATTGGACGCATGCCCCTTATATTTCAAACCCTGATGAATTAGCGCGAGCATTAATGACACTTGTCAAAAGGATCAAAAAGTGAGGCATTTCTTCCTAGGAACAGCGGCGGGCTACGACAAAAAACAGCGTATAAACCAGCGAAGAACAAAGGGGACAGAAGAAGACATAAAGAAGCTGGCTGACTTTTTATTGCAAGAATATGACGGAAAACAGACAATTGTGACCAAAAATGGCCGTTCAGCGATCTCGGCGGGGTTAAAATACTATCATGACTCTCTAGGTTTACCAACTGAAAAGAAAAAAGTGATAATTAATGGTTTTACCTGTTTTGCGGTGGTGCAAGGTGTTAAGGGGGCCAAAATGGAGCCGGTATTCGCAGATATTGATCTAAAAACCCTAAATTTCACTCCTGAAACCTTAGAAAAGGTAGTAACAGATGATACTTGGGCAATTATTGTACAAAATACCCTGGGAAATATGATGGAGATTAAAGAAATAGAGAAATTTGCCAAAAAACATGATTTGGTGATTATTGAGGACCTAGCTCATTCGGTTGGTAGATTTTACCCTGATGGAAGAGAAGCCGGAATGGTGGGTGACGTGGTAGCTTTTTCCTTTGGTAAAGAGAAGGTGATTGATACAATTAACGGGGGAGCAGTAGTATTTAGACAAGATATTAAAGAAGAACCTGTGAAGCCATCTAAGGCGCCAGCTAGACGAGATATCTTCAGGGCGCGCTTATACCCTACTTTTGGCATGATTTACCGTAAATTGTCTTATATAGGCTTACACGGGGTATTTATGCGCTGTCTGGTGAAGATTGGTTGGGTGCGCCGTTCTGCAGATGACAATGTGGATTATACAGAGGTAGGACTGATTCCTTTTCAGGCAAAACTAGCCTTAGAACAACTTAAAAATCGTGAAAAAACAGGGGAAAAGCCGATCCGGGAATACTATTTAGTCGATAACAGAGGCGAAGTATTGAAAAAGTTAGAGAAAAAAGGTTATTATTTCTATGGTTTTTGGTATGAAAAACCAATTTCACCAGAGAGATACTATAAAAAAGTGCATTTCCCAGAGGAAAAATGCCCGAATGCGGTTTATATCGCCAAGCATATTATTAATTTTCCAGCCTACTATACTAAAGCGGAGCTAGATCCGGCTAGACAAATGATCCAGAACAACTTGGTGGAGGAGAAAAATGGAGAAAAATAAGGAAGAGAAAAACCAATTTACAGAGAAAAAATGGCTAGAAATCTGTAAAAAGTTCCCTGAGGCAAACTTTTTACAATCGCCGTCTTATCAGGCAATGAACGAAGAGATTGGGTTTAAGACTATTGTAGAAGATTTCGAAGGAAAAGGCCATGCCCTAATGATTATAAGAGACGCGCGGCGTGGACGCTATCTCGAAATTCCTTGTGGCCCTTTAATTGATTGGAAAGATAAAAAACTTGTTAAAAAAGTGATTGATAAAATTTCCGAGATAGCGAGGAAAGAAAAATGTGTTTTTGTAAGGATTCGTCCACAACTTTATGCTACAGAGGAAAATTTGAAGATTTTGGGCAACTTAGGGCTCCGTAAGTCACCAATGCATCTAGCGGCGGAACATACAGTAATGATTGATTTAACCAAAACGGAAGAAGAATTGATGGCTAATATGCGCCGTCAGACACGTTATGAGGTTAGGCGAGCAAATAAACTTGGTATTAAGGTGACTACGGATCGCTCAGAAGAAATCTTTAATGAATTTCATCAAATTCAGTTAGAGACGGCCAAAAGGCAAAACTTTATTCCACCAGATTTAGCCACGCTAAATGCCGAAAAAAATGCCTTTAAGGATAATATCCAGATCTATACCGCTAAGATCTCAGAAAGTGCCCTAGAAGAGTCATCAGAAAAAACTGGAGAGAAAACCTTAGCTTATGGGTTGATTATAAAAGACGGAAGAGAAGGAGATTATTACGAGGCTGCCTCAACTGATTTAAATCGTAAACTTCCTGGTGCTTATGCCTTAATTTGGCAAGCAATGAAAGACTTAAAGGCAGAAGGATATGAAAGATTTAATCTCTGGGGAATTGCGCCAAAAAACCAACCTAATCATCGTTATGCAGGGGTCACAACCTTTAAGACTGGGTTTGGTGGGGAAATAGTTGAGTATGTGCCGGCACACGATATCATAATTTCTAAAACTGGGTATCTAAAAGACCTGATAGTAGAAAAGGCAAGAAAGAAGAGGAGACACTTATGAGTTTTATAATTGAGGATGCTAAAGATAGGAAAGAGTGGGATAAGTTTGTTATTTCTCATGCAGAATCTAACTTCTTGCAATCTTGGGATTTCTATGAGTTTCATGAATCACGTGGAAAAAAAGTTGTAAGAAGAATTTTAAAGGATGAGAAAAAAATACTCGCAGCCTACGCCGGAGTAGTGGAAACCGCTAAGAGGGGAACTTATCTTGCTATAGCAGGCGGGCCGATTTTAGATTTTCAGGATAAAAAAGTTGTAAAAGCCGTATTTAATGATGTTAGGGATATGGGAGTAAAGGAAAAGTGTACTTTTGTGAGAGTTAGACCTCAGCTAGAATTATCAGACAAATCTCTAAAACTCATGAAAGAGCTTGGCCTAAAAAAAGCGCCAATGTATCTGTCCGTAGAATACGCTGGGATATTAGATTTAAAAAAGAGCGAGGAAGAGATTTTAGCCGGGGCATCACAGGGCTTTAGAAGAAAACTACGTAAAGCGACTAAACTTGATATTGAAATCACGGCAGATACGGATGATACTGCAATTAAGGAATTTTGCAAACTAGAACAGAAACATGCCGAAAGACAAAAGTACGTAGCATTTTCGTCTAGCTTTTTAACTAAACAATACGAGGCATTTCGTAAAAATGATGAAGTAATAATTTATACTGCAAAGCTAGATGGCAAGATTTTGGCACAGAATTTTATGATTTTTTACGGGCCGGAAGCGAGTTATCATTACGGAGTTTCTTCTGAGCTTGGTACAAAATATTCAGCAGCGCCACTTTTGCATTTAAAGGCAATGGAAGAGGCTAGAAAAAGAGGTTGTGAAAGATATAATCTTTGGGGGATTGTTGGTTTAGATGAAAAAACCCACCGGTTCTATGGGGTTTCAGAATTTAAACGGTCATTTGGCTGTGAAGAATTAAAATATACTCCAGCCCACGACTTAGTATTGAACCCAGCAAAATATCAGATCACAAAACTTGTTGAAACAGCTAGAAAAAAGATTCGTCACGTATAAAAAAGTTTTGACCATGGCATATCGTGTGCTATAATAAGCATAAGTAAAAAGGATTATTATGGCACATATAAATCGAAGATATATTGATAAACATTGGTTAGTATTTATCATCCGTGGGGCGATGGCGGCAATTTTTGGTTGCTTGGCTCTATTTGGTAGTATTTACGATATACCCAATATTATAGCAGTGATGAGCGTTTTCTTATTAATCATGGGGGTTGTTGATGCAGTGGGGGCACTTTACAGCTCTACTAAGAAACATGGCTGGGTTAATTCAGTAATAGACGCTTTAATAGACATTGTGGCGGCAGTTGCTCTATTATTCTTTGCGCACAATGATATTATCTTCGGTTTAATCGTGATTTCGGTTTACACTATTGTCTCTGGGTTAATTGATATCTTCCATGGATTCTTATCAACAGTTGACCCAACTGATCGTTTTATTAGAATCTTAGCTGGTATTTCTGGCTGTATTATTGGCCTAGTCATCCTTAACGCTGGTGGGTTTGAAATCTCAACCTTCATCCGATTCTTCGGCGCATATATGGTAATAGTTGGTGTTACAAGTTTGATCTATGGCGTACATAATCGCTCTCAAAATATTGAGGATAAAACTGCAAGAAGCCAGGATCACAAGAAAAAGAAAACTGCCAAGAAAAAGACTACAAAACGAAAACGTTAATACTCTTCTAAAAAAATATTTGTGTGTTATAATTAGCTCATGAAAGCTATTATTACAGATGCGGGTTTTGCTAGCCGCTATTTACCTATCACTAAAACAATACCAAAGGCGATGATCCCAATTGGAGCAAAGCCAGTAATGCAATTATGCGTTGAAGAATGCGTAGAGGCAGGAATTGACGAAATCATAATTGTAGCTACACCTAACACAAAATCAAAAGAAATCTATGAGGATTATTTCCATAATCCATCAGAAAATGTTAAAACTTTACTAGAAAAACAAGGAAAATTGGACAGGTTTGAGCCAGTTGAGAAGGTTTTAAATTTTCCAAAAATTACGGTAATTGAACAAGATCCAAACCTACCATACGGGAATGGTTCACCGATTGTTTCGGCTAAAGATTTTGTAAAGGACGACGAAGCATTTGTAGTACTTTATAGTGATGATTTGATCTTAGGCCAGGGCGATGTAAAGACTCTAGTTGAAGAATATAAGAACAATCCAGAGGCCAAAGCAATAATTGCAGCACAAGAAATGCCAGAGGCGGTTTGGAATAAATATGGAATGATTGCTTTAAAAGATAATGGTACGCTTTCTCATATTGTTGAAAAACCAAAAACTCCAGATCTTAGCCCAAGTAATTTAACCAGCTATGGACGTTACCTATTAACGCCAGAAGTATTTGATTATCTAATTCCTTCAAATACTGGTCTTGATGGAGAGCTCTGGACAGTAGACGCAATTACTAAACTTGCCGAACATGGCGATGTATTAGTGGCTCACAGCAGGGGTAAGTGGATTACTACGGGTGATCCAAAGAATTACTTCATGGCTCATCTTGAATATGTATTAAGTGAAACTGATTATGCTGATGAAATCCGTGCTATAATTAATTCAAAGGAGAATTAAAAATGAATACAGCAGAATGGATATTAGTAGCAATCTTAAGTGTTACACTGTTCATTTTCCTCATTGTAGGAATTATATTGGTCATTAAATTAATTAGTCTCAGTAAAGAAGTTAAGAAAGTGGTTGTAGAAGGCCAGGATATTGCTAAAAACACGAATGGCATTGTTTCTAATGTTAAAGGAATGACGGCGATCGGCGGTACGATGGAAATGTTCGTTGATAAGTATATCAATCCAAAACTTAAAGAAAAAATGAAAGATGCCAAAAAGGAGGAGGAAAAGAAATGACGGCACAGAAAAAAGGTGGGGCAGGAAAATTCTTTCTAGGGGCGGCGCTCGGCGCAATTGCTGGCGCAGTAGCTGGAAAGTTTATTTCTTCTAAAGCTAACATTAATGATTGTGATTGCGATAACGAATGTAGTTGCGGAAGGTGTGATAAATGTAAAGCTAGAGAAGAGGCTATAGAAGAATTAAAGAAAGAAGTAAAAGAAGTAAAGGCCGCAAAAGAACCAAAGGTGGCAAAAGAATCAAAAGAATCAAAAGAAGAAAAGAAAAAAACAACTACGAAAAAAGCTGAAAAATGACCTCCCGAAAGGGGGTCATTTTTTTTGTTCCATGATATAATCGTACTATATGAAATTAAAACCGAGCGACTTTGTTCATCTGCATAACCACACGCATTATTCCTTACTAGACGGATTAACCAAAATTCCTGAACTGGTAGAGTTTGTCAAAAACGACGGAATGGAAGCGGTCGCGGTGACTGACCACGGCACGATGAGTGGCTTGGTTGAGCTTTATAAATGTTGTAATGATGAAGGTATAAAACCAATTCTAGGTCTAGAAGCGTATGTAGCGGCGCGCAAAATGACTGATCGTGACCCAGCACATGATAAACAGCGTTTTCATATTACACTTCTGGCCATGAACAATAAAGGTTTTGAAAACCTTTGCCGGATTATGAGTAACGCGGAAGAGCATGGTAAGTATTACAAACCGCGCACCGACCATGACGAATTAGAGAAATATAACGAGGGTATTATTTGTTTATCTGGATGTATGGGTTCGGAAATCTCAGAAGCAATCCGTGCAGGAGATGATGAAAGAGCCTTTAAGCTCATTGATTGGTATCGTAACGTTTTTAAGGACCGGTTTTATCTTGAGATGCAGGATCATGGACATCCAAAATCCTCAACCCACTCAGAAGAACAGAAGAAGGTAAATGATTGGCTGATGGCGCATGCTAAAGAATTGGATTTGCCACTTGTAGTAACCTGTGACGCGCATTATTTGAGGCATGACGACCAAGATGCTCATGAAGTATTGCTTTGTATCGGTACCGCCTCCAATTTATCAGATCAAAACCGTATGACTTTAAAAGATTATGATCTTCACGTGATCCCAGCAGAAGAAATAATCGCGCACTGGGAAGATACTTGCCCAGAAGCAGTATTAAATACAAAAAAGATTGCTGATCGCTGTGATGTCGACTTACAACTTGGACGGATTTTGATTCCAAAATTTCCCGTACCAGCCGGAGAAGATGAAAAAACGTATCTTGATAAACTGGTTTTTCAGGGTTTAGTTTATCGTTACGGTGATAAAAAGCTAGAGGAAACTACAAATCTTAGCATTGAAGAATGTCGTAAAATTCTAGAAAAAGTTGACCAGAAACGCGACGAGCTACATAAAGTTCTGCCTCGCATTGATTATGAGCTTTCGGTGGTAGACAAGATGGGATATAACGGATATTTCTTGATCGTACAGGACTTCATTAACTGGGGGAAAGCACAGAGAATCGTTTATGGACCTGGGCGTGGCTCGGCGGCTGGTTCAATTCTGGCTTATGCGCTTAGAATTACGGACCTTGATCCTTTGAAATACGATCTTCTCTTTGAGCGATTTTTAAATCCGGATCGTATTTCTATGCCTGATATTGATACGGATATTCAAGATACAAGACGAGATGAGGTAATTGAATATTGTACAAGAAAATATGGTGAAGCAAGAGTGTCTAATATTGCTACCTTTGGTAAAATGATGGCAAAAAACGCGGTGCGAGATGTAGCAAGAGTGCTGGAAGTACCATACGCCGAGGCAGACAGATTAGCAAAAATGGTGCCGGACCCGGTAATGGGGAAGCACGTAAAATTAAAGGACGCCATTAAAAATGTGGCGGAATTAAAGCAAGAATATGAAACTAACCCGACCTCAAAAGAAGTAATTGATTTTGCCTCCAGACTAGAAGGAACTATTCGTAACCACGGCGTTCATGCCTGTGGGGTGATTATTGCGCCAGATGATTTAGTTAAGTTTTTACCATTAGAAGTCTCAGCTAAAGGCCCGATTGCAGCTCAATTCCCAATGGGCCAGGTAGAAGAACTTGGGCTACTTAAGATGGACTTTTTAGGCTTGTCTAACCTCTCAGTAATCAATAATGCACTGAGAATGATTAGAAAGGTTTATCATAATGATATTGATTTATCTACCTTACCTCTAGATGATCCAGATACCTATAAGCTACTACAAAACGCAGAAACAACTGGTGTATTCCAGCTAGAATCTGCCGGTATGAAGCGATATCTACGTGATCTGAAGGCTTCTACCTTTGAAGATATTATCGCTATGGTGGCACTTTATCGTCCTGGCCCAATGCAGTTTATCGATTCATTTATTAGACGAAAACACGGCGAGGAACCGATTACCTACCTCCATCCTGGACTAGAAAATTCTTTGAAAAATACCTATGGGATTATGATCTACCAGGAGCAGTTCATGCAGATTTCCAAGGAATGGTGTGGATTTACCGGTGGGCAGGCGGATACTTTGAGAAAAGCAGTAGGTAAGAAAAAAGTTGACCTCATGAAAAAAGTGAAGCCGGACTTTATTAAGGGTGCAATTGAAATTGGTGGAGCCACCGAGGAAATTGCGGAAACTTTCTGGTCCCAGCTGCTTGATTTTGCAAATTACTGTTTTAACAAGTCTCACGCGGCGTGTTATGCCTTAATTGCTTATTGGACAGCGTATTTAAAAGCACATTATCCAGATGCGTTTATGGCGGCGCTGATGACCGCAGATATGCGTTGGACTGACCGCTTGGCAGTTGAAATAGCGGAATGTAAGAAGATGGGGTTAAAAGTGCTTGGACCAGACATTAATCAGAGTTACGGTGACTTTGGTATTGTTGGCGGTGAAAAGACAATCAGGTTTGGTCTTTCTGGAATTAAAAACATGGGGAAGTCTTTAGTTGAAGATATTGTAATTCCGGAAAGAGATAAAAATGGTCCATTTAAATCTGTCTGTGATTTTGCGAAACGGGTAGATTCATCAAAGTTTAATAAAAAATCTTGGGAAGCAGCGATTAAGACTGGGGCGTTTGACCGCTTTGGAGCATCAAGATCCGATCTTCTATTTAACCTAGAGGCAATCCAAGCTTATGGATCGAAGATTCAAAAAGATGTTGGTTCTGGGCAAACTGATTTATTTGGCATGATGGGTGAAGCAGGGCAAGTACCGGAAGTAGAAATTAAACCAGCGCCAGTACAGCACCCAGATAAAGAGCTTCTTCTCTGGGAACGAGATTTGATGGGTCTTTACCTTTCTGCTCATCCGCTAGATAAATATGATACTTATTTTGAAGAACAAACCCACCCGTTAGGATTAATTAATGAAGAGAATGATAAAAAAATGATTGTGATTGGGGGAATTATTACAGCAATCCGGCCAATTGTTACGAAAAAAGGTGACAAAATGGCATTTGTGAAATTGGAAAATAAAATGGGCGAGGCCGAGTTTATTGTTTTCCCAAGTGTGTTTGCAGAAAGTGGAGCAAAATTAGAGGTTGATAATGTGGTGCGCGTAAAAGGTAAAATCAACGCAACGGACAAAGACGGTAATCCTACTTCAGATGTGAAAGTTTTAGCAGAGGCAGTGGAACTGGTTTCAGATGAACTACTTGAAAATTATAAATCTACTGGAACAAAACTAGCAGAACCAACAAAAGCTCCAGATACTGGACGTAGAAAATATAGTAAATCATCAGCCGAAAGGGTATATAATAGAGGTGGTTCCGGTAAGGTGGCGCCTAGCTCTGCTCCGATAGACGAGCCGAGAGTATTAAAAGAACCACCAAAAGATCCGCGAAAAGAAAGACTATATATATTGATAAAAAATTTGGAAGATACGGAAACTTTGAAATCGATTCGAAGGCTAGCGGATATTAATCTTGGATTCCAGGACGTAATTCTAGTAGTAAAAGAAAATGGCGAAAAAAAGACTCTAAGAATGCCATTCAAGGTAGAAGTGACTGATGAGATGATGAAAAACCTACAAGAATTAGTGGGGGAAGAAAACGTCAAAGTTTGCTAGCCGTGTTCTATCTTATGACGGACGAAAGCTAAAAGCCACCCCTGGTGTGTGTTATAATAGAAAATATGAAAAAGAAGAAGACCTCAGATTCGGTAACCGTTAATCGTCGTGCGCACTACGATTATGTTTTGGGTGACGAATTAAAGGTTGGACTAGTGCTTGATGGCCCTGAGGTTCGCTCAATTCGCGATCATCATGTTCAGCTCAAAGGTTCTTTTGTAACGATCCGCAATAACGAATTATGGCTTAATAATCTGACGCTTGGCGCAGATACAGCGCGTAATATTAAATTGCTTGCAACTAAAAAACAAATTGAAGCCCTAGATAAAGCAAAGGTGGCGGGTTCAACCATTGTGCCAGTGAGACTACTTGGAGGGGAAAGATACATTAAGCTTGTCATTGCTATAGGTAAAGGTAAGAAAAAATATGATAAGCGTGAAACTATTAAAAAACGTGATATTGAAAGGGGGAGGTTTTGAAAATTTATTCTTGGAATGTAAACGGATTACGTGCGGTAATTAGAAAAGGAAGTTTGCAGGAGTTCATTGATAAGGAACAACCAGATATTTTATGTCTCCAGGAAACTAAAGCAAAACAAGGTCAGGCTGAAATTGACTTACCAGAATACGAGGAGTTATGGAATTCTGCAGAACGACCAGGATACGCCGGAACGGCAATTTTTACAAAGATTAAACCGCTGTCCGTGAGGAATGACTTGCCTACTTCACTTGAAATGAAAGATGAGTTTGGTGATCCATTAACTGAAGGAAGAGTACTAACGGCGGAGTTTGAGAAGTTTTATCTGGTAGATGTTTATACGCCTAATTCTAAAAACGCCTTAGAGAGGCTGGGGCTGCGTGAAAAAATGTGGGATCCGGAATTTTTAAATTATCTAAAATCATTGGAGAAAGATAAACCAGTGGTGGTATGTGGAGATTTTAATGCTGCACACGAAGAAATTGATATTGCTAGGCCTAAGACCAATCATCATTCTGCCGGTTTTACAGACGAGGAGAGACAGGGAATTACGAATATGATTGATGCTGATTTAATTGATACTTTTAGATCTCTTCACCCAGAAGAAGTGCGTTATACCTGGTGGAGCCACTGGGGTAAAGCGCGCGAAAACAACGTGGGCTGGAGAATTGATTATTTCTTTATCTCAAAGGCACTGCAAAAAAATTTAAAATCAGCAGAGATATATGAGCATTATAAAGGCTCCGACCACTGCCCGATATCAATAGATCTGGAGTTTTAATGGATTATTTTAAAAAGATTGAGAAAAAACCAGAGGAAGATTTAGCCTGGAACATTCCGGAGCAAAAAACTGGATTAGTAAACATAATTGGAGGGAACGAGCAGACTTTTAGAACAGAAATCAAGATCTCAGAGTTTTTAACAGAAAAATTCCCAATTAAAACAGTAAAGACGGTTTTACCGGATGTTTTAAAAAACAAATTGCCAAATTTAGAAAACTTGGGGTTTTTAAGCTCAACTGATTCCGGATCATTCTCATCCGAGGAAGAGTTAAATCAGGTTTTTAATGAAGCTGATTACAATGTATTGATTGGAGATTTATCAAAAAACGCAATCACTGGGAAATCTGTAGCTAGCGCCTGCAATTCTTCCGAAAAACCTCTGTTAATTACGCGTGATAGTGTAGATTTAATTACGGAAAATAATCCGGAAAGACTGTTAATGAATGACAATATAGCTATTTTTGCTTCGCTTGTTCAGCTCCAAAAACTACTTCATGCGGTATATTATCCAAAGATAATTACAATGTCACAATCCTTGGTGCAGGTTGCGGAAACTATGCATAAATTTACCTTAAGCTACCCAGTGAAAATCATTACTTTACATAATGAGCAGATTCTAATTGCAGAAAATGGATCGGTTACAGCAGTGCCGCTAGAAAAATCTGGCTATCCAGCGTTTACAGTTTGGTCTGGGGAATTAGCAGGAAAAATTGTAGCTTTTAATCTCTTTAATCCTAATAATTTTAGTAACGCTACAGTGTCAGCGATTTTTAGTTAACTTTTTTTCAATTTCTACCGCATCGCGAGAGATATTCTTTCTGCGTTGAGCTAAGAAAAACCACATAAATAAATATATCAGACAGCCAAAGATGAATAATGTGATCTTTACTGGTAGTTCCCAACTTGTAGCAAAAAGAATAAAAGCATTTACTACGCCTAGACATATCACGTAGATATAACGACGGGCTAAAACAATCTTTTTTGCGAGCGTAAAATTACGATAGGTGAGGGAGTTTTTCGTGCAATTATCTGGATGGCCAAAGAGTTTGCCATAGACAATGAGATCAATTGCGCTGCAAACAGCAATATAATATACAATAACAATTAGACCAACAATAAAGTTTACTCTTAAAGTGCAGAATAGAACCTGTGCGGCAGCCAGAAGAGCATCTGAAAGCATATCATATTTAGCAGCGTATTTACGATATTTTGGAGTTTTATTTTTTGGGAATGGCCATTTGCGAGCACATGTGCCGTCAAATGAATCGGTTAGCTCGGCAATAATAAAGATGATAAATGCTGCTTCTGGGGTTCCGCCGGTAAATGTGAGAATAAAAAGGAAAAATGAAAGGATTATTCTAGACAAGGTTAAAAGGTCGGCTAGATATCTCATAGTATTATTTTAGCACAAAAAGTGTATTTTATGGTATAATGATAGAATTGGATGCCGTAATAGCTCAGTTGGTAGAGCAGCCGCCTTGTAAGCGGCAGGTCGTCGGTTCAAGTCCGACTTGCGGCTCCACGAGGGAAAATAAAAATGAGCACTTGTGCTCACTTTTTGTTTTCCGAGTGGAGCAAAAGTGCTTTAGCACTTGCGGCTCCACTTTTTATTTGGGAATATTGTTTTTTTTATAAAAATGTGGTAAAATAATGTTTAATTGGCGATTTATTCGTTGAACATTTCATAGAAGTCTTGTTGTTGGCACGCAAGTAGATTTATTGTTTATGTGTGACTCTCTGGAGTATAGTAAATCTGTCTTGCTACCTATATAAAAAACATGAAAGGTAGGTAGTTCAAAATGGAAAAAATCCTCAACATTAAAAGAACACCTTATGATCACACAGATAATCGTTCTTCCGCAAGTACTGGTGGCGGTGGCTGCGGAGGTGGCTGCGGTTGCGGCGGTGGCTGCAATGGCGGCGGTGGCGGTGGCTGCGGAGGCAGTCATCATCCGACGATTAATAGCGCAACAAGTTGCGCTGGCAAGGCAAGAAAATAGTAAAAAACGGAAAAAGCGTGACCTCACACATGTCACACTTTCGCGAATGGCTCGGGAATATTCCCGGGCCATTTACTTGCTAAAAATCATAAATGATGATATAATATTAACGATTAGAACTTTAAAAATTAGTCCATGGAAAGGAAGGTGATTAAAATGGTTGTAAGTTCTACTCCAATTTTAGTAGTCCCAGTAATCCCACACGATGGAGGAGTTAGGTTTCTTCACCGTAACGACAAAATAGATATCGAACCAAGCATGTCAGATACTGTCTGGAAAATACTGGGTTTCTGTAACGGATATAATGATATATCATCTATCGCTGAATTATCTAAATATCCCGTAGATATTGTTTTAAAAATCATTTCTGAATTAGAAGAAATGGAGTTAGTTGTCGATTCTAAATATCAATTTATACACTTTCATCGTTTAAGCAACTATCCATCAACTATTAATTCAAACCTCACTCAGGATGAAATTGAAAAATATACCCAGAGTGAGCGATCATCTACTAAGCCCGGCGAGATATTTGAATTTTGTCACGACAAAAAATCGATTCTTTCTACGATCATAGAAAACCGTCGTTCTTGTCGCAGTTTTTCTAAAAGGAAATTGACTATCGACCAGATTGGAAATACCTGTCGCTATGCATACTCAATTCCCAATCATTCAGTTCCAAGTGGTGGGGCCCTCTATCCGATACGTATCTATGTATTAATAGAAGAACCTCAGGACGGATTAAATCCCGGTTATTATGAATATGATTCTTTGCAGGATCATCTGGTTCTCTTTGATGATGAGGTTGATATCGAGCAACTGAAGTATTGTTTTAACCAAGAGGAAATGCCATTTGGGTCTTCAGTTCAAATCATTATTGCTGCCGATCTGTTACGTCAACCATATAAATATGCAAATCGTGGCTATCGTTTAACGCTGATCGAGGCTGGGCATGTTGCTGAAAACATCAATCTTTATTGCACTGATCAGGGGATTGGTACATGCGAAATGGGCGGTGTCCAAGACAAACCCCTTAAGATGGAGCTGAATCTCGAGGGTGAAATTTGGCCATTACTTGCTATTTCAATAGGATATCCGGCAGACTCAGAAACAAAATCATTCGATAAAATCCGCTTTGTCGAAAAAAATGTTGGAAAAAACTACCCGGTCAAGACTGTATGTGCAAGAATCTTTGAAAATGATGGTTCATTCTTTGGGGCAGCTACAACCTATTTAGATGGGGAAGGATTAGAACAATATGCAGGAGCAACTAGTCCATCATATGCTGATGCAATATTCAAAGCAACTATTGAAGGGTATGAACGATGGTGCTCAAGCCAAGTTCGGGTAGATTTTCACGGTTCAGCGAACCAGATGGCAGGAAGAAGTTGGTTAAATCCATCGTCTTTTTTCCCGCTTACACAAAATCAGGCAAAAAAATGTGGAGTTAAATCGTTTTCTAAGGACCTGATAATTAATTGGACTAAAGGAGTTAGCTATGACGGTTCAATAGTTTATATCCCATCCGATCTGGTGTATTATGGGCAGAAAGACAATGAAAATCGTATTTATTATGGTCATTCATCAGGAATCGCAGCGCATTTTGACTTCGAAGAGGCAAAGAAACGAGCCGTAGTCGAGCTAATAGAGCGCGATGCATTAATGAGAAACTGGTTTGAACAAAAACCACCCCATATTTTAGATGACGTGGTTTTGCCCATTCATGTTAGGAAACGAATCTCTCACTGGGCAAAACAAGATCGTAGACTAGTTGTTTTACAAATACCGAGTAGTTTCGGAATGGTCTTCGAGACAGCAATAGTTAGTGATGAGTTTCCTTGCTTTGTGAGTGGAGCCGCTGCTACAATAGATAAAGATTCAATAGAAAACACTATTTTGAAATCATTGCAGGAGGCTGAATATAATCTTCTCTTATCGCTACTTTGCCCGGATACGACACATATTAGCCCACAGAAGGTCTTGACTCCTGTAGATCACGGGAAGGTATATCATTTTAGAGAAAATGTAGAGAAGCTTCGTTGGCTTTACGAGGATGGTCCCACAGTAAACCATATTGAAACGGAAATACAAATAGGCCACCCAGAGACATTTTTTAATGAACAATTAAAGTTAGTTACTGTAGATATCTCTAATAAAGCATCTGACCTAAAGGTGGTTCGGGTTTTTAGCCCTTGCCTTGTTCCAATAAATTTTGGATTTAATGCAGCCCACTATACACATCCGGCTATTAAGCACCGTGGTGTCAACCCAAAAAGCATGGAGATGCCACATTATTTCGCATAGGACTAACATCAACAAAAAGCACGAGTAATTATATTCTCGTGCTTTCTTGTTATAATACTATCTTATAATCCATATATTTATCAGCAAATGCTTCTTCAATCTTTTTACCAGTCTTTTCTAAGTATTTTTTTACCAGATAATAACCGAGTGAATACCCCGACCAACGTGGAATTTTATCGTTACCGTTAAAGAATATCATTTCGTAATCATATTTGCTTGAATCCAACTGATCTCTTAAGTATTCAAGTATTCTTTCATTGTCATTATCTGAGCGTTCGATTATTGTCTTAATAAAGAATTGTTCTTTTGATTCTATTTCTCTTGCATACTCAGATTCAAAATAGGTTGCTATCCCTTCATTTATA
>JAZQTT010000014.1:0-27348 GCA_045630905.1 Candidatus Nanosyncoccus sp.
TCCTGCCAGCCTAGCCATTTTTTGTTTCACAAAAACTTGAAAAAGCGAGGATTCGTTCTCGCTTCGCTCGGGGCGAATCCTGCCAGCCTAGCCATTTTTTGTTATAATATATAGTATGATAAAGATTATTGCTGGGGGGAAGAAAAATCAGGCGGAGTATTTAAACCTTATTCAAGAATACGAAAAGCGCCTTAGAAAACCGTATGATATATCATGGGAATTTTTTGAGGAAGAAAAATTAGCTAGAAAGCTATCTGAATGGCCGTTTAATCATAGCTCACAATATGTGATTTGCTGTGATGAACGTGGGCAAAATATATCATCAGGTGAATATTCCCAGAGGTTAGAAAAGGCGTTTCTTGACGGAAAAGATGTTGTGATTTTAATTGGTGGAGCATATGGCTTCTCTGATGAAGTAAGAAATAAGGCGGATTTTGTTTGGAGTTTTTCTAAATTAGTATTTCCCCATCGCATTGCACGGTTGATTGTTGCTGAACAGATTTACCGAGCAGAACAGATTTCGCAGAATAGACCATACCATCACGAATAACCGATTCGTGATATAATAGATATATTATGAAGGTGAAAAGTCAGTTTGTTTGCCAACAGTGTGGAGCAAACTATACGAAATGGGTTGGCCAATGCGCGAATTGTTCGGGGTGGAATACGCTAGTTGAACAAGCTATTGAGCCAAAAAATGAGAATAAATCTGCATTGTCTAGAGGCCAAGTTTCAGGGAAAAAATTGGATTTTGTAAAGATTTCTACTATTGTACCAAGTGATGCTAAGGCAAGGCTTGAGACAGATTTTCCAGATCTGAATACAGTGCTTGGTGGTGGGATATTGCTTGGGTCGGTCTCTTTACTGGCTGGGCAGCCTGGGATTGGTAAATCAACGCTTTTAATGCAAATCTGCGCCACAGTGGCAAAAAAACATAATGTTTTATATATTTCTGGAGAAGAGAGCGCTGGGCAGGTTAAATTAAGGGCCCAGAGACTGGGGGCAGAGGGTGATCGGTTAAGTTTTGCAGCTTCTACGAGCGGAAATGATATTGCAAAAACAATTGAAACTGGGGAATTTGATCTCGTAATCGTTGATTCAATTCAAACGCTTGCAATGGACGAGATTTCTTCCGCACCTGGGACAGTTTCACAGGTAACAAATTGCGGGAATTTGATTATCCGGGCAGCAAAAAAGACGGATACGGCAGTAGTAATTGTAGGTCACGTAACCAAAGAAGGAACTTTAGCTGGGCCTAAGGTTTTAGAACATTTAGTGGATGTAGTACTTAATTTTGAGGGGGATAGATATGGGGGATTTAAGACAGTAAGGGCGGTAAAAAACCGGTTTGGATCCACAAATGAGGTCGCTATTTTCGAGATGGCAAGTGAGGGACTAAAAGAGGTAAAAAATCCGTCTGCAGCACTTCTTGCTGAAAGAACAAATACTGATGGCTCAATTATTTTAGCCACGCTAGAGGGTAACCGACCGATTCTGGTAGAAATCCAGGCATTAGCGACTAAAACTAATTTTGGCTACCCAAAGAGGACCGCTTCTGGGTTTGATATTAACAGATTAAATCTTTTAATCGCGGTGCTCGAAAGAAGAACAAAGTTAAAGCTCGGAGATATGGACATTTTTATCAATGTTGTGGGAGGAATGAAAATTAATGACGCGGCGGCAGATCTGGCGGTTTGCATGGCGATTGCGAGCGCAGTAGCAGGCAGAAAACTAGGTGAGGAATATGTGGTATTCGGTGAGGTGGGACTTGGCGGAGAAATTAGATCAGCATTCCGAGCAGATCAACGAATTGCAGAAGCTAAAAAGCTTGGGTTTAAACATGCGATTGGGCCAGCGACAGTAAAGGATAAATTTGTCACCCCAGTTAAAGATTTAAGAGAAACTCTAATTAGGTATGTGAAATGAGGATTTTAGGAATTGATCCTGGAATTGGGATTTGTGGATTTGGTCTAATAGAAACCTCAACCCGCGCAAACGCGAAGGCTTTAGATTTTGGAGTGGTAACAACAAAAGTTGGAGCACCAATGAGTGAGAGATTACTAGAGTTATATGAGTCTCTAAATGAGGTTTTTCAAGAGACAGAGCCAGAGGTAGTAGCGATTGAAAAATTGTATTTTTCAAAAAATATTACAACTGGAATTGCGGTGGCAGAGGCGAGAGGTGTGATTTTATTAGTTGCTGAGCAACATAAGGCTAAAGTGCGCGAATATACACCAAATGAGATTAAGAAAAGTTTGACTGGTTATGGGGCAGCAACTAAATCGCAGATGCAGGAAATGGTAAGAACACATCTAGGACTGACTACTAAGCCAAAGCCAGACGATGCGGCGGATGCGTTAGCGGCAGCGATTACTTGTAGTTTCTTATACCGAGAAGATGAAGTGATTACTACGGATAAGTTTTCTAATACTAAGAAGGAGGATGTCTATGAAAATATTGGGAATTGAGACGAGTTGCGATGAAACGGCAGCAGCGATCGTTGAAAATGGTACGCGGATTTTATCCAACGTGGTAGTTTCACAAATTGATATCTTTAAGGAATATGGAGGAGTAATCCCAGAGGTGGCAGCAAGATCACATCTTGAAGTAATGATGCCGGTAGTAAATAAAGCAATATCTGACGCAAAATGCACATGGGATGATATTGATGCAATTGCAGTGACTTATGCTCCTGGGCTACTTGGTTCCCTATTAGTGGGGACGTTAACGGCAAGGACTTTGGCAATTTTACATGACAAGCCGTTATATGCAGTGCACCATCTAAAATCACATGTTTATGCAAACTGGGTAGAGAGTAATGTGGCTCCTGATTTCCCTTTACTTTCGCTAGTAGTGTCTGGTGGGCATACACAGATTTTATATATGCCTGCGCATAACGAGTTTAAGATTATTGGCACAACAAGAGATGATGCAGTGGGAGAATGTTTTGATAAAGTTGCTAAAATTTTAGGTCTTCCTTACCCTGGTGGGCCAAGTGTTTCTAAAGCGGCACTGGATGGAGATGCTGAAAAATATAAATTACCACATCCTAAGATAGATGGGTTTGATTTTTCGTTTTCAGGATTAAAAACCGCAGTTTTAAGGGCGGTTCAAAAAGAAGTTGGGGTGCCAATTTCATACCCGTCACATAAGCTAAAAGAGCTACTGACTCCACAGCAGGTAGCAGATTTTGCGGCTTCATTCCAGAAAACTGCGGTAGATATTTTAGTTGAAAAAATAAATGCAGCACTTAAAGATTATAAGGATATCAAATCTGTAGTAGTGGCGGGAGGAGTATCGGCAAATTCACTACTAAAAGATTCAATTAAATCACGTTTAGGTTCTCGTGTGAAAGTTTTCTTCCCTGAGCTTTCTTTATCTGGCGATAATGGAGCGATGGTGGCGGCAGCTTGCTACTATGAAATTAAGAGTGGAGTAAAGCCAACTGACCCTTATACTTTGAATATCTACCCGCGAATATCGATTGAAAAATAAAAAGAACCGCTAGGAGCGGCTCTTTCTAAATTAGGGGTTATTCTTTTGTAAACAAAACCATTAGTGATAATGGTTTTGCGTTTTTGGAGTCTGGGGTGTAGGATGCGCTGAATTTTATTCCGTCATCTCTAAGCTGCATCCTCATTTTTTCAGCCATTTCAATAGCTTCTGTTACTTCTGGCATTTCGAAGTTTGGCCAATTAAACATCTCGCATGTCCAGATATAGGCCGGATGAGAAAGCTGAAAGTCAAAGAAAAATGATCCTTTCTCGCGCAATTTATGATAAATTGGCTTAATGATATTCTCTCTTAAGACCTCCTGCGGAAAATACGACGCAACGCCGCCTAATATACACAGGCTTACGTCATCTATCGCAGGGTTCTGGAGAACACTTAGGATATCTCCTTTTTCATATTCTATCCCGCAACTCGCCGGAGGAAGCTTAAATAGCTCTTCTGGCTTAATATTCTCATCCACGTCAAAGGCTTTTATTCTTTGGCGTGAAGGGTAGTAGCTGAAGCCGTGCTTTCTGGCCCACGCCATCCTGCCTGCCCCGAGATCTAAAACCGAGGAGCTCCTAAATATATCCCGATCCGTCATGACGAGATCAGCAACTTTAAGCTGCCTTTCTCTATTATAAATCAGTGTTGGCATGTTGTGGACAAAATAGTTAATTTCGTCCGTTTCCGGGATATCTGAAACCCAGTCCCCATTAAGGTTTTTCCCGGAATTATATGACAGTTCCAAGGCCTCAGACGGCGAGCTTTGGACAGCTATAATCCACGGAAACAGGAATTCCGACACCGCCCCATTGTAATCTAAGACGAATTGGGCTAAACCGCAATTTGTCTCCAACATGGGGTAGATTTGCTGCCATATCTGAGTTTTTTCTCCGTGAGTATTAAAAAAAGCTTTTTTAATCTCTTCAACCATATCAGACGGGGTCTGCGATGGCTCTCTTGAAATGTTTATATACCTTTCAAATAACTCACTTTTCATCTCTTCGGTCATATTGACCGGGTTGTAAAGTCTGCTGTGTATAAACAATACAATCACCTCTTCTCTTTTTTTTAATTTACGCCCCTAATTTATGATATTATATCATATTCTTCCCTGTTCGTCTAGATATGTAAAACTGGCTCAAAATCTTTTTAAACATAATAAATATGTGCTATAATGAGACTAATTAGTAAATCGGAGGTCATTGTGCGTCTTATTCATATTTTAGTAATTGTAGTGGCAATCCTAACGATATTATCTGGGTTGACGCTGTTTTTTGGGAGCAAAAAATCAGAAAAGCTTCATAGTATTTGGTTTTTGATAGCCGCAATTGGCGAAGCTATTTGGGGTGTATCAATTGCACTGTTTTTATCTCTTGGGAGCAGTGAATTTGAAACATCCCTTGCACCGTGGTTAGTAAAAGGGATATACATCGGGGCAATCGTCATGGATGTATGCCTTCTGGGATATATTTCCTGGAAATATAAGATTGGTAAAGTATTCACGGTATTCTTTACAGTAGTTGGTTTGGCATTAATCGGTATATTCTGTTATGACCCTTCGATATTATATTCCGAAATTATCTTATCAAATTTAGGTAATTCCGTTTCTATAGATTTGAGCCAATGGTTTTATATAGCCTATGCACTTTATTTCTGCGCAATTACCCCTGCTCTTTGTCTTTTCTTAATCTTCAAAATACGTAATACCCATAACAGAAAGATGAAGAAGGGTTATCTTTTCTTTATGATTGGGCTTGCGGTTGCTGGGATTCTTTCTCTGATCTTTGACATAATCCTGCCATCATCAAGATATGATTTGATTTGGGTTGGTCCATTAACAATTGGTTTGGTAATTATTGGTTTTTATTACGCGATCATCAGGTTTAGAGTTATTACTTTGTCGACAAATTGGATGAGAGTAATGTCTTATGTAGTCTTGACCGGAAGTGCTGTAATTATTTATCTATTAATCTTTCATATTGTTTTCTCTTCACTATTTAAGATTGCAAATCCTTCTTTCCAGGTGATCTTACTAAACTTTATAATGATCGCGATAGTACTATTACTTACCCCTGCAATCTCAGAGCTAAATTCAATGACTAAGTCACTAATTATGACAAAACAAATAGATGTTGCGTACATCGTAAAGAAAGTATCTGGAGCAGGTAATAGAAAGATTGATCTTAGAGAATTATCTGGATTTCTAGCAGAGCATATGCACTTTTCATATGTTGGTTTTCTAATAAATGGGAAACTTTATGGGTCTGATGACTATAAAGTACCAGCGGAAACATTGATTTCGATTGAAAAGTTAGATCGTCCAGAAAAGGGTATATGGCAAAACACCAGCACCATAGATAAGGCTTCGATACGAGATCTTGAAGTATCCCGGATTGGCCTTATTGTAGATGCCTCTGGCGAAGAGATTGGGCAGATTATATTTGGAAAACCGGCAACAAAATCATTGCTTGATAAAAAAGATCTATTAGAGATCGAGATGATAGTAAGCTTAATGGCGGTAACAGTAAAAAATGGTAGTCGCAGGAATTAGACATACTAAAATAACAGTACTGCTGTCAATAAATGCAGCAGCTGTTTTTCTGGCTGGAATTTTTATAGCAGGAGCAATACACTTAAATGGTGTGATGGATTTTAAGGTAGTTGGGGAGAGAAGCGACGAATTATCAGACGAAATTGCAGCACAAGAAATGATTGACGCAGAAAGCAATTCTGGAAACAGTTTATCTGAAGCACAAAAACAATACGAAACCTCAGTCCATACTGCGACCGGAATAAATTCAGCTCCAGTGCCGGATGGGGAACTCTGGGGTGAAGAATCTATCACTATTTACCAGACGGCTGATTTTGATATCTGCGTGGGAGGAGGATTAGAAAACCTCGGTGATATGTATTGGCAAACCAGCAATACTGACGTGATTGCGGGATTCTATTCTAACGCAAGAACTTGGCTTGGATACTCTTCAGACACTTGCCGTTTCCCAATTATTAAGAACACTGGTACAACAACAATTACAGCCGGTACTTATGATGGTACAAGACGCGATAAACTAGTGGTTAATGTTGTAGAAGCACCAAAAATGCGCTGGGAATACGATGTACTATCTTTAGTAAATCAAGAGCGGGTAAGAAATGGTTTAGAAAAACTGAGTTGGGGCTATACCTGTTCAGAAGCAGCAGAGACGAGAGCAAAAGAACTAGTCCAACTATATTCGCATACAAGGCCTGATGGAAGGCCTTGGAGCACGGCGTGTGATAGCCCGGATAATAACCAAGTTTATGTTGAGGGGGAGAATTTAGTGGTTGGTAGCTCAGCTGTTTCACCAGAGACGGCAGTAGCTGCATGGATGAATTCGGAAGCGCATCGTGCAAATATTCTAAATCCAAGCTTTACGAAAATGGCAGTAGGTTTTTACTTTGATCCTGATACACAGTATAAAACACATTGGTCACAATATTTCTCAAATTTCTAGACCTTAAACTTAGAGTAAAAATCCCGGTAGAACCGGGATTTTAAATTACATCAGAGGCAAGCAATCGAAACCTGCGAAGAAGTTCCCTTTTCTTTCTTTGGGGTTGTATAAAGCAATAAATGGCTCAATGTCATCATCCCATGAACCCCAGAGACAACTGCCTATGATAAGGTATTCACCCCAGGCTTTCCTTATGATCATGTCCACCGACTTTATCTCGACTGGTTCATACGTAGTCCTAAAGAAAGCTTCTACGCTTGGCCTAGATAATGGTTTATCATGATCGAATTTACCATTCTCCTTGATAAGGAGTGTAGTTAAGGCGTCCATTGTTGGACCATTCAGGATCTCATGGATTTCATAATTTATGTCATCAAAGTCGATCGTTATATTCTTAACCACCTCTCTCAGTTCCTCTGCTCTCTCTTTTAACATTACACTTCTCCTTTCATTTCACTGGTGGGAGAACTCTAGCGATATGCTTTTTTGCGTTCTTCCCTGGTCATCTTTGTTGCCCTGTAACCGAACCTATGTTCTGCGAGCAGCAGGTTGGTTGCCTTCTCTACTGTCTTTTTTGCTCCTTCGGGAGTGGTTGAGAGGCACTTAGCAATATCTTCAAAGGACAAGAATTGTCCTTCTCTGATTAAGCTGGAGATCCTGACATAGTCGTCATCATCCAGTGGTTCTTCGCCCCAAGTCCACTTCTCAGTGTTTAGGTTGCTATGTTGAAACAACCCAAATCTTAGAGCAAAAGCGACAAACTGCCTCTTGGTCAATTGACCCCCTGATAGCAATTTTAATAACTCTCTCACATTTTCCAATTTTTTCACCTCCAATTTTTAATCCTACAATGTTAGAACATCCCTGATATTGTAACATATTTTCTTGAAAAATCAAATACCTATGAACTATCGATTTAAGTTTGTAGTACACTAGAAAGGCATGATATAATGGGTAAAATAACTAAGTGAAGGATTAAAATACATGGCAAAAGCAGAACTATTTCAAAAAGATGTTCCGGAGAAAGAGAGGATTTTTTACTACACTAGTGAAGAAGATGATCCTATTGAGACAGAAGAACAGGAAAATAAAATTGAAGTTGGTTTGCCGGAGGGGTATCAATTCATCTCTAAAAACCCTTTTAAGAGACTTTACGGTTCTATTCTTTATCGTGGATTTAAGGTGTTTGGTAACTACTACGAACGCGGATATTGGCAAGCTAAGTTTCATGGTCGTGAAAAGCTAAAACAGGCCCGTGGTAAGGGTTATATCATCTATGCAAACCACACTAACCCGTTCCATGATGTATTTGGTCCGGCGCTTGCGGCAAATAGGCGAATTTTCACAATCATCAGCCCAGTCAATCTATTAGTGCCAGGTATTGGTAAATACTTACCTCTTATTGGTGGATTGCCACTTGGAAAGAGTAAAGAAGAAAAAGCCGCTTTTAATGAAGCGGTAGATAAGAGATTAGCTCAGAAAAACTGTTTGGTGATCTATCCAGAGGCGCATGTTTGGCCATTTGCGACAAATATTCGTAGATTCCCTGCGGGTGATCGCTCATTTAAATATGCTGCCCGTAATAATTTGCCTATTTTCACCATGACTACAACCTATCACAAGCGTAAAGACAAGAAACGTGGAGATCTTCCAAGAATGGATATCTATATCGATGGGCCATTCTTCCCTGATCCTAAGAAGTCTGAAGCTGAGAACAGAGCGATGCTAGCAGAAAAAGCCTATGAAAGCATGCAGAAGATGAGCAAGAAAAATACCTATGAATACTTCAAATATATAAAGAAGAGTAAGAAAAAATAGGTTAGATGTCAAAAACGCCGACGATTGTCGGCGTTTTTTTGCTAATTGTGGCGATTTTCCAGCCACTCCTTAAATGAGGTCAAAATCGGAGCGAACGGGCGCCGAGCGCGATAGCGCTCATTGGGATTTTCTAATGAGGCGTCATATTCTTCATCTCCAGGGAGAATCGCCGGATTTGTTCCCCACCCAATAAGAGTTGGGATATCCAGAAATCCATATTCTGCTCCTGATTCTCTCATAATTTTGATGGCTTCTTCAGGGTTGATACCCCTGTCTACCAGAGTCATCTGGTCATGGCCACCAAGGAGCGGAATGAGCTTTTTCTGCTTCCAGATTAAATTCTGGATGCCCGTGAGCACGTATGAGCAATCAAGGGCATAGGAATTCGGGAGGTTCTCGAACAGATAAACTGAGCCAAGGTCAAACCACTCAAAGAAGAGTGGCATACCGCCGGAAACTTCCCGGATTGCCTCAATTGAGGCTTCAGGGTCTGTGCAGGCCATCGGGTTTTCCGGGTTTGCTTTTGCTACGTCTTCATGCAGTAACATACCGCAATCGATTCTTGCAAAATCGATTCCGATCTCTTTCAAGTGTTCAAACACCTGCTCGAAGTATTCTTTCACCTTTTTATTATCCCAGTTAAGATTTAACTGGTGATAGTCGGCAAAAGTGCTCCGGACGTATTTTTCGCCAAAGTCCGAGTAAGCTAATTTTCCAAAAAAGCTCGGGACTCCTGCTTTGGTGAGGCGCTCGGCCTCTTCCTTGCTTACCACGTACAGGGCGTCTTCATATCCCGGCACGTTGTTCAGGCAGTTCTGTGCCAGAATATTCTTATCTGATACGTGGTTAGGGACTACATCTACTCCGATCATAAGGCCGTTGTAGTGAGCTTTTTTAATCAGCTCATCAAGGTCCTGGTCGGTCCCGAACTTGGGGTTTACGCGGTATTCGACGACGTCAAACCCGTTATCATATCCTCCGTCCTCCCAAAGCGAGATCAGATAAATTCCTTCACATCCGGCTTTTTTGATATCCGGAAGGATCTCGGTTACCTTTTTAACGGCATCTTTACCATAGGATCTAAAGACGCTCGGGAGATACAACTGACAAATAAACTTCATAATTTACTCGCTCCTTTCTGTTTTTGTAAAGATACTCTCACTTATATGTAAGTGTAACATAAGAACCCTATTTTGTCAAATTTGTAAATCTTTTCATTAAGAGACGGAAGAAGGTAAAGAAGGCGAGAGCAGAGGTAGCAATAATAATAGTTATTAGAAGAGGATTATCGGATAAAAAGCCAAGATCAAGAAGATTATGAATTGGTTCAATAAAGAATGCGCCCACTACGATTATAAAGATAGAGGTAAGGAGAGTAGTACGGAGAAGATTGAGTGGTCTACTAATTTGATAAATAAGAGCAATATCTATACTAAAAGTGATAAAGAGCGAAGCGGTAAGAAGTTCGGGGCGAGTGAAACTATTTGCGCTAGCAACGATAGAAAGTGCGATCATAGCGATTGATACAGTGATACCGGTAGGGATGGAGTAGTTTTTAATGTTTTTAACAAACTGATTTTTGATGCGGGCGGTATTGGTCTCTAGAGCTAGAATCACCCCTGGAAAACCGATACAAGCGAAGTTTAGGAGCGACATTTCTATAGGGGCATACGGATATTCCAATGGAAGAATAGTAAAGAGAACGGCAAGAATTGAAGCGTAGACGGTCTTAGATAGAAAGAGGGTAGTGGAGCGCTCCAGGTTGTTGATAGACTGACGACCTTCATTAATAATTGAAGGGACAGAAGAGAAATCATTGCCGAGAAGAACCATTTTAGCGGAGCGACGAGCTGCATCGGAACCCTCACCAATTGCTATTGAAACATCGGCTTCTTTCATGGCTAAAATATCATTGACGCCATCGCCAGTCATCGCGACGGTTTTACCTTGCTTTTTAAATGCTTTTATAAGTTGCTTTTTTTGCGCAGGTTTAACGCGAGTAAAAATGTTGTATTCTTGAACAAGCTTGCTGTATTTAGGTTCTTTGATGGCGGATAAATCCACGCCATTTAGCTCTTTTATGCCGACTTTTTCGGCGATTCTTTGGACGGTTTTTAGGTTATCGCCGGAGATGATTTTTACGGATACATCGTTTTGGTCAAAGTAGTTAATGATTTCTTTGGCGTCATGGCGGATTTCGTCTTCTAAGAGGACAAAGCCGAGGAGTTCGTCGCTCATCACGGCTAAGATACGATATTGATCCGGGAAAGATTGGCCAAGCTTTAATAGTTCTTTTTTAGAAATGATGAATTCGGGGGCGCCCATAAGATATTTGGCGCGGCTCGTAACGACGCCGGAATATTTGCGGTCGGAAGAAAATGGGATAATTTCTTTGATTTGTTCTGTGGGCTCATATTTGGCCGTTTTTAGCAGTTTTTTCTTCAGCGCGGTACTTGTAGCATTATCGGTCTCCTGAGCGCTCAGAATAAGCTTTAACGCGTTTAGAAGGGATTTTTCGGCTGGGGTTGTAGGGTCTTTTTCATTTACGGGCGAAAGTAGCTTGCCGTCTTTAACTGGAATGAAATCATGGACTGTCATTTTACCAGTAGTTAATGTGCCGGTTTTATCTAGACAAATAGTATCAACTCTCGCAAGCGTTTCGATGGAATAAAGATCCTGAACGAGAACTTTTTTGCGACTGAGACGAATGGTAGCCAGAGCAAGAACGCTTGACGTCAATAGAATTAGTCCTTCTGGGATCATATTGATGAGTGCTGCCACTGTACTAGTGACGGCTACTTCAGGGGTAGTATCTGGAACGCGGAATCTGGCCCAAAGCAAAAGTGCACCAATTGGGATAAGAGCAAAGGAAATGTATTTGACGATGTTATTCATAATAGTAAACAGCTTAGAATCAGCGGTTTTAATGGTGTGGGCTGAGGATTCTAGCTTACTGATGAAGTTTTCGGCACCAACAGCGGTGGCAGTGGCTTTACAAGTCCCTGATACAATAAAACTACCGGAGGTTAATTGATCACCCGGTTTTTTAACGATATTATCCTGCTCGCCAGTGATAAAAGATTCATTGACTTCTACCGTCCCCTCTTCTACTTTAGCGTCTACTATTACTTGATCGCCAAGACCTAGAATTATTAAGTCGCCATCCACGATATCTTGTTGCTCAATTTGAATTGGTTTGCCATCTCTTATGACCGTGGGTTTTTGCTCTGCGATCAGGCGCATTTTATCGATTGTCTTTTTTGCGCGAACCTCATTTATAATGCTAATTAGAGTGTTAGCGATGGCAATTAGGACAAAGAGAAGGTTTTTGTAAGAACCAACAATAACGATCATGATTGCCAAAATTAAATTGACGAGATTAAAAATTGTAAGTGTGTTTTTTAGAATGATTTTTCCGATAGAATTAGTGTTCTTACGAGATACGCGATTTACTCTTCCCTGCCGGATTCTTTCGGCAACTTGCTTTTTAGATAGACCGGATAAATCCATATTTCCCTCTACTTTTTAGCGAGGCGTTTAATTTTATGAGCGGAGTTATATAAGCGGTATTTAGTAGGACTGAGCACTATATCATAAGTTCCGGCGTAATGCTTAGCGAAGCCTCCAAATGACTTTTTAAACTCGGTAAAGCCAGCCCATGGATGGTCTTTAGGAGCTCCGTCTGGGGCAATCCCCCAGAAATCAAAGGTTTTAATTCCCTGTTCTTTAGCGTCAAAGATAGCAGTAGTGAGCAAGGCAACGGTAGCGGGGAGTTTCTTATAATTAGCGTCTGCGGCTGATTGCATATAATAGCGTGTGCCGTCGTAATCGAAAAATAGACTTGCGGCAAGAACTTGGCCAGGAGCGGGCATATTTTCTATTTCTTCAGAGGTAGATGGTTGATATTTGACGAGGTAGAGAGTAGCGAATGGTTGAGCAAGCTCGGTCTTTAGATACTTCTCGCCGTAAGCTACAAGATGTTTTTTCTGAAAAAGTTGTTTTTGGAGTGATACAAGGTGTTTTATTTGATCTAAATCATTTGTCTTTTCAACTACGAGTCCTTTTTTAGCAAATGTATTATAACGAGTACGAGTTCCTTGAGAGAAATTGCTGATAATTGTTGGTTTTTCCTCTGTTAAATCTAGGGCCCATGTGTCAGCTGGGCTTAAATCTTTAGTCTTGCGAGATTTAGGAATTTTAAGAGTTTTAAAATCTGGATCCTGAGGCTCAATACGAATAAAAATAACCTTTTCTTCCCTTGCCAGTTCATTTAGAGACTTAAGAGACTCTTTTAAAGAATCTAAATTACTGGCAACAGGACCGTAAGGACAGTATAAATAATCGCCAAATGGCGTGTGTTTTTTTATTGCTAAATAATGATAATCCTTCCCTGTTCTAATAAAACTAGTTTCACCAAGATCTTCTTGAAGCTTCTGCCATTCTTTTGATTGGGTAATTGGTATCTTCATATGTGTACGATTATAGCATAAAACGCATGCTTTTTCTGTGAATTTTTTTGACATCATAAGCATTTTATTTTATTTCTGCTTATGCAAAATTACCGCTCTTAACTTTTTTGACGGTTTAACAATCATGTATAGCATTCCCCTGTTTTTATAGGGGCCAGAGGATTTCCTGCAACTGATTCTTTTAGAAATCTTAGGATGCTAATTTTCTCCCAACACGAGGCCCACTTTGCTCGGTTGTTAGCTTAATTTTAGCGCAAGCTTTTTTTCCTGTCAAGTGCGGTTGCCAGACAAATTGGTTGCTAACCATAAGGGAAATAGTAGGATTTTGGTTATGTTTTTGGTGGATAAGTATGTGGTTTTGCTGTGTAAAAAATCGCGCGGTTCGTCCCGCGTGGCTTAATGATTTTATATTCTATGATACAATTAAGATATGGCTTACATTCGGAAATTTAAGACTACTTCGGGGGCGACTGGTGTGCAGGTTTGCTATAAAGAAGGGAATCGAGTGGTAAAAACTGTACATGTGGGGTCAGCAAATTCAGATTTGGCTCTAAAAAAATTGCTACACAAGGCGCAGGGAATTATAGACGGAGAAAAAGGAAAACCGATGTTTGATCTTGATCGGTTTAATAAATAATTAGGATTTCTTTTGTTTTTTCTTCTTTAGAGATTTAAAGAAATTGCGATGCGCGCGAAAACCATATTGACCGGTAATTGGGTCCTTGAATGGGATTTTCTTGAGAGGCATTAAGGTTAAAGTCATGTAAGCGCCGAAAAAGATGAAACAGCCTATAGCGGAAAGATAGGTGGCTACGTAGGGAACTGGTGGCAAATTGATAATGCCAGTAAACGCAAATTGAGCTAAGATAATTGAGGCGAGAAAAGTGATGATATCTATAGGAAGAAGCGGTTTTTTACTAATTCTGGTATAAGAGTAAAATACCAACGGAATAGTAAAGGCGAGAATGAGGAGACTAGCAAGTTTAGCGGTAAAATAATTGGGATTATTGCCATAAAAATAGCCGTCTAGAAGGCTCCAGACGAGTGTAGGTGTAATGGCGATTTTAACATGCTCCCAGGTGGATTCATTGACCGCAGTAAAGATACCGAGAATTTTCTTTTCGTGGCTAAGATCATAGAGAAAATGCGCCAAAACACCAAATATAAAGATAAAGACGATACTTAGAATGGTAAAAAGTATCTGGTTCATAAGGAGATGACCCTTTCTTTATATTAGATTAAGTTGTTGTTTTAAACGATCAATGAGGGATTCTTTCTCTTTAATTTGGTCTTTTGTTTCTTTAACCAGATGCTCAGGGGCTTTTGCAACGTAATTTGGGTTAGACATACGAAGATTTAAAGCGTCTAATTCGCGGCCAACAGAGAGGATTCGTTCGGAAAGGGAATCTTTATATTCTTTAACGACTTTCTCTGGTACATCGAGGTAGAGTTCGTGATTTGCCAAAGCCAGCCTTAAACCTCTAGGGGCGCCATTTAAGAAATCAATAGCTGGAACTTTAGTAAGGGTTTTAATTAGCAATAAGTTTTCTTTTACGAGGCTATCATTATCATATAACAATGGATATTTTTTCGCGTTATTGGTGCCTGGGAGGCTCTGTAAGGTGCTTCTAGCTTCTGACACGATAGTTCTTATGTTTTCAAAATCTTCGGCGCTAATTGGGTCATATTCAAGTTTCTCAGGCCAATTAGCGGTAATAATAAAGCCTTCAGTCCAGCTTAAGTTTTGCCAAATCGCCTCTGTTACAAAGGGAGCGAAAGGATGAAGTGCAATTAGTAATGTTTCTAAAGTTTTCTTTAAGAGACCTGTGTTCTTGTAAATCTTTTGGCTTTCTAAGAACCAGTCAGCATATTTGTCCCAAATGGTGTTATATAAGGTTTCAACGGCTTCGGCTAGGCGATAGCTTTCCATATTGTTTTCTATCTGCTCTAAGCAACTGTTAATCTCGCGACAGATCCAGTCTTCACCCATGTTATCCGTAGAATAAGAGACAGATGATTGCCCATTTTCGACACGCTCGCTCTCGCCCGTCGTTACGGGGAGAGCTTCGCTAACTCGCTCCTCGTTAGTCGCGAAATGTCTCAAATGGGCATCTTCTGTCTCCTCATCATCTACGAAAGTTTGGATGAGGCGGGAGATGTTCCAGAGTTTATTGCAGAGATTACGGCCGGCTACACATGAGTTCTCAGAGAAAGCTTGATTCATACCGGCGGAGCGACCTCTTAAAATTCCAAGTCGGAAGGCGTCGGAGCCATATTTAGAAACGAGCTCCATCGGATTAATAACATTGCCTTTACTTTTACTCATTTTTTGGCCATGAGCATCTAAAACAAGTCCGTGGAGATACACTTCTTCAAATGGTACTTCACCGGTGACATATAACCCAAGCATGATCATTCTTGAGACCCAAGCAAAGAGGATATCGGCGCCGGTTTCCATGACATTTAACGGATAATATGGGGTAGGGTGTTCTTCGGACCAGTCAGTACAGATGATAGGCCAGTGGCTTGATGAGAACCAAGTATCAAATGTATCTTCGTCACGAACGTATTTTACGCCGTTTTTCTCAATCTCTTTTAGATTAGTGCGACGGTCAAAAATCCAATCCGGCTCATCGGTAGCTTCTTTATCTACTTTTTTAAACATTGGTATGGCAATACCCCAAGGGATCTGACGGGAGATGTTCCAATCTCTTAAATTGTCATAGTAATTTAAGAGGACTCTCTTCTTGCTTTCAGGGTAGAATTTAATTTCATCAGTCTCAATGTGTTTCACGGCTTCTTTAGCCAATTTTTCGACATCTACAAACCATTGCTCTTTCAATGTTGGCTCTAAAACTGTACCGCATTTATAACAATGTGCAACAGAGTGAACTATCTTTTTCTCGCCTTTTAATAAGCCTTGTTCTTTGAGATCTTTGAGGACTTTTTTACGACATTCATCAGTGGTAAGACCTTCGTATTCGGCTGGAACATTAATCATTGTGCCATCCTCAGAGATAACTTGAATACGATCAAGATTATGACGCTCGCCAACTTCAAAATCGTCAAAATCATGTGCTGGGGTAATTTTTACGGCCCCAGTGCCATATTCAGGATCTGCGTGTTCATCAGCGATAATAGGGATTTCACGATCTGTTAAAGGAAGGTGGACGGTCTTTCCAATGCGATCTTCATATCTCTCGTCGTCTGGATTCACAGCTACTGCAACATCGCCGAAAAGCGTTTCTGGCCTAGTAGTAGAAACAATAATATCGTCATATGCGATTTCCCAGAGTGTGCCTTTTTCATCCTTATGATCTACCTCTATATCAGCAAAGGCAGTTTGATGCTTAGGGCAAAAGTTCACGAGCTTCTCGCCTCTGTAAATTAGGCCGTCGTTCCACATTTTTTCAAAAGTTGTATATACGCGGTCAATAACGTTTTCATCTAGAGCAAAGGTGAGGTCATCCCAGGAACAAGAAGCACCAAGGGCGCGGAGCTGGAGTTCCATATTGCCACGCTGCATAGCCACAAAATCCCAAACTCTGGCGTATAGTTCATCTCGGTCAAATTCAAAACGAGTGTGGCCTTGTTTTTCAAGCTCACGTTCATAAACCACCCAGGTTTCAAAGCCAGCGTGGTCGGCACCAGGGATATACCAAGTGGATTTGCCCCTTAAACGATAGTAGCGGGTAAGGGAATCTTCAATAGCAACAGTGAGGCCATGACCAATGTGGAGATTACCGTTCGCGTTTGGAGGAGGCATGACAATGGAATAGGTTTTTGAATTTGAAATATTTTCTCTGTCATCGACGCCATTAGCATCAGCATCTACTGGGACGGTTGGGATTTTTGGCTTAAAAACACCGGCAGATTCCCAAGACGCATAGATATCTGTTTCAAATTGGTTCGGCTCATAACTGCTTGAAAATTTCATTCTACTCCTCAATTATTATCATTTTTATACTCTAATTTCTGACGGATTTGCTCAAATTCTTCTGGTTCTAGCTGGAGAGTGCGGCCGTGAGTCCAAGTTTCATCAAAAGGTAACAAATGGACGTGAGCATGAGGAACATCGGTACCGATTACTTTCCAAAGGGTACGAGCACCAAGCTGTTTTTCTAGATGAACTGAAAGCTTTTTAACTGTATCCATAAGCGCTTTATAATCTTCTTCTGGAAGATCATAGATTTTATCTACTTCTAGTTTTGGAATAACCAAGGTATGGCCTTTAGTTTCTGGATTAATGTCTAAAAAAGCGATAGTTTTATCGTCTTCATATATCTTATAACAGGGAATTTCGCCCTGGATGATTTTTGTGAAAATACTAGACATTTTTCTTCTTCCTCCGAATGATTAAATAATAGATCAAAGCAAAAACAAAGGAAAAACCTAGTGCACCAAGAACATCTGAAGTCCAGTGTTTATTAGCAAGAACGCGTCCAAACGAAACAAAGATGATGAGTGAGAGCATTAGAATATCTAGAATAATGCAGGCTAATTTAGAGTTTAAAAACTTTGGTAGATAAAGGGCAATGCAGAGGAAAATCGTTGTAACTACCATGACGTGGGTGGAGGGAAAAGAAGGTTCACCTGAACCATCTGGACGAGTATTTAAAACTAAGAATTTATCGAATAAAACATAGACAATTGCCATCAAAATCATTGGCAGTGGCATCCAGCGTAAACCCTTGTCTACCTTTGACGGGGATTTTCGCTTAACCCACTGATAAATGCCAAGACAGAAAAAAACTGCAAGGCAGACTATACTTGCTATTAATACAATATCTGTTGTTTTGTCCCAATCCATATTTAAATTATATCACACTGTGAATGAATTGGTGGTTTAATGGTTCACTTTGAAGCCTTTAGGGCTTTTAAAGTGCAAATGTGGATGTTTTTAACGACATCCACCTAGAAATTAACGAGCATCACCAAAAGGTGACAATTTGATTATATAATACAATTTTAAAAAATGCTAAATAAAAATATGGTTGGTGTATAATATATTTATGAATAATATTGTAGAGGTAAAAAACTTCCGGATGGACTTTGGGAAAAAGACAATCATCCGAGATTTAAATTTTGAAGTGAAAAAGGGGGAAATATTTGGGCTTTTAGGTAGTAATGGCTCAGGTAAAACAACAACGCTTAGGGCGCTACTTGGATTTTATGTCCCAACGGGCGGCGAACTACTGGTTGATGGAAAAAAATATGATCCAGAAGATACATCAGTGACGATTGGCTATCTACCAGAGGAAAGGGGGCTATATCGGAAAGAAACTGTAATTGACACAATGGTTTATTTTGGCGAACTTAGAGGACTAGAAAATCCACGTGACTGGTCGATGAAATATTTGAAGCGGGTTGGCCTAGAAGATAAATTTAACGAAAAAATTGAGAAATTGTCCGGTGGTCAGCAGCAAAAAGTTCAGCTTGGTATTACAATTATGGGAAATCCTAAGCTTTTGATTTTAGATGAGCCTACGAAAGGTTTTGATCCGATTAACCGAAGACTTTTAATGGATATTATTGATGAATTACATGAAAAGGGAACGGCAGTAATCTTAATTACGCATTATATGGATGAAGTTGAAAAACTATGTGACCGAATACTGCTATTAAAAGATGGTGTAGCAAGAGCCTATGGGGAAGTTAAGAAAGTGAAAAAAGAGTTTGGCGGAAAAACATTAGATGAAATATTTGTTGAAGTTTATGGAGGTAAAGATGAATAAAGCGATTCTTACGGTATCAAAATTTGAAATAATGCGGCAACTAAAAAAACCTGCTTTCTGGGCGGCTATGCTTTTAATTCCGATTATTATGGGTTTTACTTTCTTAATTAGTATGGTAGCAAATAACAACAGAGCAGATATGAACCCAACTTTAGATGAAAATACTGTTGTAGCAATTACGGATGAGGCAGGAGTTTTACCAAAAGAAAATCCTTATAATATATGCGATTCTAAAGAGAGCTGTATTGAGAAGATTAAATCTGGCGAGGTAAAACTATATTATTATATACCGGCTGATTTTGAAGAGACGAAAAAAGCAGAGTTTTATCATATTTCAGAGGGGTTAGATCTATTCAACTTTGACGGAAATATTCTAAAATCGATGCTTAACGGAGTAGCTTCACAGCGAGTTGATTCGCTTGATGCAATGCTACTTACCGGGAACTATGAGATTGAAGACAATAAACTGACAGTTGATGGGGAAGATGCCAATGCAATTGGAAAGGCAATAATCCCGATCGCAATTCTAGTAGTTTTCTTTATCTTTGTGGCACTATTTGGCAACAGATTCTTAATGGCGGTAGTAGAAGAAAAAGAAAACCGCATTTCTGAGATGATTTTAACTTCGGTTTCTGCTAAACATTTGATTATTGGAAAGATAATTGCAATGCTAGTTTTAGGGATCATACAAATACTAACCCTAATAATACCAGTTTTATTGATAGTATTTTTAAACAGGGAAAATCCAGCAGTAGCTGGTATACTCAGTACGATAGAATTTGACCCTGTAACCACTATAATGAACTTGGTTCTATTTATAGCGTCAGTGTTCTTTTATGCTGGGACCTGCGTATTTGTGGGGTCACTAGTTTCAACCGCAAGAGATGCGTCTTCGTTTATCGGCCCAGCAATTATTGCAATGGTCTTTCCACTGTACTTCATGCAGGCATTCTTTACTACAAATCCTGATTTTATCGTTTATTTCTTAACATACTTCCCATTCTCCGCACCAATTGCATTAATGCTCAGGAGTGGACTAGGAACTCTCGGGACGGTGGAATTCTGTATTGGTCTTGCTGAAGTAGTTATTTTAGCAATAATAATGATCAGACTTTCAGTTATCACATTCCAGAAGAATGCGATTAACTTTGATAGGGTGAGATTGAAAGTATCTAGGCGAAGCAGGAAATAACTTCAGATATAAAAAGATTAATAAGGCCCCAATTTTGGGGTCTTATAATGTGCTGGTAATGCGTTGATTAAGTTGAAAAATAGGGGGTATTATGCTAGAATTGGAGGCGGAAGCGTGGCCGAGTGGTTGAAGGCGCACGACTCGAAATCGTGTGGGCGGGTTAACCGTCTCGGAGGTTCGAATCCTCTCGCTTCCGCCACGGTTCTAGAGGGCCGCTTTTTTATTCTTTTTGTTTTTTGGCGAAGACGAGGAGGGCTGCGCCAGAAACTGCAGATGCTGTTGCTGCAATTGCAAGAGGGACGATTATTGACACTTCTGTTTCTTCTGTGACTTCTTCTTGTTCGCTAATACCTTGTGGATCGTTGTAAGAACTATGGTTTTGGTTAGAATCGATTAAATCAGTTTGGTCTTCGGGAGTGCTGATGTTTTGAGTTGAATTAGAAGACATATGACCTAATGTATTGGTGTTACTAACAGATTGTTGACTAGTAGCAGAGAGAGTGGTATCGCCGGTAGGAACAAATGTCGCACCATTACGAGTTAGATCTTGAGAGCTCATTACTCCGTTATTACCTGGATCCCATATTGCCAGTTCGTAGCCGGAGGCAAGAGTGGCGGTAATAGTATATGAGGAGCCACGGCACAGAGAAACAGTGCCACCAGAAGTAGATACAGTCTTAGTAGTCGTTGAATAATTGCAGGTGCCATAAAACTTGATGTTTACAATATTATTGTCGAATACGGCAGTAACGGTTACCTCAGAGCTAGTTGTATTACTTGGGATAAATGTTCCATTTGAATCCCAGGTTCCGGAACGGTTAGTAAAGCTTGGGTGGGTTGAAGAGCCGGCGAACATCCTATAAAAGTTGTTCTTGGACGAGTCAGCGCTTCCAGATGTAGCCTTAACTTTACTAATATCCCAATTATTAATGCTCGATGTGTCTGTAACAGAAAAGCTATTGTTGTATACCCTGAACATCTCTTTCATATTTGTAACATTGCCAGTATCCCAATCAGCGAGTGGGGCTAGACTTATTCTTTGAGAATTATAAAAGAACATGCCTTCCATATTTGTAACCTTGCTAGTATCCCAATCGGCGGCACCACTTATGTCTCTTGGGCCACTCATTACTGGTCCAGCAGTATATCCGGCGAACATAAAACTCATATCCATGACATTACCCATATCCCAATTGGCGAGAGCATCTATGTTTTCAAGTGTATTAATTCTAAACATCTCACTCATATTTACAACGTTGCTGGTATTCCAATTAGTGATACCGTCTATATTGACACCATTAAAACCAATATTGCGGAACATTTTGCTCATATCTGTGACACTTCTAGTATCCCATTTAGCGAGGGCGTCTAAATTATTAAGATTACCTCTTATGGCAGGAAAGAAATGCATATTGAGGCCAAACATTCCGCTCATATTTGTGACGTTGCTAGTGTCCCATTCGCTAGCACCGTCTATATTAACGAGAGAGGAATCCTCATAAAACATATTACTCATATTAGTTACACTTCCAGTTTTCCAGTCAACTAAACCGTCTATATTGTCAAGTCGATAGTTATCTTCAAACATATTACTCATATCTGTAACATTGCTAGTATTCCAGCCAATGAGAGCATCTACATTAGTAAGGGATGGAACAATATACCTAGATACGTCCGTCTCCCTTTGTGTAAACATATAACTCATATCCGTAACACTACTAGTATCCCAACCAGCAAGAGCACTTATACTCCAGTTTACGGGTTCGCTCGCATCGTCAGGCTCTTTGAGATAATAGAACATTCCGCTCATATTAGTAACACTACCAGTATCCCAGTCAGTAAGGGCATCTATATCAGTATAGACGGAAGTACCTTGGAACATGTGCTCCATATTCGTTACACTCTCAACATTCCAACTGCTAGCACCATCTATATTTGCAAAAGAGGATGTATCGGCAAACATATAGCTCATATCGGTTACATTACCGGTATCCCAGCCGCTGGCTCCATCAATATTATCAAGAGCCGAATCGATGTAAAACATATGATTCATATCGGTTACACTTCCAGTCTCCCAACCGCTAGCTCCATCTATATTAGAGAGAGACAAGTCACCAGAAAACATATTGCTCATATCTGTAACATTACCAGTATTCCAGTTTACTAAAGCATCTATATCGGTTATACATGTGTTTTCAAACATACCTTCCATATTTGTAACATTACTTACATTCCAATTAGCAATGCTACTTATATCACTTATGATATTTGTAATCCCATTGCTCATATTAGTACCATCATAGTAAGTACCTGCAAACATATAGCTCATATCGGTAACATTGCTCGTATCCCAGTTTGCTAAAGCATCTATGTTAGTAAGAGCATTAGAATGAGGATCAGGATTAGCTTTATAGGTTGAATTGCCAGTATAGAACATTCTACTCATATTCGTAACTTTGCTCGTATTCCAAGAAGATAGAGCTGAAATATCAGAAAGGTTAAAGAATTCGCTGAACGCATAGCTAGAGTCTTCGTTCATGTAAATAGTTTTAGCTTCCGTATAGAAATAGAAAATACCTGCATCATTAGTATTATCAAAGAAAGCGTAGGTAGGTAGGTCAGAATCCTCAGTAGAGACTGTATTGTAAGGATCAGGGGTGAAATCGTCAGGAAGAGTATCTGACATGCGTAAAGCCTTCACCTTCCCAAATCCACTGTAATAATCAAATATGCGCAGTCGATCACGTAATGTCTCTCCTGGAAGTAAAGTGGTAGTTGCCTCGGCACTCGTAAGGGAAAGAGTGGCCGTATCTGTAATGGTGTAAGTAGTTGTTGCAGAAGAGGCATCACCAAGAGTACCATTTGGCGTAGTGGACCAAGAATTAAATACATAGCCCGCGTCAAAGGTAGCAGTAATAGTGTAAGCTGTATTATTAGTAAGATTAACTGTGCTGGTATAGGCTGTACCAGGATTTGGATTTACTACTTCTTGGATACCATAATCTGGACTATAGAAAGCAACAGAATGGCTGTGCTCATCCATATTCACAGTGACAGTATCAGCTGGAACATGGATAGCATAAAGATCTACTGTGTCGCCTTCTTCGCCTGGGAGATTTTGTTTTATATCTTCTTCGTCAACATAAGTCGCGGAAGTAGCATTCTGGTCTTCACTCCAACCAAGGAAAACGTGTGGGTCACTTGAAGTAGGTACCGCATAAGTCCCTTCATCCACAATGAGTGGGGAACGAACGACGGTTGGGACAGTAGCGGTGATAACTGCATAATAACCGTCATAATCGTTAGACGTAGTGTCTGAATAGAAGCCAAAGGTGACAGTGTCGCCTTGCACGGTAAATGATGTACTTCCCCAATTTTGGAAAGTACCAATTTGGCCAGGAACAGATAGATCATCAGTTATATCGCCCGTATAATTACCTTGTATGGCATAAATTTTTTTATTATTTGTCTCGGTACCATATTCAATATAAACATGTAGCTCAGTAGCGTTTGGAATAGTAACTATGTCTTTATAGGTTTGGTTATTGTTAAACGGACCAATCCAGTTATCATCGTCACCAATATTAGGAGTATGAGAATAACGCGTAACTTCTTCAGTCCCTGTAGTTGTACTAACATAATATGTCACTGTGTTAGTAGTAGCACCACCATCAAAGGTTAAGCCATTGCCATGATAGTTAACGGTAAGAGGTTCTGTCTCAACAGTAGTTAAGGTAAGAGTGGAATCATCTGTAATGACGATGGTAGTAGGGTTCTGTGATATATTAGCTACGGTAGCATTAGTTCCTGGGATCCATTCATCTAATTTATTGCCGGTAGCGAAGTCTGCAACCATAGAGTAGATAGCATCTTCCGCCAAGGAAACCACTGGATTTGTTGGAGTAGCTGTTTCAGTACCATAGGTAGCATTTTCAAAAGTGATGCTTTCTACATTTTGTGGGAAGGTAACAGTAAGATCATAGAACTCAGCAGTGACTTCGTCCCTAATACAGCGCACAGCAAAGCCATCCCATTTATAATAGGTATTAGTAATAAGCGTAGCAGTGTCTGCAGCATAACCTGCACGGTAAACATCATCATTAGTCTTAGCTGTGGCACTCCACATCCTACCATTGCTATATCCACTAGTTCTCTTATTATTATTATAATCACCAGACCAGACAAAGTTAGTAGGGTAAGCTCTAAGACCAGTGTCTGAGTCAGTAGCTCCACCATTTACGGCAGTATTTAAGGCATTAAATTCACCATCAGTGTTGCCAGTAGGTAAGTGCCAGTTCTTTGGACAGACATCACCATTTACAGAAGTTGTAGTATCATAAACACCATTACCAGCTGTGGCAGTATACCAGTTATAATAAACACCATAAGAATACCAATAAACATTATTAGCCGCAGTGCTTTTATTTGGAGTAAGGGAGCGGTCTAAACTATTAGCATTATATTTGATCTGGTCATAACAACCACTGTCCTTAGTATTGCATAAAGTATTAGAAGACAAGGAATAAGGATGGCCACTACCATCGTCCGTGGTAGACTGAGCAATAAAGCTACTGGTAGGATTATGAGTGTTATTCGCGGTAATAGTAGCAAGACCAGGATCTAGCCTCAAGTTTTCTGTCATCCAACAATTGCCATCCGTGAGTTTCGCTACAGTATAGACATTATTATCACGATTATCCGTTAGAGCAATAACTTGGTTATTTGCCATATCATTACAGCCACGCCAGGATTGTAACTCACCAGAAGATTTAATCCATTTAGCATAAAGCATTAAGCCAGAAGAAGATAGATCATCTGTATTAATAGTAGCGTTAGGGCCGTATGGAGTAGCATTAGCATCTGTAGTCCAGCCAGCAAAGCCGTATCCAGTTCTAGAATAGTTAGACGGAATTAAGGTTGCATCACTATAACTATAAGCATCCTGATTATCCATAGTACCGCGACCACCTTTTAGCACATCTGCGCCATTGTCATAGTAACAAATCTTACCGGCTGGGCAGGATGTCACTTCTTGGAAGACTGGGTAGAGATTTTTAGTAGTGACCGCACCGGTGCTTACTACGGTAATAGTGTCACCAGAAGTATAGTCTACACTGACTCCATGGCCGCTACCATCATCTGTCTCACTCCAACCAGCAAGTGTATAGCCATAATATATAGGGGTCTGGTCTGTAATAGTAAAGTTATGAGTAGCATCATAACTAGCTACTGTTTCAGCATCTGGAGCATCTGTACCACCATTAGCAGTATATACTAGAGTGTAGGTTAGCTCACTAGATTCTTCGGCAGTAACGGAAAGGGTAGCAGTACCGGAAATAGTATAGGTTGTATTGGCTTGGGTAGTGCTACCTAGGGTACCATTTTCTGTAGTAGTCCATGCGTGAATATTATAACCTGATACATAATTAGAAGAGAGGTCATATACTACGCCGCGAAGTAAGGTAACTGTACCAGTGCTAGAAGTAGTAGGATCTTGGTTTGTTACAGTTTGAGTGCCAAATTGAGCATTAGTGAAACTAACGCTAGTGACATTTGTACCTAGGTTTACAGTAACTTCATAACTAGGAATTTGTTGTCCAGTAACAGTGAGAGTGGTTTCATCTGTAATGGTGTAAGTAGTAGGATTCGTAGTAGTACTACCTAAAGTACCACCAGTAGTAGTAGCCCAACTTGCTACTTCATAGCCAGTATTTAGGTTAGCAGTAATAGCATATGTAACATCTTCAAATAGATTAACAACTGGGTTTCCTGGAGTAGCGGTTTCCGTAGGGTGACCATCACTAGTGAAGACAACTTCATTAACACCACTACCTTCAAAATCTACAATGACATCAGAATAGTGAGTATTGCCACCTTGGTAAATACATCGTACAGCAAAATTATCCCATTTATTCCAGGTATTGATTGGGGTAAACTTGCTGGCCCCAAGGCCAAAACGATAAGCTCTTGCATTATTATTGGATGTAGAAGACCAATAGCGAGATTCAATACCACGGTTATCAGTAGTGCCTTTGCTTGGATTATAATCACCACCATAGACAAAGTTATTTGGGTAGAGTCTAGCACTATTGGATTTCTCTGCGGCAGTACTTCCTCCGAAGGTGGTAGCGAGTAAATCAAATTCTCCAGATTCTCCACCAGAAGGCAAATGCCATCCAGCTGGACAGATATCGCCAGTGGTAGTTTCAGTAGTTAGCTCATATTTACCATTACCAGCTGTGGCAGTATACCAGTTATACATGGTACCATAAGAATACCAATACAGATCAGTAGTGGTTCCGGTATTACTTGGCGTAAGTGAACGATCCATATTGTTTGCATAATAATATATACGATTATCACAGTTGGCGCTATCTGAACCGCATTGAGTAGTAGCGGAAGAGGATGATGGATAGTTTGAGATGAAGGATTCAGAAGGGTTATTAGTATTTCTTGCCGTAATATTGACATTAGCATCTGGCACCAGCCTTAGATTTTCTGTCATCCATACATTATTGTCTGCGAGTTTAGCTACCGTATAAACATTGTTATCACGATTATCTCTTAAGGCTATAACATCACCAACGTTCATACTACTGGCTCCATCCCAAGTTTGCAATGTGCCACTAGACTTAATCCACTTAGCAAAGAGGTTTAAGCCTCCAGTTGCTGGCATAGTAATAGTCTCATTAGGACCATAGTTGGTACCAGTGCCATCAGGCATAGTATTCCAACCAGCAAAGCCATAACCTGCTCTAGAGAAGTTACTGGCAATTAAGACAACTTGGCTACCACCAGTTGCTTCTTGGTTGCTCATAGTACCAGCATCTGCGTGATTACCATCATAACAAATATATCCATCATCACATGCTTCTATCCATATAGCATATAGATTAACACTACCTATTAGTTCGCCTTCTCCAGTACCAATAGGAATTACTGCACCTACTGGATAAGAATCGCCAGTACCATCTGGTTCAGTGTTCCATTCTTTGAATATATAGCCACTTCTTTCTGGACGTTTGTTAGAAAGAGTAAGAGTATGGTTTTCTAAGTCTTCCGTGTTTTCTGATGATGTAGGGAAGTTAGTTACTGTATCTCCACCTGCATTCTGGTTAAAGATGATAGTAAGTGGAGAAGCACAG
>JAZQTT010000015.1:0-10807 GCA_045630905.1 Candidatus Nanosyncoccus sp.
GGGCCGCAGCTAAAGAGCCCACGGAACTGTTTACCAAAAACACAGGTCTCTGCTAACGCGAAAGCGGATGTATAGGGGCTGACTCCTGCCCAGTGTCGGAAGGTTAAGGGGAGCGCTTTACGGTGCAAACTGAAGCCCCGATGAACGGCGGCGATAACTATGATCGTCCTAAGGTAGCGAAATTCCTTGTCTGGTAAGTTCAGACCCGCACGAATGGAGTAATCATGTGGGCACTGTCTCGGCGAAGGCCTCGGTGAACGTGCATTGGCGGTAAAGATGCCGTCTGATCATGCCAGGACGAGAAGACCCCATGGAGCTTTACTACAACTTTGCATTGATTGCTGGGGCATTTTGTGTAGAATAGGTGGAAGACTTTGAAGCAGATACGCCAGTATTTGTGGAGTCGCAATGTGAAATACCACCCTGAGTGTTTTAGCAGTCTCACGTTTGACCTGATCGGCCAAGCGGACCGTGCATGGCGGGTAGTTTAACTGGGGCGGTTGCCTCCTAAAGAGTAGCGGAGGCGTGCAAAGGTTGGCTAACTACGGATGGAAATCGTAGTGGTAGTGTATGCGCAAAAGCCAGCTTGACTGTGAGGGCTACAACCCAATCAGACACGAAAGTGGGAGCAAATGACCCGCTGTATAGAACTTCGGTTCAATTTACGTGGGAAAGACAGCGCACACGGATAAAAGTTACCCTGGGGATAACAGGCTGATCGCGTCCAATAGTTCACATAGACGACGCGGTTTGGCACCTCGATGTCGGCTCATCACATCCTGGAGGGGGAGCACCTTCCAAGGGTCCGGCTGTTCGCCGGTTAAAGTGGTACGCGAGCTGGGTTCAGAACGTCGTGAGACAGTTCGGTTTATATCCGGCATGATCGTTAGGAATCTTGAGGAGATCTGTCTCTAGTACGAGAGGACCGAGATGGACGAATCTCTAGTGTACCGGTTGTGGTCACCTACTGCATCGCCGGGTAGCTATGTTCGGAAGAGATAAGCGCTGAAAGCATATTAAGCGCGAAGCCCACTCCAAGATAAGGATTCCCTAGGAGACTCCAGAAAGAAGATCTGGTTGATAGGCGCAAGGTGGAAGTATGGTAACATATGGAGCCGAAGCGTACTAATAGGTCCATCGCCTTTTTATGTTTTGGACTTAGCTAGCAACCGGTATTTGAAGTTTAAATACCGTGACGTCATATTAAAATCTTTTAGCATCTTATGGACATCAATAGTAATAAAAATGACGTGTTTTTATTACGATTTGGTGCCCATAGCGCTGGGGAAATACCTGTTACCATTCCGAACACAGAAGTCAAGCCCAGTAGCGCCGATTATACTGCGAAAGTGGGAAACTAGGAAGGTGCCAAATTATAAAAAACCACTCCGAAAGGAGTGGTTTTTTGTTTAAAGAACTTAGAAGGTTTCCTTAATCCATACCGAGATATTCGCGCTGATCAGCTGTGAGCTCATCGATCTCGACGCCCATAGCTTTCAGTTTGATCTCTGCGACCCGATAGTCTATTTCTTCAGGCACATCGTAAACTTTGCATTCGAGTTGGTCCTTATGATCAACTAAATACTTTAAGCCAAGGGTTTGCAAAGCAAAACTCGTATCCATGATTTCTGCCGGGTGTCCATTGCCAGCGGCAAGGTTAACTAAACGTCCTTCGGCAAGGACATTAAGTGTACCTCCATTCCAAAGTTCGTAGCCTAAAACATTCTCTCGGCGTTCATAGTAACTATCCGCCATTTCATTGAGATGTCTCAAATTGATTTCGACATCGAAGTGGCCGGCATTTGCCAGGAAAGCGTTTTGCTTCATTTTTTTGAAGTGGTCGCGCGTGATTATATCCTTGCATCCCGTGGCAGTGATGAAGAAATCGCCATACTCGGCGGCTTTACTCATCGGCATAACCTCAAAACCATCAAGTACTGCCTCAATGGCTTTTACCGGATCGATTTCAGTAACGATAACCCTGGCGCCAAGACCTCTGGCGCGCATAGCTATACCTCTTCCGCAATATCCGTATCCGGCTACTACGACAGTTTTTCCAGCGATCAGAATGTTATTATTCATGATCGCGTCCCAGACGGATTGTCCGGTACCGTATTTGTTGTCGTAATAGTGTTTGCATTTGGCGTCATTAATATCTACCATAGGAAATGGTAAGGTACCGTTTTTCTCACGGATTTTTAAACGAAGAACACCGGTAGTGGTTTCTTCGCAGCCGCCAATGAGCATCCATTTTTCTTTTTTGCTCAGAGAGCAATAAGCCTCTAAAAGGTCTCCACCGTCATCGATGATGAGATCAGGCTTCTTCTCAAGGACCCTTAATAGATGTTTTCTATAAGTATCCTCGCTTACGCCGTGGACAGCAAAGACTTCAACACCCAAGCTCGTTAACCCAGCGGCCACATCGTCCTGAGTTGATAAAGGATTGCATCCGGTGGCGAAAACTTCAGCGCCAGCCTGTTTCAAAGTGTAGGCTAAAAACGCAGTTTTAGCCTCCATGTGAATAGACATGCCAATCTTTAATCCGGCAAATGTCTGGTTTTCAATAGCCTGCCAGCCAATAACGTTTAGAGCTGGCATAAAATCTTGCACCCATTTAATTTTCTCTCTGCCGGATTCTGCCAATAAAGGGTCTTTAAGAATGTAATCTTCTGCCCAGTTGGTCTCCATTTTTTTAAACTGTGATTTCAAGATTGATGACATAATGTTACCTCCTAAAACTGAAATGTTCGATAAATAATGAGGTCAAATGACCTCATTATTAGTTACTGGTTGTATTATATCATGAAATAACAGATTAGTCTACTCTGTCTCTTCTACTGCTTCTTCAGCTTCTTCAGCAGTTTCTTCAAGAGCAGAGAGAAGAGCGTCTTCTACGTTTTTCTTCTTCTTTTTCTTAGTAGCAGCTTGAAGTTCAATGTCTATATCGAAGCCGGTGAGTTTAGAAGCGAGACGGACATTTTGGCCTTGTTTACCGATGGCAACGGATTGTTGTTCTTCAGTAACATAGACCTTTGCCTTTTTGCCATTGATTTCAACTTTTGTGACTTCGGCTGGGCTAAGAGCTTCACGGATGTATTCGGAAGCGTTGTCGCTCCAGGTGATAATATCGATTTTTTCACGATCGCCAATTTCATTCATGACAGCTTGAACACGAATACCACGACCACCAACAAAGGTACCAACTGGGTCAATACCTGGGATAGAAGAAGTAACGGCGATTTTAGTTCTGCGGCCTGCTTCGCGGGCGATACTTTTGATTTCTACGGTACCGTTTTCAAGTTCTGGAACTTCTTGACGGAAGAGATACTCGATAAATTCAGCGTTACCGCGTGAAAGAATAAGTTGTGCGCCGCGTTCGCCACGTTCAATATTCTTGATATAAACCTTAATGCGATTACCAACGGTATAATATTCGCCGTCGATTTGCTCAGAACGAGGCATAATACCTGAAGCACGTCCAAGATCAATACGGACGAGTTTTGGCTCAACGCGGGAGATAGTGCCAGTTACAACAGTACCGATTTTATCTTCAAATGCAGTTAGGACAGCTTCGTTTTCAGCTTCACGAAGGCGTTGGACAACAACTTGCTTTGCGGTCATTGCTGCGACACGGCCAAAAGATGTAACTTTATGCTTTTCTTCTACGATATCGCCAATTTTAGCGTCTTTACCAGCTTGATCTTGGGGAATTTCAGTAGAAGGATTATAAGCTAAGCCATCTTCAATAACTTCACGGGCAACATAAACTTCAGCTTCACCAGTTTTAGTATTTAAGGTAGCACGGACATTCATGTCGCGATCACCGTTATCTTTACGCCAAGCAGCGGCGATAGCTTGTTCAATAACTCCAAGGACGGTTTCTTTTGGTAAGCCTTTTTCTTCTGCAATGATATCCACCATAGTTGACATCTGTTTTAAATCTAAGTTTTCCATAATACTCCTTTATTAAAAAACCGCCTCTATCTCAAGAGTCGGTCAATTCTGTATATAGTTATTATAGCAAATGGGTTGAAAAAATGCAAGATGTTTGTTATAATAGAGGTAACGAATAATACTTGTAAAAATAATTTATAATAAAAAGGGTATAATTTTATGAATAAAAAAGAGGAAGAGCGTCGTGCGCGGTTGTTAAAGTCGAGAGCGGAGCGTTTACCAGATATTAAGAGACAATTTGAGGAGTCCCAGGGGCGGAATTTCAATTCGAATTTTAAGCCAGGGGGCAAAGATGCAAAATTAGTTGGTAATGAGCCTACTTCTACTAAGAAGGCTGGAAAAGCCGTAAAAAGTAGCTCTCAGGGCAAAAATGCTAGCAAAAAAAGCACAAAAGCTACAAAAACTACCGCTAAAACGCAGGCAAAAACAGAGGCGGAAAAGCGTAAAGTGAACTTATCGGTCTCTACGAAAAAAGGTGATATGGTGCACCATCAGAGAATGTTATCTCAAGATGTTAATATGCAAGCAACACAGCATATTATAGGGGTGCCAGTAAATAAATCATGTTATAACGGATACAATGGCCAACAGATTACTAATGCAAAATTGAAACAGATGAGAATTGACCCAGAAGCGGTGAGAATTATCCCAATTGGTGGGGCTGGTGAGTTTGGTATTGGTAAGAATATGACAATTATTGAGTATAAATCAGAGATGATTGTAGTTGATATGGGGGTGCTATTTGCCGGTGAAGATTATCCAGGGGTAAATTATTTGATTCCAGATATTAAATATCTTGAAGATAATATGAAAAATGTTAAAGCGATCTGTTTTACACACGCACACCTTGATCATATTGGGGCATGTAGGCATTTATTGCCAAAATTTGGTCCATTAGTACCAGTTATGGGGACAGATTTTACTCTAGGAATGATCAAAAAACAGATGTCTGAGCTTGAAGACGTACCAGAGATGAATTATAGAGTAATAGATCCGTTCAAACACGAACAGATTAAGGTTTCTGAGAACCTTTCAGTAGAGTTTATCCACACTTTACACTCTATTCCAGGGAATACAGCGATTGTGGTGAGAACACCAAATGGAACAATTTATCTATCTGGTGACTGGCGTCATGAGGAAAAACCGATGGGAATTCAGACAGACTATGAACGGATTGATGAGATTGTGGCTAAAGAGGGAATTGACCTGATGCTAAATGAATCCACTAACATTGATTCACCAGGAAGACATCCGCACTCAGAGTATGATGTAGGTGAAAATCTCGGTAAGGTAATGGACCATTATGTAAATGGACGGGTGATTATTTCCTGTTTCTCATCGCAGATTTCACGTATTGAATTAATCTTAAAAGAGGCGGCTAAAAGAGGGCGCAAGGTAGCATTTTCTGGCTTTTCAATGATTAACAACGTTGAAGTGGCTCTAAGAGCGAAGTCGATCAAAGTACCAAAAGATACAGTAGTAAAGATGGAAGATATTATAAAACTACCAGATGAGAAGGTTTGTATTATTTGTACTGGGTCGCAGGGTGAATTAAATGCGGTTCTTAACCGAATGATAACTGGTGCTCATAAGTTTATTAAGATCAAATCAACTGATACAATTGTATTCTCTTCAAACCCAATTCCTGGCAACGAACCACACGTAGTGAATACTGTGGATGGGTTATTAAGGGAAGGCGCGCAGGTGATTCAGAATGGAAAGACGCATTTGACAAATATTGGACCACTTCATCTATCTGGACATGCTTACTATGAAGACCATGTTGATTTTGTAACTAGACTTCATCCAACGAACTATTTGCCATATCACGGCGAGTTTTATATGCTTGAACATAATGCTGAGATGGCAGAAAATGTGATCGGGATTCCGCGCGATAGAATCTTAGTGGCAGATGATGGGGATATTGTCGAGCTTTTGCCGGATAAGAAGATCAGGAAGGCTGGCCGAATTCAGGTTGGCAATAAACTGTATGATGATGCAGACCAACAGGTGCATGAGGCAGTGATTAAGGATAGGATTCATATTTCACGCGAGGGTATCTTTGTGGTGATTTTGACTTTGAATAAGAAAACTGGGTATTTGATGAAAACTCCGGATATTGTTTCAAGAGCTTTTGTGTATTTGGACAATTCGGAGGAATTGATTGGTAAAATTCGCCATTATCTAAGGCAGAAGACAGATAAATCCATTTCTACGGATCCAGAAATGAAAGTCTTAAAAGAAGAGATCAAAGAAGATATTACTCATATCTTATATGATGCAACTGGACACACGCCAATTGTAATTCCAGTGATCAATAAGGTATAGGATACTAAATAGGTTTTATACTTCTGTGATATAATTTATCTATATGAAATATGATGTAATTATTGTGGGTGCGGGGGTAGCTGGCATGACGGCGGGGATTTATGTTTGTCGTGCAGGGCTAAAAGTATTAGTGTTAGAGTCACAGGTCTATGGTGGACAGATTTTAAGTGCTTTAAAAGTTAATAATTGGCCAGGGGAAGTAGAAATCTCAGGTAAGGATTTATCAGAGAAAATATATCACCAGATGAATAATTTAGGTGTAGATTTTAAATACGAGAAAGTTGAATTGATAGAGAAAAATAGTGGTGAAAAAAGATTTACTATTAAGACGGACGAAAATGAATATGCGTGTAATGCAATAATCTTGGCGGTGGGTACAGAACCAAGGAAACTAGGTGAAAAACAGGAAAAAGAAGCGGGAGAAAGACCCATTTCTTACTGTGCGACTTGTGACGGTGCTTTATATAAAGGTAAGCCTGTGGTGGTGGTGGGAAGTGGTAATACAGCTAAACACGAGATTCAATATTTGGAAAAGATTGCTTCAAAGGTTTATCATGTGCATCATGATGATCCGATCCCGGAGGAAGCAGAGGCAGTGTTTGTGGCAATTGGGCGGGTGCCGAATACGGATTCGTTTAAAGACTTAGTGGAATTAGATAAAAGTGATTATATTATAGCGGATGAAGATTGTTTAACTTCCTGTACTGGGATTTTTGCAGCAGGGGATTGTAGAACAAAAAACATAAGACAGCTTGTGACTGCAGCGGGGGATGGAGCAGTAGCGGGAGACGCCGCTTGTGAGTTTTGCCGTAAAATGACAAAATAACTAGGGTGAAAACGTTGTAAAAAAACAAAAAATATAGTAGAATAAAGTATATGAGTGTCTGCCCGAGTGGCGGAATTGGTATACGCGTTCGACTTAAAATCGAATGGTGAAAACCATATGGGTTCAAGTCCCATCTCGGGCACCATTTATAATTTAGGTGTTTGCCGCGATAGCTCAGTTGGTAGTAGCGCATCCATGGTAAGGATGAGGTCACGAGTTCAAGTCTCGTTCGCGGCTCCAGTTTTAGTTGAAGCGTTACAAAAAAAGGAGGAAAAGAGTGGCGGGAAAAATACAGAATAATACGACGGGAAGACCAGCGAATAAGGGTGGTAATAATCGATCGAATTTTATAAGAAGCATTTTATTTATAATCATTGTGGCCTGTTTAGGCGCTTTTTTAGTATCAAATTATATGCACAGCGATAACAATAAAAATGAAGTGCCGATTTCTGATGTAATAAAAAGGGCAAATGACCCAAATGGAAATATTGCTAAAATTACAGTTACTGGTAACTCTCTTGATATTACTCTTAAAGATAATGATATGCCAACGGAGATTTCAAGAAAAGATGGCAGCGGAACACTATATGATCAAGGCTTAATTAATCAGTGTGAAGGTTTAGAAGGTGAAGATTTAACTAAGTGTGAAGCTAACTATCCAGTTATTGAATATAAAGAAGATATTGATACTCTAGGGATTATTTTAAATATTGCGTTAACTATTATTCCGATTATAGCGATCGCGATATTCTTTGCTTGGATTATGCGCCAGGCAAATTCGGTGAATAATCAAACAATGGCATTTGGTCGTTCAAGAGCTAAATTGTATGGCCCAGATAAGAAAAAGGTCACCTTTAAAGATGTAGCCGGTAATGAAGCAGCAAAGCAAGATTTAACTGAGATAGTTGATTTCTTAAAGAATCCAAAGAAATATGAGAAATTAGGGGCAAAAATTCCGCGCGGGGTACTGCTTGCTGGTGATCCGGGAACTGGTAAAACCTTGATGGCGCGCGCAGTAGCGGGTGAAGCAAATGTACCTTTCTTCTCAATTTCTGGTTCGGAATTTGCAGAAATGTATGTTGGGGTTGGTGCATCTAGGGTAAGAGATTTGTTTAGTAAAGCAAAGAAAAACTCACCGTCTATAATCTTTATTGATGAAATTGACGCCGTGGCTCACAAACGTGATGCAAGAGGTGGTGCTGGACGTGAAGATGAACAGACTTTGAACCAAATCTTAGTTGAGATGGACGGGTTTGATAATGATTCTGGAGTAATTGTGATTGCGGCGACAAACCGGGTTGATATGTTAGATAAAGCACTTCTGAGGCCTGGTAGATTTGATCGCCATATTAACGTTGTATTACCAGAAAGAAAAGACCGTTTAGAAATTTTGAAAGTTCATTTTAAAGGTAAACCAGTTGCTTCGGATGTTGACCTAGAATCATTAGCAAAGAAAACGGCAGGGTCTTCTGGTGCAGATTTGGCAAATATTGCAAATGAAGCAGCAATTACGGCAGCACGTGAAGGACATAAAGCAATTACGAATGCTGATTTAACTGAGGCGTTTGAAAGAGTAGCGATTGGTCCGGAACGAAAGAGTAAAGTAATGAGTGATCATGAACGAAGAATTACCGCATATCATGAAGCAGGGCATGCGATTGTTGGTCATGTATTGCCGGATTCAGATCCAGTACATAAGGTGACAATTATTCCACGTGGCCAGACTGGTGGCGTAACATGGTTCTTGCCACCTGAGGACAGAAGCTATAAGAGCGTTTATGAATTGAAGGATATTTTAGCAAGAGCAATGGGCGGACGTGTAGCAGAAAAAATCATCTTTGGAAGAGATGCGATTACGACTGGAGCTTCTTCAGACTTAAGAAATGTGGCAGAACTATCTAAATCAATGATTGTAGAAGAGGGAATGGGGGATGCTTTAAGAAATCAGGTATTCCCAGATGAGGCAACTGGATATTATACAATTGCTACTTCAAAACCGTATTCAGAAAAGACGGCGGAATTAATTGATGCGGAAGTAAAGAAACTTTCTGACGAAGCGACGGTTAGAGCAGAAAATGTATTAAAGGCTAATAAAGCGATTTTGGACAAATTAGCAGAAGAGCTACTTAAAAACGAAACCCTAGAAGAGGCAGAGCTCGAGAAAATATTAAAAGGCACAAAATTACCTGCTAGCGTAAAATTACATTAAATAAACATTAAAAGGAGCGGAAATGGAGAGGTTTTTGGATTATTTCTTGCCGAAGAAATATATTTTAGATTTGACGGTTGATAAGCAGAAAAAGACAATTAGTGGAAAGGTGATTGTCTCTGGAAAAGTATTAAATGAGATTGTGAAATTCCATGCAGTGCGCTTGAAAGTTTCTAGTGTTTTAGTAGATGGAAAGCCGGCAGATTTTAAGGCAGATGGAGAAGTCCTAGAAATCTCTAAAGTACAAATGGGGGAAGCAGTAATTGAGATTAAATACTCCGGAAAAATAAATGAAAATATGGAGGGGGCATATCTTTCGACCTATGAGTATAAAGGACAAACAGAACGAATTGTGGCAACTCAGTTTGAGAGTCATTATGCAAGGGAGGCTTTCCCGTGTATTGATGAACCGGCAGCAAAGGCAGTATTTGAACTTACGATCACTACAGATAGTACTGATATGGTACTAGCTAATACTTATAGGTCTGAGCTTAAGGATGCATCGAACGGAAAGTCTGTTTCCGTGTTTGAACCGACACCAAGAATGTCTACTTATCTTTTAGCGTTTGCAATTGGAAGATTCCATGGAAAAACAATAAAAAACGCACACGGGACAGAGATTACAACATATTGTGCTTTAAATCAGGATGTTAACTCGGTGGATTTTGCAAATGAGATTGCGGGTAAATCTTTAGAGTTCTACGACAATAATTTTGGCGTGCCATATCCATTAGAAAAATTGGATCAGTTAGCATTGCCTGATTTTGAAGCAGGAGCAATGGAAAACTGGGGCTTAGTAACTTACCGAGAATCAATGCTACTGGCTGGAGAGACAGCAACTCTTTCAACTAAAAAAGGTGTGGCGTTAACGGTAGCGCATGAACTTTCTCATCAGTGGTTTGGTGATCTTGTAACAATGAAATGGTGGGATGATTTATGGCTTAACGAATCGTTTGCAAGTGTGATGGAATATTACGCGGTAGACCACATAAAACCGGAGTATAAGATCTTTGAGAGCTTCTTTACGGGTGATTGTTTGGCAGCTTTAAGGCGTGATTGTTTATATGGAGTACAGTCGGTCCACCAGGAAGTAAATGACCCGGCGGAGATTGCAACATTGTTTGATGGGGCAATCGTATATGCTAAGGGTGCAAGATTGATGCTGATGTTAATCCGCGCGATGGGCTGGGAAAACTTTACTAAGGGAATCCGAGATTATTTTGAAAAGTTTAAATACAAGAATACGGTTGGTGATGATCTTTGGGATGCTTTAAAACCATACGCGGAATTTGATCCGAAGGTTTTAATGCATGATTTTATTGATAAGCCAGGGTATCCGGTTTTAACTGATGGTAAGCAAAAGAGATTTTTGATAGATACTGAGATGAAAGACGACGGATCTTCATGGTTAATACCGGAAATAACGGAAGATATGTCTGGCCATTATATTTTGAATTTGTCTGAGGCGGAGTTTAACGGGAAATTAGAAA
>JAZQTT010000016.1:0-23396 GCA_045630905.1 Candidatus Nanosyncoccus sp.
AAAATGGCTAGGCTGGCAGGATTCGCCCCGAGCGAAGCGAGAACGAATCCTCGCTTTTTCAAGTTTTTGTGAAACAAAAAATGGCTAGGCTGGCAGGATTCGAACCTGCGAATGACGGGACCAAAACCCGTTGCCTTACCACTTGGCGACAGCCTAATCTTCCCTTATTTTACCACGAAACAGCTTTTTAGTAAACCTAGAGTTTCACCCTGCCAGTATCGCCTATTCCCCTTGTGCTTTTTCTTAAAGTGTGCTATAATTTAGAGAATATGGCCACAAAAAAACGCAAAAGTTCAAAAAAAACCAAAAAACCGGTCAAGCGCTCTTCTAAAGAGGTCCGTCCTGAGCATGAACTTCCAGGTGGTTTCTGGCGTCAAGTCGTTGCTGTTTTAATGATTGCATTGGCCTTTTTCTTCGTCATTACCTGGTTTGGTCATGGCGGCACAGCCCTAAACTTAGTTCACGACACCATATCTAAAGGCATTGGCATTGCTACCTATTTCATCCCGCCTCTTTTAATCTATCTTGCCATAAAAATCTTTCGTTCAGAAGATAATCGTGTCGCCTTCCCAGTTTATCTTGCAAGTATAATTATGCTATTATGGCTTGCTGGTGTTGGCGCAATCTGGGGCAGCGGTGGTATCGTTGGCAATTGGTTAAACGGCATTATGACTAAAGCTTTGGATCAAGCCTTTGTAATTATTATATATATGGTCTTAATATTTATCACTCTTGCATTTATCCTTCAACTTTCCCCAATTACTCTCTTTAAAGGAACTAAAAATCTCGTCAAAACTGGTAAAAAGTCCCCTAAAGATTCTGAAGATGACCAAAAGCAGACCAGAAAACCAGGCCAACTTGAGATTAAAGTTAACTCCGGCATTGGTACTACCGATTCATCTCAAGCTTCCTCAAAAACTTCTGGTCGTCTTTTGCATAAAGCTTCCGTCAATACTCCTGCACCAGAATCTCCAAAAGAGCCTACTGCTCTTGTTGCCGTTGATGATCCTGACTGGAAAATGCCTTCAACTGACCTATTGGAAAAGAAACAATCTCCTGCCGATGCTGGAAATATTCAGCAGAACGCCTACATTATTAAATCCACTCTTGCTGAATTTGGTATTGAAGTTGAAATGGAAGGTGCCAACGTTGGTCCACGCGTCACCCAATACACCATGCGTCCACCAGCTGGCGTCAACTTGAGTAAAATTCTTGCTCGCGATAAAGAGCTAGCCTTAAATCTTGCCGTTGATAAAATTCGTATTGAAGCACCAATTCCAGGCACTCGTTCTGTTGGTGTTGAAATTCCAAACTCAAAATCCGCAGATGTACGTTTGCGTGGTGTTCTTGAAAGTAATGAATGGAAGAAATCATCCGATCCATTAACCTTTGCAGTAGGTAAAGACATTTCTGGTCGTTCTGTAGTCGCTAACCTTGCAAAAATGCCACACCTTCTCATCGCTGGTACTACTGGTTCTGGTAAGTCCGTTATGACCAATACCTTAATTAGCTCTCTTCTTTATCGCAATGCTCCATCAGATATGAAACTCATTATCGTTGATCCAAAACAGGTAGAAATGGCTCAATATCAAGATATTCCGCATCTCTTAACGCCAATTATCACCTCCACAGAAAAAGCCCTTTCGGCAATGAAATGGGCAGTCGGGGAAATGGAACGCCGCTATACCTTGATGGCTGAAGAAAAAGTAAAAAACATTGCTGATTATAACGCTAAAGTATCTCGTTCAAAAGATAACGATTCTGAAAAAGAAGGTAAAATGCCTTACATCGTTATCGTGATTGACGAGATGGCGGACCTTATGATGATGGCAGGGAAAGATCTTGAGATGCTTATTGTCCGTATTGCCCAGAAGGGTCGTGCCGCTGGTATTCACCTTGTTCTTGCTACCCAGCGCCCAGAAGTAAAAGTTATTACTGGTCTTATTAAAGCCAATATCCCAGGCCGCATTGCCTTCGCTGTAGGTTCTAGAATTGACTCTCAGATCATGTTAGACCAAGGTGGCGCCGAAAAACTACTAGGAAAGGGCGATATGCTTCTTCTAACCACAGAAATGATGGGTAAACCACGTCGTATTCAGGGTGCATGGGCATCAGATGAAGATATTAATAAAGTCACTGACTTCTTAAGAGAACAACGTCCACCTGAATACAATAAAGAAGTTATTGCTCAGGCGGTTTCAATTAAAGGTATGGGACCATCTGGTGGCGGCAGTATCGGTGATCTTGGTCGACGCTATGATCCAAATGATCCAATCGTCAGAAAAGCAGTAGAGATATCCTTAAATAAGGGCAAATTCAGCACCGCAATGCTCCAGACTTATCTTGGTAAAGGACACGGTTTTGTTTCCGGTCTTGCTGTTTGGTTCGAAGAAATCGGTGTTATAGGCCCTCAAAATGGCAATAAGCCTCGCGACATCCTCATCTCCTCATTAGAAGAATTTGATCAACTAGCTCAGTGAGAGAATAAAAAATGCTAGCATTTTTTATCCCGAACGAGCGACGCTTGATCTACTTGCTTCGCAAGTAGATCAACTAGCTCAGTAAGCTCCCCCCTTGCAATTTCTCCTGATAAGAGGTATAATATATCCATAATATTAGCTCAGCAGGTGTGTCAACCCGAGAGAAAACGGAGAACAGCACTTGCTTTAACCAAAGGAGTTTCAATGAAAGACTATGAACTCACGGTCTTGTTTCATCCAGATCTAGAGATGAATCTTGACCCCGCTATCGACAAGGTGAAAAAAATTGTCGAGACCAATGGCGGCAAAATCAACCAAGAAGAAAACGACGGTAAAAAACGCCTCGCTTATAAGATTGGTGACCAAGATTTTGCAGTCTATTATTATCTTGACGTTTCGCTCCCAGCTGAAGCGCCAGCAAAAATTTCATCAGTTTTCAATATTACCGATGAAGTTTTGCGCTATCTTCTTGTCAAAACAGACAAGCGCCAAGCTAAGATGAGAGCTGACAATCAAGTATCAGAAGAAGCAGAAGAATCTGAAGAAAAAGAGGATAAAGAAGCTAAAAAAACTAACGAAAAAGGAGAATAACTTATTATGCGCGGTTTTAGTAAAGCAATTATCACTGGAAACTTAACTCGTGATCCAGAACTCAGAACAACACCTAACGGTTCTTCCGTTTGTAGCTTTTCAGTTGCCGTTAATCGTGTTTTCCGCGATACCAACGGTGAACAAAAAGAAGATGTTTCGTTCATTGATTGCTCTGCTTGGGGTAAATTAGGGGAAATGATTAGCCAATACGCTAAAAAAGGAACTGGCGTTCTCGTTTCTGGACGTTTGGACCAGCGTAGCTGGGAAGATAAAACAACCGGTCAAAAACGTTCTCGCGTTGAGATTGTTGTAGAAGACTTCAACTTCACAGGAGCTGCTCCTCGTGATAATTCTAGCAATGACGCACCATCTGAAGCTGCTCCTGCAGATATCCCAGATGATATTCCAGAAGGGGAAATTGACCTTAGTGACGTCCCATTCTAAAAAAATAACCGTAGGAAAGGATACTTTAAAAATTATGAAAAGACTAAAAAAGGACCCGAATATCTATTTCGATTATCGCGATGTAAAAACACTTCAGCGTTATATTGATGTATATGGTCGCATTGAACCAATCTCAAAAACTGGTCTCTCTGCTAAACAACAACGCCAACTCGCTGTTGCGATCAAGCGCGCTCGTCATTTAGCACTTTTGCCATTTGTTACTAACTAAAATAGGAGAATCAAATGTACGGACCAACAGATCTTAAGAAAAATACCCTTATTACTCTAGATGGTCAGCCATATAAAGTGGTAGAGTATTCTCAAAAAGTCATGGGCCGCGGTGGCTCAATCGTCAATGTCAAAGTAAAAAATCTCATTACTGGCGCTCTTCTTCCAAAGACTTTTAAGGGTCAGGAAAAAATTGAGCCAGCCGAAGTAACAACTCGTAAAGTTCAATACCTTTACCGAGATGACGAGAAGTTTTACTTTATGGATCCAGAATCTTTCGAACAATATGAGCTTAGCGCTGATATGGTCGGCGATCTAAAAGATTTTATGAAAGACGGTGATGAAATGGAGATCCAATTCTATAATGGAAATGCCATTAATCTTGTCTTACCAAAGAATATCTGGCTCGCTGTTACTTATACAGAAAACGCCGTAAAAGGCGATACTACAAGCTCAGTTATGAAAGATGCTACCTTGGAAACCGGTGTTGTAGTTAAAGTCCCAGCGTTTATCAAAGAAGGCGACGTCGTCTCAGTAGATACGGAGACTTACGAATATCGTGAAAGAAGAAAATAGGGGTTATCTCAAAATTGAAGGTGCAGCCCGTGCCTTCAATTTTGATTTTCAAGGAAAAACAGTTCTAGATATCGGGTCTTCTACCGGTGGTTTCACTGAATACGCTTTAAAACGTGGCGCTAAAGAAGTGATTGCAGTAGAAAAGGGAACTAACCAAATGAAAGCCCCTCTTCGTTTTGATCCCCGCATTAAACTACGTGAAAAAACTGATATTTTTGATGTAAAATCAATCACGCCAGATATTATAGTAGCCGACGTCTCATTTATTTCGTTAACTAAAGTTTTAAAACACGCTAAAAACAATTTATCAGACGATCATACAGATTTTCTAGTTATGTTAAAGCCTCAATTTGAGGCTCGTCCGGACCAGCTAAATAAAGGTATTGTTAAAAACGAAAAAATCCGTCGCGAAATTATTAAAAATTTTGAACAATGGTTAAAAAATAATGGCTTTGTAATTATCAAAAAACGCGACAATTCTCTTCAAGGCAAACACGGCAACATAGAACGCTTTTATTGGTTAAAAGCTTCTTAAAAACTGCTTGATTTTTTATAAGCATAATCATATAATATATAATATGAATTTACTGCATGGCGTGGGCGATTTCTTTTCGTTAGATATTGGAACTAATTCAATGCGTATTGTTCAACTTTCTGGTAGTAGCCAGAGGGGTTGGGCGCTTCAGAAATTTGCTTATGTCCCTATTGAGCCAAAATTAACCCAAGATAGCTCTGATTTAGGCAAAAAACGCCTAGGTGAGGCGATCATGGGTGCCGTAGAACAAGCCGGTATTAAAACTAAAAATATCGCTGTAGGTCTCCCTGCGAATAAAACATTTACTTCTATTGTTGAAACTGAGACTCTCCCTGAAAAAGAATTAAAGAAATCTTTCAAATATGAGATAGATAAATACGTCCCAATGGCAATGAGTGATGCTAAAACGGATTACATCATTCTTGGCCCAAGCCCTAGTGATCCAGCAAAAACCGAGATTCTTGTCTCGTCCGTCGCAAAAGATTATGCCGAATCAGTCATGGAAATGATTGAGAAAACTGGTTTGAATATTATTGCTATGGAACCAGAACCAGTTGCTTTAGCTCGCTCCCTTGCTATCCCTGGTGCAATCGATGCCACGATGATTGTTGATTTTGGCGAAAAATCTACCGATCTTGTAATTGTCTATAAAAATGAGCCTAGACTCGTACGTTCTATTCCTGGTGGACTAGAAGTTTTAATTAAAGCCATTTCTGGCGGTTTAAGCGTACGTGAAGATCAAGCTCGTCAGTTTATTCTGAAATTTGGACTTGATGAAAACCAAGTTGAAGGTCAAGTATTTAAAGTCCTTAATAACTATCTAGACAGCTTTGCTTCAGAACTTGCTAAATCTGTCCGTTTCTTCCAGACGAAATACGTCAACGGTAAGGTTGGTGGTATTGTTCTTTCTGATTATGCTAGTGTCATTCCTCTATTCGCTGAATACATTGAGGCTAAAACTCAGATCCCAACCATGAAAGGGAACCCATGGCAACTAGTTCGTACTACGGCTGAACAGCAGAAAGTCTTAATGAGTGTTTCTAGTGAATTTGCCGTCGCAATTGGTTTATCAGAAAGGAGCAATGATTAATGTCACGAGAAATTAACCTTGTCCCTGATATTAAAGGAGAAATGATTCGGACTCTTAAATTCCGCAATTTCATCTTTTTCCTCTGCATAGTTGTTGCTGCTGCAAGTATTGGTGTTACTATTATCTTTGGTGCAATTGCCGGTGGACAGCAAACCGTAATCAGCGGTAAAAAATCTACTATTGATAATATGCACGAAAGGCTTAATTCCTATGCTGACCTAAAAGATTTTCTTACCATTAAAAACCAATTAAGTAATATTAACGAATTGACTAATGATAAAAAAGTCCTTTCACGAACATTTAACATTCTTTCCGCAATTATTCCAACTGGTGCCGATACTATTCAGATCTCAGAAATGACCGTTGATCTCACTGAAGAAAACCCAACTTTTGACTTTGACGCACAGGCAAACGCCGGACAAGAACCATACATTGACTATAACGTCCTTGATTCCTTCAAGAAGAGTATGCAGTATATGCGCTACGATTATGGTAATTATGTTGATAAAAACGGCGATACTATCCCCGCATACTGTATGATCGAAAATGGTGCTGACGGTGCAACATTTAAAGATGCTGATAAAGGCACTTACGCACTTTGGACCATAGAAGTTGAAGGATGTAACCCAGCTAAAGATAGTGAAAGCAAAAATAGCTCTAATGAAAATAACACTAATAGCGACTATACAACCGAAGAATATGACGGTAAAAATGTAGTTCGCGTTTGGCGTACTCCGCAATTTAACGATTGGTATCATAAGAATGCGTCAACTTCACAACCAAACATCACTACCGAAGGTCAGATAAGTAATGTTCCTCATTTTGAAAGTGCTTGTATTACATATACTGGCCACGAAGGAACAAATTATACTGGTAATGCCGAAGAAACTATTGTTACAAAAACCGAAAACATGACCTGGACCAGTCAAAACAATGAATGTACTCTCGTTCCAGATGGAACAGAAAGTATCACAATCTCTGAGTCTTCAAACGGACGTAATTCTTCTAATGAATTAGTACTTCGTTTTTCTGCTTCAATCGTCTTTAATCCGGAAGTCTTCTCTTTCAATAATCAACATTTTGTCGCGCTTGCTCCTTCCGGTCGTTATAACGTAACTGATTCATATGTCCAGATTCAAGCTATGTTTGGTCAACGCGCTGCCGATTGTGCCGAAAACGATACCGCTTGTAGCTCAGAAAATAATAATAAATCCAGCTCTAACACCAGTACGGATAATAGCAAAACTAATTCTAAGAACGGAGGGAATTAAAAATGGCTAAGGAAATCGCTATCGGAAAACGTGCCAAAATCTCTCAAGCTCAGCAATATATGATTCTTGCAGTACTCGGTGCATCACTTTGTCTTGGTGCTGGTCTTTCATTAACTATCCACTTCATCAAGCAAATATCTTTTAGTGCTAGCGTAATATCTGCCGAGGACGAGTCAATCGTTAATTATTCAAATGCTATTAAGAACACTGGTATCTGTGAAGCCCCTAAAGGAAGCACATATTCGGATGAAGAACTTAGAAAATGTGATCCAGACAGCATCACGCTTTCTAAGATTCCTAACACTCTTCGCTCTAACATCTTAACCAATCTCGCTTCCAATGAAGCCTTGAACTCCGTGCCAAAAGAAAACGTTTCTAGCTGTATTAATCCAGAAACTAATAAGAATTATACCTATAAAGAGCTAAGTAAATTATATAACGACGCCGAAACCAGCACTGAACTTGCTGCCGCAAGCCAACGCATCAAAAGCTGCTCGGCATTACGTGTCATTCCGGATGCTTTACCTGCCTTTAAAAACGAAGAAGCTTTACTCGCTAGCCTAAATAAATTATTCTTAATTTCTAATTGGGAACCAGAATCTCTAAGTCCTACTGGTACAGTCACAGAGTTGTCGAATGGTCTAAATGGAATTTCCCTAAACGTTGCTATTGAAGCAAATACTGGAACTACTATGAACGTTCTCAGCAATATTGAGCGATCAATCCGTGAATTTGATATTAACAGTGCAACGATTGAATGGGGAGGGAACGACTTATTAATTCTTAATGCTCAGACTACTGCCTATTATGTTGATGAAGCCACTATCACTGAATCGAATAAAACTATGAAAGCGGAGGGCAAATAATGAAAAAAGATTTGCTTACTACAATTGGTGTTGCTGTGATTGGAACATTAATTTCTTTTGTCGTTTGTAATTTTCTTTTTGGCAACATTGAAGGTGCATCTTTTATGGTCTTAAACGAACAAATCTCTTCTGATGTAGAAAGCCCAGACCCAGAAGTTTTTAATTATCGTTCACTTAATCCAACAGTAGAAGTTTACGTTGGTGATTGTCGCGAATATAGCGAAAATGGTGAATGTCTAGATAACGACTCTGGAATAATTAATATAGAAGAAACTGGCACGGTACAGGAGAAAAACTAATGGCCTTGCTCACCAAAGAGGCAGAGGACAGAATCATCAACCTCGTGGTTGGAGAAGGTTTAGCTGATGCTAATGTCGTAAGCCAGATTAAACAAGAAGCAGAAATGGCCGGCAAACCGGTCCTTGCTGAGTTAATTAACCGTAAAATTATTAGTAATGATATTGTCGCTCGCGCCACCGCTGCTATTATTGGTGTTCCATATGTCGAGTTAAAAAACATTGTTATTGACCAGGATATTTTGTCTCTTATCCCAGGCGATGCCTCTGCACGTGTCTTAGCTGTTCCTCTTGGTGAAAAAGACGGCATGTTAAATGTTGCCATGGTTGATGTTACCAATGTCCAGGTAACTGACTTCCTTTCCAATCTAGTGAATCGTCCAATTCGTGTTTGGATGTCATCAGAGCGTGGTATTCGTGAAATGCTTGATAAATACCATGGTGATTTTTCTGGCGTTAAAGAAGCGGTCAAGGAAACCGGCGAAGAAGCTGCCGAGGAAAGAAGCGACGTTAAGACTATCGTTCAGGATTCACCAATTAGCAAAGCTCTCACCACTATTTTAAGCTATGCAGCTAAAACTAAAGCTTCTGATATCCATATTGAACCGCTTGAAAACTCGCTTATTATTCGCTGTCGTATTGATGGCGTGTTACGTAAAATCATGGAACTACCAAAATCTGTTGCGCCGGCTCTGGTTTCCCGTGTTAAAATCCTAAGTAACCTTAAAATCGATGAGCACCGTATTCCTCAGGATGGCCAGTTTACTGTTTTAGTAGACGATCAAGAAATCGATCTTCGTATTGCAATTTCTCCAGTTACCTGGGGTGAGCAAGTCGTAATCCGTCTTTTGGATAAAACTGGTGTATCAATGGAAATCGAAAAAATGGGTATGAGTGGACGAGCTCTCCGCACTGTTCTTGATGGCATTCATAAACCAAATGGTATGATTCTAACCTCCGGCCCTACTGGCTCTGGTAAATCTACTACTCTTTATGCATTGATTCAACAGATTAAAACTGAAGAAATCAATATTGTAACTCTTGAAGATCCAGTTGAATATAAAATGGATGGGATTAATCAAATACAAGTAAATGTTGACGCGGGTCTTACTTTTGCTTCTGGGCTTAGATCTATTCTTCGTCAGGATCCAGACGTAGTAATGGTGGGGGAGATTCGTGATTCTGAAACCGCCGGGCTTGCCGTACAGGCTGCTCTCACTGGCCACCTTGTATTTAGTACACTTCATACCAACTCTGCCGCTGGTATTCTGCCTCGTCTTCTTGATATGGGTATTGAGCCATACCTTCTTGCCTCCACTTTAAATGTTGTTATCGGCCAGCGTCTTGTTCGTCGTATTACTGAAAAAAGAGAACTATATAAATCTTCCGAGGTTGAAACTAAAGGAATTAACAATATCGTTGGTGATCTCCTTCCAAAAACTAAGGAAGAAATCGCCAGTATTAGCGAAGATCTGGGTTACGCAGGATTGCCAATCAGAAATGATGACCACTATATGCTGGCTAAAGGCGTAAATTCTAAAGAGACTCCAGGCGGGTATAAGGGCCGTGCTGGCTTATATGAGACTATTAGCGTCGATGAAGATATTCAGAAAATGATTATTGCGCATTCTACCGCCAACGACATTATGCGCTTGGCTAAGTCTAAGGGTACTATTACCATGCGCCAAGACGGTATACTTAAGGCATTGTCTGGTATTACCTCTATCGATGAAGTTAACAGGGTGGCAAGCGATTTGTCGTAAATAACAAATAACTTATGGTATAATAATAGTATGGAAAATAGTGGGCAAACTAATTCAACAATTAATACACTAAAAATTGAAAATCTTCTTGAAGAATGCATTAGGCGTAATGCTTCAGACTTACATATTCAATATGGTCTCCCGCCTATTCTGCGCATTGATGGTACTTTGATACCAATTAGTGGCTATGCTAATCTGACTGAAGAAAATGTTCATGACTTAGTTTTTTCTACCTTAGATGAGGACCAACAGGGAATATTGATGAAAGACAAGGAGTTTGATTACTCTTTTGCCTTTGGTGATATTGCCCGTTTCCGTGTTAATGCCTTCCATGAACGAGGGAAGCTTGCTGCTGCATTTCGTCTTATCCCAAACCAGATTAAAAATATCAACGATCTTGGTATGCCACCAATTGTTGAGACTTTTGCTGACTTCCCACGCGGACTAGTTCTTGTTACTGGGCCTACCGGTTCTGGTAAGTCTACCACGCTTGCCGCACTCGTTGATAAAATCAACCGCGAAAAATCTACCCACATCATTACAATTGAAGACCCAATTGAGTTCACTCATAAATCTATTCGTTCTGTCATCGCTCAACGTGAGGTTCATTATGATACCTTTAGTTTTGCTGCTGCTCTTCGTAGTGTACTTCGTGAAGACCCGGATGTTGTTCTGATCGGTGAGATGCGTGATCTTGAAACTATCCAAGCCGCCATTACTATTGCTGAAACTGGCCACCTTGTCTTTGCCACTCTTCACACTAACTCCGCTGCTCAATCCATAGATCGTATGGTGGACGTATTTCCTGCCCATCAACAACCACAAGTACGCACTCAGCTCTCTAATATGTTAATGGCAATTTGTGCTCAGCGTCTCGTCCCTGCTATTGGTGGTGGGCGTGTTGTTGCTGCTGAAATCATGATTGCTAACTCCGCGATTCGCGCTTTAATCCGTGATGGAAAGACACATCAGCTAGATACTGCAATCCAGACTGGTGCTGATCAAGGCATGCAGACCATGGACCGTAATCTTGCTAAACTTGTCCAGACAGGAGTTATTACTTATGATTCTGCACGAGAATTTGCTGTAGATATTAACGAATTAAATAGGTTAGTAAAAGGTTAATAATCAATGAAGAGATTCAATTATAAGGCAAAAGAGAAGGGAACTGGAAAACAAGTCAAAGGCAATATCCAGGCCGAAGACGAGCAGACCGCTGGACGCCTTTTGATTGAACAAGGATATATCCCAGAATCAGTAACCGAAGAAGGTACTGGAATTCTAAATAAAGGTCATGTTACTACTAAAGATCGCATCATGTTTACACGCCAACTTGCTACTTTGGTTGGCGCAGGCCTCCCGCTTGCTACTAGCCTTCGTACGGTTGCCGCTCAGACACAATCTAAAATCATGAAAGGTATCGTTGAAGAAATCCTTACTAGCGTTGAATCTGGTAAAAGCCTTCACGAATCATTTTCTAAACATCCAGAAATCTTTAACGGTGTTTATCTTGCTCTTATCCAAGCCGGTGAAACCTCTGGTACGCTTGATCTTGCCTTGCGTCGTCTTGCTGACCAAGAGGAGAAGGATGCCGCTCTTATGTCTAAAATCCGTGGTGCTCTCGTTTATCCTGCGATTATTTTAGTAGTGATTATTGCCGTTCTTATATTTATGATGGTAGCCGTTGTTCCTCAGGTAGAAAACCTCTATGCAGATATGCATCAGACTCTTCCAGGTCTTACTAGCTTCCTTGTTAAAATGGCTAACTTCTTTGCTAAATTCTGGTGGCTTGTGGCAATTATAGTTGTTGGGGCTATTGCTGCCATGTATTATTCTGTTAAAAGGACTACTGCAGGTAGAAAAACTATGGACAGTTTTAAAATCCATGTCCCTATCTTTGGTGCACTCTTCCGTAAACTCTACGTTTCGCGCTTTGCTCGTACCTGTGAAATGATGCTTGCTACTGGTGTTCCAATCCTTGATTCTGTCAAAATTTCTATCGGTGCCGTAAATAACGTTGTGGTAGAAGAGGAATATAATAAATCTCTTGAAATAATTAAAGGTGGTAAACCTCTTTCTGCTTCTCTAGAGGGATTAAACTACATGTTGCCACTCGTTCCACAAATGTCTAGTATTGGTGAAGAATCTGGTAAGATCGACGAAATGCTAGGTAAAGCCGCTCAGGTTTATGAAAGTGAACTAGAAGAACAAGTTAATAACATTTCTACTATGATTGAGCCAGTTTTGATGGTGATTATGGCTGGTCTTATTGGCGTTGTCGTAGGTGGTACACTTCTCCCAATTTATTCTCTAGTTAACTCTGTTGGAACGTAGTTAAGCTTAACTCCTAATTGACAATATATATAGTGCGTGATATAATAATACAACCTTTGCTGTAGAGTGCTTTGGAGTCCATTAATAATCAGTTTTTCTCAGATTTCAATGAAATCTGTTATGATATCCTATTTGCACACCTCAATGGAGGCGTGTTGCCTCCATAATCCAGAAAAAAGGAGGCAAAAAAAATGAAAAAGAAAGTTTTTGTAGTTATAGTAGCGCTCGTGATGAGTATATCTTTTACCGTTGCGGTAGCAGCAGCTCCGACAACTTCCCCTACGCATGGTTGGCTTCCGGGGGATAAACCCACATCACCGGCGTCCCCCACTTATGGGGTTCCTCCACAGGATTACTATTCGTGGATTAAACTCCAGGGAGAAGGGGACTATATTTACTATCTGGGCCCCGATTACTATATTGAGGGTAAAGATGCGGAATGGTATGACACTCGCTTTAGATCCCTTATGAAGGGGAAAGAAGGATATGATATTCTTCTTGGCGCGAGCGCAAACATCTATTCTAAGGCAGTGGACAGGGCCGGCAAGAAAAATGCGGTGAAGAAGCCCGCAAAGGCCATAAATAAAAAGGTTGCGTCCTATTTAAACAAGGACACCTATAAAAAGGCCATAAACAAGCTCTTTGAAAAGCTTGACACAGCTAAAAGCGTTAAAGTCGAGGAAAGAGAGATCTCGGATATGATTTATCGTAATCCGAACGCTTTAAATGCAAAATGTTTAAAGATGAATGCGCAAATCCCTCTTACATTCTATGCCGAATCGATAGAAAAAACGGCAAAGTGTCTCGTCTATACCTTTGAAGACGGCGCAGAATATGTGTTTTCTATCAATGCGGGATTCTCGCCCGTTAATTGGGAGAAATATGTAAAACAAAAGCCAAAAAAATGGGACTTAAGTCCCGCAAAATAGGATATCAATCTCTGGCGGCGCAAGGCCGCCGGAGGCACCAAGTTTGAACTTTGAGATAATCTGATTATTTAGCCAAGAAGAGCAGGGAATAAAAACCACCCTATTCGGGGTGGTTTTTATAAACGATAAGAATTATTCTCCTTCAGTTTGAGAATTTGTTGCCTTAGCGCTACCAACAGATCCACTTGCCTGGCAATAGAGAGTGTCGCCCTCCATGTAACCATAGATTGCAAACGCTTTCTTGCTAGTATCTGCAGCTGGCTTGGAATTTCCAGTTTCTTCATTTGTGCCGTTACAATTAGCTCCAATTACAATGAATACTTCCGTATCATCAGGTGCATTAATGTCATCGGAATACTTTTCATATACTGTAACATTGTAGTCATTCCCATTAGGGTCCTTTCCGGAATCGTTTACCCATTTCTTTAAGGTATCTTTACTAATACCTTTTAGCTTGCTTATTTGTCCACCATTATTACTCATAAAGTTTGTAATTGTGGTAGAAAGCATAGAATAATCATCACGTCTCTGCGTATTTCTCTGGCTACGCTGTAATGCCGGCAATGCAATAAACACCATCAAGAAAATAAGACCAGCAATAGCAAGGACTAAGACTACCTCAATGATTGTAAAGCCTTTTTTAGATTTTGTATTCCGTTTTGTCATATTAAATCCTTTCTAGATCTTATATTAATGCCGCATAAATACGGCCTTCCGACATATACTTAACATTATCATAACTAAAATCAAAGAAAAAAGCAAGAGCTTTTTCCGTCTAAATACCCCATAGCCTAAGTGTTATTGCAGTAAGTTCCAGGATTTTCTAACGCATACAAAACTGCAATTCTGCGGGGGTTATTTGTTTGTGTAACAAGACTGTCAGAATCATCGTTACTGCAGACTGCTTGTTTTACTATATACACTGTGAAATTATTAGGGAATGCTGTATCGTCGGTTGGCAAGTTATTGCAACCGCCCTTAGCATAGTCACAAACAACCAAATTATAAGGATTACCAGTAGGATCTTCAAAATCATTCAAATAATTATCTTTAAATGAAGTGTCCCACTCTGTTGGCAACGCACCTCTGTTATTTGTTTGGTATTTTTTTACTGCCGAAAGAAGCGTATCAATATCTTCACGCCGTTCTGCATCTCTCTGCGTTCTCTGCAGTGATGGTAAAGCAATAAACACCATTAAGAAAATTAACCCAGCAATCGCAAGTACCAATGAAACCTCAATAATCGAAAACCCTTTTCTTTTGTTAGAGTCACTTTTTGCCATATTACTCCTTATGCTTTATTATATGTTATTTTCTACAAAAAACAAGAGCCGTATGATAAAATTAACATATGCAAATTGGGTTTTTTATTCTTATGTTCGTCCTCGGTGCCTGCCTTGGCTCTTTTTTGTGTTGCCAGGTTCGCCGGTTTCATTACCGTGCATCCTCGCATGCTAAAAAACTCAATCGCCGCTCAATATGCATGAGCTGCCACCAACAATTAAAATGGTATGATAATATTCCACTTCTTTCGTGGATATTTTTAAGGGGAAAATGTCGGTATTGTCATAAAAAAATTGGTCTCGCTGAATTGTTATCTGAGCTTGGTATGGCACTTGCCTTCCTCCTTCTTAGCATAAACTTTAATCCTGTTTTTGTTACCCCTCTTGAGTGGGCAGTTTTCATCGTTACACTTCTGCTTACTCTTACCTTAGGCTTTTTAGCCATATATGACGGCATATATGGTGAGCTTCCAACTTTATGTCTTATTATCGCTATTATCCTCGCTTTAATAATTGCTATTTTAAAAACTATTATAACTGCTTCCGTCTTTTCGCCGGTGCTTATCATAAATCCGCTCCTCTCAGTTTTAATACTCGGTGGCCTCTATCTACTTTTTTATCTCATCTCAAAAGGGAAGTGGGTAGGTGATGGTGACTGGCTACTAGGAATCTCTCTCGGTCTTGCGCTTATTAGCCCCTGGCTTGCCTTAATTAATCTTTTCCTAGCAAACTTTCTTGCCTGCCTCATTATGTATCCATTCGTTAAGATAAAAAAGCAACACAAAATTCATTTTGGCCCTTTTCTTGTCATTGCCTTTGTCATTGTTTATAGTTTTTCCGGTTTTCTGCTGGGTTTAATATAAAGTATGATATAATAAACATATGCGAAACAGAGTGGGTGATACGTTGATTGAGGTTACTCTAGCTGTAGGTGTTTTTTCTATGGTTGCTATTGCCGCCGTTACAGTTCTCAGTAATGGCACCTCAGATGCTCAAACCGCTCTAGAAACTACTCTTGCCCGTGAAGAAATTGATACCCAAGCTGAAGCTTTACGTTTTATTCAAAATGCCTATATTGCCGATAAAGATAATGTTGAATCAAATGATAAAAAAACAAATCAATATGTTAACCTCTGGAAAAGTATTACCAGCCGAGCTGTTGTTGACGATATAGACGGAGCTATAAAATATTCCCCTGCAGATTGTAGTGAATTGTATGGGGAAGACAGCCAAACGGCAAAATACCATGGCTTTGTCATAAATCCACGAACCCTGTCAAAAACAGATGACTTTGATAAAGCCCTTAGTACCAATCTCGCCCCTACTACAACATACCCACGACTTCTCTTTAGTGGCAATGATACTGGCCTATATGGTAGCCTGGGAGACGATTTAATTAGCGCAGAAGGTATCTATGTCATTGGCGTAAAAGATGCTAGTTCTACCAAAATAATTGATAGTAAAAATGGAACCGAATCTGCTTTCTACGATTTCTACATCCGCACCTGCTGGTACGCTTCTAACAATGATCGGCCAGTTACTATTTCTACCGTCATCCGTCTCTATGATCCAGATGCTTTATCGGATATCGCTACTAAAGAAAGCTGGCAAGATACAAATCACTATTCCAAATATGCTAAAACTCTTAATGCTGTGTCAGATGGCCTAAAAACAAACTTTTAATTTATTTTGTTTCTGAATGGAACTTATCATGAATTTCTTTTAGATGCGCATCAGTCACGTGGGTATAAATTTGAGTTGTAGAAATATCCGCATGTCCAAGCATTGACTGTACTGAACGTAAATCCGCTCCGTTCATTAAAAGATCCGTCGCAAAAGAGTGCCTTAAAGTATGAGGTGAAACGTGTTTTGTAATCCCAGCAAGCTTTGCATATTTTTCAACTATTCTCTCCACCGAACGCGCCGTAATTCGCCGATAATTTCCCGAAGTATCTACCGATTGAGTGTTTCGTGAATTATTTAAGAACAACGCGGGCAGGGAATCAGTCCTCGCATCAAGATAATCTGCCACCCTATCCGCACAAGCCTCGCTGATAAAGATTGGCCTATCTTTTGACCCCTTACCTCTCACCATAAATTCCCGTCGCTCTAGATTAATTGAATCCCGATTTAGCCCCACTAGTTCAGAGACTCGGAGTCCCCCAGAATATAATAGTTCAATAATGGCTCGGTCGCGCAGCCCAGATTCCGTTGAAGTATCAATCTGCTCCAACATGTCTTCGACCTCATCAAAGTGTAAGAATGTCACCTGTTTTCTTGCTACTTTTGGTAACTCAACTAAAGACGGATCTAAGGATTTTATATCTCTCCTGGTTAGATATTTTAAAAATCCCCTCAGCGCAATTAAATGATACGTCTGAGTAATAACTTTTAGATCATCTTCGCCATTATCTGAGCCATACCGATTTAATCTAATTCGGTATTTTCTTAGTAGTTCTTTTGTGATGTCGGTCGGCTTTAATTCATCTTTATTTAGGATCTCTTGCGATATCATCATAAATCGCTCTAGGTATAACCGGTAATTATCAATTGTTTTCTTGCTTCGGCCGGCCTCAATCTCTAGATGTTCCAAAAAATCCTCGATTAAATCCGATATATACATAGTCCAATTATAGCACGTTATTATCTGCAGAACTTATAAGCGTCGCGAATGATCATTACTTCTTCGTTAGTTGGCTCAACATATACTGGCACTGTTGAATCTTCCGCTGTAATAATACCGCTTGTAATCTCTTTAAAGCTTGCAATTGCGTTATTTACTTCGCGATTAATCTTGATTCCAAGTGGAGTAAGTCCTTCAATGATAGACTCTCTGGTTTCTGCTCCGTTTTCTAGTACACCAGCCGTAAATACAATCGCATCTACTTCGCCATTAAGTTCTAGGTAGTACTCTGCAATATATCTGTCAATTCTATCAACATACATATCAAGCGCTAGGCGTGCATTCTTATCGCCCTCTTTGATTGCTTTTTCAACGTCACGATTATCATTAAATCCGCAAACCCCAAGCAGACCAGATTTTTTATTCAAAGCGTTATCTACTTCTTTATAGGTCATGCCAGCTTCATCAACCATGTACTTTATGATAGATGGATCAATAGAACCAGAACGGGTTCCCATCATTAGCCCATCAAGCGGAGTTAATCCCATTGTAGTATCATAGCTTTTACCATCTTTTACCGCAGTAATGCTAGCCCCAGATCCCACATGGCAAACGATCAGGTTTACATTCTCTTTGCCGAGTTTTTTCTGCATTACCTCTGTAATATATTTATGACTGGTACCGTGAAAACCGTATTTTCTTACTCCGTATTTTTCATACCATTCCATTGGCACAGGGTACATGAATTGTACTTTTGGAATTGTTTGATGGAACGCAGTATCAAATACTGCCACCTGTGTAGCTTCTGGTAAAGCCTTTTGCATTGCTTTAATTCCAGCAATATTTGCTGGATGATGCAAAGGTGCAAATTTAGTAAAATCGTTGATGTCTTTTATAACTTTACTATCAATAACCACTGATTTTGCATATTTTTCTCCACCGTGAACTACCCGGTGCCCAACCCCGCGAATCTCTGATAATTCTTTAACGGCGCCATTATTTACTAGCTCTTCCAGCATGATTTTTACTGCTTCGTTATGGTCACTAATGGCTTTTTCAGTTTCGGTCTTTTTGCCTTCGTATTTAATGGTATAGAAGCTATCCTTTGCTCCTATTTTTTCTACATAACCACTAATAATGGAAATTTCCGCCGGCATATCATAAAGTTGAAACTTTAAAGATGACGATCCAGCATTAACGCACAGTACTTTCATTTTTTCTCCTTTTATTTAAGCCGTTTTCTGGCTTCTTATCTATCATTATACCATAAAAAAAGATAGACCGGACATTCGTCCAGCCTATCAGCCATTGGTTATTATTTTTTGGAATTCGGCATTAAAGCCGGATCCTCCAAGGATGTAGCGAACCCGTAGATGTAAACATCTACTGTCACATGTGTCATTGGTATTAGAAGCCAAGGAGAGTTTTTATATGATATTTTTCTCTTACGCTCCTTTGCAATGTGCTCAAGCTTTTTTCTAAGCCATTTTTCTGTTATTGGCTTATTTTTCTTAAGCTTTTTGTCTTTCTCTTCCAACACACATTTTTTTCCATACAAGTTACATAATTTTTTAAGTGCATACCCGTATGTTTCCAATTGTTTCGGGTGAAGTTTTTTTCCTTTAACTAGGCCGTCATAACCTCCGTATTTTTTGACAAAACTTACGGAAGTTATAATGTTTTTCCCGAAAGTCTTTTTGGTGACGTCTTTAAACGGCGCCGCCGCAAGAGTGGGAACTGCCATGATTATGACAAGTGCCAAACCAACCATTATTGCTACTAATTTTTTTGCTCTTTTTTTCATGTTAGAGCACCCCCTTCTTTTTTAATAATACAACCTTACCAATGGCTCGTTAATAATTATAACACACTTCTCTAAAAAAGTCAAAGTAATCGTATTAACCCAGTAGGATCCTTATTTAACTTTCTTCTTCATCATCATCGCGCTTTTTCGCTATAATGAGTAGTGCCGCACCAGAGGCTGCCGCTACTGTTGCCGCCACTGCAAGAGGTACGATTATTGACGTGTTGGTCTCCAAATTATCATCTTTTTGCGTATTGACACCTTGAGGACTATTTTGAGTACCAGAATCTTGATCCGATTCACTTTGTTCTTCTGTCGTATCAGAATCTTGAGTCATATTAAGAGATCTTGAGCTAGTTGATGGGATGCTTAGTATAGAGACGTTGTTATTAGATTGCTGACCGCTAGTAGATGTTGGATCAAGTATGCATCGTATGGATTCTCCTCGACTACGATAATCATAGTTGTTTAATACGCTAGTTAGGACTACACTAAAGATATACACTTGGCCGAGTTTAGAAGGTTCAACATTGGAATAAGTGGAAGACCAGAAAAATCCTGAGTTACCTTGGCTTCTTGATAAACCGCCACGGAATAATCCCGAAAGAGGTGTAGAAAGCATTTTATGCATACTATTAGTAGAGGATGCGGCGGGACTATAGTATTGTTCGAGTTTAGCATATTCACCATAGTTAGAGCTATCATGTCCCCCTGTAGGCATCCTCCATCCTGCTGGACAGAGATCTTCCGTGGCATTACCAGTGTTGCTAATATTTTTATAGCAGTATGATCCAGCACTAGCGGCACAATAATTGTAGTAAATACCGATTTTGCCACTACCTGACCCGTACTTGTACTCTATATTATTCTTTTTAGGCACACTGTCTTTAGTCCATTTACCAGACGATGGATCGTTAGCACATTCAGTGGTATTATAACAGTCACCGCTGGTAGCAATCAATGGGTCTGTATAACTGTTGCTGCTAGAATAGCTTGGACTACTCGTCCATTCTACTACTCCAGTAATAGCATATTTATCGTCTGCGGTGCCACCACCATTCTTTAGGTAATTTAATGACGTAGCGCTGGCGTTTGTATTAGAACTAGTAGTGTTACTTAGAGTGGTACTATTTGTTAGGTTTAATCTAAGGTTATCTAGAAGCCATAGATTGCCATCCTCTAGCTTAGATACGCAATATGGCTCCGAGTCTCGAGAGTCACGGAGATAATAAGCTGCATTAGTAGTAAGAGAGGCTAGGACCGTGCTTTTATTAGAGGCATTAATGTCTTGCATATAAGTAATATTAGGAACTGGAGTATTACAGGCAGGGGTAGGCTCTGGAGCAGAATGAGCTTGGCTAGTAGCAGAAAGTGTTGCAGTACCGGTAATAATATAGGTAGTAGGGTCCTGAGTAGTCGAACCAAGAGTTCCGTTGGCGGATGTAGTCCAACTAGTAAACTCGTAATCAACATCTAAGTCAGCAGTAATGTCGTAGGTTACATTTTTATATAGAGTAACAGTTCCAGTATAAGATCCGCTATTTGGATTAATAATAACTCTAGTTCCATAAGTATTACTTGCAAATGTAATCTTCCTGATGCCTTCATCCATACTAACCGTGACTGTATATGAGGCTGGAGACGGAATAAAGGTCCCTTCCTCATTCCAAGTACCATTACGTTTAGTAAAGTTAGGGTGAGTCGGAGAACCACTTCCACCGACATTGTAGAACATTCTATAGAAATTATTATCAGATTGTGAACCGCTACCAGCTGTAGCTGTAACATTATTAATTTCCCAGTTATTAATGGCGGAAGCATCTGCGATGGAGGTTTCAGAGAACATATAACTCATATTTGTTACGTTACTAGTATTCCAATTCGAGGCACCGTTTATATTAATAAGGGATGTGGCGCCGCCAAACATGGCGCTCATATCTGTGACACTTCCAGTATTCCAACTTGAAGTACTATTTATATTAGTGAGGGAAGTAGCGTCTTCAAACATGCTGCTCATATCAATGACACTACTAGTATTCCAGCCACTCACGCCATTTATATTAGTGAGAGCCGTGGCGCCACTAAACATATGACGCATACTTTCAACATTTCCAGTATTCCAATTTGAAGCCCCATTTACATTAGCGAGGGAAGTGGTATCACAAAACATCATAGTCATATTTGTGACACTACTGGTATTCCAATTAATAGCCCCATTTATGTTGGCGAGGGAAGAAGCCCCACAAAACATATCGCCCATATTTGTCACGCTGCCAGTATTCCAATTAGTGGCACCGTCTATATTAGTGAGAGCGGCAGCGTTATAGAACATATCGCTCATATCCGTGACGCTACCAGTACTCCAGTTTGCGAGAGCATCTATATTAGTAATGGCGGTAGCATCAAACATTTCAGACATATTTGTGACATTGCTTGTGTTCCAAGAAGAAAGTGCGGAGATGTCAGAAAGATTTGGGAGATAACTGAACGCATACGAGGAATCTTCGTTCATGTAGATTGTTTTAGCTTCTGAGTAGAAGTAAATAATACCTGCATTGTTGGTATTGTCATAGAAAATATAGATTGGTTTTTCAGAATCATTAGTGGAAACTGTGTTGTCGCTTGAAGGAGTAAAACCATCAGGAAGAGTGTCAGACATACGAAGTACCTTTATATAATCACTCCCCCCACTTAAATTGGACATTTTACTATTAATATCTGAACCTGAAGTAAGGGTGCCAGTAAATGTATTACTTACAACAGAAAGCGTAGCGTCTCCTGTAATGGTGTAAGTTGTTGTTGCGGAGGATGCATCGCCAAGAGTGCCGTTTGGCGTAGTAGACCAGGAATCAAAGATATAGCCCGTATTAAAGGTAGCAGTAATAGTATAAGCGACTCCTTCAGCTAGGCTTACTACTGGACTTCCTGGGGTGGCAGTTTCTGTACCATAATCATTGCTTGTGAAAGTAACACTCGTAGCACCACTATTTTCAAAGTTTACTGTAACATCAGAGTATTGGATAGGGTTACCTTGGTAAATACATCGTACAGCAAAACCAACCCATTTATTATAGCTTTTAGTGGTAGAGTTTACTTCAGAGGCAGAATTACCCATACGGTAAGCAGCGTTTGCATCTTTAGCGGTGGTAGACCAGAAACGCCCCTGAGCCCCACGGTTATGACTGCCATTAGGGTTATAATCTGCAGAATGAGTAAGATTTACTGGATAGGCTCTTAATCCTACGTCAGTAATACCAGAGCCACTATTTACCGCAGTATTAAGAGCACTCCATTCACCACCACTACCACCAGTAGGTAGATGCCAACCAGCTGGACAGATGTCACCAGCTACGCTGCCACTATTTTTGCTATAAGTACCGTGTCCTGCAGTAGCAGTATACCAGTTATACATGGTACCATAAGAATACCAAGAACTATTGTTATCATTCTCACTTGGAGAAGCAGGAAGAGAGCGATTAATGTTATTAGTGTTATAGCGTACGGCGTTATCGCAAGCTTCAGTATTAGCACTACACATACTATTTAATACAGTATATGAAGACAAGAAAGTAGAAGTAGGATTATTGGTATTATTTTTAGTGATATTTGCAGTACTTGGGACTAACCTTAAGTTTTCAACTATCCAACAATTACCATCACTTAATTTAGATACGGCATAGACATTACCATCACGAGAGTCTGTAAGTCCTATGATACTATTTGTGCTTAAGCTACTACAGCCACTCCAAGTCTGTAATGTGCCACTAGACTTAATCCACTTAGCAAAGAGGTTTAAGCCTCCAGTTGCTGGCATAGTAATAGTTTCATTAGGACCATAGTTGGTGCCAGTGCCATCAGGCATAGTATTCCAGCCAGCAAAGCCATAACCTGCTCTAGAGAAGTTGCTGGCAATGAGAACAGGAGAAGAACCGTTGGCAGCTTCTTGTGGGCTCATAGTACCTTCATCTGCATGATTACCATCATAACAAATATATCCATCATCGCATGCTTCTACCCATATAGCATAGAAATTAACACTACCTATTAGTTCACCTTCTCCAGTACCAATAGGAATTACTGCACCTACTGGATAAGAATCGCCAGTACCATCTGGTTCTATGTTCCATTCTTTGAATATATATCCACTTCTTTCTGGACGTTTGTTAGAAAGAGTAAGAGTATGGTTTTCTAAGTCTTCCGTGTTTTCTGATGATGTAGGGAAGTTAGTTACTGTATCTCCACCTGCATTCTGGTTAAAGATGATAGTAAGTGGAGAAGCACAG
>JAZQTT010000017.1:0-54448 GCA_045630905.1 Candidatus Nanosyncoccus sp.
CGAGGAGCTAAGCTACGTCCTTCGGGAGATCCCGCGAGTCGCGAAGCTTCTCTCGCTGGTGACGAAATTCGAAGTCACCGACGAAGAGATGCGCCGCCTCGCGGAGATCCCGAACGTACGCCTGACGGTCTCGATTACTGGCCTCGATCAGCTCGAGAGGACCAGCACTGCGAGCCGTCTCCGCACGCTCGCCCGCGCCAAGCGGTATGGCGTCCGGGCCTTCCCGATTGTACATCCATACATTTCGGGAATGAGCGATCTATCGTTTCTCGAGGAGCTTCGCTCCCTCGGTTACGACCAGATCGACCTCAAGGGCCTTCGCTGCAATCCGCAGACTGCCAAACTGTGGATGCCGGCGGACGTCCTGGCTCGGTACGCTTGTACCGAAGACGAGGAACTACTCGAGGATGGGTGGCGCGAAGCTCTTCAGAGTGCCGGCTTTACTAAAGTCCGCATGGCGGACTGGTACAAGCAGGGCATCGAGGAGCTCTCGCCCCACCTGTCTTTGGAGGAGGCAGAGGCACTGGTGGATGAAATACTCCGCCGCGCTAATGTCTGCTCTTCAGACTCCGACGATGCTGTCCGCAAGGCAGCTATCGCCCGGAGACTGTAGTATGCTCATGCTCGGAGGGGGCGGACGGCCAGTTCGTCCCCAATCCCAGATTTAAGACTAGATAATTAATAATCAACTTGGTTGTTAGCTATCTCGCCTTAAATAACTAAAGCGAGAGCAATTTAACAATAAGGGCCCAGTTCATATTTCTTCCTATTCTTTTTGGGCAGCGTCAAGCCTGCTATTTTTTAGCCGGCTAGACGCTGCTCAATAGGGAGCAGGAGTCTGCCAATGTGAGGAAAACCTCTTAATCTTATAAGGCATTGGCTTAACCCCTGAGGGGGAAGGAGGAACATTATGAAAAAGGCACTGACACTCGCGGAAGCTCGTAAGTTTTTTAACGAGGAACACGTCTATGAGACGGAAACCGGTTTCCTCGTTAATGAGTTCGGGAAATATTGTCCGAACATCACCTTTGTCATCGGCAAAGAGTTCGAACTCAATGCTGAAGGCAAAGTGGTCAACCCGTTAAGGTACATCGTTGACCACGGGGTGACGGATAATATGAACATGAACTTCGACGGGAGCCCGAAGTTCATGTTTGGAGACTTCTGGCGCTCCAAGAAAGGTGGGGCCTGCTTCCGTCCAAAGGACCCCATGAAGGCCAAAGACCTCCTGATAGAGGTAGCCTGGGGCGGCCCCTTTAATCGGACTAGGGGTAGGTACCCCGACGAGGCGAAAGCCATCGAAGGGGTCAAGTATTTTCGCCACGCCACTAGCAATGGCGGCGGTGTTGGGTACGATTATTGGGTCGTTCCTGTCGGCTTCCATCGCGCTCTGCGCATGGACGAAATCGACAGGGGCGAAGTCGCCATAATTGCTGACCACGCGGCGATGACGGCGGCTTACCGCGAGAAGCATTCCCGCCTCCAGAGGGAAAAAGCGGAGGCTAACGACAAAGCCCTCAAGGCTAAGTTGGCAGCCGAAGCAGCCTCCCGGGAAGAAAGGGATAATTTTATCCCGAGGTTGGAGGAAATCAACAGGGAGCTCGATGAGCTCCGTAAACCAAAGGAGTTCCTCTCCTACGCCGTCAAGGCAATTACCTTCGACGAGGAGTACTTCAAGCTTGGCAGCGAGAAGTATCTCTACGGCGAGGAGGGGCTAAAAATAGCGGAGGGGTATCTTTCCGAAATGCAAGAATGGATACCCAAGAGGGAAGAAGAAGAGCGAGCGAAAGTATATGCTCAAACTTTCTTCAGACCTCGCTTCGAGGAGCTCCGCGGCCAGGTTGAGAAGATTGGCTGGGAACTCTCTTACTATGGGCAGGTTGCGTACATAAAACCGCGCAACGATGCTCGTATCAGAAGAGAGTATCCCTTCGATATGGAAGGCCTGGAGAAATTCCGCTTCGACGTGGAGCAAGAAGTGGAACGGGTGGCCGAAGAGGAGGCTAAGAGGGCGAACAGAAAGCGCATCTACAGCCTCCTTTCAACGACTGCCTTTCCAGAGGGTCTCTGGTACATCTTCGCAGAATCAGAGGAACTAGACTCCGCGATTCTGGCAGAAGTTGAGGCCATCATCGCTGCCTCGCGGGCAGAGAAGGACGAGCTGGATATGCACGAACTGTGCGCCTGCGGCTTTGACCGTAGGTGTAATGCTATCTGGCGTGTCCTAAGGCGCGTGGGTGGCGGCAAGGCTCTCCCCGGCCTCACTAAAGATAAATCGCTAGGATTAGCACGGTTTATCGCCGGGAGGTACTAGGTCCTAAAAAACGGTTTTTCCGGTGTCCGTTAAAAACGCCGTTTATATAAAAGCGCAGTTTATAACTAGTCTGTGCTAGCTATTTTGGCTAAATAAAAAACTAGTTTAATATAAATGCTCAAGCCCCCGGCGCTCGCCGGGGGTGTTTTTTATCCAAAAACCCCATTTGACGACGTCTCTTCGACAATTTTAACACCAATCTACCCCTGTAAATCTAAAAACAGTTACATTTACATTGACAAAACATAAGAATTTTGGTATAATAGTGTTAACAATCAAACAAAGGATTGTCGCATAAAATAACACGGTGGGCAAAGGAGGTGTTATAGAACTTTTAAGAAGATGCATTTGATAAATCCTGATAACCTTGGGTGGGCACATTCAGGGTGGGATATCTAGCTCGCAGTAGCGGGGTAGAGCAAAAGTCGCCGTTTATCGGCGATTTTTGTTATTGACTGTGTACTGTGTGATAAAATAATGAAAAAAGGAGGCATTATGGATAAAGAAGAAAAACTAATACCAGGAACCGATCCTAAACATCATCAAAAACTACCAGATGGATGGGATAATAGCGCAGTAGATACCGGTGGTAAAAGAGCTAACACATATAACGATTGGGCATTCGACGAGAAAAATGATGATAAAGAAGAAGGGGTATCTGAAACAACGATGGAATCCTTAAATGAAGCCAGGGAACTGGCAGAATTTGCTCGTGACAATGTCATTATTTATACCGGGTTCTTTGTTGATCAAGAAGAACTATTAGAACACAATAAACATGAAACACTTGATCGTGTGATAAAGGATCCGCATGTTACTATTGAGTTCCGTCCAAATAGTCTCCCACTAATTAGTGGTATTGTGGATAATCTCGATCCAGGCGAACCTGGCAGCGAGGCAATTATTAAGGCTGTAGGCTATGCTAATGATGGCAAAAATCAGGGTTATCTCGTTGATATTCAAACCGAAAATACTCCAGTAGAAAACTATATTAAACAAAAAACTGTAACAATGGAGAACGGAGAATCAAGGCCGGCTCAGGCGCATATTACTGTCTCTGTTAGCGAAGATGGTAAACCAGTAGATACTGAGAAACTTAACTTTGAACCTCTCCCCGAAGAAGAGCAATTTGAACTCACTGGTCGTCTAGGTATCTTTAGTAAAGACGGTATCATCTATGACCGTAAAGTTATTGAAGAGATGAAAGAATCTCAAGATAATCAATAAAGTGATAAAATAACGAAAAAGTCGCCGTTTATCGGCGATTTTTTCTTCTGCGCTTTTTATCATTTTCTTTCTTCTGATACCGCAAAATTGCAACAACATCATTTACAATAAAGAGCGCCTCAGAAGCGATCCCCACTATAGAGAACACATGGATATTATAGATTAGCCATAACAATGACGATATCCCAGCTACGTAGCGGATGGCTTTTATGTTTCCCAGATACAAGAAAGTGGTAAAAGCTGCCACCCCTGCCATAGCCAGAAGCGAAAAGATAGATTCATAGGTTAAAAAGCCAATCACGATATAGAGAGATACAAACACAATTGCAGAAATCAACGTCTTTTTCTTAGAAACCTTTTTCTTATGAACCTCCTCGTACCCCGCAATTATATTACGAGTAAGGCTTACTGCCTTAATCGCCGCCCCTGTCCAGGCCCCCAAACATAAATAATGAAGTATCGCACAGATAGAGCCTGCTGCGTCGTAATTTATGAATTGGATCTTTTTCTTCCTCTGGACCGCCATCAAGGAGAAAATCGTCCTCACCAAGGCAAAGAGCTGCGACATAACATATAACATATCAAAATTGAAGTTTTCTAGCCCATCAAGCATAAGTACAATTATACCACACACCTCTGATTTTGCCATTTTTAAAAATTATGGTATAATACAGACAGTAGCTAATAGAGTAGTACATTTTAGAGAAAGGCGGTGATATTATGACTTTCTTAAAACTAAATAATGGGGATGAAATTTTAATAAAGGAAGACGCTAAAAAAGAGCTTCTTCTTTTATTAAAAGAGAGAACTAGGGAATTGGGCCATCAAATGTCTTTTGAAGAAGCTGAAAAAGACCCCAAGATGGTCCATCCCAATCAGTTAACCGCTTATTGTGGCGGGACATTTGGAGAACATGCCACAAAGGCCTGGTGGGAGGTTGAGGAAGAAAATCAAGACGATGACGATAAGCCTGCCATCAAACTGTCCGAAGAAAGGCTCGCGGAAATTAGGGCGAACCCTAAAAAAGACCCTTGGGCAGAGATAAAGGCAAGACAACAACCTAAGCCTAGGTATTATAGCAACTACTGGACGAGGAAACCGTCCAGAGAATCACCGGGAAAGAAAAAGGAAAATAGCGCTCCATAAGGGGCGCTTCCTTATCTGTTGTCACCTTCACCGTGCAACTTGTTTCTCTTGTAGCGGCTTTCTAGTTTCTTAATATTGCCCTTTGCCACCTCCGACAATGGGACACCTAAGTACCTGGCTACCCCAGCCAAATACCACAGCGTATCCCCCAATTCATTTACAATAGATTCGCGGTCTTCCTCTGAGGCGTGACCACCTTTGTCGCGTATAATCTTTTGATTTTATCTAACCCCAAAAAATCTATTAAAAACTCTTGACAACACTTACCATATAATATACTATAACCATAAGAGTAAAGAGTAATTAGGCCTCTTAAAACAAAAAAATACCAACATAAATATAAATACAAAAAGGGTCATACAGGGTCGTGTTTATCCATAAAAACCTCCTAGCAAAGCGTTTTAAAAGCCTAAGCATCCGTATTGGATTGGTCTTTTTAGTATCAATTCTGACCTCATTCTTCGTTGGCATTTATTCTAATCCTGTCTCTGCATCTACTTACACACTTTCTTTGCAAACGTCTGGCAACTTTAATATCGGCATTAACCCAAACAACAGCTATGCTGGTCTTGGTCAAGATACTCTAGAAATCATCTCCACCTGTCCATTAGGCTACGATGTTACTATAAAAGGTCCACAGGACAATACACTATATAAAGACGGGGATAAATCTCATACTGAACTGAACAAAAAAATTAATGCCTCTACTGGCACCAAAACCAATCCTGTATCAATTCTAGGTGGCAACGCTGGCACATGGGGCTATAGACTAGGTAATGATACCACGATCTCATCTAACTTTATCGGCCTCACTCATACAGAAACCAATCTATTTTCCAAAAACACTGCTTCTGGTGGTGGAGGCAGCAATAAAGACATTCTCCCAGTCTACTTTGGCGCCAGTGCAAATAGTAGTAGCCTAGAAGCAGGGAACTATACACTCTCCGAATCTTCTCCTGGTGCCGGTGATGCAGGCGTATCTTTCTATCTCACTACCAGCATTGGTTGTGTCTCTTACGAGGTCTCCTTTAACCCAACTTCAACTGCTGGCGGGGAAACAGTAACCGGTACTGGCACTATGTCTCCACAAATTATCCCAGAAGACACTCCCACTAATCTAAATGCTAATACCTTCACTGCTCCAGAAGGCTATGAATTCATTGGTTGGAACACTGCCCAAGATGGTACAGGTACTACCTACCAAAACGAGGCCGAAGTCACTAACCTCACTTCAGCTGGGCAAAGCATTACCTTGTACGCGATGTGGCAGAGCCTAGGCTCCTATATAGACGTTACCGCTGATGCTGCTGGTACTATGACCGTAACAAACAAATGGACCACGCCGGTAACGGTACAAAATATCACTCAGGGAACGGCGGCGCAAAGCGTAAATAGCGGCTCCACCGTAGGCATCGCGGTCGTTGCTGGCGACGTAGTACGTATAGAAGAGGGAACAGCTAATACTACCTTTAGATCTTTCAGCTCATCTACTAATCCTCTAGTAAAAGGAGTCTCCTCTCATATTTCCTATATGCCAGCTATGAATAAATTTACTACAGATTCTATTGGTACTACCGCTGGCGACTATTTCTTCTATTATTTCAACCTCTCCGGCTCCCTCACCTCCCTCCCCGCTGGTTCCTTTGACACCAGCAACATTACTACCGTTGGCGACAATTTTTTCAGAGACTTTAACGCCTCTGGCTCCCTCACCTCCCTCCCAGATGGCTCCTTTGATACTAGTAACATCACTACCGTTGGCGACTATTTCTTCAGTTCCTTTAACTCCTCTATCTCCCTCACTTCCCTCCCAGACGGCTCCTTTAACATCAGTAATATTACTACCGTTGGCGACTATTTTTTCAGGGGCTTTAACTACTCTGGCTCCCTCCCCTCCCTCCCAGCCGGCTCCTTTGATACTAGCAACATTACTACCGTTGGCAACAATTTCTTCAGAGAATTCAACCACCATGGCTCCCTCACCTCCCTCCCAGACGGCTCCTTTGATATCAGTAACATTACTACCACTGGCGCCTATTTCTTCAGTGAATTCAACTTCTATGGCTCCCTCATCTCCCTCCCCGCCGGCTCCTTTGATACTAGTAGTATTACTACCGCTGGCCGCCTTTTCTTCGTTGAATTCAACTCCTATGGCTCCCTCACCTCCCTCCCCGCCGGCTCCTTTGGTACCAGTAATATTACCACCGCTGGCTGGTCTTTTCTCTATAGATTCAACTATGCCGGGCATCTAAGTACTTTACCTCGTGGTTCCTTTAGCACTAGACAAATCACTTCGCTTGAGAGCAGCAGTTTCATGTCTCAATTTAACTATAATGGTTACCTCCAACAATCAACCACTGATTATAATCCAGATTTTATAAATAGGACTTCGTCTGTAAATGCTTATTATGGCACTGGTAGTAGTGGCTCCACCACAGCTGTATCAATTGCCTCTGGCGCTAATTTCTACTACATGCAAGACCCTATCCCACCTACATATATAGACGTTACCGCCGATGCTGCCGGCACTATGACCGTAACAAATAAATGGACCACCCCGGTAGAAGTACGAAATCTCACCCAGGGTGCCACATCTCAAAGCGTAAGCAGTGATTCCACCATAGACATCACGGTTAATACTGGCGACGTAGTACGCATAGAAGATGTAACAGATTATACCTTTAGATCATTTAGCTTTTCTTTTGATCCACTAGTAAAAGGAGTCTCCTCTCATATTTCCTATATGCCAGCTATGAATAAATTTACTATAGATTCTACTGGTACTATCGCTGGCAATAATTTCTTCAGAAGCTTTAACTCCTCTGGCTCCCTCACCTCCCTCCCAGACGGCTCCTTTGATATCAGCAACATTACTAGAGTTGGCGACTATTTCTTCAGGGACTTTAACTCCTCTGGCTCCCTCACCTCCCTCCCCGCCGGCTCCTTTGACACTAGTAACATTACCACCGTGGGCACATTTTTCCTCCAAAGATTCAACTATGCCGGGCATCTAAGTACTTTACCTCGTGGTTCCTTTAGTACTAGACAAATCACCACAATAAGCACTTCCTCGTTTGGGAGCCATTTCATGTATGAATTTAACTATGATGGTTACCTCCAAAAATCAACCACTGATTATAATCCAGATTTTATAAACAAAGATTCTTCGGCCGTAGATGCTTATTATGGCACTGGTAGTAGCGGCTCCACCACAGCTGTACCGAAAGCCCCTGGTGCTAATTTCTACTACATGCAAGATTCCGCCTCATCGCCTTCCAATAATCCGTCAAACAATCCTACTAACGAGCCTTCTAGCACCCCAACGAATGCCCCCGCCAGCGCACCATCTAACCGCTTCAATAATACCAAAGCTACTACTAATACTACCACCGCCGATCCTACTCCTAGCGAATCGTCCTCCAGCGACTCCGACCTAACCACTCCAACCACCAGCTATTCCGCCCCTCTTGATGCCACAACTGATGATGGCACCAAAAACACCACCGAAACCATTATTGCTAACACTAACTCCTTCATCCTCTCTCTCATTGTTGCCGCCACTGTTTCTGCCGTTTCCGCTGTCGTCTTCTTCATTCTTTCTCGTCGCAAGAATAAAAACGAATAAGCACCTTTTACCTGCAGAGCTTCATCTCTTGTGTTATAATACAGCCATGGAAGACACCCGCAATCTTATCGACAAATACAAAGGTCTCTCTAATGAACAAATTTTTTGTTCACTTGAAAAGACTAGAAACCCCCTTGAAATTGCTATTGAGAATGTCGAACACGATTTCAATATCGGCTCCATCGTCCGCACCGCAAACTCTTTTAATGTAAAAAAAGTTCATATTATTGGGCGCAAGAAATACAATCGTCGTGGTGCCATGTGTACCGATAAATATCTTGAAATTCTCCATCACCCTTCTCTGGAAGATTTCTTAAAAACCCAGAAAAACAGGGAATTAGTGGCTATTGAGAACAACACTCCACGCGCTAAGGAGCTTCATACCAAGGAATTTAAAGAGAATACCACTCTGATTTTTGGTTCCGAGAATAATGGTATTTCCAAAGAGCTCCTTGATACTGTTCACGATGTTCGTTTTATTGAATCTTTTGGTTCTACTCGTTCAGTTAACGTTGGAGCTGCCGCCGCCATCGCGATGTATGAATATACCCGTCAGATAGTCTTATAAGATTGTTTTAAGGACTAGAAGTTGTAGGAGTGTCGTAGTCCGGGATAAAGGTACCTTGCGTATTCCAGACGCCAGGACGTTTAGTAAACTCAGGGTGTACCGAAGTTGCATTACACTCTATGTAATACGCGCTGTCTTCAATAGTTCTACAGAACATTTGATAAAACTTATTAGTAGAAGAAACGGAACTCCCCGCCGTAGCTTTAACCTTATTAATATCCCAATTATTAAGCGCTGAAGCGTTAGATATAGGAACATGTTTAAACATGAGACTCATGTCCGTAACTTTACTAGTATCCCAATTAGCGGCGCCATCTATATTGATAGTGTGTCCAGAATACATTTGTGCAATTTGTGTATTACTGCGGAATTCTTCAAACATACTACTCATATCTGTTACATTACTAGTATTCCAATCCCTAACGCCATTTATATTGATAAGACAATGAGCGGTATTATAAAACATACTACTCATATCTAACACGCTACTAGTGTCCCAATATAAGGCTCCGTCTACGTTTTTGATACAAGTATCACTAAACATATTACTCATATTCGTTACCTTACTAGTATCCCAATTTACTAGAGCATCTATGTTTTTAAGAGAAGCATTTATAAACATCCAACTCATATTCGTTACCTTACTAGTGTCCCAACCTGACAAGGCATTGAAGTTATAAAAGCTAGTATTGGAGAATGTTCCTTGCATATCTGTTACCTTGCTGGTATTCCAAGTACTTAAAGCATCTATATTATAAGCGCCAAAACCACTAAATGTATCTCTCATATCCGTCACGTTGCTTGTATTCCAATTTGCTAGGGCGCTTATATCGGTTTTGTTCTTTAATGCTTCATAAAACGTTCTACTCATATCTGTAACCATACTAGTTTTCCAATTTGCCAGAGCATCTATATTGGCGATACTACTTAAGCTAAACGCTCCACTCATATCAGTTACTTTACTAGTATCCCATTTTGAAACGCCATCAATATTAGTAGAATCTGCACTGTAGAATATTTCACTAATATTTGTCACATTGCTTGTATCCCAATTTAAAGCCCCATCCAGATTTGAAAGCCTAGACTGATAAAACATCTGGGATATATCGGTAACTTTACTGGTATTCCAATTTGCTAAGGCATCTATATTAGTAAGAGAAGGGGAGCCACTATAGTATTCGTATTTAAACAGACCACTCATATTTCTAACGTTACTAGTATCCCAATTCTTAAGAGCGCTTATATCGGCAATAAGAGGAACATTAGCAAACATTCTACTCATATTTCTAACGTTACTAGTATCCCAACTTGCAATGGCGCTTATATCAGCAAGAGAAGAAACAGAATACTGCTGGGTAGCGAACATTCCGCTCATATTTGTTACATTGCCAGCGTTCCAGGTAGAAAGAACAGAGATATCTGTAAGAGCTAAATTGTTATAGAACATATTGCTAGAGTCCGTATTCATATGAACATCATTTGACTCGGTATAGAAATACATAATACCGGCATCATCAGTATTGTCAAAGAACACATAAACAGGGAACGCAGAATCCGGTATAGATACGGTATTATCAGAAGATGGAGTGAATCCAGCCGGAAGTGTATTGGCTACCTGGAGTGATTTAATCTTTGAAGAAGTGGCGTCAAAGCTCGTGCTACTTCCTTCAGCTAAAGTTTTGATTTTAGTGTTAAATTCTTCTCCTTGAACTAAGATAGTTTCTCTATCTGACGCACTGGTAAGAGATAGCACAGCATCATCGGTAATGGAATAGCTAGTGCGTGCTGTATTAGTACTACTAAGGGTCCCTTCAGGTGTAGTGGTCCAAGTATCGGTGACATATCCATCATCATAAGTAGAAGTAACAAGATAGCTAACATTATCACATATAGATATTACACTGCCACTTGTAGTAACTTGATGGCCTCCGCATTCAGGACTGCTAAAACTAATACCAGTAACATGTTCGTCCATATTTACTGTTACTGTGTGCGATGAATAGGAAAGAGCTTCGCCATCAGCATAGATAGTGACATTACTCGCTGGCATAGTAAAGAGAGTGATATCATCTGTTGCATCATCAAAAGTAATGGCATCTCCGGCAGTTTGAGACCAACTGGTAAAGATACTTCCTGCCTTAGGGAAAGCCCTAACTCTTACTTGCTGACCCCATCTATAAATACCTTCGCCAGTTGTACCATCTATAAATGAATCATTCTCGTTAATAATAACCCTGTATTCTGTCCGTGGAATATCTAACGAAATAGTTGTATCGCTGAGGACTGTTTTAGATTCAGAAGTCGTCTTATAGTTTTCAATTTGTTTAGTGTAGCTACAAGTTTCATTGTAGTCAACCTGCTCACTGCCATCTGATGTATATGCGCTTGGATATGTTCCATCTGCATTTTGGAGACGGTATTTTTTGCTACAAGTATAGGTTGGGACACTCACTGTGCTAGCGGTAAGTTCGGAAGAACCGAAGGTAGTAAAGGTGGTTGGATTAGTCGTAGCATTTCCAATTTCCCCTTGTCCGGTAGTGGTCCAAGTATCAAGTCCGTAGCCGAGAGTGGTAGACGCTGATACGGTGTATTCTACGCCACTTCTTAGATAGACTACTCCACCTGATGTAGTAACGGACCTAGATCCATAATATATATTAGAGAATGACACACTCGTTACGCCCGAATCAAAGAAAACAGAAACGGCATGGCTAGGTATTTCTTCCGAGACAACATCAAGGGTGGATGCCCCTGTGACCGTGAATGTAGTTGGATTAATCAGAGTACTGTCTAAAGTTCCATTCTCACCGGCAGCCCAATGATCAAGTCTATAACCAGTATTAAATGCAGCAGAAATAGTATAAGAAGCGCCTTTAAGTAGATTTATAGTACCTCCGTTACCGGTTACTATTTGATAATCATTAGGGTCTAAATCATTTGTGAAAGTTACACTAGTGGTGTTAGCGTCTAGAGAGACCGTAACTGGCGCATAGGCACAAAGAGGATCAGCAGTAAGCTGATATAATAACGCCCCATTGGCATTAAGCACATAACTACCGCTAGCCATATCACTGGCGGCATTAGCTCCGTAATAAACAGAGAAATTATCGTCAATATCGGTTTCTGAGGCGGTAGAAGAAGGGGTTTTTAGCGTGGCCGGGGTAGAAGTACTATTTGGTACAGAATGGAAGAAATCATTGACTGTAGGTGGAGTAAAAACAGAAGGAGTGCCAGAGAAAGTCCCCATAGAATAACCCCAAGTATTAGTAGCATTTTTTAGAATCGTATTATTACTAATAGCCGTAAAACGATGGTTAACCGTATCATTTCCGCCTAGATATAAACTATTGTCATTTACCGTAGTGCTAAGGGTAAGGTTATACCCAGCATGACAAGTAGAAATAACATTAACATCGCTGCTACTAATATTACTCGTTCCAACAGAGGTTAAGATGTCAACCGAACCAGATGTAGTGATCGAGAAATCATCTGCAAATGCTGAGGTAGGGGAGAGCATGAGCAATAAAAACGATATCGCCACTGTTATTCCTAGAAACAGAAAATTGCGTGGCAATGTAAAACACACCCTCAATGCTTGTATGACCTGCATACATTCAATAATATATCGTACTTATGCTATTGTCAAGTCCGAATTTTCTAAATACATGCCTTTACATTTTGCCGATTTTGATGTAAAATAATTACACAGCAATTTAATATAAGGGGTAATAGCTCAGCTGATTAGAGCGCTGCCTTTGCAAGGCAGAGGTCCTGGGTTTGAGTCCCAGTTACTCCACCAATGGGGATATAGCTCAGCTGGTTAGAGCGCGTCACTGATAATGACGAGGTCTGTGGTTCAAGTCCACATATCCCCACCATTTAACAATCTGGGTCGGTAGCTCAGCTGGTTAGAGCACGGGCCTTTTAAGCCCGGTGTCGAGGGTTCGAGCCCCTCCCGACTCACCATATTTGCACATCACCCCTGCGAGTGTAGTACAGCGGTTAGTATGCAAGTTTTCCAAACTTGAGATGAGGTTTCGACTACCTCCACTCGCACCAGAATAAGAAGAGAATTGGGCGGTTAGCTCAGTTGGCTAGAGCGCGTCTTTGACGTAGACGAGGTCACAGGTTCGACTCCTGTATCGCCCACCACGCCAAATAGATCAGAGTCAGAAGACTCTTTTTTGATGCCCAGATTGATGATATAATCTAAGGGTAAATAAGCACTCGTAGCTCAGCTGGATATAGCGTCAGGTTCCGGTCCTGAAGGTCGCACGTTCGAATCGTGTCGAGTGTACCATCTTAGAATTAAACTTTCTAAAACATTTAAACATTATCATCTTGTTGTGGTATCATTATACTAATGAGCATAGAAAAAAATCATCCAAATGAATATGTCGAAAGCCCCAAAACGACCTTAGCAACTGAACAAAATGAGTTTAATCCAGATAAGACACAAAGATTAGCTGAAGAAGAACGAGAAAAAAAAGAACGAATAGTAGGAGCTAAAGTTTTAACCGCAGCCGGCTTTAATAGACGTCATCAGAAAATAGTTGATTCGTCCTTTGAAAAAGCTCGCAAGGCTAAACAAAAATTAGTTGGAAACAACGACGAACGTCGTAATAGGGTCTATGTAGATCTAGTTGGAAACAACGACGAACGTCGTAATGGGGTCTATGTAGATCGGATAAAAGACATTGTAGGTAGATATGGAGAGAAAGCAGAGCAGAGATTATGGGGCTTCTCTTCTGCGTCTGATGAGTTAGTCGTAAAACCCGAAAATGTACCTGATTCTTTTTGGGAATCACAAGCTCAAATTAGACGCGATAACGGTATGAATGAATATATTTCAGATTATGAAAAAAAATTATTAGTTGAAGATGCAAGGAAACGCCAACGTGAATCGATAAAGAGCTGGTCAGATTATTTAAGTCAAAAAGATTGTCCTTACCCAATGTGGTTTAAACTGTTTGCATGGGATGGCGTGACGAAAATGAGCGCAGTTTACGATAAAGACTCACAACGCTTTGCGAAACATGATAAGACTACGATGGCTCCTTACCCGCATCTAAACCCTGCTGTTCTTGCTCAAATCTATGACGTTATCTGTAGCGTAAATGGACTCGATGAAAGTGATGAAACGGGAAAACCAAATTTAGACGAGGAGACCGAAATAATCGCTAAAACTTATAATTTTAATAAACTTTATTCTCTCATTTTATCGAAGCAAAAGGTCGCACTGGAAGTGCCAAAAGATCCGGAAAATGTACATGGAGATTGGGTGGAATATCGTCATGGTGACGAAAAAGCATTAGCTGCGGCGGCGGCTGGTACACCATGGTGTATCGCTAGCCCAGTAGTTGGGAAAAATTATCTTGCAAAAGGACATTACGGGACAGGTGAAATTGAAGAAACCGAAAATAAAGCAAGATTTATTCTTTTTCATCTTCGTGACGAAGACACAGGCGAATTAACTAGTTCAGCATGTGCTTCTATTAGATTAGATACGGATGGAAATGTTGCCGAAATCTCCGGTCTTCAAAATGGGCAAGTCTTAGATGATGCTTTAGTACCAGTTGTGGAAAGAAAAGTTAGGTCTTTACCGGGTGGAAAAAGATATTTGGAAGCTTTCGCCGACAAACGCGAGCTAATTAGACTAGACAAAAAAATGCAAGCTGGAGAAAAACTAACTAATGATGAGTTAAGATTTATTTATGAGTTAGATCGTCCAATACATAAAATAGAGCAATATGGTGAAGACATAAGGATAGAAGAAGCAAAACAAAAGTATCCTCCCAGTGGGCTAATAAAGAGGAAGATAGCTAATGTCCGCGACCTAAAGAAAATTATGAAAAGAGAGCCGATGGATGATGTAACTCTATTTATAGATGCCGGGGTGAGAGTAAGAAGTATTATAAACGATGGTGAATTTGGTATACAAGACGTCGATAAATTATTAGAACGTAATATTTCTCACAAAGATATTATTGACATTTTCAAACAACAAGGAGAATGGATATTTGAAAACTTTGATTTTTTAACTTCACGCGGTTTTACGGCTATGGAAATTGTAAAACAAACATCATCTTCAACGTTACTAGAACACTTGGATTTTCTTGATAAGAATAACATACCTTATAACCTAAGGAATTTAATGCGTAAAGCTACCAAACAGCATAATGACTTTGTTATTTTAAAAAATAGCAAAACAATTCTGGCACATGACGGAAGAATAAATTTTGAAAGAATTGCAAAAAGAATGGACCCACAGGACATTATTCGTTATGCAGACTCATTTTGTGATAGTGGCCATAGAAAAATAGTAGAAAGAGCGATGAGAAAAATGAAGGATTCAGAAGAGCCTCACTATTATAATTATGTAATCTCCCAAAAGCTTAAAGCTTTGCTAGACGGGGGAGTTGAGATAGCTAATCTTGAAGAGATAGTTAATAGTCCAAATCGAAATATTGACCAAGTTATATTAAGTTTAGATGCGCTTTTAGAGCGCGATATTAATGTAAAAATTGAAATATCTGATTTAACTAATGCGTTCATGGGCGAAAAAGAGACAGCCGTTATCTTTAGACATCCAGAAAGATTTAACCCTAAAGAGGTTTACAAAATAATGCCGAGGTGGGCAGTTGTGAAATATTTTGACAAGTTAATTGAAAATGGCATCGAAATTGATATTGAAAAACTCGCTAAAACAACACCTCGACTATTCAAAATACTTTATATAAAAACATTTGAAAAATATGGGGTAAAAATAGATATGGACTCTGAAATCAGTAAACTAGATGGCGATACTGCATTTTATTTAATGAAGCATTATTTAAACGACGAAAATACTCCTGTTGTACGAGAAAATATAGACAAAATTGCTACTATATTGTTATCAAATATAAAAAATAGTAAGGAATTAGAAGTTGCTGCAAAACCACTTCTATGGCGTCTAGGGTATATACGATAAGAGTACTAAACTTCGTAAAATAAGATATGTTAAAGTCAGACAATAAAAAACTAGACCTCTCTAAATTCAAGCTAATTATTTTTGATTTTGATGGCGTGATCGCCGATTCTCTCGGGGCCTACCGTAAACTTGATCAATTGCTCGTAAAAGAATTATACGGAATTGATGAGGAAATCTCAGAGTTTAAAAAACTATCAGATAAGCTTCTAACAGGGGCAGCAAATAGTAGCGAAGCAAATTATTACCGCTTAATAGATCAAACATACGGGGACGGGAACAAACCATTAGATGAAATTTGGAGTAGAGTTATTGAACTTGAACCAATCGTCCAGATTAATATTGAACCAAAACCAGGGGTAGTAAACGTCCTAAACTATATCAAAAAGAACACCAGCTGCCCAGTTGCACTTGCTACGGGTTCAAACCGTAATGATATTAATTTCTTCTCAACTAAAGAATCTAAAATCGGACAGCAGATTAATCTAAATGAGTATTTTGATACTATTATTACTAGTGACGATGTAACAAATCCAAAACCAGATCCAGAATCCTTTATCAAAATTATAGATCTATATGAAACCGATCCTGAATCCGTCCTAATATTTGAAGATAGTTTAGCTGGAATTTTAGCCGGTAAATCTACCGGCGCAACGGTTATTGCAATAAAAGAGGACTATCACGTAAAGAATAAAGAAAAAATCATTGAGGCTGCAGATATGTATTTTGAAGAGTGGCCTAATATAGACTAAGAATTATAATAAAAGAAGCCTTTAAGAGGGAATTAATAACCCTTTTATTTTTTCTCTAAAAACCAAAGAGAGAGTCACTTATTTGGGGAGTGACTCTCTAGGTCATACATGTAGTTTAGAGTAGCCTCGCAGTTTAATCTACTCAAAACCACTTTCATTTTATATCACAATACGCATAATGTCAACACTTTTTTTCCACAAATTGTGTAAAAGTTTTGAAAAAAGTGTTCGGGAATTTAAAAAATATTAGAACATATTTTTTAGAATTAGCATATTGACAAAACGAAAGCACTATGTTATAATGGAGACATACAAGGGGGTGGTGTAATAATTTAACGATTTTGGTGGGCAGAATAGGAGTTCTAGAATGGCTGGAACTAAAGCTGGCGGTATGAAAGCTGCTGCTACCAATAAAGCAAAATACGGTAAAGAGTTTTATGCTCGTATCGGTAAAAAAGGTGGTCAAAATGGCCACACCGGCGGTTTCGCTGCTAACCCTGCGTTAGCTCGCATTGCTGGTGCAAAAGGCGGAAGAATTTCTCGTCGTGGCCCTGCTAAAAAGGCCTAAGAAATAAAATAGTACCTCTTATAACTAGGGGTACTATTTTTTATAGCAAATCACATTTTGGGCAATGATACTCTGTATTTGGCGTTTGGAACCGCGTTAGTCCACACTTTGGACAACGTGATTTTTTATGTAGCCAATCCCTGTAAGTATCTAATTCATCCTGAATAAAGTCCTCATCTACCTCTATTCCGTATTTATTAGCTAGCTCTCGCGCCTTCTCCCAGGCTGCATTTTCCATTTTAATCCGTTCTACGTCCATCCTGAAGTCCTTATGCTTTAAAACTGCATGTGATACCTCATGTAGGGCTAAAAGCTCTGAAAACGGCTCTTCTGGGCCTAAAACAATGGTTTTTGGTGGCCTAAATGCGAATTTTTTACCAGTAATGAACCTATATTCTGAAAAGTCATGCTCTAAAACCTTAAAAAACTGATTAGAGTTAGAGGGAAGAGTCACTTTTTCTCCTTTTGCTTCGCGTATAGGTAACATCCATAGATTACAGATTCATTTGGGCGCTTTGGCCGCTTATATTTTACTCCTAGATCTGGCAGATATTTAGCGTAAAGTTTAAAAGTTTTTCCCATCGGACCACCTAGAACTATGGTGTCTGGATGATATTTTTTAACTATATCCAGCAGTCCTAAAGACATCCTCTTTGCTATATCTTCCATCACTTCTTTTTTTCTGAGGTCAGTTGCCATATCTACGTGATAAACTGACTCTATCGCACTTGCCGCGGCAATATCCTCCCATTCATTAATCTTTCCATCATACCAATACATCTTATGCCCAGGCTCAAACTTATTTGACTCTGGTAGAATCTGGTTTTTTTCAACTACCCCACCTCCGATACCGGTTGAAAAGGTCAAAAATACTGTTTTTCCGGGCAAACGATATGCCTCAAATAGCGTTGCCAAATTGGCGTCATTTTCAAAAAAGATCGGACAATTGAATATATTTTTTAAGACTCCGTGAATATCGATCCCATCCCAATCACGATTACCAAAATGGACTGAGTAATTTTTTTGTACAATCCCTGGAATCGCTACTACTACCTCTTTAATATCTCGCTTTTTAAACCCCTGTAAGTTTTCAGATAATTCGTCCAAGAAGAAGTCAGCTTTATTAGCTGTAGGGAATTTTTTTCGCCGAATTACTTGCCCACGTTTTGAAAATAATGCGATTAAAGTTTTTGTTCCTCCAATGTCAATTCCTAGATACATATCTTGATTATATCATAAAAATTTGCTATAATAACACAAGTTTAGGCTCACTCAGTAGTTTGTTTTAGATTAATTTCGACGCCCTTTAAACTAGAGATGTTGTCGAAGGCTACTGAGTGAGTCTAAGGAAGGAAATAATATAATTATGGCAAATGCCAAAAAAGTAACTATGGATGATCTTCTCGCTAAAAACGAAGATTCATTCAAAAAAATCATGACGGGAGATACCGTAAACGGTAAAATTCTCTCAATCAAAAAACACGAGACCTTAATTGATCTCGGTGCTCAAGGGGTAGGTCTAGTCCCTAGGCGTGAAGCATCGCTTGCACGTGAGCTAAAGGTCGGCGACGAGGTTACCGCCTCCGTTATCGAATCTGAAATGAATGATGGATACATCCTTCTTTCACTTCGTAAAGCCGTCAAAGACAAGGGATGGGACGAAATTGCCGCTAAGGTAGAAAACAAGGAAACTGTAGAGGTTACTCCGTTCGATGCCAACCGTGGTGGTTTGCTTGTAGAATATGAAGGGATTCGTGGTTTCTTGCCAGTTTCTCAACTTTCTGCCGAGCATTATCCAAGAGTTGGTAGCGCTGATAAAGATGAAATTTTGCAGCGTCTCAATTCATTAGTCGGTAAACCAATGAAGGCTCGCATCTTAGATGCTAACAAGAAAGAGAATAAGTTAATCCTCTCTGAAAAAGAAGCAATCAAAGATGGCTTAGCAGAACGCTTTGCCGAGCTTGCAGTTGGTGATGTCGTTAAAGGCATCGTTACAGGGGTAGTAGACTTCGGTGTATTCGTTAACGTTGATGGTATCGAAGGGCTTGTTCATATCTCCGAGATTTCTTGGGAACGCGTAAACAACCCATCAGATTACGTCAAGGCTGGCGACACTATCGAAGCTAAAATCATTGCTATCGATAAAGAACGTCTATCTCTCTCAATGAAGCAACTCGTTGAAGATCCTTGGATTTCAGAGGTCGGAAACTTGAAAAAAGGTTCAAAAATCGAGGGAACTATCACTCGTATCACCCCATTTGGTGCTTTCGTACAGATTTCACCAGCGGTAGAAGCCTTAGTTCACGTCTCTGAACTTGGTGAAGGATCAGATGTTGATCCAGAGAAAATCTTTACCTTAAATGAACGCAAAAACTTTAAGGTTCTAGATATTGATAAAGAGAATCGTAAGATCTCACTCTCTATCACCAAATAACCAAAATAATTAACAAAAGAATCTCCTTGTGGTATAATTATCCATAAGGAGATTTTTGTGAGTAAAAAGAAAAGTTTTGCAGAGAGCGCATGGCTCAAATATTATCAAGAAGAAGGAATTCCTTCCCATATAGACTATCCAGATTGTTCAATAGTAGATATGATTATGCAGGCGGCTGAAAAATGGCCAGATAACATTGCCTACACCTATTATGGACATAAGGTAACCTATAAAAACTTTATCAAGAAAATTGAAAAAACCGCACGTGCGTTAAAGAACTATGGGGTAAAAGAAGGTGATCGTGTTACGATCTGTATGCCAAACACCCCGGAGGGAATTACCATGGTCTACGCTGTTAATATGGTCGGGGCTATTTGTAACATGGTTCACCCTCTCTCATCCGAAAAAGAATTAGAATATTATATTAAGGTTGCCGAATCAAAATACGTTTTAGTGATTGACGCTGTCTTTGATAAGATCTATAAACTACGTGATACAGCTAATTTGGAGCGTATTATTGTTGTGCGTCCATCAGATGGTCTAAGTTTCCTGAAACAGAGAATGTATAAACTTCTCCATGTTAAAAAAGTGCGTCTTCCATCAAATGACAGCCGCGTCGTGCTTTGGGAAGACTTCATCGCTAACTCCTATTTCTATCAGGGTAATTACCACGAAGAAAGAGGAGGGAATGACCCAGCGATTATTATGTATTCTGGTGGTACTACTGGCGCGCCTAAGGGTATTATGCTTTCAAACCTAAACATTAACGCCGAAGCAATTTGTGATGCTTTAATGATTCGCCAAGTTACCCCAGGTGCTACTATTCTTTCGATCCTACCTCTGTTCCACTGTTTTGGTCTTGGTGTTTGTATTCATACCCCTCTTTGCCGCGGCATGAACTGTGTACTAATTCCTGCCTTCTCTCATAAACAATTCACTGATATCATCAAGAAAAATGAACCTAACTTTATCGTTGGTGTTCCTACCCTTTATGAGGCATTGCTAAATACTCATCTAAAGTCTAATGATCTAAAGTGCGTTACCGCAGTGATTTGTGGCGGTGATGCCTTAAATCAGACTTTGCGTGATAAGGTTAACAAATTCTTAAAGGATCATGGTTCTGACGCTAAGATTAGAGTTGGCTACGGTCTTACCGAAGGTTCCGGTGCAGTCTGTCTGTCGCCTGAAAATGCCTTTGGTGACGGTATTATCGGCGCGCCTCTGCCAGATACCCAGATTAAAATCGTTAAAAATGATACCTTTAATGAACTACCAAAGAACGAAGAGGGTGAAATCTGTATTACCGGTCCACTCGTAATGATGGGTTATCTAGATAACGATGCCGAGACTGCCCAGGTTATCCGCGTTCATGATGACGGCAAAGTCTGGCTTCACACTGGTGACCTTGGCTACATCGGTGATGACGGATTTATATACTTCGCGCAGCGTTTGAAGCGTGTCATTATTTCGTCTGGGTACAATATTTATCCTACCCACCTAGAATCCGTAATTAATTCTCACGAGGCGGTTCTCACCTCTACAGTTATCGGTGTAGATCATCACTATAAAGGTCAAGTTCCAAAAGCCTTTATTGTCTTAAAACCAGGCTATAAAGTAGGCAAAAAGATTGAACGTGAAATCCGTGAACTACTAGAACGTAACGTCCCAATCTACGCGCTCCCAACTTCCTATGAATTCCGCGATAAACTACCGCAAACTCTAGTTGGTAAGGTCGCCTTCAGGGAACTAGAAAAAGAATCTAAAGCCAAAAAGAGCAAGGAATAAGAAAAAAGGGTTAGAATCTTCTAACCCTTTTTTGAATCTTTTCTATAGTTTTCTATCGCTTCTTTTAAGGCATCATGTCCTAAAACTGAACAGTGGAACTTGTGCTTAGGTAAAGTTCCCAGATAGTCATCTATCATTTTTGCATCGATTTTTAGCGCTTCATCTAGAGTTTTACCTTTTGCTAGTTCTGATAAAGCTGAAGTAGAGGCAATTGCTGAAGCGCAACCATAAGTCTTCCAACGAATATCAATAATTTTATCATCTTTAACCTTGATGTACATCCGCATCTGGTCGCCACAAACCGGATTGCCGACTAGCCCCATTGCGTCATAGTCAAATTGTTTTTCGTCCCCCATCAGGAAATTTCGCGGGTTTAAAAAGTGTTCCTTTACGGTCTCACTATAGATCCAATCTTGTTCTTCCATTACTCATCCTCCATTTTTATTGTACTTATAGCTTGAAGACGTTGAATGATTTTAGGTAAAACTGCCATTACCCTCTCAACATCTTTCATTTTGCTATCTAAACCAAAAGAGAAGCGTATAGAAGAATGCGCGACTTCCGCATCTCCAGTTTTTGCCATCAAAACATGACTTGGGTGAATATCTCCAGAGGCGCAAGCTGAACCAGTTGAGACTATAATCCCTTCCGCATCAAGATAGAGTTGGATTGATTCACCCTCTGCCGCCTTAAATGAGGCATTTAAGATATTTGGCAGTGAACGCCCAGGTTTTATATCTGTATTTAAACTGCTCCCAGGAATTTCCGCAAGGATTCTATCGGCCAATGCATCACGAAGAAAACGTACTTTCTGGTCATATTTTTCCCAAGTTTTATCTTTTAAAACCTGTTTTAATGCTGCCCCAAAACCAATAATCCCAATCGTATTATAAGTCCCGCCCCGGCGCTTTTTCTCCTGATTACCGCCAATTATGAGCGGTTTAAATGGTACACCTTCTCTTATATACAAAGCCCCAACCCCTACTGGCCCGCCGATTTTATGGGCTGAAAACGTAGCATAATCTATCCCAAGTTTATTGACATCTAACGGAATTTTTCCAAGTACTTGTGTTAGATCTGAATGTAAAAATCCACCTTTTTTATCTGGCAGATTTAGTATTTCTCCTGTCTCATTATTAGCTAGCATATAGGAATAAAGCTTTGGTGTTTTGTTGCCTCTGTATTCTGCCGCTGTCTCTATAATTGAATGATGTTCCAGTGGTGAGTTCTCAATTTTATGTCCTTCAAAAATCCTAATCACGGTGTTATTTGACTCGCTCGCCCCTGAAGTAAAAATAATTTCTTCCGGCTTTGCGCCAATAAGCTCTGCTAACATTTTTCGTATCTTTTCAATCTCGTTCATTGCCAAGTGCCCAGGGGTGTGAAGTGCTGATGCGTTAGCAAAGAATTTTTGCTCAGCTTTTTTCATCGCCTCCATGGCTTCTGGTAGTATTGGTACCGTTGCTGCGTAATCTAAATAAACCATAGTCTAATTATACGTTGAACTATCCTCAAATCAAGCATTTGCATTATCAAAACCTAAAGTTTAGTGTATAATAAAGGAAGTTATGTTTTGGAAAATACTATTAGTTTTGATCATCTCCATGATCCCATTGATTGAGCTCCGTGGCGCAATTCCGGTCGCAGTTGGCATGGATCTTGGACTTCCGGAATGGCTAGTTCTCATTATTGCTATTATTGGCAACATGATTCCAATTCCGTTTATTTACTTCTTTGCTCGTAAATTCCTCGAATGGGGAAGCAAGAAAAAATGGAAGCCCCTTCATCGGTTTTGCAATTTTTGCCTTAAAAAAGGAGAAAAAGCTGGCGATAAACTTTTGAAAAAAGCCGGGAACTACGGCACCTATATTGCGCTTTTCCTCTTTGTAGCTATTCCAATCCCTGGCACTGGTGCATGGACTGGCACTCTGGCCGCCAGTATTCTAAAACTAGATTTTAAAAAGACAGTCATCTCAATTATTGCTGGTGTTCTAGTTGCTGGCCTTATCATGCTCGCTATCTCACTAGGTTTATTTAAAGTTATTTTCGGTGGGTAATAAAAGTTAATAATAAGAGGAAACTAATATGCCAAATGAAGAATTAGCTAAAACTAAAAAACCAGAAGAATCAAAAAAACCAAAGATTAATAAAAAGCTTTTATTGAGAGCTTGCCAAGTTCTGGTGATATTTATCGTATCCGCCGGAGCTGTTTGGGGTGTATTTACCCTTATCAACTCTAGAAAACCTGTTCTTAACGATGAATATTTTGTTACAGATGACACCAAATCTGTAGTCAATATGCCTGCTAGTGGTAACAGCGCTTCAATTATGACTCGCGTAGTTTACACCTATGATGGTGACGCCGTAACAGGGCTAAAAACCTATTTTGAATATCCAGATGAAGAGACGGCAGCATCGGCCTTAGATTCAATGAAAAACTTACCAGAATTTGCCAATTCTAAAGAAGTCGTTTTAGATGGAAAATTTATTGTAGTGGTAGCAAACGAAGACCAATATAAAGGTCTTACCGCTTCAGACGCAAAACAACAAACCGAATCCATCAATAGAATGCTAAATGAATCAAAGAAGGATGCAGATTAATCCTGTTGCTCGGTTTCTTCTTCTGAAGATTTAATTTCAATATATTCTTTTATTTTATCTTCGTCACGTAGTTTAGACATTCGTTTTTCAAACTCGGTAAACGGCACTTTGATTGAAACAAAGTTTACTTCGCTATCAGTTTTATTGATCAACTTTACAAAATAGTAGCCGTCACCATTTAGGGAAATAAACTTTCCGCTACTTTCACCAGGATTTAGTTTCATAGCCTCTGTAGCGCGGCCACCATCAATGTTCTGGCTGTCTACCAGACCGTCAGTTTCCTGATAGACTACCTTTTCGCCTAGTTTTTCGGCCACATCCTGAAAGTCACCACCATTGCTCTTTAAGATGGATTCAACCTCACCGGCTATCTTGTTAGCCTCATTATCGATCGCAATTTCAACCTTGGCTTTAGCTAGAGTTAGATATAGCATTCTCTCATATTCGCTTTTATTAAGTCCAAAATTATCTTGAATGATCTTAATAAAACCTTCTTCACTTCTTTCCACGCCACCAATTTTTAGATGACGATCAAATTCTTTTGCTATTTCTTCATTAGTTACTTCAATACTAAGTTCATTTGCCAGTTTAAGCGCATAGGCGTAATCTTCTGCCTCAGTAAGTGCTGAGCGCTTATACTCGGCGCGCAAATCATCAATTGAACCTTCTTCAAATTGGCTACCAGATTGGCGTTCAATAGAAGTGATGCTACTACGATAGAACATTAAATAATCAGAAAAACGCACATTTTCATCATCAACATTTGCTACAGAAACAGGGAAAATCTCGGTAATTTTGAATAGTAGATCATCTGTTCTTCCTAAACGATAAAGCGCTAACCAACCACCAACGACGATCAAAGCAAGTACTACGATAGCGATCAAGACGGTATTAATTACGATACGATGACGGGTCCATTGTAATGGATATTTGAATTTTCTACCTTGGCTTAAGACTTCCTCACGACGTTCCTCGACCTTTTCTTGCTCGGTTTTTTTATCGTCTTTTTTCTTTATCAGATTCATGCTATAATTATAGCATATTTTTTGGCGAGTCTAGAATGTCTAGAATCCCCGAATTATTTAAATTAGAATGGCTCGGTAGCTCAATGGATAGAGCAACTCCGTCCTAAGGAGGAGGTTGCGCGTTCGACTCGCGCCCGGGCTACCACGAGAACTCAATTCGAGTTCTTTTTTTGTGTTAGTTGGGCGAGTCGGATCTAGCGATGCGACTCGCGCCCGGGCTACCACATAAAAAAATCCCCTTAAAGGGGTTATTTTTTTGGTTGCGGGGGTTGGATTTGAACCAACGACCTTTTGGTTATGAGCCAAACGAGCTACCAGACTGCTCTACCCCGCGATGTAATTTTGGCTCCCGGGACTGGACTCGAACCAGCAACCTCGAAGTTAACAGCTTCTTGCTCCACCATTGAGCTACCCGGGACTGTGCATCTATTATAGCATATTTTTCAGAAATGTGGTAAAATTATTTAAATGGAAGAAAAAACAATTCAGATTGCCGGTTCTATTACTGTTGACGAGCTCGCAAACGCGCTCGGTCTTTCTGTTACTGAATTGATTGGTACTCTGTTTAAGAATGGTATCATTGCTACCATTAACCAGAGGTTAGATTTTGAAACTGCTAGTATTATTATTGATGAACTTGGTTTAAAAAACGTTAAACTAGAAAAGAAAAATACCTCAACTAAAACTTCTGACTTCCACAGGGAATTATCCGATAAAGCCGTCACGCGCCCTCCAGTAGTTGCTGTTATGGGCCACGTTGATCACGGTAAAACCACTCTTCTAGATACTTTACTGCATAAGAAAACTGTAGAAGGAGAAGCCGGTGGTATTACTCAGCATATTTCCGCTTATCAGCTAAAGCATAATGACCGCCTAGTTACTTTCCTAGATACCCCAGGTCATGAAGCCTTTGCTGCCATTCGCCAGCACGGCGCTATGCTAACAGATATTGTTGTAATCGTAGTTGCTGCTGATGATGGTGTTAAACCTCAGACAATTGAAGCAATTAACTTTGCAAAATCGGCTAACGCTCGGATTATTGTAGCAATTAATAAGATAGACCGTGAAGGCGCTGATATTAATCGTACTATGGCGGATCTTTCTCAACAAGGTCTCCAGCCAGAAGAATGGGGTGGTGATACTGTCGTCGTTCCTATCTCTGCTAAACTTGGTGAGAATCTTGATCAGCTCCTAGATATGATTCTTCTCACCGCTGATATTGAAGAATTAAAGGCTGATGTTGATATTCCAGCTGAAGGTCTCGTTATTGAATCTCATATGGAAACCGGTAAAGGCTCCGTAGTTAACCTTCTAGTAACTGGTGGGGAATTAAAAACCGGAGAGTTTATTGTTGCTGGTAGTACTTACGGTAAGGTTCGCACTATGTTGGATTGGCAGGGAAAGCCAAAAGGTAAAGCTACTCCATCTACCCCAGTTACTATAACTGGTTTTAAGGATCTTCCTAACTTTGGCGATCGTTTTATTGAGGTAAAAGATGAAAAGACAGCTCGCAAGATGGCGCTTTTGAACGCTCAAGCCGCTTCAGATGAAACCGCCTCTGCAAACGTTACCTCTACAGATCTTCTCCGTATGATGAATGTGGCAGATAATTCTAAAGTATTTAACGTAATTATTAAAGGTGATGTGCTTGGATCAGTCACCTCTGTTGTAGATTCCTTAAAAATGATTGATACTCACGGCGAAATCACCCTAAATATTGTATCTTCAGGTGTTGGCGATATCAATGAAAACGATGTCTATATGGCCGCCGGAGAGAACACGGTCATCTACGGCTTTAACGTTTCTGTTCCAGTAAATATTAGTAAAATGGCAGCCCGCGATAACGTTCCAATTCGTACTTATAAGGTTATCTATGAATTATTAGACGACGCAAAACACGAGATGGAGAACCTCCTTGATGCAGAGATCATCGAGGAGGATAAGGGTGAAATGAAAGTTCTTGGCGTCTTCCGTACTGAAAAAACCAGTATTATCGCTGGTGGCGAAGTCTTAACTGGAGATGTAAAACCAGATTATCTTGCGCGCATAGTTCGCAATAAGAAATACCTTGGTGAAGCTGAAGTTACTTCTGTTCAGAAGGAAAAGATTGACGTAAAAGAATTGATTGCAGGTGAGACTGGTGGTCTTGCTCTTAAAACTGCCCAGAAAATTGAACTTCAAATTGGTGATCGTCTCAAATTCTTCACCCGTGAAACCAAACGCAGAACACTTTAAACCATAAACGCTCTTTTATGTTATAATCAAGCATAAGGAGTAATTATTATGGAATTTAATGAACAATTTTTGCAAGAAATGGGACTCTCCGCTATGCCGGAGGAAGAAAAACGAAAGTTCTTAGAATATATCCAGGAAGAACTTGAAATCCGTATTGGGGAGCGCATTAGTAAAGGCTTAACTGAAGAGCAACTCAGGGAATTTGACCTTATTACTGATCAATCAGAATCAGTTAAATGGCTAGAGAAAAACCGCCCTGATTACCGCGAAATTGTTAATCGTACGATTGAAGAGATGAAGGCCGAAATCCGCGCCAACCGCGACAAACTTATTTAGGAAAAGCCATATCATAATAGTAATGTCCAGATTGTCTCACGGTTTACTGTATGGTATAATACAGGGGTAGTGTTGGTTTTGCTCTAGAGCCCAGAATACTCTAGAAAGTTCTTTTATAAGGAGGTGGTTTTATGAGAAGTTTGAACGAGAAGGAAATTTTAGAACTTCAAAAGGATTATTTGGCAACTGGCCATAAATTACTTATCATGACGAGGAAAGTAGAGGTTAATTCCGTCATTAAATTATTTATCCATGACGAAAGATACCCAGCTGCGAATATCCAAACGACAACCTCTGGTGGGGCCATTTATAATAATTTTCACCGGTTTTGTCATTTTGAAGTAAGGACTAACGAAGAAGATGATTTTGAGATGGAAATTGCTACTGATACCGAACAAGTTGCGGCCGACCTGGCGGAAAGTTTCAGCGGTTCAGTAGAAAGGGATGTTACTACCAATCTTTACCATGTAGTAGAGTTGCCGGATGAAACATCGGTTTATGGAATGATCCTTCGACTTCGTTTAGATCAGTTTGGTGACCTTACCGTTGTCTACGATGTTTTAATCATTAAAGATCCGAGCATCAAATATGGTAAATTATGGTAAGACCAACACAAAAGGCGCTTTAAGGCGCCTTTTTATTTCTTATATCCGTTTAGGAACGCTTTTGCGTCCATCGCTTTGCGCCCCTCAGGCTGCAATCTATCGATAGCCACCTCGCGCCCGTCAGCGCAGGGAATCGTGAGTACCGCTGTCTCACCTTGTTTTAATATATGCGCCTCTAAAATGATGCAATTTAGGCTAAAGAACTCATATTTAGGTTTTGGAAACCCCTGATAAGCTACAATCTTTCGGAAAGTCTGCTCCGCCGTATCTGTTTCCGGGGTGAGTACCCCCATAGATTTTTCCATTTTTCCGCAAAATGTCGCCTTAGAATCATCTTGTAAATTCGGTTTTGGCAACTTTTCTAGATTTTCCACTATCCATTCCGCCCCTGTTTCCGCTAATGCTTTGTAAATATCCTTTTTACAAATTGGCAGGTTTAAAAGAGTGGTTTGATAATAAATTGGCCCCGCATCCATTTCTTTAACGAGTTTCATTACAGATACGGAAAACTCAGTATCTCCAGCTAGAATAGCCGACTCTATCGGTGAAGCACCCCTATATAAAGGAAGTAGGGAAGGATGGATATTTAAAATCCCCTCTGGTTCAAAAGACTCTAATACTGGTTCTGTGATTAAAACCCCAAATGATGCTAAAACCCCATGCGCCTCTGGGTGCTCTGCCTTTAAACGGCAAGCCTCCTCTAGGTCTTCTTTAGAATGAGCATGAAAAATCACTTGGCACTCTCTATTTATAACTGCTAATGCATATTCTGCCAGGGGTCCATTGCCAAAAAATATTACTTTTTCCATCTTACCTCCTCAATCTTAATCGTCTGGGAACAAATCTTTATTATTAGCAATTTTTGTCTCGTAGTCTACAGGTTGCAGATCGCCTTTCTCGTCCATCTCATAAAAGGCGTCTTTTACTCCTTTAATATGGTCAATAAACAGTATTCCATCCAGATGATCAATTTCATGGAGCAAAGTCCTAGCAAGATCTCCAGTAGCTTTGATTCTTACCTCTGTTCCGTCTTCTGTTTTAGCCTTTACTCGGACTTTAGTCGCCCTTGGAACTTTTCCATAAATTGAAGGAACAGATAAGCAGCCCTCATAGTCAATTTTTGGCTTTCCTTCAGCCTTAATTACCTCTGGATTAATTAAAGCGGTAAAAGTGGCGTTTTTCTTATCTTGCATATCATCGCGAATAATTATGATTCGTTTTAATACTCCCATCTGAGGTGCCGCCATTGCTGCTGATAGCTCATAAGGGTGGTCTTTTTCCCAATCCAGCGATAGTTTCCGCATATCAGAAATAACACTAAGTACTTCATCATCTATCTTCCGTACTTTCTCCGATTTCTCCCTGAGTCGCGCATCCGGCGTGGTAATAATCTTCATACCTCAATTATAACACAAAAACACCTTTCAAGGACCATAAGCTTGAGCGAGCGCCCTTGAGCGTGTCTTTGGAAGGCGTGTTTTGTGTTGCTCTTAGAAGTTATATTGTAATTAATTCAGCGGAATCAAGATCATGATCTTTCATGGCGACACTTCTAATTGCTGGATCCTCGTAAGTATTGTAGTAATAAGTCTTCGTAGCAGTAGAGTATCCTCCGGTATAAATCGTCTTTTCAAACGCCCCATCCGCCATTGAGGCTGCTCCGTCAATCATCGCCACCCCAGTCAAGGTATGGAATAAACGTGATACATTAGTCGCTTCATCAACTTGTACTGGATAATGAGTATTGAAATAAGCTACGCGGATGAAGCGGTCGGTAGAATAAAACCCGCCAGGCAGCCCTCTCATCAAAGACCCCGAGCCAAACGCCGTAAACTTGGCATCGCGCCATTTTATTTCTTTTGGCATCTGCGAAAATAGATTTAGATAGTTTCTTAAATTCTCCTGATGCCAGCCATATTCAGGTTGATTTGTGAGCACATCTACATCGTTTTTAAAGATTTCCATCCCGCGTTCGGTGTATTCTACTACGATTGACCTCTTAGCATCCCCAATAATCCAGTGTAACTGGGAAACCGGGTACTGGTCGTTGATTGGTTTAGCTACGATTGCTGCATTTTTTAAAGCTTTTTCAGCTTCCTCAATAGAAGCAAAATTCAAAGCTACCCAGAGAGGAAATTCATATGCCGCTACATTTGTCTTGCCATCTACCGGTGCTTCTTCATATTTGGCGTAACCAGGGAAGTTTAGCCCTGCAATCGCCAGCCCATGCTCGTTTGCGCAGTCAAAATAAAGAGGTGTATTTTCTGCTACAATCCCCATACCAATCAGAGCGGGTGAATTTGCCATCTCACCAAGAAAAGCCGACTTATATTTGTAGCCTCTTGGAGTAATCACAACTTTTTGCCCATAAGGGGTAGACCAATCCAGATTTCGCCCAAAATACATATTACCCGCATTATCGCTAAATCTGACACCTGTACACATAAAAAGCCTCCTTTTGTTTTTTACTTCTTATGCTTATTTTACATTATTTTTTAATTAGAGACAATATGGTATAATAACAGGGAAAAACAGTGTACTTTATGTTCTTTAACATACGATTCAAAGGAGGTGTTTAAAAATGGACATTGTTAAGATTGTGCTAACTGGTGGCCCTTGTGCCGGAAAAACTACGGCTCTTTGCCGAATCTCAGATTATTTCACTAAATTAGGGTGGAAAACCTTAATTATAAGTGAAACTGCTACAGAATTGATGAATGAGGGGTTTCACCCCGCTGATTTCACAGATCCTCTGGACTTTCAGAGGATGCTCATTAGCAGACAGATCAGCAAAGAAGAGAAGTGTGAGAAGTTCGCACATCGCTTAAAAGATGTAGACAAAGTTTTGATTGTCTGCGACCGAGGTATCCGTGATAACCAGGCTTATGTGAGCAAGGAAGAATTCCGCTCATTGATTGATGACATTAATGGATTATCAGGTAAGCGAACGCTTCGCCGGTACGATGGAGTGTTTCACCTCGTCACAGCTGCAGATGGCGCGGAGGAATTCTATACTTGTGCTAACAATGCTGCCCGGAAGGAAGGTTTGGAAGAAGCCAGATTGCTTGACCAGAAAACCCAAAACGCCTGGGTTGGTACTAGCCACTTTTACATCATCAAAAACGAGGGTTCATTTGAGGATAAATTAAGAACTCTATTGTCCAGAATTTCCTCGATTCTTGGTGAACCGGAACCGTATGAGATCGAAAGGAAGTATTTGATCTCAATGCCAAACATTGCATTCTTGCGCAGCTGTGAGAATGTCAAGGAGGTTGAAATCCTCCAAACCTACTTAGTTTCAAATAGTGGGGCCGAAGTAAGAGTTCGTCAACGTGTTGAAGATGGCGACTGCGACTTTACTATGACGACTAAGCGTCACACTGAGAACCCAGCGAAACGGGTTGAAGAAGAAAAGCGTCTATCGGAACGCGAATATTTGAGATTCCTGATGGATGCTGATCCGAAGCTTCACCAGATTCGTAAAACGCGATTCTGTATAGCAGATCGTGAGAACGCTCAATATCTTGAAGTAGACATTTATCCTTCTTCGTCTGAGCACGCTATTCTTGAGGTAGAACTCCCCACTAGTGAAACGGAAGTTGAAATCCCTGATTATTTAAACGTGATTAAGGAAGTAACAGGGGACTCACGTTATAGCAATTACGAAATCGCTAAAAACGCCGGGGAACTCCCAAACGAAGAATCGTAAACCAAATCGCCTGCCCTAACCGGCAGGCGATTTTCGTTAAGCATCTTACGCTTGTAAACCGAATTTTTATCACTTATAATTTACTTAGGGTGGAGTCCTTTAATTTTTAGGAGGTGATGTTATGGCTACCAAAGATATATTTCTTGTTAGATTAAGAAATAATAACGAGCTTTCGCGTCATTTTGCTGAACTTAAAATGAGCGAAAAAGAGCAGGTTGAATTATGCGAGAAATATCGCCACTGCAAACATCTCTTTGTAGTGATTAAAAAATCACAATCAATTAATAAACCTTATCCGGCAGATTGCGCGAATCACCCAGATCTGGTTGAATGTGTAAAATGTGGTTTTACTAATAGACTCGCTACATTAGTATTAACTCCTCGTTCTCTGTCACAGCGTAATTACGATTGTACGACAAAGGAATTTATCAACCAGTTTGGTTGGGAAAACGAAGAGTTAGATAAAGAGCACTTCTTAAGCAGGGAAGAACTTCCGTCCTACCATCCTGGTATTCTCTATGAAATTGCGTGTGAATTTCATTCCGTAATAAGTAAAGATACTGGGGAAGATAACATGGAAGACTCTATCTTTAATATTATGAAAGAGCTGCATGAAGAAGAAACCTCGCTTGAAAGAAGTAAAATTTCTTCTTTGATACATGCCAGTGCTCTGATAGAGAGATATAAGAAGAAACATTAACTCCACCTTAAAAGGCACCCAACCGGGTGCCTTTTGCTTTTTTATAGTAAACCTGGCGGATCTAGAGTAATTTTGAAACTCGGATCTAGCCCCTCACAAGCTTTTAATAAAGTTTTTCGCGATCTACTTCTTATTACAATTTGCCAAGTATATCCTTTAGCTGTACGCTCATGAAAAGACGGCCTTGGTGGAGAAACTATAAGACTAGGATCTAGAGAAAACTTCTTAGCCACTTCTCTTATTTTTTTTAATACTATCGCCTCTGTTTTCATAGTAATTTCAAGCCGCATCACGAACCTAAATGGCGGGAAACCAGCATGTTGCCTGCGTTTAATAGCGTAATCATAAAATCCAAGATAATCTTCATTTACAGCAAACTTTAAAACTGGGTGATCTGGTCTGTAAGTTTGAATAAAGACGTCAGCCGTCTTTAAGTGTCCACGCCCCACTCGTCCAGACACCTGAGTTAGTAACTGGAAAATACGCTCCTCCGCCATGTAATCTGGCAGAGAAAGGCCAGCATCTGCCTGTACCACCCCTACAGTCGCTAGTTTTGGCAAATCTAACCCCTTTACGATAGTCTGAGTCCCTACAAGAATATCCACTTCGCCTTTTTTCACTTCTTCATAAACCTCTTCCAATCCTTCACCTTTTTTATTATCGGCATCAAAACGCCTGATTTTAGCGCGAGGGAATAACTTGCCTAGCTCCGCCTCTAGCAACTTAGTCCCAAACCCCTTATGAATTAGTCCTGGTGCTCCACATTTTGGACAACAAGAAGGTACTTTTTCTGTATGTTCGCACGTATGACATTTAAGTTCATAGTTATCTACGTGCAACGTCATAGGTAAGAAGCAGTTTGGACATAGAATTTCCTCGCCACAATTGTCACAAATGGTCAGAGGTGAAGAGCCTCGTCGGTTATGAAAAATTAATGTCTGTTGTTTTGCCTCTAAATTCCGCTCTATTGCTGCAAGCAGAGGATTAGAGAAATACCTGTTCTTAGTAAAACTCTCCCGATCTTTAAAATCTATAATTTGCATCTCTGGTTTTTTCGCCTCAGCCTTTGCTTTCTCTGTAAGAGTTACAACTGCCTCTTGTCTTGAGGCAATATAATAATCCTCCACAGTAGGGGTAGCTGAACCTAAAATCAGCGGACATCCGGCCTCTTTCGCCATAAAACTTGCTACTCTCACAGTTGAATATCTCGGCGCGTTATCCTGAAAATAAGCCCCGTCGTGTTCCTCATCGATAATAATCAAGCCAAGATCAGCCACCGGCGCAAACAGTGCAGAACGAGGCCCCATTATAATTAAAGGCTTGTTAGATTCTAGCAGAGAATTAAAGATTAAATGCCGCTCCGCCTCCGTCTGACGCGAGTGGATTAACACTACTCTTTTACCAAATATCTCTTGAAATACCTTAACAAGTTGTCCGGTTAAAGCGATTTCTGGCACTAAAAGAACAACCGACTTTTGCCTTGAAAGGGCCCTAGCAGCCATTTTAACGTATATGTTAGTTTTACCACTACCAGTAACACCAAACAGCAGTTTCGTCGTTCCTGGAGCCGAATACAGGCCTTTTAGGGCCTTTTTTTGCGCGGGGTTAAGCTGAATATCCGGCATGGATAAATCCTGTTTTGACCCCCCGAACATTTGTTCGGTTTTTGCCTTTCTCCTCTGTTTTTCAACTCCTCTAGGTAGAACTAAAGATATTGCTTGCCCAGTTGGCGTCATATAGTAATCATGTACAAATTGCGCAATACTTAATAAACGTTTTGGTAACGGCTTTGAATACAAAACTTTCAAAATTGATTTAGTTTTAAATTTTGGTTGCGCAACTTTTTTAACAACTATGCCCGGTACCACACGTTTTCCAATTGGCACTGTCACAATCTGCCCAGCAGAAAGGGAATCGTCATAATCATAAATAAAAGCCTCCACTTTCCCCTCCGGGATCACCTCATAAAACATACTCCTATTATACCACCCCAAAACACAATTAGAAAATCGCTCCCAGAAGGAAGCGATAATCAATTAACCCATAAATAGATTATAATCCACTAATTATAGATTGTCACGTTCCAGGTCCACAATTCGTGCTTCTAACGTTTTTACCCCGTTAAAATCATTCAAAATAAACTTTACAAGTGGTTCAACTTGGTCAAATTGTGGGTCAAGATTTAGCCACTCCTCAGGCGCAAAGAAAGCCAAACATTTTAACGTCCGCCCCTCTTTATCTCTTAAATCTAGCCTTAAGTGGTTCCGTTTATCACCCATTCTTGTTACATTGACGACACTTGCTTCACATATTTTAAACACCGGCTCCTCATTTCCAGCCCCAAACGGCTCTAAGGTCTTCAATTCATCAAGAAAGGAAAGGTTAAGCTCGGAAAAATCTCTTATTTCTAGATCAGCTGTAGTTTGGAAATATTTGGACTGATCACTAAGCTTTAGACTACGATAATATTCATTTATCACCTCTCGGAAGCGGTAAAGATTTTCTTGTTTAATTTTAACCCCCGCTGCACCGGCGTGACCACCTCCGCTAAGCACAACATCGCCTGCATGTTTTAATGCATCAGCTAGATTAAACTCACCAAAACTCCTCCCCGACCCCTTAAATATTCCATCTGTAGTTTCAGCTAAAGCAAAGGCAGGTCGCCTGTACTGTTCAACTAACCGCCCAGCGATAATACCAAGCACCCCCTCGTGCCATTTTCCAGTTTCAATAATCACTGGGTCATCGCTTACGCCGCGCTCTTCTATCTCCCGCATTGCTAAGTTCTGTTCCGTCTTTCGTTTTTTATTTAATTCTTCTAGTCTTAAAGCCAGGGGTGCAGCCTCCAACGCAGAGTTTGTCCTCAATAAATTTAATGATAAGTCAGCGGTATCTAGGCGTCCAGCCGCATTAAGCCTTGGGCCAATCTGAAAACCAATAGCATCAGTATCTAAATTCTTTACTCCGGCACGGTTCATTAATTCTATAAGTCCAGGCCGCCTAGTCTTAGCTAAAACTTTTAATCCATAAAATCCTAGAACCCGGTTCTCACCAGTCAGTAGCATATTGTCACATATTGTCCCAATTACTACTAGATCAAGCAGCCACTTCTCTTGTCCTTCAGTAATCAGCCCTTCTTTTACTAAAGCCTGGGCTATCTTAAAAGCAACACCTACCCCGGCTAAATCATGTAAAACATCAGTAGGGTGATCTTTACGTTTTGGATTAATTACTGCTATGGCATCTGGTACCGAGTCATCTGTTTCATGATGATCAGTAACAATGCAATCTATCCCAATTGTTTTTAACTCATCTATAATATCATGGTTACGTGAGCCACAGTCTACTGTAATTACTAAGTTAACTTTTTCTGATTCTGCGCGCTTAATTAACTTAGGGCTCATCCCGTATCCATCCGCAAACCTATCAGGTAATATGATAACAATATTGTTCAATGAGGCCCCGGCCATCACTAGGGCCTGCTCCATTAACGTACTTGCAGTTATACCATCGGCATCATAGTCGCCATAAATCAATATCTTTTCATCTCTAGAAATCGCCTCTTTTATACGGGTAACAGCCTCCCTCATGCCAGGTAGTAAAAACGGGTCAGTTAGATCTCCATATTGCGGATTCAAAAAGTCCGGCTTTAATCCTCGCAGCTTAACGAGTTGTTCAAATATTTTACTCATTTTTAATTTGGCTTCTACCCGATCGTTTTACTTGGCTTTCCGCCAGACTGACTTTTTATTACAATGCTTTGTAGTTCCTTTAAAATAGGGAATTGTTTATTAGTTTGATAAAACTTACTCTTATCCTTCTTAGTAATAATAAGAAAATTACCTTCTACCATTCTGTCTAACTCACGCTGGATATTACCAGGGTCTTCCTTGATTAAATTAGCTAAACTCCTAGCCTGAGTTTTAAAATCTGGATACTTAGCAAAAACCACTAATATTTTACGGCGCACCCGAGAAGTGACAAATAGATCTAACATATTACCTCGCTTAATTTAGTAATCATTATAGCACAAATTTTGTAAAAAAAACAACATTAATTATATGATATAATACAGATATGAAGAAAGTAATTCTAAAATGTAAACTGAAGAATCACGAGAGTTTTGAAAAAAAATTAAGTGATATTGAACTAAATTTTACACCTGTTTACTGGCAACACGATCGTATTTATGTTCCACGTGGCTATAAAAAACAGAGTAATTTTCCGCGCCTAATCATGAGGACGGAAATGAAATCTGTAGATAAGCCGGCAAAGTATTACTTTATTCTAAAACGCCATATTGAAGACTCTGATACTGATGTGGTTGAAAAGACCCTTGTTATAGATTACGAAAAGACTGTAAATATTATTCTTCAATTGGGTTTCAAACCGGCAGGTGAAGTTTCTCGCCGTCGTAAAGAGTTAGATATGGGGGGAGGAACATTTATCTATATTGATAAGGTTGAGAATACTCAAGGGTATTATGCCAAGATTGAATCAGATCTTGTCCCTAATGACTCAGTTATCGCTGCAAAAGAAGACTTAAGAAAAACCTTTGCCACTCTGGGTGAATCTAATTTTATAAATAGTACTTACTTTGAACTCTAGCCTCTCGGTGGTTCACCATCTGGCTCACCGAGTAGTTTTTTAGATTTGATCTCGTATCTCTTACCGTTTACTGGAGAAATATAGTAATCCTCATTTAACAGATTCACGAACATGGTCAAATCTTTATCATCCATAATGATAATCGACCCATCGTCGTCCGTCATTAGTTCAAGTTGCATTTCATCAGCGTAATCAAGCAATTTGTCCTGCGGCATTTCCTCTGCGATGTCCATCGCCTGAACCTTTTTTAGAATTGGCTTCTTATCCGCAAGCAGGGAATCAAGCGTCAAACCCTCCGCAAACGACAGCTTATATTTCTCAGTTAATTCCTTAGCTTTAGCCTCTGCAATTACCTGAGATTTATAATCATATTGGAATAAATTCTCAAACTTAGACTGATTAAATACGATAATCGTTCCATCCACAATTGCTACCTGATTATCATCTGGCATCTTAAGGGCAATCTCTGCTGAAAATGGTTCAAACGACTCACCATTGATCTCCCAAGAAGTCGCCCCTTTAAGCGCCGCCGAGGCTGGCAAGATTTTTGCAATATAAAAAGTTTTCATTCCTTCTTCACCTGGATAGGTAAACTTAGCAAGAATCCCTTTTACCTTTTTAAAGTCATATTCGTTTTCGGAAAAATAATCAATGTCTTTATATTCGTGTTCGATCAAATGGATCAAAGTTTCTGCTCGTCCCACCTTAGAAAGGGAAGTACGATAAACTACTTTTTCCTCACCATCCGCACGCTCATACTCACGACATTCCAAGCCTTTATCCGCCTCTGTAATAATATAAGAAATAGCCTCTTGCATAAACATCGATTTTACCGCACCGGTTAGTTTGTCAGAGTACTTAATTTTATAAGGCGTGTAGTTTTTATTAAATAAAAACAATTCTGCAGATACGTTATTTTTTATTTCGTCAATCTCATTTGCCCAAAGAAAGATATCAAACGGTTCATTCTCGGCATTTTCCATGATTTTCCTCCACTTATTTTTCTCATTATATCACATAATTTAAAAATATTTTTTAGACATACAGAAGCCCTCCGTAAGGAGGGCTCTGGGCTTTCAATCATGGGCTCTTATAACTTCAAAGGCGAATTTTTCATCAACAAATGTTTCGTTAAAGAAGCTACAGAAAATTGTTCCGTTCTCGGTTCTTGTATTTACAAAGGCTTCAAACGTAACAACATAATAACAGTCTTCCGGCCTCTCTATATAGAGAAACTCATCTAAACATGTTAGGCCATCTTTATTCATATATGCAACCGTGCAGGAACCTTCTAATTTTATTAAATCAAAACGCTCCGCTGGCTTACGAAAGTCATATTTATAGACATATTCCATTGATAGAACGGAAAAGTCATAGACCCTCGCATATTTTGTTCCTCGACGATACAGCTGATCGAAGAAGCATTTCGATTCTTGTGGCTGATCATCTGCCTCGGATACAGTAAACATCTTTTTACCATAAATATCAACTTCAGCAACAGAACGAAAAAGCTGGATAATCTTTTCCTTTGTTAAACCCATAACTTTGTAAACAACTACCTTATCTTTAACCATTTCTTGCACCTCCTTGTTATAGTATAAGGCCTCGTTAGCTCACTATTGAGCTAATTCTTTAACAATTACATCACAAATCCCTAAAAAAGTCAAGAATAACAGGTAACAACACCTTAATGTTCGGTTACTGTAAAATAAAAGAGGTAAAAAATCAAGGGGTATGTGTTCGGGAAAATAACAGGGGAAATTTCCACAATTGTGGAAAACTTTAGTGGTAAAAAAACTTAAAAAAAGCTAAAAAAAGCTCTTGCTTTTTTGAAAAAATTATCATACAATAAGACCAGCGAATTAATAAACAAAAACGCTAAACAAAAAGTCGTACATTAATAAAGTTTGAGATCGACCAACTAGGAGCTCTGGCGCGCATTAATTTTAGCGAGATGCGAAACAATAATCGTGCGTTCTTTCCTTAAAACACACCTCCCAATAAAACTCTATATTAGGTCTCAAATGACCAAAAGCACACAATAAGTCTCTCAACGGCTGCGATATGTGATTAGCTTCGCGCTGGTAAATCGTGGTGGATAAATTGTGTTATCAAACAAAAATCAAACAGAAACAAACCCGCTGAAGTTTCTAGTTGAACGGTCTCAAACGTTGTATAATATAAATATGGAGAAACTACATATCCCTGTATTATTGTCTGAAGTCATGGCAGGTCTCTCACCAAAGCCAAACGAATCATATTTAGATTTGACGGCTGGGTACGGTGGACATGCTGGAAGTATTTTGGATGTGACACGGAATTATAAGGACTCTGTTTTAATAGATCGTGATGAATTTGCTGTAGAACACCTACAGAAAAGATTCCCATCTACGATAAAAATAATCAACACAGATTTTTATAGTGCGGTGCTGCAGTTAATTGAGTGTGGAAAAACTTTTGACATAATACTGGCAGATTTTGGGGTTTCTTCTCCGCAATTAGATATGGAAGATAGGGGTTTTTCGTTTAAACACGATGCACCTCTAGATATGCGAATGGATAGACGGCAGGAAAAAACGGCTGATGACATAGTGAATCATTCCAGTGAACGCGAATTAGCAGAAATACTCATGACTTATGGCGAGGAACCTTCGGGTCGCGCAAAAATGTTAGCAAAAACTATCGTTCATCACCGCCCAATTAAGAGTACAAAGGAATTAGCAGATGTAATTATCTCAAGGTCAGGTCACACTAAAGTCCATCCCGCCACCAGAGTCTTCCAGGCCATCCGTATTGCCGTAAATGATGAACTAGAAGAGATTGAAAAAACTCTTCCATTACTACCTAAACTGCTCAATAAAAACGGTCGCCTTGGTATTATTACTTTCCATAGTCTAGAGGATCGCCTAGTAAAGGACTTCTTTAAAGAAGCCTCCAGTTTTGGCGAGGAATCTGAACTTAGGATTGTTAATAAAAAACCAATTGTTGCGGAGAGTTCGGAGTTAGTTATCAACCCGCGTGCTAGAAGTGCAAAACTGCGAATAGCTGAGCGGAATTGATAAAAATAAAAACATAAAAAAAGGAGGCAATATGCCAAAACAAATCGTCGTCGCGAATAAATCGCGCAAACAAACCGTAAAGGTAAATTTCCGCTAGTCTCCGTCCCGGGCGGGGAACCTCCCGCCCATCCATAAAGACTAGTGACATGGGCCATTCGGTCCGCCAATAGAGTTTATTCGTAGAGTGTGAAGTGTATGACCTTCCCGGGAGCAGTTTTTATAAGTTACTTATAGCTCTGCTTGTAAAAACCTCCCGGACTAAGGAAAATACAGATACGAATAAAACCAACAAAAAATAAAAATAAAAATAAAAACGAGTGAGGAAAATAAAAAATGCGAGAACAATCATATACCACAAGGCGGAATGCGACCGGTACTAGTTTTACGCGTAATCGCAACATTGTCCGGCACAATAAAAGAAATCTTGGATCTATTTCTCAAATCGTTATTGTTAGTATGCTAACTTTAGTTTTTGGTTTAATCTATGTTGCAGAGGGAACTAAAGCAAATGGCTTTGATTATGATATCTCTTCAGTAGAAAATGAAATTGTTGAAATGAATGCTAAAAAAGATGATTTAGCTGTTGAAAAGGCGCGCCTAACTTCCGTTGCTACGGCAAAAAATAGTACTGTTGCTGCCGCGATGGAAGACGCGACGGTAACTGGTTATGCCACGGAGTAATCGTCAGCTTCAAAATCAAATAATTGACCAGAAGAAAACTCAGGTCTCTACTCATCGTCTGAAAATTTTACGAAATGTTGTTTTTGTCGCGCTTGGTATAATTCTGGTGCGGCTCTTTTTTATTCAGATTATCGAGCACGGATTTTGGGTAGCTAAGGCCGACGAAGAACACACTTTACTTGAAACTATCGTCGCTAAACGTGGTGAAATCTATATGATGGATGGCAATGATCCAGCTGCAGTTGTCTTAAATCAAACTACCTACCAAATTATTATTGACCCATCCGTAACAGAGAAGGACAAGATTAAAACCGCTCTTGAAACTTACGCCAAGGATTATATTACGGCCGATTTAGAAGAAATCTATAATACGGAAGGTCTAAGATACTCTATCGTCGCTAAAAATGTCCCAAGAGAGAGCGCAACAAAAATTGCCGACGAAGAAATTTCTGCTGTCTGGTTCCAGAAAAATAACCAACGGGTTTACCCTGAAGGTGAACTTGCTTCGGGATTACTTGGCTTTGTTAATGCTGACGGTATTGGGCAATATGGAGTAGAAGGCTCACTAAATACTCTATTAACAGGGAAAGACGGACTCTTAAAAGCCACCGCCGATGTAAATAAAGTGGCTCTTTCTATTGGCGATGAAAATGTCCGCATCCCAGCCGAAGATGGTAAAAACTTAGTCTTGTCCGTTGATCGTAACTTGGAACGGGGAATTGAGGAAATCACTGCTTCTGCTCTTGAATCTACCGCAGCTACAAATGCTGCAGTCTTAGTCATGAATCCTCAAACTGGTGAAGTGCTCACGATGGCAAATCTCCCAAATTATGACCCAGGTGATTATGGCAATGTTGAAGACGCCTCGGCTTATTCTAACTACGTAACTGAAGTTCCATATGAACCTGCTTCTATCTGTAAAAGCTTTGCTTTTTCGGCTGCAATTAATGAAGGCGTAATGACTCCGGACACCACATATTATAACCAAGGTTATGAAATCGTTGATGGTTGGAAAATTGAAAACGCTGAAAAAAGAAGTTCTCTAAATGGCACGATTGATATGCGCACAGCACTCTATTGGTCCTTAAACTCAGGATCAATTTATGCTCTGAAACTACTTGGTGGTAATAGTTCGGCGATTAACCAGCAAGGTCGCGAAAAACTCTACGACTATTATTATAATAAGTTCCGCTTAGGGCAGGCTACAGGGATTGAATTGATTGAATCAGAAGGTTATATTCCAGATCCAAACGAAGGTTGGGGTCGTGACTCAGTTTACGCCAATATGACCTTTGGTCAGAACTTAAGTCTTACTATGATTCAGACGGCAACCGCTTTCTCTGCCGTAGTAAACGGCGGTTATTATCGCACCCCTACCATTATTAAAGGAGAATTAAAAGACGGCGAAATTGTCCCTCTCGAGAATGTATCAGTCGAAGGAAAAACTGAGGAAAAAATCCTCACCGATGAAACTTCTGCTACGATGCGTGGCATGTTAACTAATAACCGTAGATCTAAGGTTAATCAAGGCATTGATCGTGCTGGTTATGATATTGGTGGTAAATCTGGTACTGCGCAGGTTATCGTTGACGGCGCTTACGACGCCTCAATGAGCGAGCTCGTAGGTTCATATATCGGTTTTATTGCACCTAAAGGGGAATTGCCTAATCATATAATTATGATCAAAATGTGGGGTAAAGGTAAGAAAATTGAAAGTACTATTCCGATGAAATTATTTGATTCTTTGTCAAATTACCTGATCGATTATTATAAAATTAAACCAAACTAGATTGTGATATAATAGGAGCTAATGATGATGTTACACATGAAAGATGAAGTGTTCTACGGATTATTGTTGGCACTTGCTGGCTTCCTCTTCTCGATGGTTTTGACTCCGTTTTATACTCATTTTGCCTATAAATATAAATTCTGGAAAAAGCAGAAACAGACTACTGTTGATGGCAAAGAGCTTCCCGTAATGACTAAGCTTCACGCTCATAAATTTAAGCGCGCATTCCCAACTATGGCGGGCCTCATTGGCGTAGTAGCTATCACTGCTGTCACCTGGATTTTTAATCTTGATCGTGGCCAGACTTGGCTACCTTTAGTAGGCTTTCTTGGCGGTGCCTTAGTAGGTGTCATTGACGACGTAATTAATATTTTTGGTTCTGGGCGCGGTGCAGCTGGACTGCGTGGACCAGTTAAATTTATCTTAATTACCGGGGTTGGCCTGGTCCTAGGCTGGTTCTTTGCTGTAAAACTAGGTTGGACCTCAATCATGATTCCATTTGTTGGCAATGTAGAAATCGGTATATTTGCGATTATTTTAATCTTTGCTTTTGCGGTAGTTGCTACCTCTAACGCTGTAAATATTTCTGATGGTCTGGATGGCCTTTCCGGTGGACTTTCTATGATGGCTTATGGCGCCTTTGGTGTTATTGCTCTGTTCCAAGGTAACATGCTACTATTTGGCTTTTGTCTTACTGTTGTTGGTTGGCTACTATCTTATATTTGGTTCAATGTTCCACCAGCTCGTTTTATGATGGGGGATACTGGCTCCTTTGCGCTTGGCGCCGGACTTGGCGTTGTGTCTATGATGACAAACTCCTTCCTGCTTCTACCAATTATTGGCCTTCCTTTTGTGATTGAAACCGGATCAAGTCTTATCCAACTTATCTCAAAGAAATTCTTCCACAAGAAAATCTTCATTTCTGCTCCGCTTCACCATCATCTCGAAGCTAAAGGTTGGGGGGAAGCAAAGATCGTCATGAGGTTTTGGATTATTGCTGGAGTTTGCGCAATTATTGGAGTTTTCATTGCTGTTACCGGAGGAGCAATTTAAATGACTGTTAACGGGCGGGGAAGATGAAAATACGCAAACATAAATCTGATTTAGTAATTTTATTTTCAACCCTTGGCTTAATGGCTCTAGGGCTTATTGTGATTTATGCAATTGGGCCAATGCGTGCTAACGTCTTAAATAGCACCTACGGAACAGATTATGATTCTAATTATTTCTTCTTTGGTCAACTTAGATCAATCATCATTTCTCTAGTTGCTTTCTTTGCTGCCTTTAAATGGATACCGTATAAATACGTTAAAAAATGCGCCAAGCCATTGATGATCATTGCCCTGATTTTATCTGGTTTACTCTGGATCTTATCTTTTACTGGCTCATCTCTAGCTAAGTGTGAGCTTGGTGAATGTCGTTGGTTTAATTTTGGTGGGCTTAGTATTCAGCCAGCTGAGTTTTTAAAACTTACCCTTGTCTTATATCTTGCAGATTTCTTGACCCGTAAAAAAGAGGAGGGAACTATAGGGAAGTTCCGCGATTTTTGGCTTCCATTATTGATAGTTTGTGGGCTTTCACTCTTTTTGGTCGTTATCGCTCAGGGTGATTTAGGAACCGGCGTTGCTTTAATTTCAATCATCTTTGGTATGCTTTTGATTTCCGGCGTCCCATCTAAACAATATTTAATTATGCTAGCACTCGTTGCAGTTGTTGCTGTTGGCGCCGTAGCGACCTCTTCACACCGTATGCAGCGCGTTGATGCCTGGTTAACCACCTTGTCCGGCAGCGAGAGCACTGATTCTACTTATCACGTAGATAACGCAATGTTAGCAATTGGCACTGGTGGTTTATTTGGCGTGGGGATCGGTAATTCCGTCCAGGCTACTGGTTATCTCCCAGAATCAATCAACGACTCCGTCTTTGCGATTATGGGCGAAACCTTTGGTTTTATTGGTCTATTTGTGATTATTGCAGTCTTTGGCGTAATGATGCTTAGGATGTTAAAAGTTGCAAATTGTACGCCGGATTATGAAAACCGCCTTATTGTGGTTGGTGTTTTCTCCTGGGTATTAGCGCAGGTAGTAGTTAATATTGCTGCTATGACTTCACTTGTGCCAGTGACTGGCATTACTCTGCCACTGCTCTCTTATGGTGGTACCAGTATGATCTTTTTAGCTTTTGCTTTAGGCCTTGTTTTACAACTTTCGTGTTATACTAGTAGGGAGGTAATAAAAAATGAAGATATTAGTAGTAGGGGGCGGATCGGGGGGTCATATCACTCCAGCCGTCGCCGTAGTTCGTGAAATTTTAGATCAAAAACCACGAACAAAAATTGAATTTTGGACAGATTTTAAATACTATAAAAACGTCACCAAACTCACCACTGAGATTGGTGTTGCTTGGGGCGAAGAAGAAAAAACGACTTACCGTAAAAAAGATCCATATATCAGAGTTCGCCGCATTCCAGCCGGTAAGTTTCATCGCTACTCAAATTGGCATTTTAAAGATTATTTCGTGCATTTTGGTATCACTTTAAAAGATTTAATCCTAGGCAACATCTTAGGCTTCCTCGGCTTCCTAGCTGGCCTCGTAACGGCTTTTTGCCGGCTTGTCAAGAAATCTTCCCGGCCAAACGTTATCTTTTTAAAAGGCGGCTATGTATGCTTGCCTGTGGGTTTAATGGCGCGGCTATTTAAGATTCCTTATATCATTCATGAATCAGACACTGTTGCTGGCCTAGCTAACCGTATCCTAATGAAAAAAGCTAAAAAAGTTGCCTTTGGTATGCCACTTTCAGATGAGATAAAAGAGGCTCATCCAAACTACGTTTGGACTGGCATTCCAGTAGGTCCTGAGTTTAAAGCTATATCACCAACCAAGCAATTGTCACTCAAAAAAGCCTTCTCTTTTAGTCCAGAAAAGCCTTTAGTTGTGATCACTGGCGGTTCGCAAGGTTCCGAGAATCTAAATGAAGCAACTCGTGCTATCTTACCAGAACTACTTAAATTTACTTCAGTTGGCTTAGTAGCTGGCCGCAAACATTATGAGAATATGGTTGACCTCAAGAAATATGAAAACTGGGATAAGGCCAGTCTAGAATCCAATTTCCGCATGTGGGAGTTTAATACTACGATGGATGAATTAATGGGTGCAGCCGATGTAGTAGTGTCCCGTGCTGGCGCAACTACGATTGCCGAAATGGCCTCACTTAAAAAAGCAACAATCCTAGTGCCGTTTGAACGTTTGCCTGGTGGTCATCAGGTAAAAAATGCTGAACGTCTGAAAAAAGCCGACGCAGTTTCCGTTGTTGATAACGTAGAAATGGAGAAAAATCCAACTATCTTGCTCGACGAAATAAAACATCTTATTAAATCACCGCGGCTTCGCGCTGATATGGCCGATCGTTTCCATGGCGAGGTCCGTGCTGACGCCGCTAAACGCCTAGCTGAAATAATTTTAGAAGAGGTCTAATATGTCAGACCCGGAACTAGTTAATCGTCGTAAGAATCGCAAGTCTACCATCAAAATGGGACGTACTATTGGCGAGCAGCGTGAAAAACTTGAAACCGCTAATGAGCGTGCTGCTGCTCGTAAAAAAGATAAACGAAAAAGCCGCGCCAGGATTATTATTGTTACAATTGTCTTTTTAGTAGTAATTATCGTCTTAGTTAGCCTGTATTTTATTTTCATTAAAAAAGAAGAAGCGCCCATCACTATTGATACCATCACGGCGACTTCATATGAGCCTACAATTGAAATAATCGACGAAGATTCCCAGTCTACCGGCGGTAAGATTACTAGCCGTATGCGTGGATATATTGGCCAGGCTGAAGCTGATTTTAAAGACTTAGGCTATCAACCGGTAAAAGCTATTCTGCCAAGCGGTTCAATCCGTGAAGTAGATTTCTATCTTCAGGATTACGCAGGCTTTATTAAAACCTCCGTAGACCGTGGTTCAGCAGTCTCTGTAGAGGACGCCGACCGCATGCTTCGTTATCTTAAGGAAAAGGGAATAACTGATTTTAAATATATTGATGTCCGTATTGAAGGTAAGGCATACTGGCATTAGAAAAGGAACCAAATAATAACAGGGGTCTACCCCTGTTAAGTTTAATTCTATTATACCCTCTTATTGTTCGGTTTTTGTTCTAATTTTAAAGGTACATTTATGCCAGCAGAGAACTAAATAATGAAAATAACAGGGAAAAAATAAAAATAGGGAATCAAAACGGGGAAATGTCAAATTTAGAAAAATCAGCCAAAAATTCGACAAAAATCAGATTTTACAGGGGTGGGCTAAAATCTAGGCAAAAATCTAGTAAACCCAGGCCTGCAGCTAGGCTTTAAAACTCTAAATTTATATGCCGCTATGCTGCGCACCAGGAATGGAAATTTTTCTCAGGTAAGTCTGTGCCGGTATTTCAGTACCGTACTCGACTTTGTGATAAAAATTTCCATTCTTGGGCTTGCCTAAGGCATATAAATTCAGGGTTTAAAAGTCCACTGCAAGCCTGCGTTTAAAGACTATTACATGGGTGATTCCCGCCCATCCAGAATTATTAGCCCATATAAGACGGGTGTTTAATCGTCTTTTTTCCATAAGCGTAATGTCCTAAAATCTATATTGTGCGACGTTAAACATATGTCTAAAACATGATTTGTCTTCCGCCCATTTTCCATCAAAAAAATCTTTCATTTATATATTTGAATTTGTTTTTTGTTATTTCCCTACTTTTTGTTTTTAAAACAATTTCCTGCTGGATTTATGATTTTCTAATGTTTGATCGATAAGAACCCGTCTACCGAATTATCCTTCTCGGCATAATCTTCTGGGTTTTTAACAGGGGTGGATAAGGGGAGGGGATTATGCGATGGATTGATAGTAACTGTGTTTTTTTCTTGATATTCTACCTCTGGCCTAACAGAGGGAACCATAGAATCATTTTTCCGGTCAATAGGCTTATTAACAGGTTTATCAGCTGACTTATTAATAGGTTTACCACTATTAGAAGGCTTATTTACAGGCCTTTCGAAGCGCTTTTTCCCTTTCCTAACGGTTGGACGAGGCTTTTTAGATTTTTCGGTTTTTCCCTTTTTCGGCTGTTCCAAAGCTGATGTTTCCCCGTTCAGTTCTACCAACTTTGCCAAGTCTTTTAACCCAAGCCGATCATTTTTACCTTCAGCCTGGTTTGGACTTAGCTTTTGGCGTCTGAAATCTGCCTGTGGAGTGGCATAGCTTAAGTTCGGTTTTTGTTCGGAGCGTTTAGGATATGTACTACTGTGGGAACTACGGTTCTCTGGCACTATTGGTTTGAAAATCGGCTGACTATTAGTATCTATTACGAGCTTTGGATCAGGTTGACGTCCAGAATCTGATAACTCCTTCTTATATTTTTCGGACTGCTCAATAGTCTCCCTAATCTCTTTCTCAATCTCTAATCTAGGCCGTGCATAATACTCTCTTGAATGAGCAACAATTGCATCAAAGTTATCCTTTGGCGAATCAGGGATCGATAGGGTAGTAGCAGAAAACGCCGGAACTTTTTCGCCGTTGATAATCATTGAAATCACGAAATGCCGGTTATTTAATTGGATAATGTCGGATTCCTCAAAAGTAGGTTCAAATTGCTTGATGAGTACTGGCGCATCGTCTGCAGACACCCTAAAGGAAATAGTTGTACCAACGTTACCAAATACTGCGTCACGTACTTGGTCAGTCATTTGAGCTACATATTGGTTTGCTACAGTCAAATTAAGACCATATTTACGAGCCTCGGAGAGAATGACGGCAAATGATTCCGTAGCAAAGTTCTGGAACTCATCTACGTATAGATAGAATGGTCTACGGTCTGCGACATCTGGAATATCAGATCTAGACATCGCGGCAAGCTGAACCTTAGTTACTAAGAATGAACCTAGAATTGCTGCGTTGTCTTCACCAATTAAGCCCTTAGAGAGGTTGACCACCAGTATTTTACCTTCATCCATGATTTTTCTAATATCAAATGAAGATTTTGGCTGGCCTACAATATTACGAATAATTGGGTTAGCTGTAAATGCACCTACCTTGTTTAATACCGGGGCAATAGATTCGTTGACCTGTTTTTCATTCCACTGACCAAACTCATGCTTCCAGAACTGTAGAACCGTAACATCTTTACAGTAATCCAAAGTTTCTTTTCTAAAGTCTTTATCAGTAAGCAGCCTGGAAATATCTAGCAGGGTGGTTTCTGGACGATCCAGAAGCGCTAGAAGGGTATATCTTAAAATATGCTCTAGTCTAGGACCCCAAGAATCACCGAACATACGCTTCAATACGCCAATTACTTCAGAACAAATATTTGGCTTTCTGGTAGGATCGGTAACCTCTAATGGGTTAAATGCCACAGGGAACGCCGTATCGGCTGGATTAAAATAAACTACATCTTTTACACGTGATTCTGGTATAAAACGCAGGTTATCGATCGCAAAGTCTCCGTGTGGATCAATAATACAATATCCCTGATTATAGAATACATCAGATAGAGCCAAGAGCTCAAGCATACCGCTTTTCCCTGCCCCGGTTTGTCCGATAATATAAACGTGACGTGAACGATCTCGGCGCAATATACCAAACTGGTGGTTAATACCCCTGAAATTGGTAAGACCAAATGCCGAGACGTTTTCGTCATTTGCGGTTTCACCAGTTAAGACTGGTAATTTAGCAGGTGGTTCGGCCGTCTTAGATGATGCCCAGACGATATTTGGCGTTTCTACAGAGGTGTGAGGCAAGTGATAGACCGAAGCAAGCTCTGAAATATTTAGAATAAATCCACGATTAGAAAATTGGCGCATTTTATAACCGTCAAGATCGGCAGCGTTGAAGCTCCCACCTAACTGTTTAAAACCATTTAGATTAGTGGAGTTGAACTGTTTAAATGTACCAACTAACGCCTGCATATTTAGTTTTGCGTCGGTGTCATTTTGGCCTAGATAAGCTAAACGAATTTTAACCTCATAACCGAGCTTAGTAGCTTTTTCTTCAGCCTTAGTGATTCTGGTTTTATCACGTTCGGATAATTCTACGGTGGTTTCTGAGGTTGTTCCTCCGGCTGGTGGGCGGAAAAGTGCACCAAGTGCTTCTACTAACCAAGCCCAGTCAATTCCTGATCCACCAAACAAAGACTTGCCACCAGATTTTACCTTTGTGACCCATTTATCAGTAGTATTTTTATGCCAATCATCTGGAATTGGACGAGTTAGAATTTGAATCCAAAGTTCTTCTGAGCGATCCGGACTTAGTTTTGCTAACGTACCGGTAATACCAGCTAACGGGTCAACTTCAAAAGTATCAAAGGTCTTAATTGGTAAAGCTTCGTTCTCTACTAGTCCTAGTTCCGCAGAATAATTAACCGGATATTTAGTGCGTTCATCTACGTAATCCTCATTCATTTTATAAATCTGGACTGTTGGATACTGAGAATAGATCTGTCCCTCGACAAAACTCTGCAAAACCTTTGGTACCCAGACGTAAAACCTAATTTGTCCAGCAGTAGAAACAATTTCAAACGATAAGTGTTCTTGGACTCCGCCTGAGTTTTTTAATTCTTGTTTATCCCTTAAAATGCCATGAAGCGAAGCAAATAGCTGTTCGGCCGCCAATTCTTTTTTATCGTTGGTTTTTGGAATTTCTAGCATCAAAAGTACCGAATCTACATTTAAGACTTTCAGTTTGTTTAGCTTTTTATAGTTCCGATATGTCAAAAACGCTAGAACTCCTACTACAGGAATCCAGAATATCGGCATTAAAATAAAATGTATGACGCCTTCCATAATACTATTCTATCATATTTTTTAAGCCAAAGTATAGGAGTTTTTATCAATTTTCTTGAAAAGCTTTCTATTTTGTAAATTTAACAAAATTGTGGTTTCTTTTACCTTGCGGACTTTCAAGACATGCTTGACAATTTCTTCGCGTGTCATCGGCTTCTCTGATTTTTCTAGTGTAGCGGTAATAATATCGGCAATAGTTCCCTTCTTGTATCCCCAAGAAGAAAGCGCATAAATCCCTCGGCCAATCAAAACAAAACGCGGATCTTTGATTAATTCATTATGAATTGCTTGAACAGTGACATTCTTGCGCTTAAAATTAGACTCTTTAATCTCGTTTGCAATTTCTGAAAAATGCATCGGCTCTTTTTTAGCTTCAAGAATCACGAAAATCTTATCGCGGATATTCTTAGGGTTTACAGCTGGCCATTTAGCTAATCCCCAAACTCCATTAAGGGTAGCAAGTGATTTAGAAATCGAAGCAATAGCTCTGATATAGTCAGGATGTTCGTAATCTAGTTTTTCATCAAGCTCATCTAAGTTCATAGGAGCCTTGTTTTCTTTGATAGTTTTTACTATCTTATCAACGCGCTCTTTGATTTTTCCAGCATCACCATAATCAGCGATACCAATCGAAGCAAAATAACGATCACTTTCTTCTACTACGGTTAAACCTTGAGAGAAAGTAGCAATAAAATAAATGCCGGTCTTTTCAGACGCGGTCGTAGCTCTACCGTAGACTTTTTCAGCGAGGTCGTCTAACTTAGCGACGCGCCCCATTTCGGTTAAGTTGCGGATCAAAACCTTTTCGGCTGCGGCGAGTTCTGGGATCTGATTTTCTTCTGCTGCGATTTGGAGACGAATTAAAATCGCTTTTTCAAGCTGCCTTACGCGTTCGCGTGTAATTGACAACATTTCACCAATTTGTTCAAGGGTTTCTTTGTTACCATTTAGCCCAAATCTTCTGGAAATGATTTCCTTTTCGCGGTCTTGTTCGATAATTTTCAGGCTTCCGGATATTGCTTTTTTGAGGATCTCCGCATTTTGCTCCATCGAGTTTTTTCCTTATCCTATATCTGTTATTAATAATATTTCGTTATATAATATCATAAGTTTACTGGTATGTCAACTACGGATATTAAAAATTTCTATTACTATTCTACCACATTTTTTACAATTTTTGAAAAAAGTTTTTTAAACATAAACATCATGGCGATTTTATGTTCTGGCTTTGGCTTTTGTTTTGGTTTTAGCCTTAGTTTTTTTACCACCTCTAGTCCCGCGACGCGTGGCTTTTGGCTTGTTTTCAAGTAATTCTTTTGCTTGTTCTAAAGTAATTTTCTTAGGATCAGACTCTTTTGGAATTTTAACATTATTGCGCCTTCCTGGGCCTTTTACGTAAGGCCCATATGCGCCGTTAATAATCATTATCTCGCCCCAGTCAGCAATAATAGAATCAATTTTAGCCTGGTAAAGCGGTAAGGCTTCTTCAAAAGATATAGTATAAGGGTCAGCATCTTTCATTGGAATATTGTATTTCCCTGCTTTTAAATATGGTCCAAATGGTCCATTTGCAGCAATTAATTCTGTACCATCTTTAGCTTTACCTAACTCACGAGGTAAAGCTGGGAGTTCTAATTGTTTTAATGCCTGTTCTAGTGTAACAGTCTTTACACTCTTTCGCTTTGGCAGAGGCGCAAATCTTGGCTTTTCACCAGCTTCTTTTTCATTGTCTCCTAGTTGAATAAACCCACCATTCTTGCCAACTTTCGCGAAAATCGGTTTTCCATCATCTGGGTGATGGCCAAGTAATCTGGAATTATTATATCTTTCTACACCGCTCGCTGTTAGAACGGTATCATGAAATGGGCCATAGAAATCCCTGAGCATCTTTACGCGTTCTAGTTTAGCCTCGGCAACTAAGTCTAGGTCTTTTTCAATATGGGCGGTAAACTTATAATCTACAATGTTTTTAAAGTTATCTGTTAAAAAGTCTGCTACTAATTCACCGATCGGTGTTGGTACTAGTTTCCCTTTATTAGCGCCATATTTTTCCTTTATGGCAATCCTTTTTACTGTATTATTAGATGGAGTCACAGAAAGTTCAATTGCTTCACGTTCTTCGCCTTCTGATTCACCTTTAATAACATATCCACGCGATTGAATTGCGGTCATAATTGAGGCGTATGTAGATGGACGCCCAATCCCTAATTCTTCCAGTTTTTTAACTAGGGAACCTTCAGTATATCTTGCCGATGGTTTCGCGAAGGTCTGTTTTGCAATTATTTTTTCGCATTTTATCTTATCGCCTTTTTTTACCTTTGGCAGCTCTAGATCTTTACTCTTCCCATAAACCTTAAGAAAACCATCAAATATCACTACCTCACCCTTTGCAATAAAAGGATCCGCTGCAGACTTAATTTTAATAGTGGTTTTAGCGATTTTTGCGTTTGCCATTTGAGTTGCTACGGTGCGTGACCAAATCAACTGATATAAACGCTTCTCGTAGTCATTTTTCCCTGCTGTGGTCCTAGTAATGTCGGTTGGACGAATTGCTTCGTGCGCTTCTTGCGCCTGAGCGTCTTTGGTCTTAAAATGCCTTACTTTTAAATAATCCTTACCAAATTTAGTTTCAATATATTCCGCAATAGCTTTTACTGCTTGAGACGACAAATTAAGCGAGTCGGTTCTGTGATAGGTTATCAAGCCAGCCTGATATAGCCCTTGTGCTGCAGACATTGTGGTGCGGGAAGAAAATCCAAGCTTACTGTTTGCTTCAATTTGCATAGAAGCCGTTGTAAACGGTACTGGATTAGCTTTAGTCCCCTCGGTTTCCTCAATATCTGAAACGGTAAAATCTGATTTTATTAGTTTTTCAAGTAACTGTTTAGCGTTTTCCTCATTCTTTGGCGCATCGCCCTCATAAGTAGCGTTCAAAGGTCCAGCAAATTCCCCGCTAATCTTAAATAAAAACTTAGAATCAAATTTTTCAATTTCTTTTTCTCTTTCAACAATTAATCTTAGCGCTGGGCTCTGGACTCGTCCTGCCGAAATTGCCCCTGGTACCTTTTTTCGTACCATATCGGATAAATCATAGCCCACTAGCATATCTAGAGTTTGTCTAGCCTGCTGGCTTGCTACCATATTCATATCGACTGTGCGTGGATTTTTAATTGCATTTTCAAGTGCTGGCTTAGTAATCTCATGGAAAGTAATTCTCGCGGTATTTTTTGGTAACTTGAGCACTTCGCACAAATGCCATGAAATAGACTCTCCTTCGCGGTCCTCATCAGTCGCTAGCCAAATTTTATCGGCATTTTTTGCCTCTTTTTTAAGTTCAGTAATAATAGATTTATGTCCTGGATCAATTTCATAAGTTACATCGAAAGTAGATTTATCCACTTTTGTATCTTTACGAATATGCCCCACTGAGGCCAAGACTTTAAAATCGCTCCCTAGATATTTCTCAATCGTATGCGCTTTCGCCGGGCTCTCTACTATCACTAAATTTTTTGCCATAATAATATAATATCATACTCGTCAAACATAAACGGAATTTTTTCTGGCACCAAAAAGGGCTCAGGTATGGGTGGGCACTACCTGAGCCCTTCTTGGCCCTCTAACGCTTCTCACTATACCGGGAGAACCCCGGAAGCGCGACCCACCTCACACAATTGGGGCCCGCCGGTTAGAGGGATTGCTATGCCTTCGAAGGGGTCCTTTCTAAGTGGAGGTAATACTTATAAACTTGTGAACCATAAAGAAATTCCAAGCCCGAAAGGGTTTCAAAAGCACGCAATTCCTGCTACACTAAAAATAGTATAGCTGAAATTATTACTTATTTAGGTGCGGTGTGATACGCTTTTTTGCGTACCAACTGAGTTAATTATATCACAGGAGAA
>JAZQTT010000018.1:0-22654 GCA_045630905.1 Candidatus Nanosyncoccus sp.
AGCGGAAAAATTTTATAAAGGACGCGAGGATTCAGTCTTTTACGACGATAGAGATACTCGTCCTGGCGAAAAATTCGCTGATGCAGAACTAATTGGGCTTCCTTTTAGAATTGTAATTTCAGATAAAACATTAGCAAATAATGAAGCGGAAATTACAGATCGCAAAACAGGGAAAACCTGGACTGAAAAAATCGAAGATTTATTTGCAAAATTCTAGTGAAAAAGGGTTGACATAACATTGAATATTGGATAAACTTAGTTATGTTTCAAATGGAGTATTAAATGATTAAGAAAACTGTTAATATCACCGCTGAAGGAAAAAAGGAATTAGAAAAAGAGCTAGATGAGTTAATTAAAAATCGTCCAGTGATTTCTGAGCGAATTGCAGTAGCGCGCTCTTTTGGCGACTTGTCAGAAAATGAAGAGTATAGTTCAGCTAGAAATGAACAGAAAATTGCGGAAAGTAGGATTTTAGAGATCCAGGATATTTTAAAGAACGCAAAGATCATCAGGGGTGGGAAAAAGAGTAAGGTGGACCTAGGCGCTCATTTAACGCTTAATTTTGGTGGTAAGAAGGTTGAGTATAGCTTAGTTGGTCCTACAGAAGCTAACCCACTTGAGGGTAAAATCTCAAACGAATCACCAATTGGCAAGGCATTACTTGGTAGAAAAGCTGGCGAAAGCTTTGAATTTAATGGTAATAAAATTAAGATTTTAGACATCCAATAAAAAAAGTAAAAAAGGATTAGAAACCGCTTGCGTTATTATTCTGCTCATGTATAATTATATACATGGAGGAGAGTGTGGAAAGATGTGGTTATTTTGTTTATGTGAATAACACTTTTTTCCGATCTTCTAGTTTGCCGCTATCACTGCGGTTTTTCTTAGTATTTTTCTTTATTTGTCTTGTTTCTTTTATCTTTAATATAACTAGTGGATTCAATAATGCTTCTGCCGCAACCAGTACAATCAGCCTCTCCGTAACTAGCACGACTTTATCTTTAGATTTAACGCCTAATCTTTCTTCTGGAGTTTTTGGTAAAACTGGTAATAGTACTGCATCTGTTACTACTAATAATATTGGTGGATATACACTGAGTCTTAAAGCTAATACTTCTGGAACTAATGCTACTAACCTAGTAAATGGAAGTAGTACGCTTTCTTCTATATCTTCTGCCATATCTGAATCTACCTTCTCTGCAGCATCTGGAACATCTTATAATAATAAATGGGGAGTACTTCCTTCTAGGTATAATTCTTCTGCTAATACTAGTTATAGACCAGCTCCTAGTACTAGTGGCTATACTCTAGATACTACTAGTGCTGCTAACTCCACGGCTAATACTTATACAATAGCTTTTGGGGCTAGAGTAGACCAAACTGCTGCAGCTGGTACTTATACTAATACTTTTGTTTTAACAGCTGTAACTAACCCAGTGAGCTATTCTATTACTTATAATGCCAATGCTGGCAGTAGTACAGTAACTAATATGCCGAGCCCTAATCCATTAACTGGTACTACTTCTTCAACTTCGGTAAGCCTTTCCAGTACCGTACCTACTCGTAGTGGATATACCTTTGGCGGATGGTGCTCTACTACATCATCTAATGGTACTTGTTCTGGGACTACATACAACCCAAATGGCGATGGAACCAATTTAAGTTATCCTATTGATCAGACTGCAGCCAATACCAAGACCGTTTATGCTATATGGGTACCTAAAACTTATACTGCTACTATTTATTACAATAATAAGACCAGTTCTGGGACTGTTGGTACCACTAGTATAACTAATACACCTGCTAGTGGTACTGGCGCTGTACAATGTACGGTAGCCAATGATGCAGGCACCTGTTCTCCTACTATCCCTACTGCAGTCACTAACAGCGTTGGTACATATAACAATGCTTACGTAGGACTTGCTTCTAGTACTGGTACTATGTCTTCTGCTACTAGCATTACCTTAAGTGGCAATGCTACATTCTATGCCGTATATAGAACTAGTGTTGATGTAGTTAGCCCAACCTCTACTTCTGCCGCTAGCAAAACTACTGTGTATCGTAATCAATGGTTTACTTCTACTACTGCTATGTCTTCTACTGTTCTAGCAACTACTACTACAGGAAAAACAACTGATTACTCTCAAACCGGTACAGTGGCTACTAACTATTCGTTTGCTGGCTATGCTAGTGCGGTATCTTCTAATATCATATCTTCTGCTTGTTATTCTTCTGGCACTACAGCTACAAATTGTACCTCGGTATCATATCTTACTCAAAGCGCTCTGGCTGGGGTATGGGCGGTGTATGGTAAAGACGTAACGGTGACATTTTATTACAACAACAATACAAATACTACCTCATGTACAACTGCCAATATAACTAGTAAATCCGATGCCGACACTACTGGTACACAATATCTCAGACCCACTTCCAATACCGCTGCCGGGATTGCCGAAAGTACTATCTCTGTCCCACAAGTAGTGCAAAATTCTAAAGGTACTTGTGGTATGCCTTATATAAATGTTGGTACTTCTACTAGTACTATGGTGGCTGTCACCCCTACTACAGCTAATACCACTTATTATACAAGATACAGCCAATCTGTTACTAATTATTATTATAATGGTAGTTCAGCCACCACTAGAACTATTTATCGCAATCAGAGAGTAAACGGCACAGCTACTAGTTCCGTCTCTTCTATGGTCCTTGCTATTTCCTCTACTGGGACTTCCGACTATTCTACAGAAACCGGTCCAGGAGGCTCGAGCTGGGAGGGGCTTCAGAACTATTTAGGAACTTACTATAGTGTGGCGGACACTGCTAATAGTAACATAGTATATACTTTTAATGAAACCATCTATCGTTTTAATGTGACTTTTAGTAAAGGCACTTATACAAGTTCTATTGGTTCAACAAGTGGTTTTTGTAGATTTGCTTATAGCTATAGTTCGTGTTCTGTTGCTACGCCTACTATCACCCCGAATACTGGGTATGTTTCTAATGGTTGGAGCACTACTAAGGATGATTCTAATGCTGGTACGGCGGCGGGCAGTAATATCACTTTATCTTCCAATAATCAGACTTATTATGGCAATTCTAAGATCGGTACTTATAATTTAACTATCAATTTTGCAGGTCAGGGCGTGAGTTCGGTAATGGTCTGTAGTGCACCTGGTGCAATATGTATGCAAAACACCTCTGCGCGCATTGGTATAGTATCTACTAGTGGCGGTTCGGTTGGCCCATTAATATATGGTAGTACATATTATTTGATTGTGGGTACGGACACTGGGTATTCATATAGTATTGCTAAGACGGCCGGAGAAGGTTCCTACTCGTCAACAAACAATAGTTTTACTGTTGGCCCTGGGGATGGCACAATAACAGTGACCGGTACACCGAATACTTATAGTTTGACCGTTAATTTTGCGGGGCAAGGTGTGAATTCTGTGAGAATATGTAAAGTTGCCAATCCAACAGTATGTCAGCTAGGAGCTGATCAATACTTAGTGGGTGACATAACAACTAGTGGCGGCTCAACTAGTGGTATGGTCTATGGAATTACTTATTATTTATTCCCATCTATAGATACTGGATATTCACTTAGTTATGCAAAAACAGCTGGAGAGGGCACTATGGATGGTAATGCATTCACTATTGGGGCTGGGAATGGTACAGCGACTGTAACTGGTACTCCAAACAAATATACTTGCACTAAACAATATCGTCTCCAAAATGCAGACGGTACTTATCCAAGCTCCTATACAGCGGATGGAACTAGTAGCCTTGATTTTGGAACGTCTTGTTCATATAGTAAATCTGCTACTAATTTCACGACGCAGTCAGGCAGCTGCACAATCACAACTTCCGGCTGTACGATTTCACTTAGCCTACCTCGTACTACTTTATATATGCATGAATGGAATGCCTGTAGTGCATTAACGGCAAATAGTGGATATGTTTCATTAACTGACAAACGAGATAATGAAGTATATAAAGTTGGGAAAGTTACTGGTCTTGGCAATAAATGTATTATGCTTGAGAATCTACGCTTAGGAAGTACATCTGCAATTTCGCTAACTTCTACTTATTCTAACGTTTCATCTTCTTATTCGTTACCAGCTCATAAAGCATCTTGTACTAATACCTTCACAACTGGTTGTATTAAAACGACATATAAGAATTCTACGACTAATACCGGAGCGAAACGAGGCGTATATTATAATTATTGTGCTGCTACGGCCGGAACATATTGCTATGCTAGCGGAAGTGGTACTAGTAATAGTACATATAATGTCTGCCCTAAGAATTGGACGTTTATGACTGAAGCTCAAGGCGAAAGTATGGGTTACTTCAGGAGTAATACTAGTGTCCCTGCTGCATATGCTGGGTATTGGAATCAGGCAAATGCGGAATGGGTGCAAGTAAATTCGACTGGTATATGGTGGACTAGAACTTATGATGATGGAACTGGGACAGCTATGGTGACTTATGCAGAAAGTGCTTCTACTCATAGTTTACCTTCGGGTAATCGTGCACATGGCAGAACTATTCGTTGTATACAAAAATAAAATTAGCGTTCTACTGTTAATTTATGTCAATAGTTTAAAACGACATTTTATGGTATAATATATTTAATATGTTACTTGAAGATTATAGAAACGAAAGATTAAGAAAACTAGAAGAGATCCGGGCGAAGGGAATTGACCCGTATCCAGCAAAAAGCCATCGGAATTGCAAAATTACTGATGTGATTAATAATTTTGATGAAAAACAAGGTAAAACCGTAACTATTGCGGGGCGTATTGTTGCTATTAGATCTTTTGGAAAGCTTGTTTTTTTAAAAGTTCGTGATTATACTGGTGACGTTCAAATTTTTATGAAGGCCACTGGCGAAGAAACTCCTGAAGGTTTATTTGGTGCTAAGGAAGTTAAACTATTAGATATCGGCGACTTTATTGAAGCCGAAGGTACAGTAGATAAATCTCAGACCGGAGAAATCTCTGTCTTTGCTAATTATGTAAGATTGCTTACTAAGACTCTAAGACCTTTACCAGAAAAATTCACCAATAAAGAAGAGCGTTATCGTAGGCGCTACGTAGATATGAACGTAAATCCGGAAGTAAAAGAACGCCTGGTTAGACGTTCAAAATTCTGGCAAGCCACGCGTGATTTTATGAATGATCATGGATTCATTGAGATTAATATTCCTGTCCTAGAACATACTACCGGTGGAGCAGATGCAGAACCATTTGTCACTCATATGAATGCCTTAGATGAAGATTTTTATCTAAGAATATCACATGAGTTACCTCTAAAACGTTTACTTGGTGGTGGTTTTGAAAAGGTTTATGATATTGGGCCTAGATTTAGAAACGAAGGTGTTGATGATGAACACTTACCAGAACACATTGCTTTTGAATCTTATGCAGCATATGAAAACTACGAAGACGGCATGGAATTCTATGAAGAAATGATTAAATATGTCTGCAAAGAGACCTGGGGAACTTTAAAGTTTAATGTGGGCGGGTTTGAGATTGATTTAGATCAAGAATGGCCACGTTATAAATACGCAGACTTATTGAAAGAAAAGTTTGACATTGATGTATTTAATCCGGATCGCGAACAATTGATTAAGATACTAAAAGAAAACGGCGTTGAAAGTAATTTTGATATGACAACACCACATCTGATTGATCATGTCTGGAAACTAATTCGTAAAACTTCGGCTGGACCATATTGGGTGATTGAAGAACCTTTATCATTATCGCCGCTTGCGAAAAAATCTGAGAATAATCCATTAGTTACAGAGAGATTTCACCCAGTTATTGCTGGTACAGAAATGGGGAATGGTTTCTCTGAATTAAATGATCCGATAGACCAGCTTGAACGATTCCAGGAGCAACAAGCAGCTCGTGATGCTGGAGACGAAGAAGCTCAGATGTTAGACCAAGACTTTGTTGAGATGCTAGAATATGGTATGCCACCAGCTTGTGGTTGGGGAAATTCAGAAAGAAATTTCTGGCTACTAGAAGGCGTACCAGGACGTGAAGCCGTACCATTCCCAACTATGAAGCGCACACAAAACGAGTCAGAATCTAATTAGAATTCAATTGTTTTAATTTTTGATTTAGAGCCAGAAGCAATTTTTATGGTAGTTTTAGCGACCTTGAAGTGTTTAGATAAAACCTTTATTAAAGCGGTGTTAGCTTCACCATCATGAGGTTTTGCGCGCAGATAGACCGTTAATTCACCCGGTGAGGTTTGGACGATTTTTTCCTGAGAGGAGCCGGGTTTTACGGTAACTAAGAATTTTGTCATACTCTATATATTATATCATAGTTATGCTATACTGTCAAGTCTAGTTCTGTGGCTTTATCATACATCTGACTGCAAAGGCATCCCACTTATTCCAGCTTCCGGTCGGTGATGAAGCATTAGATGTTGCGCCCATACGATAGGCTTTTTCGCTCCCTAGAGGCGTAGAGCTCCATAGACGGGCATATTGATTACGTCCGCCAGGGGTATTATAGTTAAAGTCTCCCGAATAGACAAAGTTAGCAGGGAATGAGACTATGCCGGCATCTGTATTGGTTAAGTTGTGATTGATGGCTCTATTTAATGCGTTATATTCACCGTTGCTACCTCCGGTTGGGAGACGCCAGTTTTTAGGACAGATGTCACCCGCTGCATTAGTTGAAGTTGTATCAAACATACCATTACCGGCTGTAGCAGTATACCAACCATACATTACCCCATAACTATACCATGAATAATTTACGCCATTAGCATTATGCGAAGCCGAGAGATTACGGTTTATCGCATTAGTATTATATCTTACCGTATCAACGCAGTCAGTATCGTCTGTCTTACATAGAGTATTATTGGTTGAGGAAGTTTCCGCTAAACCAATAAAGCGACTGGTAGGGGAATTAGTATTATCGTTTGTAAAGGTTACATTGGACGGGTCTAGCCTAAGATTTTCAGTCATCCAACAATTCCCATCGCCTAGTTTAGTGACTGTATATATATTATTATCGCGAATATCTTTTAGAGCTATTAATCTGTTAGGTGCTAAATTACTACAAGCTGTAGAGTTAAATGTTTGCATAGTGTAAGTAGAATCTTCAGGGATCCATACTGCGTAAAATCTTACTTCGTGAGTGACTGGGTCACAATTGGTTTCAAGAAATGAGTTGTCAACATTTATTGTTTCATTAGGTCCATAAATTGTAACCGATTCCTCATTTGCCAGCTTAGTGGCCGCGTTAGGATCTGTACTCCACCCGCCAAAACTATAACCAGTCTTTGAATAATTTGACGCTACAAGAGAAAGCTTCCCGGTACTTAAGGATGATGAGCCAGCGTTTGCCATTGAACCAGCATCAGCCCCATTGCCATCATACGCTAAACTATATTCGGAACGCCAAATAGCATAAAGAGTCAGAGTTTCTCCTTCCGTAATACCCATATAATCAGCAGCTCCGGCTACCATGCCACCTTCTTTTATAACTACCCCATTGCCCTCCGGCGAAGAGTTCCAGGTGACGAATGACGAATATGGCTTAGTAAATTGATTATAATCAGCTAGCGCTGTACCTAAAATAACATCAATGTTATCCGCCATAGTACCAGTACCACCATTAGCATCGTAGTGAACATTACCCCTAACTTTATACCCTTCGTTAAACAGACATCGCATTGTTTGTCCACGATATTTATAGGTAGTATTAGAATTCAAGGAGATTCCTTCTGCCCTAAGCCAAATATTTACAGTACGTTCATTGTTTTGGGTGTTAAGTGTAGCAAGACTACTTGAAACGCCTCTGTTTACCGCCGCATTACCTCTTTGTTCACCGCTATAGACAAAATTCATCGGGTAAGCTCGCCAGCGTTCAGAAGCAAGAATACCGGAATTACCAGAAGTTTGATCTCTACCTGTTCCGCCATACGAACGATCTAAAGTAGCATAATCTCCTACTTCATCAGCACTGGCCGGGAGCCTCCAGTTGGCGGGGCATAAGTCGCCATCCGATGAAGAACCAGCAATGTCTTGCTCATAGGTACCATTACCTGCAGTTGCAGTAAACCAGTTATAGTATGCCCCGTAAGCATACCAGGAACTAGGGCTATTTGTTGAAGTGTACGATGCATTGAGACTTCGATTAGTATTATCAATGTTATAATTAATTCTATTAATACAATTGGCGTTTCCTTCGGAACAAAAATTGCCATTTGGTGCAGGATGATCATCAGAAACTGTACGCGCAAAATTTGTTGAAGGTCTGTTGGTATTAAGACCACTAATTTCTACATCTGAGTCAGAAAGATCTAGCCGTAAGTTTTCCATCATCCAACATTGGTTATCTGGGTGTTTTGCTACTGCATATGTTTGGCCATCACGAATATCAGTGAGCGCGGTCACATCGCCTACACTAAGATTTCTACAACCTTCCCAACCCTGCATGTTACCTTCCGACTCAACCCATTTGGCATAGAGTTGTAAACCCTGAACAGACAAATCGCCAACTGAGATTGTAGCATTCGGGCCGTAATTAGTTCCGGTGCCGTCTATATTAGTATTCCAGCTAGCAAAGCCGTATCCGGATCGTGAATAGTTAGGCGGAATAAGTACTACGTCTGAGTTAGAGCTAACTTCTTGATTGCTCATAGTCCCAGTTCCATCATCATCGTTACCGTAGTAACAAATATTATTAGCTGGGCAAATAGTTAGATTTGCGGTCGCCTGAATTGTTATGGTATTTGAATAAGAACCTGACGGGTAGCTCATAGCCGTTAGAGCACCAAAGGTTAGAGTATGTTCGTTTTCACCCGGTTCACTAGTACTAAAGATTGGCTGGTTAGTATTAGGCGCTGGAATAGGGTAATAGTTTAATCCGTTATCTATACTAAAACCATAACCATAACCAGTAGAACCAGCAGGTAGACTTTCAGACCCGGCTGGGAGAGTAAAGGTAGGAATCGTAAGCTCAGAATTGGTTTGATGAATTAGGGCGTTGCTGGATCCTGTAGGGGCAAGTTTAACAGTATAACCAGCTAAGCTAGTAGTGGAGACAGTCAGAGTCTGCGATGACGAAGTAAATACCTCTGGAGTTACGGCTAGGTTAACGTTATTGGATGAGACAGATATTTCCAGCTCATAGTCAGCAAAAACCGCCTGGTTGAAATAAACTAGGCTTAGAAATGCGGTTGTGGTTATAGCAAAAACTATTTTTTTTACGCCCCTCATCGGAGCGAACTCCCTACTCGCATATGTTTTATTATAGCACAACCACAATAGAATCAAAAGATATTTTTTATGAGTTTTCCACCACTTTTTCCTCTTTTCGTATTACTAAATTGACTTTTAGGGTGCGCTATGAAAAAATAGATAAAGATGGCAAAACTATATTTTAGGTACGGTGCGATGGGGTGCGGAAAAACAATGCAACTTTTGCAAGTCGCATTTAATTATGAGGAACGCGGGCAAAAAGTTTGCGTTATAAAACCAGCAGTAGACACCAAAAACGACACAAAACTATTAACAAGAATAGGCCCAGAACGAGAGACAGATTTTTGCTTTGATAAAAAAGCAGACTTATTTGAAAAAATAAAGGCCGAGTATAAAGACGTAGATTGCATTTTAGTAGACGAGGCACAGTTTTTAACGCCAAAACAAGCGAATGAATTAATGCTTGTAACGGTTAAACTACATATCCCAGTTATTGCTTACGGGTTAAGATTAAATTTCCAGAGAAAAGATGAGGGGTTTGAAGGCGCAACAAGACTACTGCAGATTGCGCATAATATTGAAGAATTAAAAACTATCTGTGAATGCGGGAATAAGGCTACTTTTAACGCAAGATTTTTAAATGGCGAGTTAATTTCCGACGGCCCGGCAATTTTTATTGATGATGAAAAAAATGAAGTGAAATATAGGGCACTTTGTCCTGCTTGCTATGAGAAATATTTAAGAAAGTCTAAAAAGAAAGGATAAAAATGTATATCGTAATTGAAGGACAAGATGGGACAGGGAAAGACACGCAAGCAAAAAAACTTGTTGAATATTTCCAGGCGCAAGGAAAAGAAGTGGCTTTTTATTCAGAGTCCGGCACCGGAAGTACCGATCCATTTATTTCCGATATCGCTAGATTAACTTATGGCTCTAAACAGGATATTGACCACCGGACAAGGGTATTATTATATTTAGTGAATCGTTATGAGCAATGGCGCAAAATTGCTGAGCCGGTATTAAAAAATGGCGGCGTGGTAATTACTGCCAGAAACTGGTTTTCTACTTTAATTTACGAAGGTTATGGTGCAGGAGTAAGTCGTTCAACTATAGTAAAACTTCATAAAGCGATAATGCCGGATCGGTATTTTCATCCGGATAAGATCTTTCTTTTTACCTTGCCAGAAGAAGTACAGGCAAAAAGGCTTGGTACGCAAACTGATGAAAAATGGGATCGTAAAAAAGAAGTTTGGAAATCTAAAGGCAATGAATTCCAACGCAAATTAAATCGTGGTTATTTAAAAATTGCTGAGAATTACAATATTCCAACAATAGATGCTTCCGGTACGATCGAAGAAGTATTTGACCTAATTAAAAAAGAGTTATGAAATGCACGAGAGTTGGAAACCTTTTTTAAAAGCTGAGTTCGATAAACCATATTTTAAGGAATTGTCCGAGTTTCTACATCAAGAATACGAGACAAAGACAATTTTCCCGCGCAAGGAATTAGTTTTTAGAGCTTTTCAAACTGATTTGTCCGACGTAAAAGTAGTAATTCTAGGACAAGATCCATATCATACTCCTGGCGCAGCTGAGGGTTTAGCTTTTTCAGTACCAAATTCACAGCCAATTCCGCCGTCTTTAGTAAATATTTATAAGGAGATCGACAATGATATTGGACATCATAATAATCCGCGAGGAAGTCTAGCAAACTGGCAAAAACAAGGAGTACTCCTTTTAAACACCGTCTTAACCGTGGAAGCACACAAAGCCGGATCGCACCGTAAAAAGGGCTGGGAAGTTTTTACAACAGAAGTTATTAAATATTTAAATCAAGAGCGTCCACATCTGGTATTTATTCTATGGGGTAGAGATGCGCGTGATAAAAAGAAATTAATTGATACATCAAAACACCTTATTTTAGAATCACCACACCCATCACCGTTATCGGCTTATGCGGGATTTTTTGGCAATCACCACTTTTCTTTATGTAATGAATTTCTAGTTTCAAACGGATTGAAGCCAATTGAGTGGTAATTAGTTTTCAACCCATTTTATTAGGCGAGCATATTCTGGCGAATCTTTTTCATATGAATCAAGAATATCCTCAATGTAGGTTTTACCATTGGTAAGATTTAGAGTTTTTACATCCGGGACTGAAGTTAAAAGACGTATTACTGCTTCGTCAGTATCAATATTAGTCATGGATTTTTTGGGATCAGTAGAATGAGAATGAACTCTTAGCTCCTTATACACAAAGCGTTTAATTCCGGCCTGAAGACAGTGCTTAAGGCAGTTTTCGCAGGTTGCAACGCGGTTATAAATTGTGCATCCGGTGAGATTGTGCCTTGCAAATATTAAAGCGTTCATTTCTGAATGAACCACAAAATAATATTTCATTGGTCGTTCACAAAGGGTTAATTTTGATTCATCGGAACCCTGAATTAATCCATTATAGCCAGTTGATATCACTCGTTTGTTTTGATCAACAATTACGCAACCCATTTTTGAAGAGGGATCTTTTGATTTTTTTGACACAGTCTCGGCAATGTCCATAAAGTATTCGTCCCACTCTTGCTGTTTCGTAGTCATAACTCCTCCAGTTTTTTATATTATACCATAAGCGAAGGGGAAGGGGTTGAAGTTTTTTATTTACCGTGTTTATAATACCTCAAAATTAAAATAAGGAGAGAAATGAAAGGTACAATCCAGATTAAAAAACTGAGTGGGCGTAAACAAAAAATCAAAGTCAGATACTTAGTTTTTATGCTGGGGTTTATGGGGCTGGCGAATTTTTCACATAAGACCGTACAAGCGATGACTTGCCCGGATCTAAATGTTATTTTTGCAAGAGGGTCGGGGAGTGAGCAGAACACGGATATGAATTATTTGGAGTTTAAAAAGACTATAGAGACAAAGCTTAAAATGACTTCTCTAAGCTATGATTTTATTGACCTAGATTATCCAGCGATTGGGATAGACAGTTTGGAAGTATCAATAGGCGCGTGGCTAGGAGCAGGAGATGCCTATGAGTTTGGTGAAAGCGTGAAGTCCGGCGTGAAAAAACTTGACAACCTAGTAACATCTAGTTGCCCCGGTACTAAATATGTTCTTGGTGGGTACTCACAAGGAGCTATGGTGGTGTCGCAATCACTAAAAAATCTAAGCGCTGACAAAATAATTTACGCCGCTACATTTGGCGATCCAAAAATCTATTTACCAGAAGGAGAAGGCTTACTGCCAGCGGCCTGCCGTGGCGAGAATCTGTCTGACTACCGGATGTATGTACCGGATTGTCAGGCATATAAAGGATTACTCGGAGCATATGTTCCATATGAGCCGGTTGCGTTTAAAGGTAAAGTAGGAACTTGGTGTAATAAAAGAGATATTTTCTGTAGCTCTCATTTTGACATGAACGATCATACTTCGTATGTATCGGAAAATCTTTATGAAGATGCGTCGAGAGTAATCTTTGACAAAATTTGTAAATCATTTAATATTAAAAACACTGTTTCTTCCCCACATGACACTGCAATTTTGATCGATTCAACTGGGTCGATGAAGAGTATGATAGATAAGTATAAAACGGAAGCTATGAGGTTAGCTCGTCAAACACTTGAAGCTGGAGGACGAGTAGCTCTATATGATTATCGGGATTTGGATGACCCATATCAGCCGGTTCAACATTGTAGTTTTGAAAATTGTACCTTGGAACTTCTTGAAAGTGAACTATCTAGCATTAAAACAGCAAATGGCGGAGATGGTCCAGAGTCATTGCTTTCTGGATCTCTTCATGTAATGAAGGAATTAAACTGGAAAAAAGGTGCAACAAAATCATTAGTGGTTCTTACCGATACTAACTTTTTATCACCAGACCGAGATGGAGTAACTTTTGATGAAGTAGTGCGCTTAAGTAAAGAAATTGATCCAGTAAACTTTTACATCATTACTAATGCTATTAATCGAGAAGATTATACTGAATTAGCTACAGCAACTGGCGGAAAAGTAGTCACTAACCTGAATAGGCTCGATTTATTAACAGATTATATTATGGAACGCTACGATTCTTTGCCAAGAGTTGAAGAAAGTACTATGCCTACCTCTGTGCCAGAATTAGAAATAATTAATGTTATAAACAATAATAACTCAGCTACTATAAAATTTAAAACAAATGCCAAGCGAGTAGCTGTAAGTCTAAATGATGGTTTGTTGGGTATAGTAGAAGTAAATTTATCGGATGAGACTGGAAACATCACAATATCAGAACTAAACCGAGAAATTAAAAATCGCGTTTTAATAACTCCACTTGGAGATAGTATACGAGGAGAAGGCGTGGAAGTATTGTTGAATAATTACGTAACGAAAAACATCGTGACAAAAGAAATTCTGAAAGCCCCAAAAGCACCTAATACTGGCAGAAAATAATAGCTGCTATTGTTTTAGCGGCCGCCAAAACCGCCACCACCTCCGCCGCCACCGGAGAAGCCACCACCTCCGCCGCCGGAGAAACCGGATGAAGACGCACCGCCAGAGCTAGCCATTCTTGAAGCAGTAGTTGCATAATTTGATGCACTATGCACGGCGCGCATCATATCTGCAGCAATGATACCTTGCATAAGATAATCCGGCTCTTCGATTTCTTGTACCTTACAATATTCTTTCATCTCATTCATCCAGCTTTCTTCTAGTCCGAATACTGCAGCATATGGCAATAGTTTTTCATAAAGTTTAACAATACCTTCTGGCGAAGTATCTGCACCTTTTACACTTTGCAACATTTTCATACGTTCAGCTTCCGCCATTTTAATATAGAGTTTTAACCCATCCATATAACGAGACATCTCTAGACCTTTTAGTGTATGACGTTCGTATTTTTGAATATTATTACTTAAGATAACCGCCAAAATTACCGTTACAGCTATCATAATTGTTGCTACAATATAAAATTCTTCTTTAAAGACCATTATGCAGCCAATTGAATCAACTCCGAGCCATTCGCCAAATGTCATTAAAATGAATATACCAACAAACAAGCACATTGGAATTAGTATAATAATTGAAGAAATGATATTCGAAATGCCGCGTGATCCGCTATGACCAATAGCATATTTATCTTCAACTAGTTTGTCTTTCCTAAGATGGCTAAGAATTCCAGCCTCCATCGACTTTTTAAGTGAGATGGTTTTAGATGTTGCAGTTCTGGCTTTTAGCTCAATTTCTTCGCCAGCTTTTGGAGTTACTCCGCCATTTAGGATACTGAGAAGATCCTCATATTCTGGATCAATCTTATCTAAATTTTTAACAATAATACTCCACTTTTTACGTTCACCTTTTTTAAACTCAATATTATGATTTACCACCATTTCAAGCAACATAGCAACTTTAACATCTTTTTTATTTCCAATATAAATTTCTGCCATTTCTGGAAGCGAGTATTTCTTATTTGGCTGATATTCTGGCTTAACAAAAAACCCTTTATAATGATTAGCTTTCTCACGAGTCTTAGTAAATTTAATTATAATAAGAATCAAGATTGCTGCACAAAATATTCCAAGACCAACAGTTAGCCAAATATATAAATAGTTTTCTTCCGGTAAAGGAACTGTAAATGAATTTGGTTTTAATCTAATATTAAAAGTCAGATTCTCATGAGAGGAGAGATTCTTTGCTGTAAATTCAACGCCATCACTAATATCGGAAATAGTACACCTTTCTTGTCCATTTTCGCCATATTTGCCAACATAACACCATTTTTCGCCAGTGTATATGTTTTCATCGTCAAAATGAATGCGAGCAGTAACTCTGTCAAAACGTTGAGAAGAGCCATTGCCATTGGTATCCCAGTACAGCTCTTGGAAGTCACCATAATCCGTAACGACTTTTTCAAATTCATATTGGAAAGTGTAAGTTTGTGTTCCTAAAACATAATCATCGGTCCCAGTGCAAACATTATAATAATCGTTTTCACGTTCAATGCTGTAGATTGGCTCCGACTCGCCGTTTCTGGTTACAGTAATATTATTACGATTTAGATCAGGTAAGGTGATATTTACGCCACCTTGATTAGAAAAAGGAATCTGACGACAAATACCTTTATTCTGATTATAGTCCGGGAATTCTACCGTAACGTACTCTTCTACCATTAGATGAGATATACCATTATCGTCTTTTGTGAGATAATAGTCTCCCGTAAAATCACTAAAGTGAAAATCCTGAGCGCCAGCAAAGGTTGGTTGCGATATTAGTCCTGTTAGAGCCAACATTAGTTGACATATTAATGCAAATATTATGTAATATAATTTCGGTTTAGTCCTTCTCATGGTTTTATTATAGCAAAACTTTAATTATTGTAAAAATTATGTTATAATAACTTTTATGGCTTTAAACAAAGATTTAATTCGTAATGTGGCAATTATTGCTCACGTCGACCACGGTAAAACAACGCTTGTTGATGGTCTTTTGAAACAATCTCATACTTTTCGCGATAATCAAGCAGAAATGTCTCAGACTTTAATTATGGATTCAATGGATCAGGAGCACGAGCGAGGAATTACAATTACTGCAAAACAAACATGTGTTTATTATAATGGATATAAAATTAACATTATTGATACTCCAGGGCACGCCGACTTTTCAGGAGAAGTTGAGCGAACATTAAATATGGCAGATGGAGTATTCTTAATTGTTGACGCCCAGGAAGGTCCGATGCCTCAGACTAAATTTGTTTTATCAAAAGCTTTAGCGCTTGGATTAAAACCAGTAGTAATTATCAATAAGATTGATAAGCCTGCATCAAGAATCCCTGAAGTGTTATCAGAAATCGAATCACTATTCTTAGAACTTGCAACGGACGAATCCCAATTATTCTATCCAGTTTATTATGCCATTGCGCGTGAGGGAAGAGCAGGTAAAACCACAGACCTTGACAATGATTTACACGTAATATTTGAATCAATCATTAACGATATTCCAGCTCCGTCAGTAGATCCTGATTCTGATTCAGCACAACTTCTCGTAGCAGCACTGGCTTCCGACAACTATCTCGGCAAATATTGTATTGGAAAGATTTTCCGTGGCAAGCTTAAAAAAGGACAAAACATCAAAATTCTCAGGAGGACAACAAATCCATCCTCCTCGGCATCGCTCAAGGGCGCTAGCCCAAGCCTTACTGCCTCGGATGACGAATTTGTTGTCCTTAATGGGAAGATTGATAATCTATTCGTTTATAAAGGGCTTGGCAAGGAAGAGGTTACCGAGGCAATTGCTGGTGACATTGTAGCTGTAACTGGCGTTTCAGATGCAAATATTGGCGACACGATTGCAACTGGTGATAATCCGGAGGCGTTGCCAGCTATTGAACTAGAAGCTCCAACTTTGTCTATTTATATTGGCCCAAATACTTCACCGCTCAAGGGGCGTGAAGGCGAATTCACTACTTCACGACAAATTGCGGAAAGATTAGAAAAAGAACTTGAGACAAATATTGCACTTAAGATCCAGCCAGATGGTTTAGGATATAAAGTATCCGGTCGCGGGGAACTACATCTTTCGGTTTTAATTGAAACGATGAGACGCGAAGGATATGAGCTCGAAGCTGGTCGCCCTGAAGTAGTTTACCGTGAAATTGACGGTGTCAAAAATGAGCCAATTGAAGATTTAACCATCGAAGTTGAGTCAGAATATGTCGGCGCGGTTTCACAAGAGCTTGGAATTAGAAAAGCAGAATTAAAAACCCAGGAAATTACTTCAAGCGGTGCAACGAGATTTGTCTATGAAATTTCAACGGCGGCTCTTATTGGCCTTAGAAATAATTTATTAACGGCTACTAAGGGTACGGTGATTATGTCAAATATTCCAGCTGGATACCGTCCGGTAGATACCAAGTATCGCCCGGAACGAAATGGTGCGCTGATCTCATTCGAATCCGGTGTTTCTACGGCTTATGCCCTAGACTCAGCACAAGCAAGAGGAATTCTATATATTCCACCTGGAGTGCCGGTTTACCAGGGAATGATTGTTGGTCTTTCTAATAAAAAAGACGACTTAGACATTAATGTTTGCCGTGAAAAACAGTTAACCAATATGCGAACACACGCTTCCGATGGGGCAATCCAGCTTACACCATATACACAATTATCGCTTGAACAATGTTTAGATTTCCTACTTGATGATGAGCTTTTGGAAGTAACGCCAAAATCCTTGAGATTACGTAAACGTCAGCTCGACCCAATCAAACGGAAGCGAGAAAACCGTGTTAATTGATTCGCATTGTCATTTACACGATAGAAACTTTTTCACCGCTGAGCAAGCGGAAGAAATGATAAAACGCGCAAAAGAAAAAGGCATTGAAAAGATAATCTGTATTGGAACTTCATGCGAAGATTCGTTAGTAGCTCGCGATTTTGCCGCTTCACATGATAACGTCTACTGGACCTATGGCGTACATCCTGAGATGGCATCAAAAATATCCCCATCGGGGTCGCGTCCGGCCGGCCCGTCGCCACGGGCGGCCGGCGCTAAATCTCCCGCTGCCGCGCTCCGAAATACCCCGACGGAGATATTTTCTGATGCCTCCAAACCTGTAGCTATTGGCGAAGTCGGGTTAGACTATCATCGTGATGAATATAATAGGGAAGCACAAATCCGATTGTTTGAGGAGATGCTGCAACTCGCCATTGATCACGATCTTCCGGTATCTTTCCATGTACGTGAAGCATTTGATGATTTCTTTCCTGTAGTAGCCAACTTCCCAAAAGTCCGTGGCGTGGTGCATTCTTTTACAGATAATAAAAAAATTTTAAAGAGAATTCTAAATGAAACAAATTTCTATGTAGGTGTGAATGGGTTAGCTACCTATTCAACCTTACCAACCCCGCCACTAGAGAGGATTCTATTAGAAACAGATGCTCCATTCTTGACACCTGTTCCGTTTCGTGGTATAATTAATGAACCGGCCTACGTTCGCGAGATAGCAAACTGGCTCGCCGAAAAACTAGGCCAAGAGTTCAAAATTATAGAGATGGAGACCACGAAAAATGCAGAACAACTCTTCAATATTTAACGTCCCGTCTTTTGCTAAGGCAGAAGCCTATGATTTTGACGCTACTTATGATTCATTGGAAGTTTATAAAGAACTAAGCCAGATATCCGAGGAGATTGAAGAATGTCGTTCAAGAAACTGTTAGGTCTTAAAAGAAACTACTCCAATAAATTAAGCTATGACGATTTAATAAATGCCGAATCAGAACTTGGCAGAACAATTTTTGGGCCCATTCCAAAAGGACATCAGAGAGAATTTTTTGCTGTAAAGAAAAATGTGTGGATTTGGCATGAAAGCTGGATTGATGAAAAAGGTAAGCGACAGGTGATGACTGTGAGATATGAAGTAAGACCAACAGGTGTTTTTAAACGCAAGAACACTGGTAAATACCAAAAAATTGAAGGTGCAGAATTAAACAACTTTCGCATGGCCGCTCATTCATATCTAAAATTAATTAAAACTAAGCTATATCACTAGATAGTGCAAAAATCTTGTGCTTTTTTATAAAAATCCGGTATAATAGAATTATAAAAGGGAGATGATTGGCATGAAAAAGAAAAAGATCATATCTATAGTGGTTTGCGTTATTGGCTCAATTACTTTAATTGCTGGTCTGATTGTATTAATACTGAATCTAACTAAAACACCGGCAATCCAAGATGGAGAATTCTTAGTCTCCACTGGTAACTTCAAACTTGAGAATGATGATAAAGTAATCTGGGAATTTAAAGAAATTGGTAAAGGAACTCTAACTACTAATAATCACGTAAATGACTATGAATTCATCTGGGCATTAGAGGACGGAAAATTAAAGATTGAGACAGATTGGCTATATACCATGGAAAACGAGTATGATTATTCAATTGATCAAGCAAATGGAGTATTAACTCTCACCAATGATAAAGAGACTTACAAGTTTGTTAGATTAGGAGATGAGAAAAAAGATTAGTAGGTAAAAAGCCCACTCTTACGAGCGGGCTTTTTTTTGATTATTATCTACTCATCTTTCACGAGCTCAGTCACCAAACGACCCTTCGACTTGTTTTGAGTTTTGCTTCCACAAACTCACCATTTACTAAAGTATAATAAACGTCTGGTTTGATAATTTCGCCATCCACTTTAGCAGCTTTTACTGACAAAATCTTATTACCCAAGGAAGCATCTCTTTCTACGCAGAGGATCCAACTCCCGAGCGATCCTTTGACTTTTGAGTATTTTTCAGTTGCGATTGCAATACTATTTTCGCCATTAGCTGAGGCTTCAGAATCACAACCAGTTACTATTGCGACACTGTCTCTTCCGGTTTTTAATACTCTAGCAATACTATGTGGACCGGAGGTAAGTGCAGTGTTTAATTCTCCATCAACTTCAGCAATGGATGACATACCGGAACTTACAGCAACGCTCTCCCAGGCACCTTTATCAACCCTAGCTATTCCGTTTAAGCCAGATGAAGCAGCGATACTAAAACCTTCCTCATGAACCAAAGCAGTTGCTCTTAATCCTGTGTTAGCGGCAATAGAATTTTTTCTTAATGTAGTTGCCACAGAAGCCATAGCAATACTAGCCGAAAGCGATCTTTGGCCTTCATTGATTGTTGCACCATAATTACCAGTATTAAGAGCTATCGAATCCATATCGCAATTTCTTGCAACTGACATGACACCGTTAGTAATCGACATAGATGCTTTTCCATCATCGTGTGGAACGATTGTAGCTAACGAACGACTTCCTCTATTAATTGCGATTGAATGTGGGCCGCTATTTTTTATTTCCGAACGTTCTTCAGTTCCATAATTAAGCGCTGCGCGTTCACCGCTAAAGTCATAGAGAAAATACTTTGTGCTTTTCCGGACCCTTCTTTGAATATAATTAATTGCCTCAATAATATAATCAAATAAAGGGATCTTTTTGCCGATTCGTAACTCAGTAGTCGAGATTAACTTGATACCGGTTCTTGCATTATGATTGCCAATAGATCTCTCAGAGACACTTTCAAGGCCAAGTGATTCGACGGATGTATATTCCTGAGTTTTTAATTCTTCATCAGTTCCCGGTGGATAGAAAGCCCATACCTCCAGCGGCTCATCACAAAAATGCATTCCTACTTCTTTTACCTTAGCTTCTTCCTCTCTAAATACTCTATTTTCTTCATATTGCTTATTTCTACAGATTAATCCTTCTTCATATCCTTTATAGCCTTTACGTTCTTCCATATTTACACCTCCCTCAACATACATTCGTTACCGAGTAGAACAATAATCGTGTGTGCAATTTCTTGCCCAAGAAATACTAGGTGATTATACTATATTTTCCAGGGTTAGTAAAGCAAAAGCGGGGAAAATGTGGTATAATATAAGAGATATGATATATTTGGATCATGCTGCGGCGACTCCGGTTAGTCCGCGGGTTTTAAAGGAGATGGAGCCGTATTTTACTGATGAGTTTTTTAACCCATCGGCAGCTTATTTGCCGGCCAAAAAAGTTGCCAGTGATTACGAAAAAGCTAAGGGTGAGATTGCCCATACTATTGGTGCAAAAGCATCCGATTTAGTGATCACGGCTGGAGCTACGGAAGCTAATAATTTGGCTTTTACTTCCGTGACTGGACAATCGGTTGTATTATACCTCTCAACGGAGCATGATTCAGTAAGAAGAATCGCTGAGCAATACGGTGGAACAGCAATAAAAGTTCTCAAAAATGGCTTGATCGATCTTGATGATTTAAAAAATAAAATTACTGACGATATAGAGTTAATCTCTGTGGCTTTAGCTAATAATGAGCTAGGTACAATCCAGCCACTCGCGGAAATTGCAAGTATTGTTCGCAATATAAAACTAGACCGTTTAAAACGCGATATCAAGACGCAATTATTATTACATTCAGATGCATCGCAAGCTTTAAATCTAATGGATATTAATGTTGCGAGGCTCGGAGTAGATCTTCTAACTATAAATTCAGCTAAAGTGTATGGCCCAAAAGGGGTTGGCGCGCTTTACGTTTCACACGATGCGCACCTTAAGCCATTAACATCAGGCGGAGGGCAGGAAAGAGGTCTTCGCGCCGGGACCGAAAATGTACCTGGCGTAATTGGTTTTGCGGAAGCAATAAAAACCGCGAAATCACATATTGCTGGTAATAGAAAAAAATATGCTGGTTTTAGAAAAATACTCCTAGAAGGACTACATGATTATGAACTGATCAATAAGAAGCACTCTCTTGACAATTTCGTAGTTTTATGCTATAATGGTATAGATGCGGAACGGTTAGTGTTCCTTCTTGAAGAAAAAGAAGTTTATATAGCCACAGGTGCAGCCTGTGCAGCCTCTAAGGGTGTACGCTCACATGTTTTGACTGAAATTGGTTTATCTGAATCACAAATTGCCGGATCTCTCAGACTTACTCTAGGCGAGACGAACGATGAAAACCAAATAATAGAGGTCGTAAAGATAATCAATGAAGTGGTAGCAAATGAAAGGGCAAGGCTCGGTGAGTAATAAGGTTTTTGTAGGTATGAGTGGTGGTGTCGATTCAAGTGTTTCGGCTTTACTTTTGAAGGAACAGGGTTATGACGTAATTGGTGTTTATATGAAAAACTGGTCAAAAGACTTACCAGGAATGAAGTGCCCTTGGGCGGAAGATCTAGCAGACGCAAAGAGGGTTGCTGTTAGGCTTGGAATTCCTTTTGAAGTCTGGGATTTTGAAGATGCTTACCGGGAAAAAGTAGTGGAATACATGTTAGAAGAATTTCGCAAAGGGAATACGCCAAATCCAGACGTAATGTGTAATCAAGAAATCAAGTTTAAATTATTTTACAAAAAAGCCATGGAAGCGGGGGCAGATTACATTGCAACTGGACATTATGCGAGGGTTGACCGGAACAATAAACCACAACTTTTAAGAGCTGCAGATGAAAATAAAGATCAAACATATTTTCTCTACCGTATTTCAGATGAAGCATTATCTAAAACGATTTTTCCAATTGGGGAGATGAAAAAACCGGAAGTTAAGAAATTAGCCGAAGAAAAAGGATTGCATAACGCCTATAAAAAAGAGTCGATGGGGGTTTGTTTTGTGGGTGAGGTGGGGATGAAAGACTTCTTAAAAGAATATATCGAAATAAAACCTGGTGAAATTAGAGAAGCGGAAAGTGAAAAGGTCTTAGGTTATCATGAAGGAGCAGTTTTTTATACGATTGGGCAAAGGCACGGATTATATCTTGATGGAGTAAAAGGAGAAGTCAGTGATGGTATGCCTTATTACGTGGTGAAAAAAGATTTAGAAAAAAATATTGTTTATGTATCAAAAAATTTGAATCATGAATCTATTTGGACAAAGGAATTGAAGCTAAAAGATGTTTTTATAAGAGAAAAGCTTG
>JAZQTT010000019.1:0-36199 GCA_045630905.1 Candidatus Nanosyncoccus sp.
GAAATTTTTGCATTATTGCACATATTGATCACGGAAAATCAACGATCGCGGATCGGATGATGGAACTTACTGGTACGGTTTCAAAGCGCGAAATGCATTCACAACTACTTGATTCAATGGAACTTGAGCAAGAAAAGGGGATTACGATTAAACTTGCGCCAGTAACGATGAAGTGGAAGGGTTACACTTTGAACCTGATTGATACGCCTGGGCATGTGGATTTTTCGTATGAAGTAAGCCGGTCTCTACAAGCAGTAGAAACGGCGGTTTTAGTAGTTGATGCAACGCAAGGAATTCAGGCACAGACTTTAGCCAATGTTTATCTTGCGATTGAACAAGATTTAAAAATCATTCCAGTGATTAACAAGATTGATTTGCCGGCGGCGGATGTACCTGGCGTGGCAGCACAGATTATGAATTTGCTCGGATGTACGAGGGAAGAAATAATTGAAGTTTCTGGAAAGACAGGAAAAAACGTTGATAAAATTTTAGATGCAGTGGTAGAAACTGGGCCTATTCTTCAGCCTTCTGACCAATCATTAACTAAGGCTTTAATCTTTGATTCGTATTTTGATGATTATCGCGGGGTGGTGCTATATATTAGAGTTTTTGAAGGGGAGATAAAGAAGAACGCAGATATTTTAATGATGGCGGTAGGAGCAAAGGGGATTGCACTAGAAGTGGGGATTTTGACTCCTAAAATGACGCCAAAGGATGCTTTAGAAGCGGGAGAAATTGGTTATATCGTAACTAATCTAAAAACTACACGGGAAGCAAAAGTGGGTGATACTGTGACGCTGGCTAAAGGTCTAACGATCCATGAAGAAGAAGGAAAATATGACTATAGTTTTAAAGGTCAGGAAGTTAAACCTTTGCCTGGTTATAAGGATGTATTGCCGTTTGTTTATGCAGGGTTTTTCCCTGTTTCTAATGACCAATATAAGGATTTAAAGGAAGCGATTGAAAAGTTGGCGCTGTCTGATTCGGCTTTAAGATTTGAGCCGGAGAATTCACCAGTTTTAGGGTTTGGATTAAGGATTGGATTTTTAGGACTTCTTCATATGGATATTATTCGGGAAAGGTTAGAAAGAGAATTTGGACTTGATTTAATTGTAACAAATCCTTCAACAAATTATGAAGTAGTAATGAACAGTGGGGAAGTGAGAGAAATTAAATCGGCGGCGGATTTGCCGGATATATCGGAAGTTGCGGAGATACGGGAACCATGGGTAAAAGGTGAAATTATTTTGCCAAAAGGGATGATTGGTAATGTACTAAATTTAATCAATGAAAAACGTGGTCATCAGACGAATTTATCGTATATTGAAGAAAGGGCAGTGATAGATTTTGAAGCGCCGATGGCAAACTTACTAACAGATTTTTATGATCAATTAAAATCAGCAACTTCTGGTTATGCTTCGTTTAATTATGAATTGAATGGGTACCGGGCGGAAGATTTGGTGAGAGTAGATTTTCTGGTGGGTGGACACAAAATTGATGCTTTATCGGTGATGTGTCATAGATCGGAGGCGGAATCAATTGGGCGTGAAACAACTAAAAAATTAAAGGAAGTGATTCCTAGGCAAAACTGGGAAGTGGCGCTTCAAGCGGCGATTGGTGCAAGGATTATTGCTCGTGAGACAATTGGTGCATATAGAAAAGACGTGACAGTAAAAATTCATACAGGTGATCGGGATAGAAAGGCTAAGCTACTTGAAAAACAGAAACGCGGAAAAGCTAGGATGAAAAGATTTGGTAAAATTGATATTCCATCTGAAGCGTTTACGGTGATGTTAAAACGAGATTAAAGGATTGTGTTATAATAGGTTTATGAAAAAAATCAGGCGAGCTTTTTATTGTGCGGTAATTGCTATATTTTGTTTAAATCCAGTAGCTATGGTAAATGCAGAAGGATTAAATACGGCAGTTAGCGATAATTGTAGCTCAATTAAAGAAAAGTTGCGTGAGGTTCAGCGTGATGACGCTAAAGTGAGGGTGGCGCTTGGAAGTTACTATGAGACAGTCTTAACTAGATTTATTACTCCACTTAATGTTAGGTTGGTGGAGAATAATTTATCGAACGCAAAATTGGTTGAAAACCAAAACGATTTCGCTAAAACAAGGACAGTTTTTTCGGACGATTTTATTAATTATCAAAAAGAACTTGAAGAGTTAGTGGGGATGGATTGTTTTAAAGAACCGGAAGACTTTTATAAGAAACTTGAGAAAGTTAGACAAAAACGAAAGACGATGAATCAGGATGTTCTGAAGATGAGAAACTTGCTTTCTGGACATATTAAGTACGTGAATGAGTTAATGAAGGAGGTGCAATGAGCGGAGAAGAGATAAAGGTGGATGTTCAGAAAAAAACTGGAGAGGAAGAAAAGCCAACTGAAAAGAAGAAAATGACAAAAGGCGGAAGAAATTTGTCTTTGCTTGGGTTGGCTGCGGTTTTAATTGCTCTTGGAACAACGGGCGTAAGTTTATTGATCTATCATAATACCGGAGATATTTATCTAGATCGTTCTAGGCCTGGATATTTGCCAGATGAAGAAGAGGTAGAAAAAGACGAAGAAAAACAAAAAGCAGAAGGGGATTATGAATTTGATAAAAGCGGTAAGCTAACTGCAGAAATATTAACTGAATATTTAGAAAAACTAGATATTGAAGTTAAGGCAATTGATTCTTACGATAACGCTTTTTCCGGAGATGCTTTGTCTGACGAAAAACTTGGCATCCAAAAGACTGAGACTACTGACGTGTCTTATTAAATGAAGCTTGATTTTTTATTTCATTAAGTTTATACTTAGCTTGGAGGACAATATGAGTCAAAAGATGAAGAAAACCGCAAAAAAGCGGATGACAAACCAGAAAAATGACAAAGCTATGGTTTATGGATGGGTGGCATTAGGCGCGTTTATAGTTGCCGCTATAGCAACTATCCTGGGAATGGCAAGAACAATTGATGTTATTTCTGGGGCGACAGTATCAAAAACTCCAGACGCAATTTTAGCAAGTGCAGGAGTAACAGAGGAATCAAGGATCGCATTGCCGGTCTCTTATTTTGATCAGACGGCAGATGGATGTGTAGATTTGTATGATGTGAGTTTAAAAAAGGACGCAGAAAATAGACAGTTTGAATGGTCAAATTGTGGATACCATAATAAAGAAGTTGAGCAAGGAATTGTTGAATATGAATTAAATAGTGAACATATGCCGGTTGCAAGTGGTGGACAATTAACCTCTAACAGAGGCGTAGTGGGCGATAGCAATGGAAACACAAATTTTGCAAGGTGGTTCCATGAGATTAATGGTGAAAGCAAAAACTATGTTGGAGTACTTAGGCTAGACTATAATGCTGATAATGCTGAGTTTTCATTCCATAAAAATGAGTTTTATCCATTAGATGATATTGAATATAATAAAAATGATCTTGGAAATAGCGATGGTCACAATCATTTGTTTACAATGAGTTTTGCTACACCATTTACCGTGCTTAGAAGCGGAAGAGAACAATTTGAGGTAGTGGCAGATGATGATACATTTGTATTTATTGGTGATAAGATGGTAGTAGATATGGGCGGAATTCACGGTGCTACTGCTGGTAGATTTACGATTCATGAAGATGGTGAAGTTTACTCAGCGGTAGATAATGAGGAATTAGCCTTCTCTGGTATTGTTTTAGATGAAGGCGAAGATGCAATTGTAAGGATCTTCCACGCTGATAGGGATTCAGAAAATTCTGTGTTTAATGTAAGATATAGTGAGATGGATCTAGCGGTCGTTGATGCAAAACTTGCTGACAATGATGATGAGACGGTCTTAATTGCTTACGATCCGTCTGACCCAACTTATGTAGCTCCACTTGGTGAAAGTTTAATTATTCGTCCTGATAGTACAAGAGGATTGATAATAATGGTAACGATTGAAGGTGTAATGGTGGTAGCACTTGCAGTATTTGTATCATTCATTGCAAGATTCATGATTAAGAGTAAAGCAAAAAGAAAGAAATAAAAACTACTTTTTAGGGGCGGAAATATTGGCTGGATGACCATAGTCTGGGATAATGATAGGGTGTTTTTCTCCGTGATGGTCATACAGCGGGATGTTTAGTTCAGAAGCTAATGTATTAACAATGGCGGCGCCAATACGAAGGCCAGTAAAAGAACCAGGTCCAGACATAAAGGTGATTTCTGTGATATCTTTAAATGATTTTTGATTTTCAGCTAGTTTTTCTTTGATATATTGTAAAAGTTTTTCAGCTAGATCGTTAGCAAAAACGTATTTATATTCTTTATCGTCTATTTTTAAAATGGTTTCTGGCGTGGAAGTGTCTAAATATAGTTTCATAAGATAATGCTCCGTGAATCGTCATCGTTATAATTAATTGCAATTTTAATATGATCTTCTGGTAAAAGGTTAGAAACGGATTCTCCCCATTCAATAATTACAACATTGTTAGGATCTTTTAGGTTTTCTTGAAGATCTTCTATCATAAGTCCGGGATCAGAAAGGCGATAAAAATCATAATGGACTAACCTCCCACCAGAAGGGAGAGCATAGGATTTAGAAATTGTAAAACTAGGACTAGTGACAGGTTCTTTAATTCCTAGACCTTGAGCAAGGCCGCGAACAAAGGTAGTTTTTCCTGCTCCAACATCACCAATTAATTCAATGACAGTTGGGTTTTTCTTGGCAAATGATTGCCCGAAATCTAGCATTTCTTGTTCAGAATTGATTTTCATTATATAATAATTATATCATGAAAATATATATATCTGGGATATCTGGGACCGGTATGGGTCCGCTTGCATTGATGGCTAAGGCTGCTGGGCACGAAGTGTTTGGGTCAGATTTAGCTAAGGGCGCAATTTATGATGAGTTAAAAAAAGCTGGGATTGAAGTTTTTATTGGCAAACAAGATGGTGGTTTTCTAAGTGAGAAGATTCAAGAAGGGGTGGATTGGTTTGTTTATACTTCGGCTTTACCGGAGGATCATCCCGAGCTAAAAATGGCAAAGGATGCTGAAATAAAATGTACAAAAAGAGATGATTTTACAGCGTTTTTAGTTTCTGAATTGGGACTTAAAATGGTTGCGGTGGCAGGAACGCATGGAAAAACTACAACAACAGCAATGATTGTTTGGGCGGCTTTAAAAATGGGTTTGCCAATATCTTATATTGTAGGGACAACGCTTGGGTTTGCGCCAAGTGGATCATATCATCCGGGCGATAAATATTTTATTTATGAAGCAGATGAATATGATCGGAATTTTTTAAAGTATCATCCGTGGCTTGCAGTGATTACAACGGTTTCCTATGACCATCCGGATATTTATGTTACCAAGGAAGAATATCAGCAGGCGTTTTTGCAGTTTAAAGCGCAAAGTAATGCGGTGCTTGAAAGTGCTGAGCTAGGAACTTTATATGAGGGTAGGGAAATAATGAAGCCGGAAGATTTTAAAATTGCGGGAGAAGCTAGGCGGACCGATGCGGCTTTAGCGGCGGAAGCGATTTTACGAATGATAGGCCAGGAGGCTTCAGTTGATTCTACCGAATTGATTCAAATTATGAATGATTTTCCAGGCGTTGGGAGAAGATTTGAAAGACTAAGTAATGGAGTTTATACGGATTACGCACATCATCCGGAAGAAATTTCGGCGACGATGGATGTTGCGATGGATGAGAAAAAACTACAAGATTTTAAAGGTATAGTAGTAGTTTATCAGCCACATCAAAATACTAGACAACATGAAGTAAGGGACGGATATATTGATGCATTTATTGGTGCCGATAAAGTTTTTTGGCTGCCAACGTATTTGACACGAGAAGATCCAGATCTAGCTATTTTAACACCAGAAGAATTGGTTTCTGGACTTTCTAATAAGGAAATTACGGAAGTAGCAGAAGCGAATGACGAATTAGCAGATAAATTGAAAAAATATGTGGATGACGGGTATTTAGTGATTTTAATGACTGCTGGTCCGGTGGATGAATGGTTTAGGAAAGTCTTTGAAAATTAAAACCTTTATGGTAAAATTTATCTATGAGGATGGGAAAAAGTGTTTTTCTAGGAGGCTATAAAATTGTGGTGTTATTAGCAGTGGTTTTTACCGCTGCGGTTTTTGTTGTGTTGAATGGAGGAGCAGCGTTTGCTGATGACGAAGAGGTTATTGAGATTGAAGGGAATACTCCTATTGGGGAATTGACTACTTGCGCCAACTTTGTGGATGGGTACCAGTCCCTGTGTACTAGGGGTCTAAATGGGCTAGCACCAACTGGGCCACCAGGTAATGGATCTGGTGGGGGTGGCGCTAGCTGGCATATTTATGAGACTACTGGAAAAAACGCTTATTCTGGTCCAGTGATTGAAGGGTCTGGATGGGGCATTGTTTCTGGTGATACTACGCTTGAAGATATTAAGGAGGAGTGTACTCCTGATGTATCTAATTGGTATGTCGCTTTTGGTTGGGAAGGAACATCAAGAACGCCGCCAGGCCGTTATGGAATTCTGACTGGTCCGACTAATAGAATGCCTGGAAGCCTTCTAGCTGTTGATGCTAATGGGAATGAGGTTGGTTGGGAATATAATGATTACGGTGCATTAAAATATGAAACAGTACAAGAACGTATAGATAAAGGCGGGGATTTAAACAATAAAAGAATTACCAAAGATGCAGCACTCCAACTTTATAAAAAATATAAGAATGGGAAAGTTAATAAAATTCCAGATCAGACAGGGTCGTTCTGTGTGGATGGCGGTGCAGCGACATTTAAAGGTCGTGCACGTGCTTGGAGTGGTAGCTGGAGTGATAGTGATAATAAGAATAGAAAAACTACAAAATATGTAGCAAAAGATAAAACAGCAGTTTTAGTCTTAAATGATTGCGATGATGGGTGTAAAGGTAAACTTGCAATGGATTTACAGTTGGCTTCTGGTAGTGGTGAAACAAGTTATACGATAAAAAGGACTACGAATACTAATTATAATCTTTCTGGTAGTTATCCTAAAGAATCAAATTTGGATAATGATAGTGATGGTCATGCTAGGGTAAATCTTGATGAATTTGATTTATCGCCAGGACAATACGTGTGCGATTCGATGACTTTTGGAAAAAGTACAAAAAATGATAAAAAGGCGACGGTGACAGCGTGTATTTATGCAGAAGGTAGTATTAAATCTTCGATTGATATCAAGGCTAATAATACTAGGCTAAATAGTGGGTGGAAAGATGATTCTGTTTATGCAAAGCCAGAGGATGCTATTTCTCTTAAAACTGACTATAATCCAAAGGCGCAGTCTGCTTTTAATTTAACGGCAATAAAGACGAAAATAACAAATGGAAGCACTGAGGCGAGTGCAGATAATGATAACAGGACTATAGGTACTGTTTTTGGGAATATAAAATTTAATAATACATATTTAACGTGGAAAAATGCTTTCAGAGTACATGTTGACAGTAAAACTGGCTGGGAGAAGCCTGGAACTATTGGATCTACTAGCTCAATAAGCGATTTGGGATCGTATACGGTTTCTTACAATGACGTAGGTGTAGAACTGGGAGCAGAAGCGATTACAAATACAACAGCTAATACTAGTACTACGCCAAAGAGTGTTAAATTTAGCTATAACAGTGGTGAAAAGGGAAATATCGCGGCAGTTGATATCAACAAGTTGTCTGACAAAGTAAAAATTGTGGTGCCGTATAGCTTTACTAATAAGGCGGAAACAACCATGGATAATGGTACTGTGTTTTATGCGGGAGAGACCCAAAATGTTATAATAAAATTAATTACAAGTCCGAGATATAATGAATACACTAAAGCAGAATATGCAACAAAGGTACCTGTGGCAAAGTATAAATTAGAGGTTAAATATAGTGATGGAACTTCATCGACTTTTGAGAAAAATATTGAAGGGGGATTAAATAAGGACGGAAAGACTGAAGGTGATGTTTTGACGCCTGATAAGGCATCGATCGACGTATCTGATGTTCCAGCGGGAACACAGATTTGTGTAAAAGCAGCTGTTTATCCGGAGCTTGGAAATGATCTCAATAAGGAAGGGAACAAGAAATGGTCTCCCTGGAGTAACGAAGAATGTTTTAAAGTAGCAAAAAAGCCTAGCTTCCAAGTTTGGGGTGGTAATGTTTATTCTGGTGCAGGAGGTATTGCTACATTGCCGAGTGAAAAGACAACGATAAAAGGATTTGGTTCTGTTAAGTATCGTGCGTTTGGATCCTGGGCTGAGTTAGGTGTGATTTCAACTGGAGAGGTTAGCGGGCTAGCAAGTGGGGCTGGCACTGGGATACTAGGCGATGGTTTAGATGGGAGTCCTGATTCTAGTTATTGTAAAAGAGTAACACTAAGCTTTGCTAATAATAACTGTGGTAGTGGAAAAACTGGCAGTATTGGTATTGACACTTCGCAACGCACCACGGAACGAGACAAAGCAAGTATACTAGAAAGGTATATATCTTCTGTGAGAAGTGGCAAAATAGATGGGAATGAAGTAGACCCAACTATTATTGATGAGTCAAGAAAAACTAATGTTGGCGCATATGAATATAATGGTGGTGATAAGCAGCTTTCTATTATTAATGATGGGAATGCTACATTAAAGGCTGGTACAACGACGGTGGTTTATACTACTGGAAATGTGATAATAAAAAGTGATATCAAACGAGATGATAATGAAACATATGATTCATTAGAAAAAGTGCCGAGATTAATTATTTATGGAGGCAATATAGAGATTCAGTGCAATGTGAATAGGATTGATGCACTTCTGGTAGCGGAATCTAAGGTCAATACTTGTTTGGATGGTACTGATGATGTGAATGCTAGACAGAGGTCCAATAGTTTAATAATTAATGGCGCAATTATTGCTGAAGGTGTTGAGTTGGATCGTACTTATGGCGCTGGGCCTGGTGCAGCTTCTGGCGTACCGGCGGAAATTATAAATTTCGACTCAACGTTATATGTTTGGGGTGCAATGAATTCTGGTGTTACTAAATCTGGGAAAGTTACTACTACGTCATTAAAAGAATTGTCTCCTAGGTATTAGGATTTCTGATATAATAAGTAAGTAATGATCGCGCATCTATTTGGAAAAATTGATGAAAAATTTGGCAAGAACGGCATTATTGTTGATGTTAATGGGGTTGGTTATGAAGTAATGATCCCGGAACCAGATTTTGATAATTATAATCTTGGTGAGGAACGGAAGTTTTATACTTATCATTCAATCAGGGAAAATGCGGAAGAGCTATATGGTTTTTCCAGCTTAATGGCAAAGAAGATTTTTGAACTTCTGATTTCCGTGCAGGGGGTAGGACCTAAAGCAGGAATTGCGATTTTATCTTTAGCGGAAGCGGAAGAAGTGAGAAACGCAATTGCCAATGCAGATGCTGGTTTTATCGCTAAAGCGGCCGGTGTAGGAAAAAAGACGGCGGAAAGAGTAATTGTGGATTTACGCGATAAGGTTGGTGCGCCACTAAGATATGGAACAGTAGAAACAAAACAGAAAAATGATAATGGTGCAGATGAGGCATTAGATGCACTAATCGCGTTAGGCTTTCCTCTTAAAGAGGCAACGGCGGCTTTAGAGAAAGTTGATTCTTCATTGCCGGTGGAAGAACGTATTAAGTTGGCTTTAAAAAATCCATAAGTTTTTGAGAGGTTTTTAAAAATGGCAATTCTTGGCATAGATGAGGTTGGACGAGGGCCTTTAGCTGGGCCTTTAGTGATTGGGGCGGTTATTATGCCGGAAGAAGAAAAAGAATGGTTCACGGAACTTAAGGATTCAAAAAAACTAGCTCAGAAAAAGCGGGAGGTTTTAAGTGAAATAATTTGGCAAGAAGCGGCTGCGGTTGGTTTAGGTTGGGTTTCTGCAGAGGAATTGGACAATATAGGAATTAGTGAAGCGCTTAGGCTAGCTACTAAAAGAGCTGTGAAGTCAGCACAAGAACTTCACGCGAGTTTTTCACAGATAGTAATTGACGGAAAAGTGAATTTTTTAGCGGGAACTGCTTTAGAAAAATTTGTGACTACGGTAGTGAAGGCCGATGATTTAATTAGGGAAGTGTCAGCAGCTTCTATTGTGGCGAAAGTGGCGCGTGATAAATATATGATAGAACTAGCTGAGAAATATCCAGAATATGGTTTTGAAAAACATGTAGGATACGGGACAGCTAAGCATCGGGAAGCTATCAACCGGTTTGGGATTTGTCCGGAGCATCGGAAAAGTTTTGAACCGATTCGTTCTTTGGTTGGATTTCAGAGATCTAAGGTTCAGGATAGTGTTGTTAAAAATACAACAAAAATTGGAAATAAGGGTGAGGATGCGACTGTTGAATATTTAAAAAAGCAGGGGCACCGGATTTTAGAACGGAATCATAAGACTCCGGTTTTTGAAATTGATGTGATCTCCATTTTAGGTGATAAGATTTATTTTACGGAAGTTAAGTATCGGAAAAATGATGATTTTGGTGGAGGCGTAATGGCGATTAATGATAAAAAACTTAGGAAGATGAGGCTGGGTGCGGAAAGCTATATGAAGGAACGTGCTAATCTTTATTCTAAATTAAATCCGGTACTTGCGGTGGCGGATGTGAGCGGGAAAAATTTTAAAATTAACGATTGGTTTATGGTTCATTAAAGATAGGCTTTTTATAATTTTTGTTATATAATAAAACTAAGCTAATAGGAGGTCTTATGGTGAGGAAAATTAGCAATAGTGAAGAAATAAAGAATAAAGGTGTACGTAGTGAAGAAGCACAGATTGAAGTGATGCAGAATGAGGGAGATTTTTTAGAGAAGAGAATTCATCATGGGCCGATGAAAATATGGTTTTATGCAATTATTGGCATTTTAGTGATTGTGGTTTTTGTTTTACTGATTGTGCTTAATTTTGCCAATAAAAGTGGTGATGATGGGACTATAGAAGATGATCCGACGGACGGATCTAATGTGGTTGCTTTAGATAATACAAGTTTAAGTGCTGGGACTGTGACTACGACGATTGATAGAAAAACTATTACCTATAAAGGCGCGTATGTGGTGGATGGGATTGAGGCGACGATTGGCTCGGGGACTTATGAATCTACTAGCGATGACGAAGTTGTTTTTTTGGTGATTAATGGTGGATCTTTAAAAATCCAGGGTGACGTAGCGATCAATAAATCAGGTAGCGACGGATTTGCTGGGCGGGGCGATGATTATAGTTTTTATGGGACTAATTCGGCGATTGTGGTAGTAGGTGAAGGGTCGTCTGCGTCAATTAATGGGGCTAAGATTTCTACTTCAGTTTCTGGTGCAAACGCGGTGGTAGCAACCAATGGCGGCGAAGCCGTAGTAATGGATTCTGAAATTACAACGTCTAAGGATAATTCTAGGGGTCTACATGCAACTTATAAAGGTTCAATTAATGCAGATAAAGTTACTATTTCAACTCAAGGTGGATCGTGCGCAACACTCGCGACGGATCGCGGAGAAGGAACTGTGGTGGCTTCAAATATGAAATTATCTACAGCGGGAGCTGGATCGCCTTTGATTTATTCGACGGGATCTATTACGGTGTCTAATTCTACTGGAACGGCTACGGGCGCACAAATTGCGGTAGTGGAAGGAAAAAATTCAATCTCACTTCAAGGCTGTGAGTTTTCGGCAAGCGGGAATGGAAATCGTGGTTCAGTAGATAACGCGGGGGTAATGATTTATCAGTCGATGTCTGGTGATGCGTCAGCGGGGACTGGTTCGTTTACGGCTACGGATAGTATTTTGACCGTACTTTCCTCTTCTAGTGTTTATGATTCGACTTCATTCTTCTTTATTACTAATACGAATGCTACAATTGATCTAACTGGAACGACAATTTCATTCAATCCATCGCAAAAGTTTATTTCAGCAATTGGAACAAGTGAGTGGGGACGAAGTGGTTCTAATGGCGGTAAGGTTTCAGTCACGATGTCTAATGTCGATGCAACAAATACTGAAGTTGAAGTTGACTCGATTTCTAGTGTTGAAGGAATATAATTTAGACGTTGAATTTGAATTCGACGACGTCGCCGTCTTGCATGACGTAGGTTTTCCCTTCGGTACGGAGCTTACCGGCTTCTCTTACGGCTTTTTCGGAACCAAGCTCTTTTAGATCGTTATAGTTACAAATGGATGCAGCGATGAAACCACGTTCAAAATCGGTGTGGATGGTGCCGGCGGCCTCGGGTGCGGTGGAACCTTTTTTGATAGTCCAAGCACGGCATTCTTTTTTGCCGGCAGTGAGGAAAGATTGAAGACCAAGAGTTTCGTAAGCGGCTTTGATGAGTTCGCCGAGGGCGTCGTCTTTTACGCCATAGGATTCGAGGAATTCTTTGCGCTCGTCGCGGCTCATGCCGGACATCTCTTCTTCTAATTTAGCATTTACAAAGATAGCCTGAGCAGGACTTACGAGTTCCTTTAATTTGGATTTTAGAGCTTCGTCGGTAAGACCATTTTCATCTACGTTAAACATATAGATAACTGGTTTGTCAGTGAGATAAGGGATGTTTTCGTCTGAAGGGTCCTTTTTTCTTTTGGCTTTTATTTTTGCTTTGGTCTCTTCATCGGCGAGTTGGAGTTCTAAATTGATGATATCAATATCATCCTTAGCTTGGGACACGATGTCCTCTTCGATTTTATTGTCGGCTCTTACGATATCATCATTTTTAAAAGCGCGGACTACGTGGCAGATGGCTTGGCATTCGCGAATATGAGCGAGGAATTTGTTGCCGAGACCTTCACCTTTGGATGCGCCCTCTACTAATCCGGCGATGTCGACGAATTCTACGGTAGCGGGAACGATTTTGTCGGTTTCGTACATTTTAGCTAGCACGTCTAGACGATCGTCAGGAACCGGGACGATGCCGACGTTTGGCTCGATGGTAGCAAAAGGATAGTTGGCGGCGAGTGCGCCAGCGTTTGTTAAAGCGTTAAATAATGTGGATTTACCGACGTTTGGCAATCCGACGATGCCTATCTTTAAATTAATAACCAACCTTTCGTTAATTCTTATCTGTTATTATACCATATTTTGAGTTATAATAAATAGTGTAAAGAACGAGGACAATTATGAATAGAGAAGAAATTATAAAAAATCACTATAACGACTACTCAGAAGATGATAGATTTACGAAGGATAATTGTCATAGCCTAGAATACACAATTTCTAAATATTATTTTGATAAATATCTCAAACCTGGGGATAGAATACTGGAAATAGGTGCTGGGACTGGAGCATATTCAATTTATTATGCAAGTCAAGGTTATAAAGTTAATGCAATAGAATTTGTTGAACATAATTTAGAGATCCTGAGAAGTAAAATTACTGACAATATGGATATAGCCGCTGAACAGGGTGATGCAATAGATTTATCAAGATTCGAAGATAATCTTTTTGATGTTACTTTGGTTTTGGGGCCGCTTTACCATCTATACGAAGATAACGAAATAAATCAAGCGATAAAGGAGGCAATACGAGTGACTAAAAAGGGTGGAGTTATAGCATTTGCTTATATAACAAATGATGGAGTGTTTGCGGATTGGGCTATCGATCACTTGATTGACGGGCAAGGGAAGAGTTTTGATGATAATTTTAAATTAGTAAGAGTGCCGGAAGAAATCTTCGGCACATTCTACATCGAAGAATTTAAAGATATAATGAAAAGATATAATGTGGAACATTTACACGATGTCGCAACTGATGGGATAGCCCCATTACTAGAAGGCAAAATAAATGCTTTGTCTAAAGAAGAATTTGCGGTTTGGGAAAAATATCAGTTGTCGGTGTGTGAAAGAAAAGATTTACAAGGATACAGTTGTCATATGTTGTATATTTGTAGGAAGAAATAAAAAGAAAGTCCCGAACCTGTGCATATCCATCACTGCCTGGCGGACTTTCGATGCTTTTATTATAACATATTTTGTGCTATAATGTTGTTATATGAGGAGGTTATATGAAAATATGTATCTGCTGTAGTTTATCATTTGCTAGCAAAGTGAAAGAAATAGCTAAGGAATTGGAAAGTTTAGGACATGAAGTTTTATTGCCGAATGGAATTTTGATTGATGCAATTCATAAGCCGAATTTTGATCCAGTAGCGGCAAAGCACGACAATGGCTATGATGCAATACGTGAGCATTTTAATAAAATAAAAGATTCAGATGTAGTTTTGGTTTGTAATTATACTAAAAATGACGTAGAAAACTACATTGGTGCGAACACATTTCTCGAAATGGGATTTGCTTATTATATTGGGAAGCCTATTTTTACAATTAATCCGTTGCCGGATTATAAATATATTAATGACGAAATATTAAGCTTTGGCGTAAAAAATTTAGATAATGATTTAACTAAAATAATTTAAAATTTTTACTTTGTCTTGATATTGATATTTTTCCATTTAGGTTTTGGCAGGCGGATTTTGATTAAAAATGGGACAAAAGAAACAGGTTGGTTTAGAGATACAAGATTCCGATTTTTAAATTCGTAACCAATCTGTGATATCTGTTATTGTAGGTATAATTATATCATTTTCCGAGTTTAAAATCTAGATAGACATAGTTATCCATATCATAAGAAAGATTTTTATTGATAGCATTCTTGGCAATTTTGCATATTTCTGACATGCGTTTACCATTGCATAGCGGGTCTATGTAGCGGACTTTAGATTTTTGATGGACACAGTAAACATTTTTGGGCTGAGTTTTTGAGATATTGACCTTTTTGGCTTTTCGCCAAGTATTCCAAATATCTTTATATTTTGAACTTTCAATTATTCTAATAATATCGGATTCTTTTTTGTCGTATAATTCTTCTACTGTAATTTTGCCGCTTTCTTTTAAGCCTTTTAATATATCGGCAATGAATTGCATAGAAAAACGAGTTCTATCATCGCGATAAATGACGGACATTTTGCTAGTAACTTGAACAAATTTTCTAGCGATAGATTTAGTTTTGAAGCTAAGTTCCGGCTCTCCTGATTCATTTTGTTCGATTTCTATATCGTTGTAGATTTCTTTGACTTCTTCTAGACTTAATAGCTTATAAGTAAATAGCGCATTAGATAATGAATATTCTAATCTATCAGCAGATAGTTTTGGCGTATCGTTGTCAGCGATTGGATAAATATGATAATTATCGATTTCCCCAATTCTAATGTCATCTTTTTTGAGTAGGCCCATCACGTCTTGAGATTTTTTGATAAATTCGGTAGTTAGATCTTCTGTAGATTCTTGCTTTAAATAATCCCCATTCATAAAGTCTACGCAGTGTTTGAAGGCGGGAGTCGAAATGTCATGGAACAATCCAGCAAGAGTTTGTTTTTTATCATGAGTAAAATGCCAGACAATTAGAGCGACGGCGATGGAGTGATCTAGGCTGGAATAAAAAGTGTCATGATTAAATAAATCTGAATAGATAGTGCCGCAAGTGGTGCTGATGTGTTTTTGGGTTTGGAGTTCCTTGGTGTTTGTATAGGTATTTAACCATTCCGGAAAATCCGCGTTCAAAATTTTAAAGTAACCAGTTGTTTTCGCAGTTTTCATATCTATATTGTAGCATAAAAAGGAAGCTTTCGCGGTAGGTACCTTCGGCGCCGTGTAAGTGCTTCGATATTTATACTGTATCAAATTAGCGCAAAGGAATGTTTATGTTCTCCCATTTTGGTTTTGGTAGGTGGATCTTAACTGAAAACGGGATAAAAGAAACAGGTTGGTTTATGGGATTTTTCCACTTATAATTGCTTTGTCTGGGCTTGCGACGATTTCGTCTACATTTGACCCGTAGCAAGACCATTATTTATTTCTATATAATTCTTCTATTACCCACTCACCATTATTTTGGTAAAAAATGTATTCTTTTAGTAAATTGTTCCAGTCGTAATCAAAGTCAGACGAAATCATATCTTCATATATATACTTATAATAAATAGCGTTATCATATATTCGGACTAAATAGTAAGTTTTATTTTTATACATATGTACATTACCATATTCAATATCCGATTTATATGATAGGCTACTTACATTTATTAAATGAAATACACGATCTCCATATTCCTCTAGGTCCTTATTTAGCCCAGAATTGTATTCTGACTTTTTGACATCTTCAAGCCAATAATTTTTATATGAATTATAATTTTCCTCATCTATGTAAAAATAATATCTGTCTTCCTTGTTGGTCCGTTCTCCTGACCAACCATAAGCATAATCAACATACTTCCAATTAGAGGGAACCATTTTTCTATTTATTAATTCTTCTGGTATACTATTATAAGTTTCTGTTATTGATTTTTCAGTTTCTTTATAAGCATCTATCTTATTAAAAACAATATTCATGCTGAGTACTAATATGCTAATTGGGACGACAAATAGACCAATTAAAATGGATATAATTATTAGTACTATTTTTAAGATTGGTTTTTTTTCGGTTATCTGCTTTTTTTCTTCTAGAGTGCTATTGTCGATTTTATCATCATTATCAGAATAGATTCTTTTGCTAATGTTAACATTGCTTTCATCTTTATCATATTTCATATTATATGCTTCCTGTAATATTATTATTAATAATACTCTATTTATTTAGAGTATTCAACCACCGGCGTTGTTGAATTATTACTTGGCGTCTTTGGTTAGGTAATAGGTGTCGCCGAAATTGTAATTATAAGCTTGTGCTTCGATTTCGTCGGTAATAATGAATGACACCTTTACTGCTCGTGATGACGTTAATCATTTTGTCATAAGTTGTACCGAGGGTATCCATCGCATCGGTTCCTTGATTGATTCCTATCTTTAAATTCATAACCAACCTTAACGGTGTGGACCCATTATTCCTTCAAACTATTTTGTCAAATCTATTATCAGTTTAACGATAAACACTATTATGGCGAGAGATGATACAACGATTGCGGTGATTGCTTTCCATTTTTTATTGGATTTTAGACCTTGTATTGCTAAGTAATAGTTAAGTACGACTATAATTGCACCTGCCATTACACCAGTAAACGCAACTATAAACATGGCGATTGAAATCCAAAAAGATATCTCGGCGTAAATACCATTTCTTTTACTTGTTGCTTGCTTAAAATCTTTATAGGTATTTTGTTGCTGGTCTTGCGGTTGTGCCTGGGTTGCCATAGGAGGTTGCTGAGGCTGAGCCGCTACGGAAGACTGTTGTGGCTCGGATACTACTCCACTACTTAGTGATGCTAGCAATGGTTCTAGCGCATTTTGGTAAGGCGCAATTGATATTGATCCTACTAAATCGTTGGTTAATGCATGAGGTTTTTTAAATGAACCAACGTATGCGCAAATAATTACTTGCGGGCCATTGATCTCATATTCAAGGAATCTGTAACCAACCATAGCATCGCCGCCACGATAATACACAGTGTCTTCTTCCTGAATTGGCTGAAACGAATTTGCGGATAACCAGGATTGTATTTTCTGTTCAGCGTCCTGGGCATTCTGAACAGTAAAACGATATTCTGTTTTTCCTTCCGTTGATATCATAAAACCTCCATTTTTATAAAGTAGAATTAGATACCATTATTGTATCATATTCGATGCTTATGATAAAATAGAAAGTGATGAAGGTTTTATTTATTTTTACCACAATAGTTATTTCTCTTTTAGGGTTTGCTGGGGGTGGCGGGTCTGATAGTGGTGGTGGTTCGGATTTTGGTGGTGGCGCAAGTGATTATTTTGGTGGAGGCGGTGACGGCGAATTTAGCTGGGAAGGACTCATCTTTACACTGATTGTGTTAGTAGTAGCTGTCTTAATAGTGATTATTAGTGAGAAAATTGATAAACGTAGGGAGCGTAACAAGTATCTTAAAGAAGAACAAGAATTAAATGCTTTAGATCAGAATAAGACTGAGCAAGAAAAATGGATACATGAAGAAGCTAAGCGAATTTTTATACAATATCAACAGGATTGGTCAGACTATAATTTAACCAACATAAAACAATATACAACTGATAGATATTTCCAACATGCGAGTTTAATGCTTGAAGCCATTGATCAGATGAACCGGAGGAATGTCATAGATAATTTATCGATATCAAAGATTGTCTTATATACGTCAGTCAATAATGAAACGAAATTACCAATAACGGTAAAAACAATGTTTAGGTTTAGTGGTACGGACAGTCTGAAAAGGGTTGATAATAAGCGTTCAGTAATTAGTAATCATGAGCGGGGAGTGATAGAATATTGGAGCTTTATATATGATGGCAAGACACTGAAATTAAATGAGATTAGTCAGTTTACAGAATCTGCGCCTCATTTAATTGAAAGTATTGCAGAATTTGCAAACAAAAATAACCTGTTTTATAGTCCGGATTGGGGGAGATTGGCTTTACCTATGGACGGTTTAATATTTGATAATGATAAAGTATTACTATCCGACGGATATAATATATTGAAGAATGCCGATGTAAATAACCACGTGGTAGGAAAATGGAAAGATTGTTTGGTGCAAATTTACACTTATTCTGCATTTCCTGGAGCGCCTAAAACATATTATATAGTTGGGCAGATAAATGTACCGAAAACTTATAAGGGCGTAATCATAAAAGCCAAAAAGGGTAAGGTCAAAGTGAAAAGGCCAAAGGACTATGATGAATTTGATATGGAATGGGGAGAGTTTTCTCGGCGTTATGATGTTTTTGCGGCTAGTAAAGATGCTTTGCCGGCGTTTGAATTATTGAATCCTGCGTTTATGGAGAGATTATATGATCGTAACTTGCCATATAGTATTGAAGTAAAAAATAATGTTATTTATATCTTTGCAAAGGTTAAGGAGGCAAAGGAAGAATACTATGCTGAATTACTAGATGTTCTTTCTGAAGCATTTAATGAGTTAAAGATGTAGTATATAATATATAGTATGAATAACCCTGAAGAACCTAATATTAATCCAAATGAGAGTGATCGGTTTAACGATGACCCGTTTAAAACTCTTTTAGAGTCTGAAGAAAAAATGGAAGAAATAGAACCGGAGGTTTGGACGGATTTTCCAGATGAAATGGAGGGCGTAGATGAACGCTCGGATATAGATGGGGTTCCGCAGACTCTGTGGAGGGGTGAAAGACTTTATCTTGACAATATTGATGAACTGGGGAAACGAAGTATTACTACTGCTGGACATGAGGCAAAGCATAATAGGAATGGCGAAGCTATATTTCTCGCTCGTGATAAAAAATATGCAAGCCTGTATGCTGTCGGTATGGATGGCGTGACATTTTACGATGGGGAGTTACCAAAGGATCAGATCCCGATAGGTGTAGTTTACAAAATAGATAATACTGGGAATAAATTAGGCGCCGCACCTACAGATGACGAACCGGAGTTTTTTGGACCATTTACTGGTAAATTTAGGGAATTCGTATCAAATGAGGAAATTCCAGCTGAAAAGTATTCAGTAAAAGAAATATATATTATGGATGACTTTGATCAGCCCGGTGGTCATAAGCGTTCAGATTTTCGTAGACCAAAGGAGGTTTACAAAATCCAAGATCAAAAAGATTTGCCGGCTGTGATAGAAGCGGTAAAAAAACGAATGGATGAACTTGATCGGAAACGGCATGAGGTGTAGTTTAAGATTTGGGATGAAATGAAAAACTGTATAGACTGCAGCTTGACTAAAGTATCACTCAATAATTGTTGTATAATGTATATATGACAAAATTTTATATCGTCCGGCATGGGCAGACTGATTATAATATAGATTTTAGGTTTCAAGGAAGATTAGATATTCCTTTGAATGACCTTGGAAAAGAACAGGCAAAGAAGGTAGCAGAAAGCCTGGCTAATGTTGATTTTGATGTGATATATTATTCCCCACTTACACGGGCAAAGCAGACAGCGGAAGAGGTTCGTAAATATCATAGCGAGTCTGAATATTTAGAAGCGCCAGAAATAATTGAAAGAGACTTTGGCGATTATGAAGGTATGCCTAGTGATGTTGAACCGCCATCCTATGGGTTGTGGAATTATAATTTAGAATTTGATGCCGTTAAGAATGGGGAAACACTGGAAGATCTTAAAAAACGTATTTTTCCATTTTTGGATAAACTAGTTAGTGAACGTGGTGGGCAAACTGTTTGTTTGGTTTGTCATGGAGGAGTGGGTCTGATTATTTGTGAATACTTTGAGGGTGCTCCAGAAAGTGGTGATTTATTGGATCTTACAGAAATCCCAAATGGTGAAGCTATAGTTTTTGAGAAATAGATAATATATAATTATTGTCATGGAGATATTTTGTATAATTTATTATATTTGTAGTTATGTAGAGACAGTACCGCAACTAATACTAATGCTTTTAACTTTTATAAGAAATATGGATTTGAGATTTCTAATATTGAATTAACTTTAAAAAATAAGCGTTTGATATGAAAAAATTATTAATGGTGATAGATTTTCAAAATGCGTTTATAAACGATAATACTATTGGTGCAAAAAATGATATTCCGAAATTAGTGAAGAGCGGGGAATTTGATGAAGTATTATTTACTAGATTTATCAATAGTACGGAGAACCCGACGTATAAAAAATTGAATTGGCATGAATGTATAGATAAAAAAAGCAGGAGTGTATGTATGAATGTTCAGGATTATGATGTTTTAGACAAAATTACTTACTCGGCTTTTAACGGGGAAGTTTGCAATTATATAAAAAGCAAAAATATTGGAAGTATATATTTATGCGGGATAGATATAGAATGCTGTGTTTTAGTGACAGCGTTTAATCTTTTTGAAAATGGGTATGACGTGCGTGTACTGAAGGATTATGTTTATTCAATGCGAGGAGAGAAGTTCAAAAACAATGCGCTTGAAATTCTAATGCGGAATATAGGTAGTCAGAATATTGTTTAACCTAGATAGCGTGAGTGTTTACGCCAACGCTCCAGTCAATTTCTGGATGTTTTTCTAGCAAAGCACGGACGTCTTTTTTGATTTGTTCGTAGTCAGATTCTGCTTGGGCTTCAAACTTGATAGTAATATATGGACCGTTTTGTGAGGCGCGGATTACGATCATCTTGCCAGGTAGATCAGCGCGTACACCGTCGATGGTGGTAAATTCAGCATCTGGCCAAAGCTCTTCCAAATCTTTTTTAATTTCTGTATCGATTAATTTGAACTTAATGTCATCGGCTAGGCCTAATTTGATTTCTGGGCTACTGATATATTGTGGGAGTTCGGCCACGAGTTCACTTAAAGATTTATTTTCGGAAGCCATAAAATCAAGTAATCTTAACGATGCGTTTACTGAATCATCATGAGGGAAATAATTATCTGCAAAGAAGATATGGCCGGAAAGTTCGCCGCCAAATGGAGCGCGTTCTTCTAAAATTTTAGCCTTAATAAATGAGTGGCCGGTGATCCACATAACTGGGCGACCTTTTTCCTTAATGATAGTATCGCGTACAACTTGTGAACAAAGTACGTTAAAGACGATTGGCGCATTGGGCAAACGCCTTAAAATACTTTCGGAATAAATTGCGATGATCACATCCATCCAGAGTGGGTTACCGTTTTCGTCTACTACGGCAATACGGTCGCCATCGGCATCGTAAGCAAAACCTATATCGGCACCTTCTTTTTTAACACGTTCACCAAGACGATTTAAAACTACGACTTCAGTTGGGTCTGGTTGGCCCATTGGGAAATTACCATCTGGCTCACAGTTTTGTTCTATTACTTCCATGCCGGCTTTTCTTAAGATCTCAGCGTATTTGTGGCCGGAACCGGTGCAACAGCCATCAATAACAATTTTATAATGGCGGGGAATATCAAAGAATTTATTAACAGTTTCAGAATAGGCAGGGAAAATATCAACAGTGCGATTAGTTCCCTTTTTGGCTGGTTCAGTAAAATCACCTGCTTTGCAAATGTCGCGGAATCTTTGGATTTCGTGAGTTAGCATGGTTTCTGAATATCCGGTTGATAGTTTGAGGCCATTATATTCTTTAGGATTATGTGAGGCGGTGATCATAGCGGCACCGCGAGTTTTGAGTTCGTAATTTGAGAAATAGCTAATAGGAGTTAGAGTCTCGCCAATATAAACAGAATTTATGCCACCATCGTTTAGGCCGGCGATAAATGCTTCAGCATAGCCACGGCTATTCAAACGGACGTCATGACCGACGGAACATTCATTAATGCGGTAACTATTAAGCCAAGTTGCGTAAGCACGGCCAAAAGTATAATAAACATCTTCGTTTAATTGATCATCTACCAGGCCACGGATATCATAGCCACGAAAAACTACTGGGTCGATATCTTTCACTATTTTGTATTTTTTTGCCATATTTTCCTCCAGTTAATAATAGTATTATAACACTTTTAATTAGTATGATCCAACTTGCAGATTAGTCTAATCTAGAAGTTTCTTTTTCTAGAATATCTAGGAATTCTTGGTTCATGGCGGCAGCGTGGAAATTCTCAGCGCTTTTTATTTTAGCTCCAGCCATTTTACATAGGAATAGTCCTGGTTCATAATCCCATGGATGTTCTACTCTAAAATTAGCGCCGTGAATTCTTCCGCAGGCCATAAATGAGAAAGAAACGCAGGCGGCGCCAAAATTTCTGTGGTTTTTGGAGTATTTATGCATTCTTTCTGAGAACTTTGTTGAATTGTGGTCGACGATAGAATATAAAGTATTATTAATAGGGACTTCGCGAACGGAAATTTTCTTATCGTTTAAATATGCGCCAGTTTCATCGGCATAATACAATTCACCAAGTTTAGGAAGGTTGATTACACTAGCAACTGTTTTACCATTTTTTATGCAGGCGATCTGAGTGCCCCATAATGGCAAATTATTAGCAAAATTCACTGTGCCGTCTATTGGGTCGATAGTAAAACAATTTTCCGTAACTGTTTTGTCTGAGTTAAATTCTTCACTAACGATGGCGAAATCTGGGTATTCTTGTTTTATTTGTTCAATGAGATGTTTTTCTACTTCTGTGTCTATGGTGGTCACTAAGTCACCAAAGTCATCTTTTTGAAAAACCTCAAAATGTTTTTTAGAGATTTCTTCAGCTTCTTTTGCTAAGCGTTTTAAAAATTCTGTTTCCATAATTATATTTTATCATTTTTTAGCGAATAAAATGTAGCTGGAGAATATTTAGTGTAATTCTAATGCTTTTTGATATAATAAGAATGTTAAAATGAAAAAACTGTTAAAGGCTAAATACGATAAAGGCGACTTAAATAGGTTTAATATTTTTTTGTTTGTATCGACATTCGCTAAGTCTTTAGTAGAAATATTTATTTCGCTATACTTATTCAAAAATGGTTTTCCTATTCAATTAATTGTAATTTTCTTTTTACTTGAAAATGCTTTTTCGTTTTTTATTTCATATTTCTTTGTGAGGATTGGGGAAAGATTTAACTATTCTATATTAATGTATATTGGTGTGATTTCTTTTATAGTATTGCAAGTGGTTTTAAGTAATGTAGGTCATACTATCCCATATGTAGTTTTAATCTCATTTTTATATGCGGTATATCGGCGGGGATATTGGGTGGCCAGAAGGTTTTATATTACGGAAATTATGCCACAAAGGGAATCATCGGTTCCGTATAGTATAACAATGATTGTTTCAGAAATTGCCTCTATTTTAGCTGGCTTTTTAGGCGGACTATTATTAGATGATTTAAATACGATTGTTTTAATGATTATTTCTTCTGTTCTGCTATTTATAAGTATTTTGCCATTATGGAAAATTGATAGCAAAGGGAAAAGGACCAAAATTCAATTATTAAAGAATTTAAAACGATATGATAAAAGAAATTTTTTGGCTTTTTCTTTATATGAAATTAACCATTTGCTTACTTTTCTTTTCCCTATTTATGTTTTTCTTTATATAGAAAATACTTATATGATGACTGGGGCGATGACCGCAATTAGTAATATTGCAATTATAATATTTATTCTCTTTTACGGAAAAGCAATTAAAAATAAAAACTTTTTTGTGGTGAGCTCGGCGTTGTTTGTTTTAGTATGTTTAACTAAGCTGTTTTTCTTAAACTATTTTATCTTGGTGATATGTTTTATTGAAGGTTTAGTGAATAAAATGCAAAATCAATCGCTGAGTAAGATATATTTTGAGAATAGAAATGGTATGGATTTAGCACATTATAATTTGATATATCAATTGACTGAGGCGTTTGCTAGGTTTATTGTTGCGATACCGTTATTATTTATTGATAATATCCAAATTATGATTTTGTTTGCCTTATTAGTGATTAGTGCAGAGTTGATTATTTATGCATTTTTGAAAAAGGATAAGAGATTAAGATAGGTTTTAAAGAAAAGGGGTTGATATTTAAGTGGAAGTATGGTAAAATTACGGGTAATTGTCTAATAATAAAGGTAAAATATGAGTTTTTCTATTCTAAAACAAATTGGTGATGCACAGAAGAAAAAGGCGGTAGTTGACGTCCGTTCTGGTGATACCGTTAGAGTTACCCAGAAAATTAAGGAAGGTGAGAAATTCCGTTTACAGACTTTTGAAGGTGTTGTAATCCGAGTTGATCGTAAAGGTTCACATACTGCACGAATCGTTGTTCGTAAAGTTACTTCTGGAGTTGGAGTTGAAAAGTCCTATCTTATCCATTCTCCATTAGTAGAAAAGATTGAGATTACAAAGCGTTCAAAGGTTCGCCGCAATAATCTTTCTTACCTACGCCAGAGAAGTGGTAAGTCTGCAAGACTTCAAGGTAAAGACTTTGACCGTGCTGCAGTTAATGATGTAACCGTAGAGGAAGAACCAGTAGAAGAAGTAAAGGAAGAAGTTAAGGAAGAAGAAGTCAAAGAAGCGGAAGTTAAAGAAGAAGTTAAAGAAGAAGCAGAAGAAAAAACTGAAGAATAAAATGCATCAAAATAACCCCTCCAAGGAGGGGTTATTTTTTGTGTAAAATATGATAGAATGATGATGATGAGAAAAAGAAAACTAACATGGTTATGGATTACGATTATCTTAGTGATAATTGTGACGGCGGGGACAGTTGCTTTTATCAAAAGAGACTGGATTGTGGATTTCTTCCGGGGGATTGGTTATACACCGTCTGGAGAGATGCTAAGAATACAAAAAGATTTAGATTTAACTGAACAAGGGGAATTTGTATTTAAAGCTTCCCAGCCAGTATTAAGTGGGCAAACAGAATTTAATGAAAAATGCCGTAGGGATGATAATTCTGAGGTGGCAGTGTTAGGCTGTTATTTAGGGCAGAATATTTATGTTTATAATATTGATGATAAGGAATTAGACGGAATCCGGGAATTAACAACGGCGCATGAACTTCTGCATGCGATTTGGGCAAGGATGAGTGAGGATGAAAAAATAGACTTAGTGCCAGAGCTCACAAAAACTTTTGAAGTTAACCAGGCGTTATTAGAAGAAGAAATTAATAATTATCCACTTGAAGAGAAGCAGGAAGAATTATATGTGCGAGCGGGGACGGAGATAAAGAATCTCCCGGCTAAGTTAGAAGATCACTATGCGAAGGTTTTTAAAGATCAGGATAAAATTGTAGATTTTTATGAAAAGTACATTTCTGTATTTAATGAAATTGCTGATGAATTAGAGAGGCTTGGAGATGATCTGGACCGTGTGGGTAATGAGGTTGATTCGCTGAAGGCAGATTATGAACATAGAATAGAGCAATTAAAAGCGGACGTGATAAGCTTTAATGCTTGTGCGGAAGTGTCTGGGTGTTTTAAGAGTGAGACCGAGTTTTATAAAAGAAGAAAAGAGTTGATCAAGAATCAAGAGACTTTAGATGGATTATACCAAGAATTGGCTGATCTTGTTGATGAATATAACGGGATAGTAAAAGAATACAATGAAAATGTTTTAAAGAGTCAAGATATTAATCAAAAGATCAATTCAAATAAATTGCCGGAGGGGATAAAGTAAAACGACATGAATAAAAAAATGTGCAGAGCCATAGTAGTGGTGGGCGCGTTTTTAGTGACGTTAATTTGGTTAATTATAAATCCTGCGAGTTATGATACGGTTTTTACTCAGGTTGAGAATGACGGCGCTGAAGTAGGAGTAGAGGGAGATACTGAAGATGGGGGAATACTAGCAACTGATATCTTAGAAAAAATTGAAGTAAAGGGGAGAGCGCCAAAGACTGGATATAATAGAGATCAGTTTTATTCTGGATGGCCAACGGTGGAAGGATGTAACTTAAGGCAAAAAATCATAAAACGGGAGTTTGGCGAATCTGCGGTATTAGATGGATGTAATGTGGTAGCGGGGGAATTTGATGAGCCATACGCTGGAGAACATAAAAAGTTCAATAGTAGGGAAGAAATATCTAAGGGTATTCAAATTGACCATGTGGTTGCTTTATCTGATGCATGGCAAAAAGGGGCGCAGTATATGGAATATGAAACTAGAAATAAAATAGCAACTGACCCCTTGAATTTATTAGCGGTAGACGCAGCGGCGAATGGGAAAAAATCGGATGGCGACGCGGCTACTTGGTTGCCACCAAATAAGAAGTTTAGGTGTCAGTATGTGGCAAGGCAGGTGTCGGTAAAATATAAATATGAATTATGGGTCACGGAAGCTGAGAAAGAAGCAATTTTGGATGTTTTACAAAATTGTCCTAGCGAAAAAGTGGTGGGTATTTAATAGTGTGGTATAATAATTACAATAATTAGTGGAGGAAATATGAAAAAATTAGTATGGGGGGTAGTGATAGGGGCGGTGATTTTAATAGTAGCAGCTTTCTTATTAGGTAGATTTGCGTTCCCTGCGACAAATTTAGCTTCATTGCCATTGCCAGAATTGGCAGAAGGTGAGAGAGGTGGACTCGGAATAGATAAGAATATAAATGAAAGTACTATTGATTCGTATTTAAATCGGAGTGATGCGGTTTATCGTGATGTGAGGATGCTGAAGGACCCGGGAAACTATGAGGCGATTGGAGGTGATTCATATCTTTCTGGGTTTATTGATGGTTTTGAAGTAGTACCGTTTCCATACATAGTCAATGTAACTGGTTTGCCGGAGGAAGTCGGTAATACTTATGAAGGAAAAACATTGTTTACTCAGGATGAAAATGGAAATTATGTAGCTAATTATAAGGAATCAATGCAAATTTTAGAGGACCTGTTTCCAAAAGATAAGATTATCTTCTTAATGTGTGGCGGGGGAGGTTATTCCGGCATGATGAAGCAGATGTTAGTTACTCTTGGTTGGAATGCGGAGCGAATTTATGATGTTGGTGGGTATTGGTTCTATGAAGGAGAAAACAATGTTCCGGTAAAAAGGACTGATAAAAATGGTGAAGTTTTCTATGACTTTTATAAAGTCCCGTATCATGAAATAGATTTTAGCGAGCTAACGGAGAAATAGGGTGAGCGAAAAAAAGAAATCGCAAATTGTCGTTTTACTAGCTGCCTTGTTAGTAGTAGTGTTATTTGGCGGGGTGCTGTTTGTAGGGGCGGTTAGCGGATGGTTTTCTGATCCTAAAGTTACTTTAGATGAGGAATATTATGCGGGTGATGCTGATTCTCAAGAATTGATGGATTTATCGGTTCAGGGATATGAAGATTTGATTCAAAATAAAAAATCGTTTGTAGTTTTTATAGACCAGAACGGATGTAAAACTGCGGAACGCCTAAATGGGTTCATTAAAGATTATATGGCGGAAAAGGGAATTTCTGTTTATAAAATGATGTTTTCCGACGTAAAAGAATCGTCTTTACATGAGGAGGTAAAGTATTATCCTTCAGTAGTGATAGTATCTAAAGGAAAACCGGTGGCTTGGCTTAGGGCCGATTCGGATGAAGATGCAGATGCATATAATAAATATGAAGCGTTTTTAAACTGGATTGGGAAATATATTTAGGTTGTGGAAAAGTCTAAAAAATGACCCTTGACAATGGTTATGCTATTCTATACAATGGGAATTGTTAAAGGTTATACACAAAAACACAACATTTAACATATATAAAAAAATATAAAAATAAAACTAATTTTCGCACTTTGCGAAAAAGGAGAAAATAAAAATGAAAAAGACTTTAGTAGCGGGTGCCGCTTCGGCAGTGTTAGCTGCAATGCCTCTTGTTGGTGTGATGGCAGCTGATCCTGCAGCGATCACTGATACCATTACGGTAAACGTATCGCCAACTTGTTCATTTGAACGTACTACTGGTAATGGAACTTATTCGGCTACTTTGCCAGCAGCGAGTAGTACGGTGAATACGGCTATTGGCTCTTCAACCTTTACGGCAATTTGTAACAATGCTACCGGTTTTAATGTAGGTACGGTTGCAGAGGACCTTACTGGCCCTGGTCAAGCTATTACTTTTGCTTCTGAATTACCAACGGCTGGTGGTGGTACTTGGGCTGCTAAGAAGAGTAATAACCAGTATATTGCTGGAGCTAAGCAAGAATCTGGCGATAATGCAGGAAAGTATACCGGTGGTACTTTAATGAGTACTAATACAGTTACACCTGCAGCTGGTCAGACTGAGACAGTTACTTATCAGGCTAGTATAAGAGATAACCAGGCGTCTGGTTCTTACACTGGTCATATAACTTATACTTTAGTCCAGAACAGCTAAGTTAAATAAAAAAATCCCTCCTTTATAGAGGGATTTTTTGTTGCAAATCTTATATAATTTGGATCTTGATTTTTAAAAGGCGCTTATGTAAAATGATATTAGAAATGAGTGTGAAGGGAATGTTTTTTGTTAGAGGTGTAGGAAGGAGGGGTTTAACTTTTGGGTTGATAATATTTGGTTTGATATTACCTTTACTTTTATTTATCAGTGAGGATAGTTTAGCATTGGTTGATTCTAAAACTGCCACGGCGTCGGTCACGGTGACGGCAGCATGTACATTTACGCAGTCTGCCTCTAGCCATTCCGTAGCAATGGACGTGAATTCAACGAGCTCATCAATGACTAATACATTGACGGTTGTTTGTAATAATACTACTGGGTTTACTACTACTGGAGTATTTACTAATTTTACTGGAACGGGCGCCAATATCACTTATGGGACAACTACGCCAACTGCTGGATCTGGTGTTTGGACGGCGTATAGTAGCGCAAAAAGTGCTAATATTGCTTCTGGTGGTACCGTGATGTCTGGATCTTCAGTGACGACTGGTACATCGACAACTATGACATATAAGATTGGAACTCGCAATAATCAGGCTGCAGGGGCTTATTCAGCTACAGCAACTTATACAACTGTACAAAACTCATAAATGCTCTTGACAAAGCTTATGTTTAGGTATATAATGAGAAGTGTTAAAGGTTAATACATTTAACAAAACAAAAACAATAAATAAAAATAATTATTCTCCACAGTAGAGTGTGGAAAAGGAGAAAAAATGAAAAAAGCTTTAATTGCGGGGACCGCATCGGCAGCTTTAGCTACTTTACCGATGGTTTGTGCGATGGCGGCTGATCCAGCTGCTATTACTGATACCATCCAGGTAACGGTTGGTGAAACTTGTACGTTTGAGAGTTCGTATAATGGTGATCATACTTATAATTTAAGTATGTCGGTAAATGATGTAAAAGCTACAACGACCGGTACAACATTTACGGCGATTTGTAATAATGCGAATGGTTTTACTGTAAGTGCAGTGCCAACATCTATTGCTGGTGCGGGTGAGGCGATTACTTATTCTACATCAACTCCAACTGCAGGTTCTGGTACCTGGACGGCTACAGTAGATGATTCGGAAACGATTGCAGCTACTAATGGTATTTTAATGTCTGAGAATACACCTACTTCTGCTAGCGGTGTATCAAAAACCGTAAAATATACCGTTTCTACGCACAGTAATCAGGCTCAGGGTAGTTATTCTGGCACAATGAAATATACTTTAACGCAGGCAAACTAACAGCGGGATTAAAAAAGAGTTGTAAAAAAGTTTTAAGGAAAAGTGAAAAATTCCCCTTTAACAAAAAAGGGGAATTTTTGTGGAGAACATTTTTTAAAAAGCTTGACAATGGCATTTTGCTTATGTTAACATAAGAGATGTTAAGAGTCATACATTTTAACACAAAATAAAATTATTAATGTTCTATATTGGGAGGAACATAAAATATGAAAAAAAATGTAATAGCAGGTGTTGCTTCTTTTGCGCTAGCGACGGCGCCAGCAGCAGTGACATTTGCGGTCAGCTGTACGGGCTCTAGTGGCGGTCAGCTGGTGGACAATATCGGCCTAACGGTGAACGCTTCATGTTCATTTACGCGGGCTAGTGGAGGTGCGGGCGCAACCCCTACTAAAACAATTGCATGGAATGCGCTTGATACGTCGCTAACAAATACTTTTACATTAATCTGTAATGATGCAGCTGGTTATAAGGTAACCGGTACTTTTTCAGACATTACAAGTTCTGGGAAAACCACAATTGCTTATAGTACTACTACACCAACTGCAGGTTCTGGTACTTGGACAGCAACTAAAGGTGCTGCCTCTGCTACTACTAATATGACTAGTGGTACAGCAGGAAACTTGATGAGTGCAACTACGGGCACTTCAGCTTCAGGTGTTTCACAACAAGTAACATATAAAATTGGTACTGGGGCTCAGCAGGAACGAGGTTCTTATACTGGTACAGCTACTTATGTGGCGGTTTCAAATACTTAAAATAGTTTAAAGGAAATAAATGATGAAAAAGAAAATAATAATTGGGTTAGCGTCTGCAGGATTAGCAGTAATCCCATTAGCGGAAACCTTTGCGGCTGGGACTTATTGCAATAAGACACTAACCGATACATTTGCTATTACTATTTCAGATGCTTGTAATTTCAGCCGCACTGCTCAGACTTTATCTACATCTATGAACCCAAATGCATTAAACTCTTCTATGACAAGTACATATAAGATGGTATGTAATGATGTGTCAGGGTATTCAGTGTCAGCAACCTTTACTAAAATGACGGGGACTGGCGCAGATTTAACTTATTCATGTTTGAATGGTAGTACACTTTGTACTGTTACCACAACTACCGCAGCTGGCAGTGGTACTTGGACGGCGGTAAAAGGCAGCTCTTCTACTTCAATGTCTAGTTCTACTACAATAGCAGGTAAATGGGATTCTTCAAGTAGCAAATATACTGGTGGCGTACTAATGAGCGGTAGTGGCCCAACTACTACTTCTGGTACATCTCAACAAATTAGTTATAGAATAGGGACCGCAACTACTCAGGCAGCAGGGTCTTATTCAGCAACAGCAACGTATACGGCTGTACAGAATTCTTAAAATAGGAAAAAACTAAATTTTTGAAAAAGGAAAGATAAAATGAAAAAGACTTTAATCGTAGGAGCAGTATCTGGAATGATGGCGATATTGCCACTAGCGGAAGCCTTTGCTACTACTAACTGTGGCACTACTTATCAGATTTCGGATTCGCTTTCTGTAACTGTAAATAGTGTTTGTGAATTTACTAGGACAAGTGGTACTGGATCGTATTCTATTGCTAAGGATACCGGCTCATTGGATGCTACTCTTACTTCAACTTTTAAAGTAGTTTGCAATAATAAAACTGGTTTTACCACTAAGGGTGCATTTTCATCGCTTTCTGGTACTGGTGAGGCAATTACTTATACTAGTTCCGCGGCGCCAACGGCAGGTTCAGGAACTTGGACGGCAATTAAGGGAGCTACTTCCGAAGCAGCTACTACTAGTAATATGATTGCAACTAATGGAACGGTAATGAGTTCTTCTGGCGTAACTGGTGGTACCTCTCAGCAAGTTTCATATAAGATTGGTGTTCGCACTAACCAGGCTGCTGGTGCTTATTCTGGAACAGCCACTTATACAACAACCCAAAACTCTTAAATAAAAACTAAAATGTATGATTTCTCAATCTTAAAGTGTGGATAAGAAAGGGGTCCTCGGAAAATAGAAAACGAGGACTTTTTTCTAGCGGTATGCTATAATATCTTTATAAGAGGAGGTTTATGGAAGAAGTTTCCAAGAAAAAGAAGAAAGTAAATTATGAAATTCTGATAGGGCTTTTACTTTTAATTGCGGCGGCGGTGTTTATTATAATATTCTTAGTTAACGGGCAGACTAAAGTAACTGGTGAATTTCCAGAGGATGAATTTATGATTTCAACGTCCTGCGAGGCAGATAATGTGGTTTATCCATTCTTTAAAAACAATTCCTCAAAGGAGAAGGCAAGTATAAAAATAGTATCAAATGATAAAAAAATAGATACTTTGTCTTTAGTTTACTATCTCTATTATGATACGGAAGATGAAATTACAAAGAGCCGAGATGAGAACCACTATGCGATGAATGTAAGTTTTGACCAGGCAGGGTTAGAGCCAGATGCGTTAGGGGCAAATTATTCCCGTCTTGCGGATAGTTTTAAATTTTCTTTATTTGCTAAGGCAAATATACTAAATAGTAAAACCGCAAAGTTTTTCTTATTGGATGGCATTGATGGTAACGATGGCTTAAAATACGATACAGCGGTTTCTATGTATAAATCCCAAGGATTTAAGTGTACAGAAAACAAGAATAATAATAACTAAATGTGGTATAATCATTAATATTGAAGAATAGAAGGAGGTTAATGAAAAAGAAATTTATAAAGCGAGCTTTAACTGGTTTTGTGGTGGCGGTAATGGCAGCTACGATGTGTTTAGCATCTGGTGCTTATGCAGATGATGGGTTCTCCATGTCACCAATGAAGCAGAGTATCGTTTTAGATCCAGGAGAAAGTTATCAATCTTCTATAACAATTTCTAATCCAGGAACAAATACAAGTGATTTTGCTTATGAGGTAAGTATTTCTCCATTTTTTGTGAATGAAGATTACCAGTCTGTTTTTGAGTCAAACGGTAGTTATAGCCAGATTGTAGACTGGATTACCTTAGATTCACCAAGTACTGGAGTAATGGCACCAAATGAATCTAGAGAAATATTTTTTACTATTAATGTGCCTTCTTGGGCGCCAGCTGGTGGTCAGTATGCTTCTATTGTAGTTTCTTCTGGGGATAATCCATTAAGCGAAGGGATGACAATTAATGAAAAAGTAGCAATTGGTCACATTATCTACGCTGAGATTACTGGTGAAACCTCTAAACAAGGTGATTTCGTGGAAATGTCAGTGCCTGGCTTTATCTTCTCGGGCTATATTGGTGGTAGTTCAGCAATTAGGAACAATGGTAACACCCACGGTGTAGCTACATATACTTTACAGGTTTATCCATTATTCTCAGATGAGGAAATCTATTCAAATGCAGAAGAACCATATACGCATATTATTATGCCGGGTAGAACTTATTACGATAATGATACGGTTTGGCCAGGAACGCCGGCAATTGGTATCTTTAATGTAGTCTATACAGTGGAATATGAGGGAGTAACTGAGCAGGTCTCTAAGATGGTAATCAAATGTCCAGTTTATCTGTTATTCCTGATACTATTTGTGATTGCGTTGATTATTGTCTGGATTGTAATGAAGACTAAGAGACGTAAATCTGCTAATAAAGAATAACATTTGATAAAAAGGCGCTACTTAGGGTAGCGCTTTTTTGTTTTTCTGTTAGGGGGTTGTTTTTTAAAAGAGAACAGAATAAACTGGCGGGTATGGATAAGATTAAAGAGGTGCAGGAATGGTTCTTAGAATCAGTAACCTATAAGGGTGGGCCGTATATTATAGATCAGGAACAGGCGGCTGCGGTAATAGATGAGTCAAAAAATACAATTGTGGTGGCTAGGGCTGGGTCAGGAAAAACGCGGACAATTGTAGCCAAGATAGTGTATTTAGTTGTCAGGAAAGGGATTTCTCCAGATGAGATTATGGTGTTTGTTTTTAATGCAAATGCAGCGGCGGAAATAAATGAGCGGATGGCAGAAATGCAAGTAGATAAAAGACCAGTGTTCCAGCCGGGATTTGAGGTGGAGATTGCTAGTACTTTTCATGCGTTTTCCAGAAAGATTGTTTTTGAAATTTGTGAAGGTAGGGAAAAATGTGGAGAGATTTTAGCGGAGATGCGGGAAGAATTTGTTTTAGAGATGGTGAAGGGGATGCTTAAAAGTGATAAATGGGGAAGGAAGATAGCTGGCTTTATAAATGAAGACTATGAGGCGCAGGATTTAACTGAACTTGAGATAGTAAATTATTCAAGAATGATGGCACTATTTATTGGGAGAGCTCAGCAAAAGTATCTAGGAGGAGAAACTACACTAAATGAAAGTATTAAAAAATATCTGAGCGAGACAGATATTGAAGATAGGGAGAAGAGGTTTATTGAGCTAGGCGTGGAATGCTACAGGCGTTATCATTGGTATTTATTGGATTCTAAGAGAGGGCTGAAGGGTTTTTATGGATATGGGACGGATTTTAATTTGATTGTATCTTGGGCGAGTAAACTGATCGAGGGTGGGAGAAAAGAGATTATGGATCTACTTTTGGGCAAAAAGTATATTTTGATTGATGAATACCAGGATTTTTCCCAGTTATTTTTAGCAGCGGTAAAGGCAGTGAGGATGGTTGCTGGGGACGCAAAACTGTTTGTGGTGGGCGATGACTGGCAGGCAATTAATAGGTTTGCCGGATCGGAGGTGGAGTTTTTTAAAGAATTTGAGAAGTTTTTCCCTGACGATGTAAGAAGATTGGAAATTACAACAAATTATAGGTGTAACAGGGAGATAGTGACTCTAGCGCGTAAATTTATGAAAAAAGCGATGAAGGAAAAGGGTAATTTTAGGGCGTTTAAGAAGGAGAATGGGGATGTAATAATTGTTAATCCAAAAGAGACGGAATACGAGACTGCATTTTTTGATTACGACAAAAGGATAAGCGAGGAGGATAAGTTTTATAGAAAGGTAATGAAGAAAGTGTTAGAGAAATCACCAAAGGGGGAGCTGGTAAGGTATCTAAAGACGGTGGTAGAGATTATTGAAAAAAATAAAGATGCGGAAGATATTTTAATTTTACACCGTAATAATATGATGAATCTTGGAAATGCGAGTTTAGATTGCTTTTATGAGGCGATAAAAATAATAGTAGTAAGGTTTCAGATAATGGAAAAAAATGAGTTTTTAGAAAAAGTGCGGGTTTTAACTATGCATAAATCTAAGGGACTTGAGGCGGACGTAGTTATTATTTTAGAAGCAGATGAAGGAGTGATCCCTAAAACGCATTCTGATACGTTTTTATATAGTGTTTTTGGTGAGACTATTGAAACTGCGCTTGATGATCAGAGACGACTGTTTTATGTGGCGAAGACCAGGGCGAAAATACGACTGTATATAATACATAATAAGATGGCTGGTAAGGGATTTATTAAATATTTGAAAAAGTTTTAAAAAGAGTAAAAAAAGGGTATTGACAGGGGGGTAGATGTGCGATATAATGGGGGAAGTTGAGACAAGTCACCTTTTGTGACCTCTGTAAAAAGAAAGGAAAGCGAGGTTGAGTTTTTAAAGTCGCCAAAAGCGGTTTTAAAGTATTCTTTTAGAGCTCTCTGATTAACAATTAGATAAACGATAAAGATTTTAAAGACGGAACAAGTGATCAAAGTTCAATATTTTGAATATCGATTGCTAGTTAAGTCAATGCATAAAAAGGTAATTAAGGGCACTGATAGTGGATGCCTTGACAATCAATACCGATGAAGGCCGTAGAAGTCTGCGATAAGCCTCGGGGATCTGACAGCGAGAAATGATCCGGGGATTGCCGAATGGGGAAACCTAATGTGGGTCATGCCACATTGTCGCTACCTGAACACATAGGGTAGAGGACGGGAACCGACCGAACTGAATCATCTTAGTAGGCCGAGGAAAAGAGAATAACCAATGATTCCGAAAGTAGTGGCGAGCGAAATTGGAACAGCCTAAACCTTTCAAGTTCTACATTGTGAACCTTTTTAAGGAGCGAAGTAGTATGGTTTAACGGCCAATGCTTGAAGGGGGTTGCGAAATTAGATAATTTTTATGCTAGGTGATTTTGAATATCCGTTTTAGATTTTTTCTCGGGAGCGCTCCAGGGCGCTAGCCCAAGTCTTACTCCCTCGAAAAAACTAAAATGGATATTCAACATCTAGTATAAGAACCAACAGCGTTAACTGAGTGGGTAAAGAGAAAATCCTTTAGATCCTAGCAGAAGTACTTGGAATGGTACGCCAAAGAGGGTGAAAGTCCTGTA
>JAZQTT010000020.1:0-51108 GCA_045630905.1 Candidatus Nanosyncoccus sp.
AGGCAGAGGCAGGGAATAAGCTAAGCATGAAAAACGATAGCAATATAGTTATTCCTAAAAATAACAAATTGCGTGGCAATGTAAAACACACCTTTAATGCTTGTATGACCTGCATGTAATTTAATAGTATATTGTGGTTATGGATTTGTCAACATATATAATATAGAAAATTTAACATTTTCATTTATCTGAAGTCTTGTAATTTTTATAGAGATGATATATAATAGATGGAAGTGGATTCGTAGCTCAGTTGGTTAGAGCGCTGCCCTGTCACGGCAGAGGTCGCGAGTTCGAGTCTCGTCGGATCCGCCACAAAAAGTACATCGCCTCCAGAGGGCGTTTTTTGTACTCTTGCCATCTTTCTAAATGTGTGATATAATACCTCTAATATGTCAATAAAAGTTACAAGAAAAGATCAAGGTGAGGCGAACGAGAACATCATTCGTCGTTTTAACCGCAAAGTCCTTCAGAGCGGCATGATGCCATTGAAGAAGTCTCAGATGCGCTTTAGTAAACCTATCTCTAAGCGTGAACGTCGTCTTAAGGCTATCGTTCGTGAGGCTCGCAAGGCTGAAAAGACCGAACGAATTAAGTTAGGACTTAGATAAAAAAATCCCCAATCAAACGGGGATTTTTTGATCTCGAATATTATCACAAAAACAAAAATTTACCCTGTAAATATGGTATAATAAAGTAAAGGAGCTAGAAAAACATGATAATATTATTTGGTTTAGCCGGTTCAGGAAAAGGTACACAGGGAAAAGCCCTGTCTGAGCTTTTTGGGTGGCGTTGGATGTCAAACGGCGAGGCTATCCGTCAAAGTGGAAAATTTGACGATATTATTAAAAGAGGTGAGTTAATTCCAGATGAAGAAGTGATTAAGATGATGGATGAACAGATTAAAAAAGCCGAAGCTGAAGGGTTTGATATGATCCTGGATGGCTATCCACGTGACCAAAAACAAGCAGAATACATGATGAATACCATGGCCGATAAAATCGACGGCGCTATTATTTTAGAAGTTCCAAAAGCAGAATTATATGAACGACTAGCTCTCCGCGGCCGTGATGATGATAAAGAAAAATCCAGCATTGATAAACGTTTTGAAATCTTTGAACAAAATATTTGTTCAATTTTACCTCTGTTAGAAGCGCACAATATTCCAATTGAACATGTAGATGGAGTAGGAAAAATAGAAGATGTAACCAGTCGTTTAGCAAAAGTTGTTCAATCCATGAATCCGAATGCGGTTGAACAAAAAGATGATGTTAATGGCGGAGAAATCGAGCGAAGCTATGGAGAGTAAAAACAGCCACACAATTAATATTGAAACTGCCGATCAAAAAACCTTGGTAGAAAAAATAACCGCCATGCGGGAAGGTGGCAAGATTCTTGGTAATCTCCTAAGAGATCTTAAAAACTACGTTCAGCCAGGCATGACCGGTCTAGAAATAGATGCTTGGGTCCGCAAGGAAATTGTAAAACGCGGTGCCGGAGTCGCTTATGATATGTTAGAGGAAGAATTTCCGGGTGCTATCTGTATCTCCGTAAATGATGCACTTGTTCATGGTGCTCCCACCGATGAACCTCTAGGAATGGGTGATAAAGTCTCGTTTGATCTTGATATTTACTATAAAGGCTACTTTACTGATTCCGCATTTACTATGATCGTTGGCGGCAAAGGTTCTCCGGCCGTAAAGAGAATGCTCGAGGTTACAGAATCTTCAATGTGGGCCGGAATTACAGAGGTAAAACCTGGCGCTCATATCGGTGATATTGGTTCTGCAGTTGAAAAAGTGTTAAGGAAAAACCATCTTGGTGTCATTGAAAACTACATTGGTCACGGGATCGGTAAAACGATGCACGAACTTCCTGAGGTGCCAAACTACGGTAAAAAAGGTCATGGTTATAAACTCGTAGAAGGCGATACTATCTGTATTGAACCAATGTCCTGCCTTGGTAAACCCGCAAATTATACCGATAAATCTACCAATTGGACCGTAAAAATGAAAGACGGTTCCATTGGCTGTCACTTTGAACACACTATCCTTGTTACCGATACTGGCTACGAAATCCTCACCCTCCCAGACTAAACATTTTTTAAAAAACTACTTGTTTTTTAGAAATGCTTATATTACAATTTTTGAAAAGGTCATAATTATAAAACCAAAATAAAAAAGTCATATATGTTTAACAATTTATTTTTTAAAAAACCGGGACTTTTTATGGGAAGTTTTTTGCTTCCTGCTATTTTGTCTGTAATTTTCACTTCTTCAACTGTTTTTGCTGAGGCGAAACAGAGTTCGATTACTATGTCTACGACTACTAGTAGTTTATCCGCTGTGCTTGGCCCTACCATGTCTGGTAATTTTGGTAAATCAAATAGCTCTACAATTAGAATCAGTACAGATAATTCAAGTGGGTATACTTTACGAATTTTCTCAAACGAAGATGCCAGTCTCTCTAATGGAACTAGCAAGAAGATAGAATCTATCAGCGGCCCTATCTCTGAGGAGGTTTTTTCTACCAATATTAATCATAATAATAAATGGGGGTATCGCCCTAGCAAATTAGTAAGTTATGAAAATGGCATTTCCGTGGTGAATTCAAATAGCAACTTCCTGCCCGCGCCCGGAAGCCTAGGTGATATACTTGACATTACCAATACTTCTAACAATGAAGACAAAATATATACACTGGATTTTGGCGCAAAGATAGATTACAATATGCCAACTGGCACATATAGTAATAGCCTTACTTTAATAGCACTTGCTAATAATATTGAGTATACTATTAATTACGACAAAAACACTACAGACGAGGTAAACAACATGCCTTCGCCTAATCCGCAAGTAGTTACGATTGAAGGTGGAGCTCCGTTGGCAGATAGCGATACAAGAATCAGTAGTACTACACCAACCAGAGAAGGTTTTAAGTTTTATGGCTGGTGTGACGAAGCTACCGAATCAGATTCCGAAGGTTATCAAACCTGCCCAGGGTATCTTTACGAGGCGGGAAATTACTATGGCATAGACCAAACTGCAAATAGCAGTGTAAACTTGTATGCCGTGTGGGTTAAGCCTATATCTAATATTACACTTAAACATAACTGTCCAGGCCATTCTACTGGCTCTACTTCCACTACGGCTGAATATGGTTCAGATACTTTAGATACAATTGAAGTGCCGACCTGTACGGACTATAATTTTCCTTTTTATTTTTCCTTCGTCATCGATGAAGGTGCTTCTGTAACACCATCAAGTGACTGTGCTCCAGGAAATTGTGTATCAACCAAACCTGTATCATTCTCCTTTGCAGGTTGGTATGATAACCCATCCTTGATTCATTATGATTTCGACGATGTTCCTCACGAGGTTTTGGTTGCATCGACTGATACTACCCCAGTCCTACAACCTTTTACTGATTATGCAGATCCGTCCGGCCGATGGCGAGCTTATGACGATGTTGAACTTTATGCTGGTTGGTATACGAGTGTAGGATCATACCAGTCAAAAACCCTTCCAACTATCACTAAAGATGGATATGTTTGTGGATGGAAAGATCCAAGTGGTCGGTCGTATAATTCCGGTGCCAGTATTATGCCAGACAGGAATTACTATGATGGCATGACATTTCGTGGGGTTTGTTCAGAAAAAATCTATATGCAAGATGTTTTTTTCGATCAACTTAGCTCTCTTGTTCCAAACGAAGGCGACTCGATAAAACTTGCTGACAAGCGAGACGAAAGTGACTACAACGTTACAAGAATCAACGGAATCTACTGGATGACACAAAATCTTAGGATTACCGGGACAATATCTGCTGATGAATCGAATTTTAATAGTGGCAGCGTGAACGTATGTGAAGGAGATCTTACAGCAGGGGATAGCTATAACGAAGCACGATGTCATGATTCTAGCAACGATAATAATGGTGTATGGTATAACTTCGCGGCGGCTTCCGCTAAAACCATCGTAGGGAGCGACAATTCTAATGATGCCACAGAAGACATTTGCCCGGCCGGATGGCATCTACCAGATTTTGATACTCTTTATAATAAAATGGGGGATTCTTCCAGTTACAACAGATATTTTTCACCTGTATCTGGCGGTTATTATTATTATGGCTCACTTCGCTACCCACAGGAAGGCCGTTGGTGGTCTGCTACTGCTGAATTCGGAAGTTCTAGATATGGTTTGCAGGTTAGATCTAGTTCGTATTACGACGGAGACAGATACATATATGAATATGACTATGAAGAAGGTGATTTTAGTAGTTCAGATGGTAATTACATCAGGTGTGTAAAAACATCCGACGATTAAAAACATTCCTTTTTAAGGAATATGTGCTATAATTCTAACTATGGATAACGATAAACGTTTTGTTACTGGTCTAGATGTTGGCACCGAAAACGTTCGTGCCGTGATTGCCACCGTAAACAAAGCTGGCGAAATCGCCATCGTGGGATACAACGAAGGTAAATCTGCCGGCATGCGAAAGGGCATCCCAGCCAATCTTGCCGGTCCAGCTAGCGCTATCGACAAAATGCTCGGCGAAGCCGAAAGAATGGGCGGCTACGACGTCCGTTCAGCCTACGTTTCTATTAATGGTTCTAGTGTTTTATCTACCAAAACTGAAGGCATGATTGCTGTGGGCACCGTTGAACATGAAATTGATTGGGAAGATTTAGATCGTGTAGAGGACGTTGCCGTAACTGGCCGTATTCCAGCGAATCGTGATGTGTTAGATGTTGTCCCTCTAGAATATGCCCTAGATGGCCAAGGTGGCATTAAAGACCCTATCGGTATGTCTGGCGCTCGTCTTGAAATGCGTGCAAATGTTATTTCTGCCTTAACTCCAAACTGTGAAAACTTAAAAAAGACCACAGCCGCCGCTGATGTGCAGGCTGAACGATTAGTTCCATCTGTAGTAGCTGCTGCAAAGGCCGTTTTAACTGAGAAACAAAAAGAAAATGGTGTGGCTGTAATTGATTTCGGGGCTGCAACCACCTCAGTTGCTGTTTATGAAGAAGGCGATCTTCAATATGTTGGTATTGTTCCAGCTGGCTCAAACAATATCACTAATGATCTTGCGATTGTTCTAGCAATTGATCCAGATTTAGCCGAAGAGATTAAAACCCGCTTTATCACCGGCGATTTTGAAACTGAAAAGAGCCTAGCCATAAAGGTTGGTAAAGAAGGCCGTGATGAACGTACATTTGAACGTAAAGAAGTTGAAGAAGTCGTTAAGGCCCGCCTAGACGAAATCTTCAGTGAAATTAGGAAAAAGCTAAAAAGCGCAAAGTACGATCAACGTCTTCCAGAGGGAATTGTCATCGTTGGTGGTGGCGCTAAGATGCGCGATATTGAAAAATTTGCCAAAAATACACTAGAAGCTTCGGTAAAGATCGGTATTCCTAAAGGTCTTGGTGGCGTAGCTGAATCAATTGAAAAACCAGAATTTGCCACTGCAATAGGCTTAGCCCAGCTTGCAGCCGAAGAACAAGGTCGGATAGCCCCAAAAACCAAGAAAACTCTTAAAGTTCCTAAAAAACCTAAGAAACCAAACTTCCTAAAAAAGATTTTCAATAAATTCTAACTTTATCAGTTATAGCCCTTGATTTTTTGATCTATCAGGTATATACTAAAACTATATTAAAGCGAGGAAAAAATATGCCAGAAGTAAAACCTACAGAGGTGGAGAGCAAAGCTAGTATTAAGGTTGTAGGGGTTGGTGGCGCTGGTGGTTCTGCAGTTGAACGAATGAAAGAAGTGGGCCTTTCTGGTGTTGAATTTGTAGCAATTAATACCGATGCCCAGGCCTTACATCATTCTCCAGCTGACGTCAAAGTTCATATTGGAAAAGGCTTAGGAGCCGGAGGAGATCCTGAAAAAGGCCGTGAAGCAGCCGAAGAAGGCAGGGAAGCAATTGAAAAAGCACTTGATGGCGCTGATATGGTATTTATCACCTTAGGTGCTGGTGGTGGTACTGGATCCGGAGCAGGTCCTATTGTAGCTGAAGAAGCCAGAAAGAAAGACATTTTAACTGTTGGCGTAGCCACTAAACCGTTCACTTTTGAAGGAGCACGTCGTCGCGCTAATGCAGACGTAGCAATTGATAAGCTTGCCCGTCACGTTGATGCTCTTATTACTATCCCTAATGATCGTCTTTTGCAAACTATCGATCCTCGCACGCCTCTTCTTGAAACTTTCAAGATTGCTGACGATGTATTAAGACAAGGTGTTCAAGGAATCTCAGAGTTAATTACAGAGCATTCATTAATCAATCTTGACTTTGCTGATGTTAAAGCTATCATGAAAAATGCTGGATCAGCACTTATGGGCATTGGTCGCGCCTCTGGTGAAAACCGTGCCGTTATTGCTGCTGAGCAAGCCGTAGAATCACCGTTAATTGAAGTTAAAATTGAGGGTGCACGTGGCGTTCTCTTCTCAGTTGCTGGTGGTTATGATATGTCTATGAGCGAGATCCAAGAAGCTGCTGAAATCATTACTGGCGCTGTCTCACCAGATGCAAATATCATCTTTGGTGCTTCAATTCGCCCTGAACTAGAAGATGAAATTGTAGTAACCGTTGTTGCTACCGGGTTTGATTCAGATTACTATAACGAACCAGTAGCAGAAGAAGAACCAGAAACTCCAGCTGAAAGCGCAGATGATAAACCAACTGCCGAACCAAAAGATTTTGCCCTAGAGAATAAGTCCAATATGTGGGATTCCATTAAGAATGAACCAGAACCAGAGCCAGTAGCAGAGGAAGAGGACATGGATGTTCCACCTTCTCTCCGTGAAAGACTAAAAAATCGCAAGAAAAAATAAGGAAAAGGAGACGCGGGTATGGAAAGAACCTTCCGAATCGGAGACAGTAAAGTCCTAGAAAGCCGCGAAACCGTTGACGGTAAAATGATTCGCCGACGTCGTGAATCTAATGATGGACATCGTTTTACCACCTACGAACGCATTGAGATGCCACAACTGACCGTTTTAAAGCGTAGTGGCAACAAGGAAATCTTTGACCGTGATAAACTACTCTTAGCTGTTAAACGCAGCGTTGGTAAGTTTTTCAATTCTGAACTTGAAGTTGAAGATGTAGTAAATCACGCTTCCGATATTCTCTATAGTTACGGAACTGACCAGGTAACATCTAAGCAAATTGGCGAAGCCGTTCTAGACGTCCTTGCTAATGTTAATGAAGTTGCCTATGTTCGTTTTGCATCTGTTTTTCGTGAGTTTAAAACTCTTGAAGATTTTGAGAACATTCTAAAAGAACAAAAAAAGAAAAGGGCATAAAATAATGCGGGTGGTATGTATTTATAGAGACAATCAAGATTATTCACGCAGCGTAAATGAATGGCTAGAGAACGTGCGCCGTCAGACTGGCAGGGAAATAGAGACCCTTGATCCAGATTTAAATACTGATTTTTGTGAGGCCTATGACATTGTTGAGTACCCAACCATCCTTGCTCTTGGTGAGAGAGGTGAAATTATGGCTTCATGGCGCGGTAAAAGCCTGCCTATGATTGATGAAGTGCTGTATTATATGATACAATAAGCTTATGGATTTTCTAAAAGATATCATTGAAAACGTTTGGGTACAACGTGGCTTTTGGTCACTTGTAGTAGTTTTGTTTAGCCTATTTATTTATCGCATTGTCACTAGAGTATTAAATAGTAAAGAAAAGAAATCTTCCAAGCTCATGAGCAATAAAAAGAATAAAACTATTATTCGCATGCTCAAAAGTGTGGTTGCTGGAGGTCTTAGTATTATTACAGTCCTCATGGTCCTCCAGATCTATGGGGTCAATGTTACGTCTATGCTTGCCGGTGTTGGTATTGTTGGTATAGTAGTCGGTTTTGCTCTTCAAGATTCACTTAAAGATATCATTCGTGGCTTTGTGATTATTTCAGATAACTATTATGAAATTGGCGACGTAATTAAATTTGACGACAACGTCGGCCCAGTGACTTCTATTAGCTTGCTTACTACTAAAATCCAAGATATCAATACGATGAATATCGTATCTATCGCTAACCGTAATATTGATAAAGTTGAAATTGATCCAGGTTACGTATATATTCCAATACCTCTGCCATATGATCTTAAAATTGATAAAGCCGAAGAGATCATGCATGAAATCATTAAAAAACTTAACCATCGTGCTGGAATCACCAGTACTGCTTACCAGGGAATTACTAAAATAGATGCCTCGTCTCTAGACTATCAAATCGTTATCACTTGCGATCCTTCAAACAAACTCCAAATCCGCCGAGACACCCTCCATGTCATCATGACCACCCTAGAGGATTACAAGGTCCACGTTCCATATCAGCAAATTGATATTCATACAAAAAAGTAATTGAAGTAACTCTTGATATTTAATACGCTTACGTTAACTCGACATCTGCCCTAAAAAGTGATAGAATAATTCTATGAAATATAGAGCTGGAGAGCGCCGCAAGGCAATAGAATACGAAAAAGCCATCAGCGAGTGGTGGAAGAAGAACAGGACTTTTGAACAATCAGTCGAGATGAGACCGATTGATAATTCCTATGTTTTCTACGATGGACCACCGTTTTTATCTGGTCTGCCTCACCACGGACACTTACTCGGCTCTATTATTAAAGATGTCTTTGGTCGCTATCAAACTATGAATGGTAAACGCGTAGAACGCGTCTGGGGATGGGATTGTCACGGCTTGCCAGCAGAGAACTACGTTGAAAAACAGCTTGGTATTACAGATCGTAGAGATATTGGCACTAAATGGTCACTTGAAGATTATATTTTGACTGCTAAAAAATCAACGGAAGAAATCAGTGACGAGTGGGAACACACTATCATGCGCATCGGCCGCTGGGTTGATTTTAAAGGCGCTTACCGCACCATGAACAAAGATTTTATGGAATCTGTCTGGTGGGCCTTTAAACAGCTTTACGACGCCGGTAAAGTTTACGAAGGCCGCAAGATTTTAATGTATGATACTAAATTTGCCACTCCAGTTAGTAAAGCCGAAGTTACCATGGATAACGAAGCTTATCAGACTGTCACCGACCCAAGCGCCTACGTCAAATTTAGAATGAAGCAAGATTCGGAAGCCTCTTCCGAGGACCGTAAGCTTGGGCGAGCGCCCTTGAGCGTGTCCGAGGAAGACGGCTTCGAATCTTGCTATCTTTTAGCTTGGACCACGACCCCTTGGACCTTGCCAGCCAACATGGCCCTCGCTGTTAACCCGGAATTAGACTACGGTATATATAATGTAGACGGCGAGCAATATATTGTTGCTCTAGATCGTGCAAAAATTTTATTCAAAGATCAAAAACCTGAAAAAGCTTTCAAAGGCTCTGTACTAGTTGGCAAAAAATACCAGCCAATCATCTCTGTTGCTGATGGTTTATTTGATCTTGGTCTCCGCGGTGATCAGGGAACTATAGAGAGAAAAGATACTTATACTGTGCTTGCCGGTGATTTTGTCTCTGCTGATGACGGTACCGGTATCGTCCATATTGCTCCTGCCTACGGTGAAGACGATTACGCCCTTTTCCAGCACTCTGAAATGGATTTTGTAGATTGTTTAGATGAAAACGGCTATTATCTCCCTGAAATGGCAGAGGAACTCCATAAACTCGGCGTCCGCGACACCGATGAAGGCGGGATTAAAATTTGGGAAGCAAACAAGTTTATCGCCAAATGTCTTGAAGAAAAGGGCATTGTCTATAAGATTGACTACATCCAGCACGAATATCCTTTCAACCCTAGAAGTAAGGAGCGCATAATCTATCGCGCTTTCCCAAGCTGGTTCATGGATATTGAAGGCCAAAAACAGATGATGCTTGATGAGAATGAGAATATTAACTGGTTCCCAACTCACTTAAAACACGGTCGTTTTGCTAAGAATATAGAGGCCGCACCAGATTGGAACTTATCTCGTGATCGCTTCTGGGCCACTGCTATGCCGGTTTGGAAGGGTGATCAAGGCTCTGTTAAAGTCGTCGGCTCCTATAAAGAGCTAAAGGAGCTCTCCGGTAAGGAGTTAGATGATTATCACCGCCCATGGGTTGATGAGATTACTTTTGATATCGACGGCGAGCATTTTACTCGTATCGAGAAGGTCTTTGACTGCTGGTTTGAATCCGGCTCAATGCCTTTTGCTCAGCTTCACTATCCTTTTGAGAATAAGGAAAAGTTTGAGAATAACTATCCTGCCGACTTCATCGTAGAATACGTCGGCCAGGTTCGCGCATGGTTCTATTATGTCCACGCTCTTAATACGGCCTTAGCAAGTATCGGTGCCTTTGGTAAAAAGGCCCAGAAGGGCCCTAAAAACGCCTATAAGAACGTTATTTCAACCGGCACCATCGCCGGAAACGATGGTCGCAAAATGAGTAAATCCGTTGGCAATTTCACTGACCCAAATATCCTTATGGATCAATATTCCGCTGACGCCTTGCGCCTCTTACTTCTAACTTCACCGGTCTGCTCCGGCGAGGATTTTGCCCTCTTAGATAAAGACGTCTCTGATGTTAATCGTAAACTTGCCATGATCTGGAACGTCTACGATTTCTTCACCACCTATGCCGAGGTTGAGGGAATCGATAGCGACGATTTAGAAATGAATACATCTAACCCACTAGATCTTTGGATTATTTCCCGCGTTTATCAGCTAAGGAATGACATTACCGCTGGTATGGAAGAATATAACCTACCAAAAGCCCTAGAAGGCGTCATACTATTTGTTGATGATCTATCTAACTGGTTTGTTCGCCGTTCTCGCCGTCGTTTCTCTAAAAATGATGACAATAACAATAAAAAGCAAGCCTTTGCTACCCTTTACTTTGTCCTGATTTACCTCAGTAGAATCCTTGCTCCATTTACGCCGTTCTTAGCTGAGGAATTATACCAAAAAATGACCGGTAAAAAGGATTCCGTCCATCTCCTAGATTGGCCAGAACCAGGTGAGATTGATCATGAAATTCTAGACAACATGTCCCGCACCCGCCAGATTATCACCGATGCCCTAGCACTCAGAATGCAGAGGTCTGAGACGGAAGAACAAATCAAAATCCGCCAGCCACTAGCTAAACTCACCTATAATGGTGACAAGTTAGATAGTTTCTACGAACAAATTATCGCCGACGAAGTCAATGTCAAAGAGGTCGAGAATACCAATGAATTTACTCTTGATAAAACCCTCACTGATGAACTAAAGAGGGAAGGCTTTGCTCGTGAGATCATCCGTGCTGTCCAATCCGCCCGCAAACACGCTAACCTTTCCGTTGACGATAAGATTAAACTCTCTATATCTTGTGATTTGCCAAAGGGTTATGAAGACTTCATAAAGTCTGAAACCGGTGCCACGGACATCTCAAAAACAGGGAACTATTCTCACGACGAAATCGCTAAAATCAACGGCGAAAACGTCACCATCTCCTTGGAAAAAACTAATTAATTATAAAATAAACTCAGTTTTACTTGTGGTTGATTTCGCGCAGGGCAAAAACCTCGTCGGCTAATCAGGCCTCCGCCGGAATTTCAGTTCCGTACTCGGCTTGACTAGCCTCCTCGCTTTTTGCTCTGGCTTGTCAAAATACAAGTAAAACTGAGCTTATTTTTTTATTATTCAATTTTCCCAGGGGTAATTTGACAAACCACTAAAAAATAAGCATAAAAGGTATTGACAAAAACGGCTAAGTGTGCTACAATGGAAAACAGTTAGAAAATAAAATAAACAAGCTAACAAATAAAAACAAAAAAAGGAAAAATAAACAAATGAGTACAGCAACATTAGATCTACCAACAAAAGTCGTCGATTCAGACTGGAAAGATGATATCGACTACGAACCATATCTAGATGAGAAAACCTATATTTCTCCAAAAGATGTGAAAAAGACTACTATCGACAAGATTAAGAAATCGTCGATCAAACTATCTGCCAAGGGTCTTTGGAGCTGGAAAAATATTGACGAACAACTCTCAGCCTAATCTCTAGATAAGAAAAGAAAGGAGACCAATGTAAAATAACAAATATAAAAACAAACATTATTAACTTAAACAGGGAAAATATTTATAAGATAGATCAATTATTTAGTGTGCCATAAATAGACTTTGGAAAAACCGAACTTAGTGTTCGGTTTTTTCTTGTAAGATTATTTGACCTATAAATAAGGTTATGCTAAACTTAGACCAGAAAGGTTAATACTAACAAAAATAACTATGGACGACTATCTAACGGATCGGGAAACCTTGGGCAAGTTTGTCGATGAACTCATAAAAAGAAGTCCAGTCTCAGATAAAACCCCAGAGGAACTTGAGGCATGGCGCGAAAAACAAATGCAAATTATCGACGAGCGAATTTCCTATGCTATTTTCGGACGGCTTAATGAAGCTCAGCTTGCAGAATTAAACCAAATTCTCGATCGTGGCGAAGAATCACCGGAAGTATTCCAAAAATTCTTCGATGATGCTCACATCGATTTAGTAAAGATAATGGAAGATACTTTGCAGGCTTATAGCGCAGGTTTCTTTGGAGGTAGAAATGAATAACGATTTTGAATCATTTGGAAATAACAATAACAATGACAATGACAATGACAATGGTGTATCAGATTTTAATACAGACCCTATTATCCAAGAAGAAAGTACTAATCCTTCAGGAGATCAGTTTGCAAATTCCGATCATCAGCCAATGGACCCTGTAATAACTCAAAATCTTGCCCAAAAAGTTCAAGAAATTATGAAGGAAGAAGAACTCTCTCAGGAAGCAGCCCAAAATCTAGAACCACCTAAAGAGGAACCGATTCAAGAAGTAGAGCAAAACATAATTCCTCCTCAAGGCGAATCTTCTCAATTAAAAAGCGAAAAGCCATCAACCCTGGAAGAAATAAAAAATACAGTAAAAAAGATTGAGTCTAATACAGCCGGCAAAACAGTTATGTCGGCAGCAGTTGCGCTAGCGGTAGTCGCCGCATTGGGTTTCGGCGTCGTTGTAGGTCAGACAATACGTCCAGCCAACACTAGCGCACACGAATCTGAAATAACCGTCCCAAACCCAGGACTAAAAATACCCCCAGTTCCTACGCCGAACCCAGAAGTGAGCAAAAAAGGAGATACATACGAAGTCTTTACCGGCTATGAAGAATTTGATAAACGTCTGGACTGTTCATTCAGTCAATATGATTTACCAGGCTGTTTTGGTACCACCGAAGAAGCTTGGGCCACTAAGGTTACTCCTGACGCTGTAGGAAACCCTGATAAAGCTGCCGAACTTATCGGGTTAAGCAGCTTTGCAGAGGCTACTAATGAGCAGAAAAAAGCAGTTTTTGAATACATGACATTAGCCATGGCGGAACCTGCTGCAGCTGTAGCTATGACCCACGGTTTTCCCGGCTTTGAAAATTTAGATTATGTTGAATCAGCTAAAAAAATCGATGGCATGTCTCAAGAAGAGAAGGAAGAACTTGCTAGACAGATTAAAGATGTATTCGATCGTTCTAATGCGGAATCTACTATAATAACAGAAGACACAGAAGATCTCCATATAGGTTTAGATGAAGATGGTAATCCTTATCCAAAAGCTGTTGAAATACCACGAGAAGGCACCAGATCGCTTGAGATGACTACTATCGAAGGCGATTCTGAAAATAATAGAGAAGGAGATGGCGATGAAGATAGAGACGGAGGCGAAGCTGGTGGTGGTAAGACGATCAAGTGGGGTTTTATAGAAGAATGCGGCAATTATAAACTTACTATTGTGGAGGAATTGCCAGATGGAACGACAAGAATAACTAAAATCATTATTCCACCAGAAACTGGCATTAAAAAGAAAAAACCAAAAGGCGGAGAAGAAGAACAAACTAAGCCAAACCCGGAAGAGGAACAATACGAGGAGAAAGACCTTCAAAATGAAAAGAGAATCGATGATGAAAAAATTGTCCCAGGAATTGAACATAATGACGGAGGGAGCAAACCTAATGTCCCGATAGCTGATGCTACAGGAAAAACCGAAAAACCTCAATATGAGGATCAACCCGATACCCCTATCATTGCACATGAAGGCACAGAAAAAGTCCCTACCCAAGGTGGTACCAACACTGAATATAACGAGGATAAAGGTAGGGCTAATGTTGGTGGCTACAGCATACCAGTGCCAGAAGGGGGAAACTATTACGATAAAGAAGATACGCCTGCTTCTGCGGGAGATGTAGCGGAAGAAATCCTAAAACAACAAGAATAAAACGAAAGGACCTAATATGAAAAAACACCGCAAACTTAAAATCCTCAGCATATTAGCAGTTACTTTCGTATCTGGTTTGTTTATTTCTTCCTCTACCTCGGCTTGGGGGCCGGAACGCGATACCTTCACTATGAAGTCCCCTGCAACTTACCCAACTTTTAATTCAATCACGGATAACCCTACCATCGGTGATGAACGAAATTTCGTCCGCATTGGTGAGATCAATGCCGATGAAACTAACCTAGGCGATGAAGTCGAAGTAGTACCGGGCAGACAATACCTAGTTTACATTTATTTCCATAATAATGCCTCGGCTACTTTTAACGACAAGGCACATAATTATTCCGGCGTTGCCGAGAATACTCGCATGTCTACTAACTACTCAAATGTGCTTACACCTTCGGATCGTGGGGTAATTTCAGCTACCATTAGCGCTGATAATGCTAATCCTAAATCTGTTTGGGACGAAGCATATATGACTACTAAAACCAATAAAGTAATTATGTCTTACGTCCCTGGCTCATCTAGAATTTACAACGATTGGAAACTCAATGATTCTATTGTGCCGCTCAATCTCTTCACCGAAAAGGGCGTATTGCTCGGGTTGAACGGATTTAATGGTGTAATCCTGGGCTGTGAAGAATACCATGGTGTCGTTACTTATGTACTGCAGGCCGATGAACTAGGAGGCTCAATCACTAAAACCGTCTCTAAAGATGGTGCAGATTATAAAGAATCGGTATCGGTTAAAACTGGCGACGAGGTTTATTTTGAGCTAGCATTGAGAAATACCGGAGATATTGGCCTCACTAATGCCGTGGTTAAGGATTCTTTGCCAGAAGGTCTAGAGCTAATCAGCGGTAGTGTTACTCTGCGGGCCAATGATTCAGCCGAAAAGGACCAATTAACGGATGACCTGATCAATAACGGATATAACCTCGGCCGGATTGGTACTGGGAATGTTGTTTATCTAAACTATCGCGCTAAGGTTACCAAAGACTATGATTGTGGCGATAGTGGGGAATTAACTAATGAAGCTAGCCTTACCTATGATAGTGATTTAAAGACTGGTGACACCAGGAAAGATTCCGCTACGGTTGTAATAGAAAAGGAGGCTTGCGATGTCCCTAATGATGAAGAGGCTGAAGAGATTATCGAAGATATCATAAACCCTAAAAAAGATTGTACAACTAATCCAGAGATGGAAGAGTGTAAAGAACTTCCAAAAACCGGTCCAGTTGAAATTATCCTGGCCACAATTATTGTACTAGGTATTCTCGGTGGCGGTTATTACTTCCTCCGTACTAAAATGATACTAAGAAAAGTTGAAGATAATGTTTCCGGCAAAGACAACCTAAAAGATAATACCTCTTCCCAAAAACCAGATAATATGGTAAAATAGTACAGATAAGTAAAGGAATAATATGAAAAAAGCAGTCATCCTGGTTGGCGGGAAGCAATATCTCGTTGCCGAAAAAGAGACCCTACGGGTGGACCTCCTCCCGGCAGGCACTAAAGAGCTCGAACTTGACGCTTTACTCGTAATCGACGGTGATAAAACCACCGTTGGTACTCCTACGGTAAAGGGCGTAAAAGTTTCAGCTAAGGTAAAAACGCCCGAAGTAAAAGGTGATAAGATCCGCGTTATCCGCTATAAAGCAAAGAAGCGCGTTCACAAAGAAACTGGCCACCGCCAGAAATATACTGAGATCGAAATCACTAAAATTGGTTAAAGTCGGTAAAAAACTAGTCGCATCTAACGGCTAGTTTTTTGACAGCTTTTTCTATTAAATCTAATATAAGCAAACACCGTAAAGGTTATCACGAGCAGATCGCTCGCCACACCTATAGCCGAGAGAACCAGGGAATTATAAGTCAGCCAAAGCAAACAACTAACTATTTTAACTATTCTTAGATGTTGCTCATTGCAATAATATACCCCAATAGTGTAAAATACTTCGGCAAAGAGCGGAAGCAATGATCTCCACGAATCAAAAGTTATAATTGTCAAAACAATATAAGCGCCAATAAATATAAGAAGTGGGATAATTCCATGAAACTTTTTCCCAAATCGCTGTATATAGCAATCCCTAATTACGGAAATAACATTGTTTGCTACTCCGCTCCACGCATTTAAAAAGATGTAATGAATGCCGTAAAGAAGGCTCGACGCAATTGTAAAGTTCAAAATCTGTTTTTTCTTCTCCTGCTGAAAAGCAACAACGGATAAAACTATCCCAAAAAACGCTAGAATCTGCGAGATTATATATAATTGAGTATTGTCCATAACTAAATATATAAAAATTATACAACACTTATGTTATAATAAATATATTATGGCGAAGGTAATTTGTGTGACAAATCAAAAAGGCGGCGTGGGCAAAACCACCACCGCAGTAAACCTCGCTTTTTATCTCGCAAAAGACAAGAAAAAAACTCTTCTCATTGACTTTGATCCTCAAGGCAACGCTACTTCCGGACTTGGCATAGAAAAAAATAACCGAGAAGCTCTTGGTCTCACTATGACAGAAGTAATTCTGGGTACTGCCACCTTATCTGCAGCTATCCGCCCTACCAAGTATAAAAATTTTGATCTCGCCCCTACCACCCCAGAACTTGCAAACGTTGAGGCGGAAATGACCAACATGCAACGCAAGTTTGTCCGTCTCCGTGACGCCATTCGTACGGTCATGGATGAATATGATGTCATCGTTATTGATTTGCCGCCATCGCTTAGTCTCCTAACCGTAAATGGCATGATTGCAAGTAAATACTTACTGCTTCCGGTCCAGACAGAATTTTATGCTCTAGAAGGCGTTGCACAGCTTCTAGAATCAATGAAACTCGTGATGAAGCAAGCAAACCCAGATCTCAAATTACTTGGTGTGCTGGCTACTATGTTTGATAAACGTACTAGTCTTTCTGCGCAGGTATACACTGAAATCAAGAAATACTTTAAAGATTTAACCTTTAAAACTACAATCCCACGCAACGTCCGTGTTGCTGAAGCTCCAAGTCACGGCGTCCCAGTTGGAGCTTATGATAGATTCAGTAAAGGCGCAAAAGCCTATCGTGATTTTACTAAAGAAGTAGAGGAGAGGATAAAATGAAAGGTTTAGGCAGAGGTTTTGAAAGTTTAATTCCTACCGAATTAATTGACGAAGAATTTGACCCTACAGCTACTGAGGATAAGAAAGAAAGTAAGCTCCAAGAAATTAAACTCGAAGAAATCGTTCGTGACGAAGATCAGCCTCGTCGTAATTTTAATAAAGAAGCCATTGAAGCGCTTGCCGCTTCCATTAAAGAACATGGCGTCTTACAGCCTATCGTTGTTACCAGGGAAGAAGGTAAATATAAAATTGTCGCCGGTGAACGTCGTTGGCGCGCTTCTAAGATTGCTGGCCTTAAGAAAATCCCAGCCATTATTCGTACTATTGATTCTCAGAACCGCCTAGAACTTTCAATCATTGAAAACGCCCAGCGCGAAGATCTAAACGCCATCGAGTTAGCGACTGCCTACGCTAAGCTGAAATCTCAGTTTAACCTTAGCAATGAAGATATCGCCGCTAAGATTGGTAAGTCTGAACAATCAGTAAATAACACCCTCCGTCTATTAAATCTACCTGATAGCGCAAAGAGAGTAATGATTAAAGAACGTCTCACCGAAGGCGTCATGCGTCCGCTTGTGGTTTGTGACGAAAAGACTATTGATAAGGTATTGCCAAAAATTGTAGAGGAAGGCTGGACGGCGCGTAAAGTTGAACGTTACCTCTCAGAAACCAAGAAAAAATCTAGCACTAAAGCCATTAAACGTGACGCTTATAGAAAAGAAGAAGATAAATTAATGGCCAAGTATCAAGTTACTGCAGTTATCCAAGGTCGCTCTTTGACCTTTAAATGCCGTTCTGAAGCAGAGCTTAAAGAATTAATCAAAAAACTATGAGTGAAAGAATAGATAAAGCTGTTAAGGTCGCGCAGGAGGCCCACGATGGTCAATTTCGTAAAACTGGCGAACCCTATATCATCCACCCTCTAGCCGTTAAAAAAATCCTCGAAGATTGGGGCATGGATGAAGATACTATTATTGCTGGCATATTACACGATACTCTTGAAGATACCGACCTCTCCTTGGAAGACATTAAGAACGAATTTGGTGAATCCGTTGCTTTTCTAGTTGACGGCGTGACTAAGCTTTCTACTGCTCGTAATGGTATGCGCGATATTGATACTTATCTTCCAGCAACCAAAGATAACTTCCTTAGATTAATGATTGCATTAGGTGACGATATCAGGGTTTTAATCATAAAACTCGCTGACCGTCTCCATAATATCCGCACCTTGAGTGCTCTTCCGCCAGATAAACAGAAGAAGATCGCTAAGGAAACTCTTGAGGTTTTTGCGCCGCTTGCAGACCGCTTAAACATGGGGCTTTTAAGGGTTGAGCTTGCTGACCTCTCCTTTAAATATGTTGATCCAAAACGTTTTGATGAACTAACTGAAATGCTTGAAAAATACAATAAATCGGCTAAAAAATCTCTCGCTAAAATTGAAGATGAAGTAAAAAAGGCCTTAAAAAAAGAAAAAATCAAGTTTTCCATCTCTGGCCGCGTGAAGTCAGTTTATTCGCTTCACAAAAAACTCGCCAAGCATAATCAAAACATGGGCGAGATCTATGATCTTGTAGCTCTCCGCATTATTGTTGATGATGTAACAGACTGCTACCTTACTCTTGGGCTTATTCATTCGCTTTATACTCCAATGGAAGGCCGTATAAAGGATTATATTGCAATGCCAAAACAAAATGGTTATCAGTCTATCCACACTACTGTTATCACAAAAGACAAACGTATCGTTGAATTTCAGATTCGCACTAAAGAAATGCACGAATATGCTGAACGCGGTCTTGCCGCTAGTTTCTATTACAACGAGCAAAAGCTAACTGAAAACTATAAAAAAGGGAAGATTGAACACCTTCCAACTAACCTACTCTGGATTTCAGAATTACAGATGACTGCTGCTAAGCTTCGTGAAGGTAAAAAAGTGGACTTAAAAAAGTTAAAACTCAATCTTTTTGCCGATAAAATCTTCGTCTACACCCCTAAAGGGGACATTATTGATCTGCCAAAAGGGGCTCTTCCTCTAGATTTTGCCTACCGTCTCCATACGGAAATCGGGGATCACGTTGTTGGTGTAAAAATAAATGGTAAGATGTCAAACTTGAACAAAAAATTAGAACAGGGCGATGTGGTTGAAATTTTGACCTCTAAAAACCAGACTCCAAAGAAATCTTGGCTTGACCGCATTATTACCCCTCATGCCCGTTCAAAATTATTACATCGTCTTAACCGTGCAGAGCACACTGACCCTAATAAAAACATCGAAAAACCTGCCACGAAAAAACGCAAGAAATAGTTTTCTCGCGGCTAATTTCTCCTTAATCTTTAATGGTCTGGGTGATCAGACTTGAACTGACGACCTCAGCGTCCCGAACGCTGCGCGCTACCAACTGCGCCACACCCAGGAATAAATATGGAGCCGATGGCAGGGCTCGAACCTGTGACCTGCTCGTTACGAATGAGCTGCTCTACCAACTGAGCTACATCGGCACCTAAGTACTGCCTCCATAAAATCCCCTCAGCACTTGCTACATTATAGCATATTTGTGATATAATTAGAATAATCAAGGAGAAATAATATATGACTAAAGCAAGCATTGTTAAACGCCCAATTGAGGCAGCAAGCTCTAACATTAAAAAGAACGCCTGGGTAGCAGCAATTGAATCGCTTGTTATCATGCTTTTTGGTATTCTTTTAGTAGCATGGCCAGATGCCACAATTTCCATCGTTGCTAATGTCCTTGGCGCAATTTTAATCGTAAATGGCATTTACCAGATCATTAACTATTTTGTCGTAAAAGGCCAAAATGATTTCTTTAACAATGGCTTGTTGATGGGTGTTATTTCTTTGTTGATCGGTATCGCTGCCATCGTAATTGGTGAAGAAATTGCTAACGTATTCCGCATTATCATCGGTATCTGGATGGTTTATGAGGCTCTGTCTCGCGTTAACACCGCTATTAAACTTCATTCAGTTGGTGTAAATGCCTGGAGCTACATCCTAATCATCGCGCTTATTATGCTTGTTATTGGTTTCTTCGTAATCTTTAATACTGGTGCTATAGTACAATTAATCGGCTGGATGATGATTCTAACCGGTATCGTTGGTATTATCGGAGACGCTATCTTTATCCAACAAGTTAACGCCGTGGTAGATAAACTCAAACAATAAATATGAAGACTTTTAAAGAAGATTTAGCTAGTATATATCAATCTGAACGGGGGCTACTGATTTTCATGATTCTAAATCTTCTTTTATCAATCGCTCTTCTCATCTTTTCCATTGTTCAATTAAACCCTAATAGTACCGTAGTCAAAATCGGCTATGGCGATATTGGCGGATACCGTGATGGTGTTTGGACGGACATGTTAGCATTTCCTCTTCTAGCTATGATTTTTGGTATTCTGCATAATCTACTTACTCTTAGAATTTTTCATAAACGCGGTGGCGGTATGGCTAAATTTTTTGCGATTACGACTACGGCATTAATTCTCGGTACAGGACTGGTTTTGATCCGTTTACTTGGAGAAGGCTAATGGCAAAAAATCAAGATCTTGAAATACCACAAGGGAAGCGCACAAAGCTTTATCGCTTTTTTGAGATGTTGCCGGGCATTATATCCTATAGTGCCATTATTTTACTGTTTCTAATATCTTGGCTTGACCCAGTTCTTGGTGCGATATATTTATTCATCCTTATCGCCAGCACCTTGGTTAAAGCTGTAGGAATTGCTTACCGAACCATCCAAGGATATGAGGTTATAAAACGCGCTGGCAGAGTAGACTGGCGTAAACGCATGGAAGATTTAGAAAACCCACACGAAGCTTTTGAACGTCTACATGACGACGAGAATAAAAGCTATCATTTTGAGCAACACATTGAAAATCTTAAAATGATGTCCGCAATGGAAAAAGAATATCCTAAACCATCGGAGATCTACCATGCTGTTATTATGACTGCCTATGATGAAGGCGAGGAAATCCTAGATCCATCAATTAAAGCAGTGGTTGATAATACTTTTCCAAAGGAACGTATCATTTTTGTTCTTGCCTATGAAGAGCGAGGCGGGGAAGAGATCGAAAAAACAGCATATAAACTTGCTAAAAAATACCAAGGAACGTTTAAGGAATTCTTACTAGTCAAACACCCTGCTAACCTTACCGGCGAAGTAATTGGTAAGGGCCCAAATCTAACTTACGCTGGCCAAGCCCTAGCAAAATACGTTTCTGATAATCATCTACCAGTTGAGAATATTATAGTCACCTCTCTAGATAGTGATAATAAAATGGCTCCTAAATACCTTGATTCAGTTGCCTACGAATTCATTACTCATCCGAATCGCCAACGCCTCAGTTATCAGCCAGTCTCTCTATTTATGAACAATATCTGGGATGCGCCTGCCCCTTCACGCGTGGTTGCCGTCTCTAACTCTTTTTTCAATGTCATCTCAACTATGCGCCCACATGTGCTACGTAATTTTGCTTCTCATTCCCAGCCCCTCCAGGCTCTTGAAGCCATGGATTTCTGGAGCAAACGTACGATCGTTGAAGATGGTCATCAATACTGGCGCAGCCTCTTCTTCTTTAAAGGGGATTATTCTGTTTTACCAATCCGTATTCCAATTTATCAAGATGCAGTTATAGGAGAAAACTTCTGGCAAACCGTAAAAGCTCAGTTTGTTCAGGTTCGTCGTTGGGATTATGGAGCCTCTGACGTTGCTTACGTAGGCACTAAGCTCTTTGTACCTAAGGATCAACGTTGCATGCCTTTTTGGCAACTTTTTCCAAAGTTCTGGCGACTCCTAGACGGACACATTACTCTTGCAATTATGGCCCCAATCGTTGCTTTTGGTGGCTGGGTCCCAATGATCATGAACCTCTCAGCCCATACTATGGTTGGTTACAATCTCCCGAATATCGTTAGCGTAGTTGAAACTTTTGCCGCTGTTGGTTTAATCATCACTGTCTTAGTTTCTTTCCGGATGCTACCAAAACGCCCGGCAAAGTATCGTAAAGGAAAAGAGATCTTTATGCTCCTTCAATGGATCCTTATGCCAATCACCTCTATTCTTTATCAGGCAGCGGCTGCTTTTTATGCCCAGACTCGTCTTCTACTTGGGAAATATATGGAGAAATTTGACGTTACTAAGAAGATCGTCAAGAAGTAGTCATCTGTTTTATGATATAATATAGGGGAAGTGGAGTTGTATTTACAACACGGAACATTACAATCGTTTTTGAGGTGCCATAGTTGTTACATTTAGTCCTAGATTTAAAAAGGAGGTTTGAGCTATGTCAAGTCAAACTCAGAGAATAAATACGCAAGAACTGATACCCTGGAGTGACATCCACGCCCCTACCAGAGAAGATCTTGTCTTCCTCGGCTGTTTCAATCTTGAGCGCATCAAGCAGTATTGGCAAAGAGAAGAAAGGGAAGTGGCTAGCCATATCATGACTGTGCAGTCTGAAATCGAGAAAATAACCAAGGAAGGTCCTGAACGCAAGAACCTAAAATCCGAGCTGAACATGCTTAATCAAAAGAAAGTTGGGGTCAGAAAAAGCGTTAGGTATATAAGTAATACTATGAAGCGGGCCGAAGAGAAGCCTTGTTTTGCCAGCCACCGGCCTGGAGATTGGTTTGAAATCGGAGACAAAGTAGTCTGCTTCATCTCCAAAAACCTCGACTATGCTCTTAAAAAGAGCGTCTTTATAACCGGCAAAGTTGTTGACGGGTATAGACATAGAAATGGTTGCGTATCGGTATATGCGGATGAGAAAATCCACACTGACAGTTATTGTAATGGGCACGGACTTAGCTTTGGTATTTCAAGGCCGGAAGTCATGCATGAATGGGAATATGAGTATTTAAAGACTCACCCGGAATACTTAAGTGTATGGATCAAGGCCAGCGCCGACAGCTATAATTTTAGCCCTATGGAATTAACTAAAGCATTCAGTAGATAACCCAGATATTAGCACCAAAAAAAACGATTGGGGCCCCCTACGAGATATCGCAGGGGGCTTTATTTTTATCGCAAAATTTATTATCATATTGATCGTTGGCTTTCTCAAGACAAGAAAGATTTCTTAGACCTTGGTTGCGGGTTAGGCCGCCATACAATCCAGTTTAGAAAGGCTGGTTTTAATACTTCCGGAATGGATCTTAGTGGAGAATCAATAGTAACCATACTGATACTAAGGGTGTCAGAAAAATCCTAAATTAATTCTAGACCTTCTAAAAGATTTTAAAATTATCTCTTTGTCTCAGCTAGAAAAATATTATGACCCCTATGATGAAACTTCAAAATCAGTAAATTGGCAAGTTCTAATCCGCAAGTAATGCTATAATAATTGTATGGATAATTCTATAAACAATGCAGCGGGACGTTTTAGAACTATTGCTGCGGTACTCGTATTATTGTCAAAAGAAGGCGAATCTGGAACTGAATACCTTTTACAGAAAAGACAAAACACTGGCTTTGCCGATGGCATGTGGGATTTCTCTGCTTCCGGACACGTTGAAAAAGATGAGCCAATGACTAAAACGGTATGCCGCGAGGTTAAAGAAGAAATTAACATCGATGTTTTACCTGAAGATATTGAGTTTATGGGGTTACTACACTCTTTTGGCGACGGTGAACCAAGATTCTTAGGTTGTTTCAAGGTTAGTAAATACTCTGGGGAGTTAAAAATCAATGAACCAGAAAAAGTTGCAGAGCTAAAATGGTTTAACGAGAACGATTTACCAGATAATATCATAGATTCGCGCAAAAAAGCTCTTGAACGTTTCTTAAAAGACGGAGTTTTCTACCAGGAATTTGGTTGGTAACTCTCCAACGAAATCAGAAACTTACTACCAAAAAACAGCTAAAATGCCAACTCATATATAATTTGGTGGGTAAAATTAACCAGACTTAAAGAAGAATTATATCAAAAATGATATAATAAAAGATATGAATGATTACGAATTCGGCAAACATGAGTTGCGACCCACTGACGAGAGCGTCGATTTGGATGCGGAATGGACCGAGGATTACCATTTAGATCATGCGGAAGAGATTGGTGAATTACTATTATCTATGGAGGCCGAGGAGATACGTAGGCCGGAGATGGAAAAGGATGCCACTTTGATGGCTAGAAGAATTCATGAGGAAGTAGTTTTTCATAAAGGTGAAAAATATCAAAAAATGATATCTAGGATTATTTCCGTCCTGAAGAGCGACGGAGTCACTGCGGAAATACCAGATAACGTCAATTTGAAAAACAAAGAGTACCCATTTGACTATTTAATATCTAAATGTTTACGGTTTGACTACGATAGCAAAGAGGCTATCTGTCAAGCTGTTTCTGATGGGATATTTGATATTATGAACCTAGAAGAAGACAAGCGTCCAGTTTTAATGCTTGTCGCATGCATTAATGGGAGAGTCTCTAAATATGGAAAAAGTACTTACATTAATGATGACAGAGCATTAGGGCATTTTAAATACCCAAAATGGGGATTTCATCATGTGGATCCTCAGGCCGAGAAGAATGGCATTATTAAAATTAATTTACCTAACTTTAATAGCGAACCAGACATTCGTGATATCTTGGCAACATTAGAGCATGAGTGTTTCCATGCTTATCAGTTTAATTGTAGACGCGGCACAATACCAATTGTGACCGTGCGCGATCGAGCTATGATGGCTGCGTATAGTTATGGTCGTAACCAATATATTAGCTCTAAAAATGATTATGAGGGTTATTGTGAGCAAGGGTACGAAAGTTCAGCTAGAAGTTTCTCCGCTCAACTAACACGGGCTACCGATATCGTAATCACGGAAGCAATAAAACAAGCAATGGAAGGAGATGCGAATGAATAAAGACAAGGTATTAGACTATTGCACCAAAGAGCTACGGGTGTTTCCTGAAGAGGCTGATCGTCTTTTCAAAAAAATCTCTAAATATGAAGATATTTATTCGGAATTTTTGAACTGGCTTAGTAATCGCAATTATATAGACGGAATAAGAGTTGAAAGCTATTCTGGCAAACAAATCCATGAATTGGCGCCTAATTTGAGTGGCATAGGAGTTTATAATTTTTTGGTAACTTTACGAGACAATCCTGAACTTGCAAGAGAAATTATCCAATCTGGTTTTAAAACGCAATGAGAATTAACCATTGCTTGGGAATTTAACCGTCTAAATTACAGAGGCAAATCGTGATGTTTGGCATGTTTTTGTCGCAAAAATGGCACAAAAATAGCCCTCTATTTTTGCAAGGGATTTAACAGATATTTATAGATTGCGGAATAGTTAAAAATAATTTTATAAACCGTTTGGTGGGGATTAATTCGCCAGGTTTTAACAATAAACGAGCGGGTAACTAATAAAAAATGTTATAATATAATTATGTCCGAATTTACGAATAATAATGAAGTATACGCGAGCGACTCACTCGAACAATTATGTCAGACAGAAATCACGCCAAAGCAAATTGTAGAGTTGCTTGATTTTTTGGATAAAAAAGAGTGTAAAGATGAATATCAGGCTTACGAAAAATTTATTACTGATGTTCCAGAAGAAGATAAAACCAAAAGTATTGAAACCTCTTTTTTAAATGATATTAAAGATGACAGACTAAAACATTTCAGCGATAGAACTTTTGAACATATTAGATTGTTTAATGGCAAAGAAAAAACGGACGACGAAATTGGTCCATCCATATCCGGCAGATTATATATTTGCCCTTCCGCAGAGAATATGCAAAATCTTGCAAAGAGAATAATCGAGTCCCACTCGTCGCAAGGAGTAGATCTGGTCTGCAAAATTGCCAAAAACATGGACAGGAATGATAGAATTGTTATTTACCTGACTGGGAATTTTGATGAGGAAGCTAGTTTAATTAAAAAAATCCAAAATGATTCCCCTGAGTTATTTTCTGGATGTAGGAAAAATAAACTGTGGTGTGACATAGACGGGCTTGAGAATGTTTATTATGGTGAAGAACCACAAAATAAAGCTTTTTCTTATGGAGAGGATAGGGCTAGAGTAATTGGAGAGATTTTTGCTCTACAGAGAGAAAATCTAGTAGACTCAAACAACGAAGATGAGCTCAAGAAAATCTATCAACTTGAATGCCTAAAACGCTATGTTAACCCATTTAACTGGGGATTTTATATCAACGATGACAAGGTCAGTAGTGCTGCTGATGATATTCTATACGGTTTGTTGGATGTGGAATTCCAACAGAAAACGGAGTATAAAGATTGCTGCAAAATAGTTGATGGCTGGATTGCCGATAATGGTAAAAATAACCATTCATGGCTTGGTAATGATATTCCGGAATACAGAGGGATTTAACCGACAAAATTGTAGATGTAAATTACGGTTTTTGATACGTTTTTTTGTTGCAAAAATGGCACAAAAATAGCCCTCTACTTTCATAAGGGATTTAACAGACGTTCATAGATTGCGAAATAGTTAAAAACAATTTTATAGCCTGAATGGTGGGGCTTAATTAACCAGGTTTTAATAATTTATATAAGAGGAGAATATTACAAAATACGTTATGATATAATGGAAATATGAGTAAAATCGTTTATCTGACTACAAACAAATTCAAATTCCGGGAAGCCGAAATAGTGTTGAAAGACAAATATGGATTAGATATTGAAATAATGAATCCGGATTTTGAGATTTATGAAATACAAGCAAAAACTTGTGCTGAAGTTGCAGCGTTCTCTGCAAAATATGCTGCAGATAAGTTGGATAAACCCTGCTTAAAATCTGACACTGGCCTATATTTGGAGGCCTTAGGCGGGTTACCCGGTCCATATAATGCATACTTTGATAAACAAATTGGTGTGGAAAAATTTTTGAATATGCTAAAAGATCAAACAAACCGAAAGGCGAGGCTTGAACATTGCTTCGCATTTTGTGAACCCGGTAAGGAGTCGATTATTTTTACAGGAGAAAACTATGGTACCATTTCGAAAGAACCGCGCGGGAAAGATGGACGATGGCATGATTTCTTTTATATTCCGGACGGAGAAACGCGCACATTGGCTGAAATTGGTGATGAGAGCCCAGAGGAAAAAGCCAGCAAATATGGTGACGCCATAGATCAATTTGCAAAATGGGCAAAAGAAAACCTCTAAGGTATTACAAGGGGTTTAACCGATAAAATTATAGGGGTAAAATGCGATTTTCGACATGTTTTTATCACGAAAATAACATAAAAAATAACCCTCTATATTAACGGGGCATTTAACAGACATTTATAGATTGCGGAATAGTTAAAAATACTTTCATAAACCGTTTGGTGGGTGATGAGGGGCTCGAACCCCCGACCTTCTCGGTGTAAACGAGACGCTCTAGCCAACTGAGCTAATCACCCGTAGATCAATTATAGCACATAACCCCTAAAAATAAAAGCCACTCCCCATGCTTCGTGTTTTTTTGATGGAGTTTTTGAAGATATGCAACAATTGTCGCATATCTTATCACTTGTTTTTTCAGGGCTTTAAAACTATGTTAAAATCGTTCCTAACGGAGGTAGAAAGGGAAATAAATGTTAAAAATAGTAGTTTATGATAGTGGTTTTGGTGGTGAATTATTTGCCGATTACCTTGAAGAGGAGCTTCCAATTGTTGAAGTGATCCGAGTAATAGATTGGCGTAATGCTGATAAAATACTTTTAAGCCCTAAAACGGCCCGCCAGGTTGCCTGCAATGCCTTGCGCCCATATTTTGGCAAGGTTGATCTAATAATTTTCGCGAACCATCTTTTAACTATTACCAGCCTTAAATTTTTTCAACGTAAGTATAAATCTCAAAAGTTTCTTGGTTTTAGTCTTAAAGAGCCGGATACATTTGTTAAACGGGATGTTCTAATCTTAACTACTAAGGCACTCGCTAAGACTATCGACTACCGAAGTTTCATCTTTCACCTAAAAAGGAAAACAAAAACCCTCACCCTTGATACGTGGCCAAATCTGATTGATGATGGTGAACTATCAGAAACAGAAATAAAATCTACTATAAAAACAGCTTTGCTAGGCGAAAAATTTTTACCCCAGGAATTAATTCTAGCCTGCTCACAATTCAACGATATTAAACCTACTTTAAAAAAGTTATTCGGGCCTAATGTCCGGATTTATGATAGTTTTGACGAAGCTTATTCGGGAGTCTGCCATATCCTAAGAATCCGGGGCGGCGTTAAAAAGCGAAAGTAAGACTAGCAAACCAAAATCCAGCGTTCTCTCTGTGTCCTGATATGGTATAATAATAAAAGAAGGGAATATCAAAAAATGAACGAATTAGAAAAAATGAGGCACACTCTGAGCCATGTTCTAGCCGCTGCGGTGAAAGAACTATATCCAGATGTAAAATTAGGGATTGGTCCGGCCATTGACAATGGTTTTTATTACGACATTGATTTTGGCGACACAAAAATCTCTGACACTGATCTTCCCAAAATTGAGAAAAAGATGCGTGGTATTGTCGCGCGTAAACTCCCAATGGTCAAGCGTACTGTTTCAAAGACCGAGGCTTTAGATTGGGCGCGTGATAACAGCCAAGATTATAAGATAGAATTAATAGAAGAACTTCCGGAGAGCGAAGAAATATCCTTCTACGATTTAGGTGATCTTTTCACTGATCTATGCAAAGGTCCACACGTAAAAGACCTCTCAGAAGTTGGTCCATTTAGACTTATCCGCGTGGCTGGTGCCTACTGGCGTGGAGATGAAAAACGCCAAATGCTAACTCGTATTTATGGCGTAGCCTTTAAGACTGAAGAAGAACTTGACGCTTATCTTAAACAACAAGAAGAGGCTAAAAAACGTGACCACCGTAAACTAGGTAAAGAACTAGATCTCTTCTGCTTCTCTGACCTCGTTGGTGCAGGACTTCCACTTTTTACTCCTCGTGGTACTGAACTTCGTGAATTAATGGCTAATTATTCCTTAAGCCTACGTGGCAAGGAAGGGTTTAAAAAAGTTTGGACCCCACATATTACTAAAACTGATCTCTATAAAGCTTCCGGCCATTACGCTAAGTTTGGTGATGAGCTATTTATGGTCCATTCTCAGGTAAGTGGGGAAGATTTCGCTATGAAACCAATGAACTGTCCTCATCATGCCCAAATCTTTGCTTCTCGTCCGCGCACTTACCGTGATATGCCAGTTCGCTATATGGAAGCAACCACAGATTATCGTGATGAAAAAACTGGTGAGCTCGGCGGCCTTTCACGCGTTCGCTCTCTCACTCAGGATGACTCACATGTCTTCTGTATGAACGACCAGATCAAAGATGAAGTAAAAAGACTCGTTGGTATTGTAAAAGAGCTCTATGGTACCGTAGGAATGCAAAACCTCCGTGCCCGCCTCTCATATCGTTCGGACGAAGACAAATATCTTGGCGATAAGAAGCTCTGGAAAATGGCCCAAGATCAGATTAAGCAAGCTGCAATTGATAATAAACTGGATTACTTTGAGCAAGAAGGTGAGGCCGCCTTCTATGGTCCTAAGATTGATTTTATGGCAGAGGACGCTCTAGGTCGTGAACACCAACTCGCAACTATTCAGCTCGATTTTGTCCAACCTGAAAGATTTGGGCTTGAATTCACGAACTCTAAGGGAGAGAAAGAACGCCCAGTGATGATTCATCACGCTACTCTTGGTTCAATTGAACGCTTCCTCTCTGTATTTATTGAACATACTGGCGGTTGGTTCCCATTCTGGTGTGCTCCAGAACAAGTCCGTATTGTAACAGTTAATGACCAGGTTAGCGATTACGTCTCTAAAGTAACAGAAATCCTGGATACTATTATTCTTAACGAACCTATTAAATATAACGAGCTTCGTTATACCGTTGATGAATCTGCCGATTCATTAGGGAAGAAGATTAAACGCGCAACGGAAATGAAGATCCCTGCCTTACTTATTATCGGTCCAAAAGACGCCGAAGAAGGTATAGTTTCTATCCGTCTACGTGATAAAGAGGAAAAGATCCAGCTCAAAAAACTCGCAGACTACCTGAGAGGACTATAGTGTTTAAAAATAATGCTTTTAAGGAGCATGCTGTTGTAATTTTAGGTCCAACCGGCTCCGGTAAAACCGGTGTCAGTATAAAACTCGCTGAAGCTCTCAACGGCGAGATTATCTCAGCTGATTCCCGTGCAATATATCAGGGAATGGATATTGGTACCGCTAAGCCAACAGTAGAAGAAATGAAAGAAATCCCACATTATGGCCTCAATCTAGTTAAGCCAGGCGAACGCTTTACTGTTGCTGACTGGAAAACGTACGCAGAGGAAAAGATTAGAGATATAAGATCTCGCGGTAAAGTCCCGATCATCGTAGGTGGCACGGGCTTATATATCGACGCCTTGATATATGACTACCACTTTAAAGGTCCTACCGGAGAAAAAATAGGTGATTTTGAACAAAAGAGTTGTTCAGACCGTAAAGAGATAAAAGGCAATTATTTACTAATTGGTATAAAATGGGGGACCGAAGAACTACGTGAGAGGTTACGTCAAAGAATTGATCAGATGTTTTGCCAAGATTTATATAACGAGACAACTAAACTTGTTCAGGAATATGGCTGGGATAGTCAGGCTATGAAAAGCGATATCTATGAGTACGCATGGGATTACTTACAGGGTAAGCTAAGTTTAGAAGAAGCAAAGGAAAAATGCTTCTATGAAGATTGGCATCTAGCTAAACGCCAGATGACTTGGTTTAAAAGAAATCAAGACATCATATGGTTATCTTTATCAGAGGTGTACCCATATGTTACTAAATTGTTCAGCACATTTTAGAATATTGTGCTAAAATAGTATACAGAATGAGTAAGGAAACCAACACCCCAACTGAAAAATTGTTTGGCTCGAAGACTCGTGCTAAACTACTTAATTTATTCTTTGAAAACCCTGAAAAATCTTTTTATGTCCGTGAGATGACTAGAGTGATTGACGAACAGATTAACTCAGTCCGTCGCGAATTACTCAACCTAGAAGGTATTGGGGTTATTAAAAATGAAACTTTTGACAATAAAATATATTATTCAGCCAATAGTAAACATCCATTCTATCGTCCACTTGTTGATATTTTCTCGAAAAAAGTTAACTCAACACAAGATAAAGATATAACAACTTCCACATGGGAAGACTACACCCGTCCAGTTAGAAATTATCTCAAAGGCCTTGTTGTTACTAACCGCTTGCCAGGCCAGGACGGCATTGATCTTCTGATTATTGGCAATGATAAGACCAAGAAACTCACCCGCTGGGCGGAAGTAATTGAGAAAAAACAGGGAAAACCAATCAACTACGTCATTATGTCGCCAGATGATTTCACCTATCGTAAAAGTGTTCGTGACCGTTTCATCTATGAAGTATTTGAAATGGAAATAACGGAAATTATTGATCCAGATAAAATAATTAAAGAATAGGAGCCATCATGTTTGATATAGAGAGCAAATCAAGCGACGAAATTACAATTAATACTAAAAAAACCACAATCAATTTCAATATTGCCGAATCTACTATCGATGCTAATTTAGCAGTTGGTAAGATTAACGGCCCAGGGGAATTTGAAATCGGTGACGTCACTATTCGTGGTATTGGTACCGAGAGTGGTAAAACTATCTATGACGCTGAAATTGGTGGCATTCATATAGGTATCCTTGGCGGAATCGAAGAAAACCTAGACGATATCGTGGCAGACGTTCTCTGCACTTCCTCTGTTCGTGCTATTCGTGAAATTGAACCTAAGCTCATTGTTTCTATGGGAAATGTTGATGGTATGGTTTCTGAATTAAAACTCACCGCCCGCACCGAGAAAAAACTAAAGATTAAAAATCTTGACTCTCTTCCAGTCGTGAAGGAAGTCGTAGTTTTGAACTAGATATGTTTAATATTGTTAACGTCATCATTGTTCTAATCATTGTTGTTGGATCAGTTATCCTACACGAATTAGCACATGGTCTCGTTGCTTTTTGGCTCGGCGATGACACCGCTAAAGAAGCTGGTCGCCTTAGCCTTAATCCCATCAAACATATTGATCCGTTCATGTCTATCTTGGTCCCGGTATTATTATATATAATTGGAGCACCGGTCTTTGGTGGTGCCAAGCCAGTGCCAATCAATACTCGTAATCTCAAATGGAAGGAATGGGGAATGGCTCTCGTGGCTGCAGCTGGCCCATTTACAAACCTCCTACTTGCCTTTATTAGTTTTCTTATTGGACATTTTACTGGTTTAATATATGGCGTTGGCGGGGCAGTACCTCTGTTCATCTTTCAGGAACTAGTCATTGTTAATATTGGCTTTGCTATTTTCAATATCATCCCAATCCCTCCACTAGATGGCTCACGGATTCTTTATGCTATTTCTCCAGATGGAGTGAGAAATATTCTGTTCCAGATGGAGCGCTACGGCATTTTTATTGTTTACGGATTGATCTTACTCTTTGGAGAAGTATTCTCTGGTATCATGCTAAACGGTATGAACGGGGTTCTTAACTTCTTCTATTGGGTTGTTGGCGCTTGACCATTATGGTATAATTAAATTAGCCCTACCGGCGACATGGTTTTCCTACATAATCATGTTATAGGGATTTCGTGGCTTACGACTGCGGTCGTATCGCATAAGATTTTACCCACCTTGTATATATTACAGGGAAAACAGGTCGATAGGGCTTTTTTAGAAAAAAGGTGGGCATGAAACAAAGAATTCGCGTAGTTGGTTTAATCAAAAATGAGGATGGGGTCTTAGTTTTTAAACGTAACCGGGGTCGCTCCGAGGCACCGGTTTTTTGGGAGCTTCCTACCGGTAAGATTAAATTTGGCGAACAACCAGAAGAAGCTATGGCGCGTTCTCTTACCGAATATACTGGCTTAGTAGCGTCCTCAATTAAACTAAAAGACGTCATTACTTTTCTCGCCCCAGAAGGCGCCACACAACTTAGTAACCTATATATTATATATGAGTTGGGTATAGATAACCCAATCAAACCCACCCCTAGAGATAGATACTCGGCTTATAAATTCTTTAAAAACCTAGAGAACTCTAACCTTAAACTTAACGAAACAACTGTATCTGTACTAGAGATTGAAGAAAATAAACTGGTACCTGGACATAGTTCATCGCGTGAAACTGCCAACTCTGTAATCATTAACGTTGATGGCGCCTCTAGAGGTAATCCTGGCCCTGCTGGTATTGGTTATTGTATCCACGATAATGCAGGTAATATTGTTGAACGTAAAGGTGAGTTTATTGGTTTTGCCACTTCCCGTGTCGCCGAATACTATGCAATGAAGAGGGGAATTGATCGCGCAATAGAGCTAGGTTATAAAACTGCCCATTTTATATCTGATAACCTGATGGTGGTTAATCAACTAAATGGTATCTTCCAGGTTAAAAACCAAGATATCCTTCCAATCTATAAAGATATAGAAAAACAACTAGATAAGTTTGACGCAGTCTCATTCTCCCATGCTCCACGTTCAGAAAACACAATTGCTGACTCCGAGGCTAATCTTGCCATTGATCAGACCCTGCAGAGATAAAAACAGCTTTGAACTATTTAATAGATATGGTATAATCATAGCGAGCCTGAAAGACGACCGCTTTTTATAAGAGGAAAGTCCGGGCAACACAGAGCAAGGTAGTCGCTAACGGCGACCGTCCGCAAGGATAGGGAAAGTACCACAGAAACATAAACTGCCCCTTCGGGAGCGATGGTGAAAAGAGTGGGGTAAGAGCCCACAGCATACGGTAGCGATACAGTATGGAGGCAAACCCTACCTGTTGCAAGGAGTGCTATCAGCCTCTGCTCGAGGACGCACGCTCACCGCTAGAGTGCTATAGCAATGTAGCACCAAGATAGATGGTCGTCAGATGGGTCTTCGGATACATCTACAGAACCCGGCTTAAAGATGGCTCATGCCAAAAACCCGCCGCTAATGCGACGGGTTTTTGTTGATCTTACGATTAAATTATTTACTCGCTTTTTTCTCGGCACGTGCCTTTGGGCTTTCAATTAAACCTTTTTTCTTCAAAGTTCTAAGTGCTGAAGCGGAAATATTGCATTTAACCTTTTGGCCATTAATGATTAGATTTCTCTTACTTACATTTGGCTTAAAAACCTTGCGTGTATGTCTCTGGGAGAATGATACATTGTGACCATACATCTTACCTTTACCAGTAATTTCACAAATCGCCATCTTATTTCTCCTTTACCATATTAATAATTGCTTTAAACGCTTCAGGATTGTTTACTGCGAGATCTGCAAGTACTTTACGATCTAGAGAGATGTTTTTAGCTTTCATACCAGCAATTAATTGTGAGTAGGAAAGACCAAGTTCACGAGAAGCGTTGTTGATACGTGTGATCCAGAGTGCTCTTAGATCACGTTTACGATTTCTACGATCTCTGTAACTATAAGATAAAGCTTTGATCACCCCCTGCTTACCTAAACGGTAGCTGCGTCGGCGATAATGCTGCATCCCCTTAGTTTTATTCAATAATTTCTTGTGTTTCGCGTGTGCCGCGACTCCTCTTTTAACTCTCATGATTAAACCCCCAACGCTTTCTTAATATTCTTAGCAATTTTACCATCAATCGTTGCAGCAGTTTTCATGTTGCGCTTTCTGGCTTTAGATTTTTTAGCGAGAATATGATTCCCGAATGCCCGCTCACGAACCAATTTACCAGAACCAGTAACCTTGATTCTCTTGGCGGTACCTTTATGCGTCTTTAGCTTTGGCATAATAGTTTTTCCTTTGATTATAGTTAATATTAGCGTATGACATTGTCATACAAATGTGCCACCAGCAGACCTTGAAAGTAGGAAAATACTTTTTTCGTATCCGTTCTGGTTATTTTCTACGAACCTGTACTGACAGGTTCCGCCCATTCATTTGTGGTTTACCTTCAACGATAACATCGTCTCCAAGCAGGGAAATAACCTTATCTAAGAGATCACTACCGATCTCTTTATGGATCATTTCTCTTCCTCTAAAGATGATCATGATCTTAACGCGATCACCATCATCTAGGAATCCACGCATTTTACGGACTTTAATGTTAAGGTCGTTTTCGGAGATTTTAAGACCGATCTTCATTTGTTTTAGCTCTGATTGTTTTTCACGAGCCTTCTTGCGATTCTTAGCCTCTTCCTTCATTTTTTGATACTGATACTTACCCCAATCAATGATTTTAACGACCGGAGGATTAGCATTAGCAGTTATTTCTACTAAATCCACTCCCTGTTCATTCGCCAGAAGTTGTGCTTCGCGGCTAGACATAATGCCGAGCTGCTCCCCACTAGAACCGATTACGCGGACCTCAGGGTAACGAATCTCTCCGTTCAGCTTAGTCCGTGAATTGTTTTTTATAGTAGTCCTTTCTTCTCTTGAATTAACCTGTTAACCATTATATCAAACATCTAGGGAAAAAGCAAGGGTTAACGTTTGCGAAATGTTAAAGCTTCAGCGAGATGTTTAGCGGAAACCAAATCCGCTCCGTCAAGGTCCGCAATTGTTCGCGCTACTTTGATGGTCTTAAAGTAAGACCTTGCTGACAGATTTAGCTTTTCGGAAGCGCCAGCAAGTAAATTCTCCGCATCCGGTTCTAACTTAATTTTTTGAGAAACCTCAAAAGAAGAAAGGGAACTATTGTAAACGCCATCTTTGCCGTATCTTGCCTTTTGGCGTTCAATTGCCTCTGTTATGGTATTTTTAACAACAAAATGTTCATTTGTTTTCTTAGGTAAATCCATGCGCAGGCTTTTATTATCCACCTTCTCCACATTTATATTCATGTCAATGCGGTCGAATAACGGCCCAGAAAGCTTTTTCTGGTAATTTAGTATTTGTTGCTCGGAACATTTGCATTCATGCGTTGGATCGCCTAAAAACCCGCAAGGACAAGGGTTCATCGTAGCGATTAACATAAAGTCTGCCGGAAAAGTTACCTTCCGGTTAGCTCGCGAGATCGTGATCTTCTTATCTTCTAAAGGCTGGCGCAGGGCCTCTAACACGGGTCTCTGAAATTCTGGGATCTCGTCTAAGAATAAAACACCCTTATGCGCCAAGGATATTTCTCCCGGGCTAGCCGCCATTCCACCGCCGATAATCGAAGTAGCACTTGCCGTGTGATGTGGGCTTCTAAAGGGGCGTCTAATTACTACATTACCTTCAGAGAGTCCTGCTAGGGAATACAACTTCGTAATTTCAATCTGCTCTTCTGGTGTTAGTGGCGGTAAAAGGTTAGTTACAACTTTTGCCAGCAAGGTTTTCCCAGCCCCCGGTGGGCCAGAAATTAAGATATTATGTCGCCCAGCCACTGCAATCTGAATCGCTCGCTTAGCTATCTGCTGGCCACGCACATAATCTAGTAGTTCTCCGGAGCCTTCGTTTTCTTCTGCAGAATCATCTGTTATTCGTTCTGCTGAACTCAATTTTTTAATCTGATTTTTTAAAAATAAAAATAATTCTTTCAGCGTTTCAATACCGTAGATTTCTATTCCGGACACTAAAGACGCTTGCCCTAGATTCTTAACTGGAATAAATACCTCTTTTATACCGTGCTTCTTCGCTGTTTCGAGTATATTGATGATACCTTTTACTGGGCGTAAACTCCCATTTAAGGATAGTTCTCCAACGAATAACTTGCCAGTCAGATCGCTTTTTAATAGTTGCCCAGATAGAACTAGCACGGTCATCGTGATTGGCAGATCTAGATACGTGCCATCTTTTTGTAATTCTGCGGGTGCTAGATTAATCGTAATCTTCCTAGCCGGGAAACTAAACCCAGAATTAACTATAGCGCTCCTCACGCGTTCTTTTGCTTCGTTTACGGTCTTGTTTGCCATGCCCACAATGTTAAAAGCCGGCAGGCCACGATTCATATCGCCCTCCACTTCAATGATTTTTCCTTCAAATCCATAAGGAATTGCTGAGTATGTTTTTGCTATCATGGGACATAATTATCATGGTGAGTTTTAATTTACAACCCCGGCATAACTCTTATGCAAAAATACAAAAAATTATTCAAAAATAACATGTGGAAAACTCACATAAAAAAGTACAAAAATTGTTCAAAAAATGTATTGACATTAGCATTTTTTTTCGATATTATAGAGATAGCTTTTGAATAAAAAAATTATTCAAAAGGTAAAAACAAAAATTTAGCCAAAATAACTCCACACTCTACATAGAAGACCGGTTTTCCTCGCAGTTACCGGTCTTCTTCTATGAAAAGATGTTTTAAGGGCATTATTTTTTTCCAAAAAAAAAGAATCAGAAGCTATATTCTGGTTCGTTTTTTTATGACAAATTTTAGTTAAATGGTGGAGCTGCCGGATACTGCCTCCGGGTCCAAATTATCACGGGGATATGAATCTACGTGCATAGTTTTCTGTTTCGTCTTGGCGGATAATATCAGCTGCAGAAAACGAAACTGATAAATGCCATGGCTAATTTTCGAGCTACTCTACGCCAATTTAATAGCCTTATTTCCGTCATATGATAACCCTAATTCTACGGAACCTTAAATCAGAGCCAGCCTAACAATATTTAGGCGTAAGCTGGCATGTAAGCAACATGCGCAGTTTTAGTGTTTTTAGCACTTATTTAATACTTACGGTATTCAATCGGCACGCATCACATCTGTTAATAATCCGTCTAAGCTTTGTCAGCCCCAACTTCTTATATTTTACCATATAACCTGTTAATGTTCAATAGTTAGAAGGATAGAATAAATAATGTAGTCAGCATATGTTGTAAATGTAACAACATATAACCATAAAAAATTTAACAGAGGGAACAATGGTTATTGTTGTAAATAATACAATAAAAAAGTTGAATAAACCCCTTGATTTTTTAAAAAGAATATGCTAATATGGAAACAGTCGGGATGACTAAAACAAAAACTAAAAATAAAAGGAAAAAAATGAGAAAACGTTTGAAAATAACTAAGGAGCCATAAAAGTTTGGCGAGCGAAAAGGTAATTTCTAGCCATAAATTACAATCTAGGAATTACCTAGAGCTCCGCTAAGCAGGCAGAAAGCGTAGAGCGCGTAACAAATCTTTCATTAGCACCTTACAAATAACAGAATGAAAGTGGAAGTTACAAGGACAATGCTTCACCTTAGCGTGAAGCGGTCAAAAGGGAAAGACAGTGAGATTGCGGTCAATAGTTATGTATTTTAAGAGCCGGATAATCTCATTGTCTCCCTCCCTAGAATAAAAAGACGCCACAAAAGAAAATCCTTGGGGGAAAAGATAAGTTATGTTACAATTAGACTATGAAACATAACCGTGTTATCTTCATCATTAGTATAGTAGGACTCGCAGCTTTAATCCTCATGCTAAACCTAACTTCACCTACGGAAATCGGACCGTTAGGTGTTTTGTTATTTTTTACAACAGTCTATATTGTGTCGTTTGGTATTATGACGATGCTACTTCAGAGTTTTATCCGGCTTGCTTTCAAAAGGCGGAATTTTTATCGCAAAGATTATCTTTACTCCGCCGTCTTGGCATTTTTGCCAATTATGCTACTTATGGCCAGGTCATTTGGCGCCATTAACCTCTGGACAGTCAGCCTTATGGCTGTTTTTATTGCTCTAGCGGAATTTTTAGTCTACAAAAGAATTTAAAAGTATGATAATATAAGCATATGGACTATGGTCATGAAATACCTCCTGAATATGGAAATAATTTTAATTTTGAATCCCCAGAAAAATTTTCACCAGAAAAAGAGACGGAAAATCTAGAAACAACAGTAGAAGAGACCCCAAATATTCCATCAGAAACAGATAAAGGGATAGGAAGCGCAGCCTTAAACCAGGATCCATTAAACAATAAAATTAACACCGATCCTATACCTATTGAAGAAGTGCCATATGGTGGTGTTCCAGTTCGCGCTGCATCAGGCGAGTCAGATCTAAAAGAACCAAATACGGCCGATCCAAATCATTTGTCCGATGAAGGTAAAAAGAAAGAATTAGAGATCCTAATGGAGAAATTAAAAAAAGAAAAAGTAACTCCAGAAGAATTTGAAGACTTCGTCATTAATAGCAGGGGACTCAGTGGAGGAGAAAATGACTAATATAACCTGTTTTAGTATTTTTTACAACAATAAAATTAGGAGCAATATTTAATGGATCCTCGGGTGGTAATACTAATTCCGGTGGCCGCTATAGCGATTATTCTGGCATTAGTTTTTGCTTCCCGTATATCTAAGGCTCGCCAAAAGAAAAAACTTGAAAGAGGCTTAAAAACTATATCTCTTCTCATCCATCTTCCTCCTACTACTGACGACATCGATGGCAGCAATCGTGACCAGCGCGAAGTTACCAATGAGGCTATTTCTAAAGCCCAAGTTATGTACTCTATTTTAGCGTCCATTACAGAAAAAGGACTTAAAGCTACTCTTTATGGTCAACCACATTTCTCTCTGGAATTAGTAGCTAAAAACGGAATTGTTAAGTATTATGCTATTATCCCTGAAGATATGGTTGAAACCGTAAAACAGGCTGTTCAGTCCGCTTATCCTACTGCACGACTAGAAATAAAAAAGGAAGAAAACATCTTCACTGGTGGGGCTGGGATAGAAGCCGTATCAGGGGCGGAGCTTGAACTAGAAAAGGAATCCTACTACCCAATCGCATCATATGAAGACATGAAGAGGGATGCTCAAACCGCCTTCCTAAATACTCTCTCACACGTTGGGGAAAATGAAGGGGCGGCTGTACAAATTTTATTCCGTCCTGCACAAAAAAATTGGTCAGAAAACGGCAAGCACTATATTGAAGCTTTGCAAAAAGGTGAAACCAAGAAAAAATCAAAAGGTGCAAGTATCGGGAATCTAGCTATAGATATCATTAAGGCGCCATGGGAAGTTCCGGGTGAACATAAGAAAACAGAGGAAACCGTAAAAACTATCAGTAATGTCGAGCAGGAGGAGATTAACGCTATCGCCAATAAAATGCGTTTCCCGGCATTTGAAACCCTGATCAGGGTGGTAACCAGTGCTAGTAATAAGGCACGTTCAGATGCGATTTTAGGTGGCATTATTTCTGCTTTTTCCCAGTTCAACTCCCCTACTTTAAATGGATTTAAGGTTAACTTCTTCAATAATCCAAAGAAGCTCACTATTGACTACACTCTTAAATCTTTCCCAGTTGGCACTAAGAATAACATCTTAAACAGCGTTGAACTTGCATCAATTTTCCATCTTCCTGAACAGGGTGCAATCCCAACTTCAAGCGTTGAACGTCAGCTGGTAAAACAAGTGGATGGCCCGGTTCGCCTAGCCACCGAAGGTGTACTATTAGGTACTAACGTATTTAGAGGTGAGAAAAAAGCAATCTATCTAGATGATAAAAACCGTCGTCGTCACGTATACGTAATCGGTCAAACAGGTATGGGTAAATCTGTCTTCCTCGAAAATATTGCTTTCCAGGATATGTGTGATGGTCGGGGATTTGCCTTTATTGATCCACACGGTGATGCCGTAGAGGCTTTACTTCAGCGCGTACCAGAAGAACGTATCGATGACGTTATCTATTTTGACCCATCGGATATTGAGCATCCGGTAGGTATGAATATGTTTGAGTTTTCTAATCCAGATCAAAAAGACTTTATCGTACAAGAGGGGATTAGTATGCTTCAATCCCTCTTTGATCCAGAGAATCAAGGCTTCTTTGGTCCCCGGGGCCAGCATATGTTTAGGAACGCTGCACTGCTTCTAATGTCGGACCCTCACGGTGCCACTTTTATTGATATTCCTCAGTGTTTTACAGATGCGGAATTTGTTAAGTCTAAGCTAAAATACGTTACTGATAAAGCAGTATACGATTATTGGACTAGAGAATATCCAGAATCAAGAAAATCTAACGAAGCTGGTGACGTAGTTACTTGGTTCTCCTCTAAGTGGGGTCCATTTATCTCTAATACGATCATGAGAAATATCTTGGGTCAGGTTAAATCAGGTTTCAATATCCGTGAAATCATGGACAATAAGAAAATCTTTCTCGTTAATCTCTCTAAGGGTAATCTAGGTGATATTAACTCCAATCTCCTTGGTATGATTTTTGTAATGAAATTCCAACAAGCAGCAATGAGCCGCCAGGACACCCCAGAAGAAGAACGTGAAGACTTCTGTCTCTATGTTGATGAGTTCCAAAACTTCGCTACCGATTCATTTGAATCTATTCTCTCTGAGGCTCGTAAGTATCGTCTTAACCTTATCGTAGCTAACCAGTTTATGACCCAGCTTACTGAAAAAATCAGGGAAGCGCTTCTGGGTAACGTGGGTACAATAGTTTGCGGTCGTATTGGTGTTACAGATGCTGAGCTAATGGTTAAAGCGTTTTCACCTACATTTACTGCTGAGGATCTTACTAAAACTCCTAATTTTGCCGCTATTACTAAAGTTATGATGTTTGATATGCCATCCACACCATTTACTATGGAATTACCTCCGCTAATGGGTGAAGCAAACAAGAAACTCATGGAAACTCTCAAAGTCTACTCTGCTACTAGATTTGGCAAAACCAGAGCCGCAGTAGAAAAGGAAATTAAGGACCGCTGGAACGCAACAGAACGCGCTAAGAAAGCCGAAGCAAAAAAAGACGATACCAATACCAACTTGGATTCTAAAACGGCTGAAAACGCCCAAAAATCAAGCAAGAAAGGCTTTTTGGATGCCTGGCTTGCCCGAAAACAGTCTTGATTTTTTACGCCCAAGGTGTATAATAGAGAATGTCTATTTAAGAAGAGGTAAAAAATGGCTGAAAAAGCAGAGGCTTACGATTCATCAGAGATTCGGGTTCTTGAAGGTTTGGAACCGGTTCGCTTGCGTCCAGGCATGTATATTGGTTCTACCGGTTATGATGGTCTACATCATCTGATCAAGGAAATCGCAGATAACTCCATCGATGAAGCTATCGCTGGCTACGCCAATAAAATTGAGATCACAGTTTTAACTGATGGCGGAGTAAGAATCGATGATAACGGACGTGGTATCCCTGTAGATATCCACCCTAAAACAAAAAAATCTACCCTAGAAACAGTTTTAACCGTCCTTCACGCTGGTGGTAAATTCGGTGATGGCGGATATAAAGTTTCCTCTGGTCTTCACGGGGTAGGGTCAAGCGTAGTTAACGCTCTTTCCACTCATATGAAAGCTGAGGTTTATAGGGATGGAAAGACCCATCATATTGAATTCGACGTCGGTAAGCCAACCATGGAACTCCAAGTTACTAAAGGCTCGCCTCGTGAATCTGGTACCTCAATTACTTTTTATCCTGATCCAAGCATCTTTAGAGAGACTACTACTTTTGACTATGATTGGATTTCCAGCTATGCCCGCCATCAAGCCTATCTAACTAAAGGCATCTTAATCACTGTGAAAGATGAGCGTACCGGTGCCAAGGAATCTTTCTACTTTGAAGGTGGTATAAAAAGTTACGTTAAACGCCTCAATAACGGGAAAGAGCTTCTCTCCGACGATATTTTCTACGTAGAAAAACAGGTTGGTGATAACGGAGTAGAAATTGCTCTCCAATATAATGATACCTTTAATGAAACCATGAAGCCATTCGCTAACAACGTTCTTACCCCTGATGGAGGTATGCATGTAGTAGGTTTTAGAACTGGTCTTAACCGTACTATCAATGATTACGCTAGAAAAAGTGGCCTCTTAAAAGAAAAGGAAGATAACCTTACCGCTGATGATATTAAAGAAGGCTTGACCGCTGTTATTTTAGTTAAACTCCCTGATCCACAATTTGAAGGGCAGACTAAGAATAAACTCGGTAACCCAGAAATCAGAGGTATCGTTGATAAGGTTATGACCGAATACTTTGGCTATTACCTCGAAGAAAACCCTGCTATCGCTAAAAAGATCGTCGGTAAAGCTACTATCGCTGCTCGCGCTAGAAAAGCTGCTCGTGCTGCTCGTGATAACGTAATTAGAAAAGGCGCATTTGAAGGGCTTAATCTTCCTTCCAAATTGGCTGACTGTTCATCTAGAAATGCCGAAGATTGTGAGCTCTTTATCGTAGAGGGTAACTCTGCTGCTGGTTCCGCTAAGGAAGGTCGCGATTCTAAGATTCAGGCAATCTTGCCTCTAAGAGGTAAAGTTCTAAATACTGAACGTGCTAGATTAGATAAAATGCTTGCTAACGCAGAGCTAGTTTCTCTAATTAAAGGGCTAGGCGTTGGCATTGGTGATCAATTTAACCTTGACGGTCTCAGATATCATAAAATTGTCTTTATGACCGATGCTGACGTCGATGGTTCCCATATTTCTACCTTACTTCTTACTTTCTTCTTCCGCTATATGCCAGATGTAATTAAAGCAGGGCACGTCTATTTGGCTAAACCACCTCTATTCGGCCTCATTAAAGGCACAGGGAATAGCCGTAAGATTGATTATATTTACGATGAAGAAGCCCTAGAGAAAACCCTAACTGAAAAGATTGCCGAGCGCAAAGCTTCTGGTGTTAAGATCGATGAAGAAGCTGAACGATTTAAACAGGCTGGTTACACTGCTCAGCAACGCTTTAAAGGTCTTGGCGAGATGGATGCTGCTCAGCTTTGGGAGACCACTATGAATCCAGAGAATCGTATCTTGGTTCGCGTAAATATTGATGACGCAGAAAAGGCCGACGCCATCTTCTCTAAATTAATGGGCGATCAAGCAGAATTACGTAAAAACTTTATTCAGGCAAGAGCGGCTTCTGTCGATCTTGACGATTTGGACTTTTAAGGAGGAACCATGGCAGAAGACAAAGACAATCTAAACGATAAGAACCCAGAGGAAATGCCTGTTGAAAGCGGCATTGAGCTTCGTACCGTTGAGAACACCATGGAAGACTACTTCCTTAGGTACTCTCTATCTGTTATCGTAGATCGTGCTCTCCCTGATGTTCGTGATGGTTTGAAACCGGTAAACCGTAGAATTCTCTACGCCATGAATAAAAATGGCTGGAAAGCTCCACATGCTACCGTTAAATCCGCTCGTATCGTCGGTGAAGTCATGGGTAAATACCACCCACACGGTGACTCCTCTATTTATGACGCTATGGTTAACCTTGCTCAGCCTTGGAAGATGCGTTACACCCTAGTAGAAGGGCAAGGTAACTTCGGTTCCATGGACGGTGATGAAGCTGCTGCTTCTCGTTACACTGAGGCTCGCCTAGATAAAGTTGGCGCCGAGCTTCTCTCTGATATTGAAAAAGACACTGTAGATTTCCGTGATAACTTTGATGGCTCAGAGAAAGAACCAGCTGTTTTGCCTGCTGCTGTACCTAACATTCTCTTAAATGGCCAGATGGGCATTGCGGTCGGTATGGCAACCAACATCCCACCTCATAACCTTGGTGAATTGGTAGACGCGACCGTCGCCCAGATTGATAATCCTGAGATATCCCTTGAAGAACTAATGAAATACGTCAAGGGTCCAGATTTTCCAACTGGGGCAGAAGTTTACGGTGGCGATCCAATGAAGCAAGCTTATGCCACCGGTAAAGGTTCAGTCGTTATCAGGGGTGTAGCTAATATTGAAGAGCGCAGTAAAGGTCGCTATAGCATTGTAATTACAGAGGTCCCTTACGGAATGAGCAAGGAAGGCTTCATTGAGAAAGTCCGTGACCTTGTACTTGCCAAGAAACTTGACCATATTGCCGATGCTCGTGATGAATCCGCTAGAGGTAAAGTCCGCGTAGTAGTAGAACTTAAAAAGGATGCTTTCCCTAAGAAAATCTTAAATCAGCTCTATAAGTTGACTCCATTACAGACTTCTTTCCACTACAATATGTTAGCTCTCATCGATGGTATTCAGCCTCGTATCTTAGGGCTTAAGGAAATCTTGGCCGAGTTTATTAAACACCGTCAAAAAGTTATCCGTCGCCGTACTGAGTTTGATCTGAAAAAGGCTAAAGAACGCGCACATATCTTAGAGGGTTTAAAAATTGCTCTTGATAATATCGATGAAGTAATCAAGGTAATTCGCGCCTCTTACGATGACGCAGATAAACAGCTCATGAAACGCTTTGGTCTTTCTGAGATTCAGGCTAACGCTATCTTACAGATGCAACTTCGCCGTCTCCAGGGGTTGGAGCGTGATAAGATCGAAGACGAACTAAAGCAACTCCATGAATTAATTAAGAAATTAGAGGCTATTCTCGCTGATGAAAAAGAGGTCTTAAGAGTAGTGAAGGAAGAACTTATTGCTATCAAGGAGAAATATGATGATCCGCGTCGCTCTAAGATTATCAATCACGAAGTTGGTAAGTTCTCAGAGGAAGAATTGATTCCAGAAGAAGAAAGCGTGATCTTGCTTACCTCTGAAAACTACATGAAACGGGTTCCTCAGACTGATTTCCGTAAACAGAACAGAGGCGGTAAAGGTAAACGCGGCATGACTACTAAGGAAGAAGATGTCATTGCTCAAATCTTAACCGCAAACTCACATGACTTCCTCTTATTCTTTACCAATCAAGGTAGATTATTCCGCATGAAAGCTTATGAAGTTCCGCAAGCCTCTCTGGCCGCTAAGGGAACTGCCGCTGTAAATATGCTTAATATGCACCCAGAAGAGAAGATTACTGCCATCATTAAACAGAGTGAAGGCGTAGAGAACGGTTACCTTTTCATGGCAACTAAGAAGGGAACTATCAAGAAAACCGCAATTAAAGATTTCCTCAACATTAGAAGTAGTGGTCTTATCGCTATTAAATTAGATACCAATGATGAATTGAAATGGGTCAAAGAGACTACTGGTGAGAATGATATTGTGATCTCCACCTCTGCTGGTCAGGCTACCCGCTTTAATGAAAAAGAGGTCAGAGCTATGGGACGTTCAGCGATGGGCGTCAGAGGTATGCGTCTCCGTCCAAAAGATGAGATTGTTGGTATGGACGTCATTACTGATCCAGATCAGAAGTTAATCGCTGTTTCGGCAAACGGTTACGGTAAAGCCACTCTAGTTTCTAACTTCCCACCTCATAAACGTGGTGGCGTAGGAATTAAAGTAGCTGCAGTTACTGAGAAAACCGGCCCAATCGTAGCTGTTCATACCCTTGATCCACTTGCTAAAGAGGTAATTATGATGTCTACCAAGGGTCAGGCGATCCGCGTTGCTATGAAGGAAATCCCAACTCTTGGCCGCGCTACTCAAGGTGTTCGCATTATGCGCTTAAATGATGACGATACAGTAGCTTCTATCGGCATCGTCCTCCCAGAGGAGGGACCAGAAGCAGGGGATGACGGTAAAGCAGGGAATAAAGATACTAAAAAAACTGAAGAGCCAAAAGAAGAGCCAAAAGAAACAAAAGAATAAACCCACGAAAAAAACCGCGTAAAAACGCGGTTTTTTCGTAGTGTTATTTTAGGCGCCACTCTTTGTTGATCTTGAGGCCAGCTGCCTCTAAGAACTGATTCCAGGAGCCAAAGCGGCCAATTATTGTTGTTGACCCTGAGGTTCTCTCGTCAGCTCCAAATTCGCTGAAGGTTGGAGTTCTACCGAGTTCCTTTGCCATCATTTGCACCTGAGCAATTAATTGCTCGTCGGTACAGTATGTTCTTTTTCGGTTGATCTTAAGGCCCGCCTCTTCGAGAAACTGGTTCCAGGAACCGAAGTAGGTCATCGCAGTGATGGCGCTAGCTGTTCTAGGGTCTTCGTAGAAATTCTCTATTGTCGGGGATTTTCCAAGCTCCTTGGCTAACATTTGGGCCTGTTTGATTAATACTTCCTTGCTATACTTACGCGTTCTCATTTTTTACCACCTCCTTTTTTTCTACCTGCTCGGTTTTGTTCAAGCCCTGCAGTCTCAACTAGGTTAGTCCATGTCCCAAAATGGGATTCAACAGAACCTCTTTTAGCTGTTCTAGGGTCCTCGTAAAACTCGATTACAGTTGGAGTTCTTCCGAGTTCCTTTGCCATCATTTGCACTTGTTCGATTATTTCTTCATCCGAAATAATCGTACAACGATTCTCCTTTAGTCCTGCAGCTTTTATAAAATTGTTCCAGGACCCGAATCTCGTTACAGCTACCGTTTTACTAGCTGTCTCTAGACATTCGTTAAATTCGTCCATTTTTGGCGTTCGCCCTAACTTTTTTGCCAGCATCTGGATCTGATCAATCAGATCCTCTTCTGAAAACTTAAGCCGTTCCTGATTCAGGCCTAATCCTGCCGCTTCTAAGAACTGATTCCACGATCCAAAATGATAGATTGGGGTCGAAAGACTCGCAGGAATACTTGGGTCAGCATCAAACTCGGGCCCGGTTGGAGTCCGACCTAACCTCTTTGCTAACATCTGCACCTGCTCGATCAGTTCCTCATCATTGTAAACTCTTCGCCTCATAGTACACCACCTCCTAAACTTCTAAAAACAACACTACAAATTGATTGTTAAAAAAAACACGACCTAAAGTCAGGTCTTACGTATCTAATATTCTAACATATTTATCTTAAAATGTAAAGAACGTCACTAGGATGTCACTGTTTTACTCTGGAACCTTTTTACCATAGACGACTTCGCTAAAACTATAATGCTTTATTTTTTAAAGCCCCAGGGTTGTATTTTTAAGTATTTCATTCATATACTCTTACAAAACTAATTATAAATTGTGCGTATTTTGCGCCAAAAGGAGTTATATGAACAAAAGAATTGTATTGTTGGTCGCTTTAGCCATGAATATTAGCGGTTTTACTTCGGTGCCAACCTGGGCAGACAGCACCTATTCAAAAACTGGCCCCTGGTCATTTGATGAAATGCTGACCGCGGAGAAGGAGACTCAAGCTATAATTGATGCGACTTGCCCTCAACTAGGAGTCCGTGCGGAAGAATGCTCTGATTCTTACACTACAGGTAGAGCATCAGAAAACCCAATTTATGGACGTCTGAGATCTTTTGAATATTCAGAGTTCCATATTGTATCTCTTGACACTAAACTAAATAACGGTAAAAATACTATAGAATACTATTTTAATTCAGAGAACCCAATTGAAAAATATACATCTGCTCAGATGGAAGTAGATTCTGAGGGCAATATGTATTCAGCCTACAACGGTATAACTTATTTTCATAAATTAAGAAAACTATACATCTATCAATCCGAACGTGGCTATACGATAGATCCATTCTCTAGCAGTTTTGAATCAGAACTATTATCTTCATCCCATCATCGTATTTTATATTCCGGTGCCGTAGATAGGGGAGGGCTATTGCCTAGTGATACTAAGGGGACAATAGAAATTGAACCGGTATCTTTTGATTCTCAATATGAAGATAAAATCGAATACTTTTTCATAGATGAAATGAGAGGGAAGCACGCCTATTATACTAATATTACAGATTGCCATCAGGGCGATGAGGTATGCCAGATGCAATATTATGCTAACAACCCATATCCGTCTCTAGTTAGCTTAGTAAACCCTCTAGATTCTAACGAAGAAGTAGTGTTAAGTGATGAGGAGAAAACTATAACAGAGAATCAGGCGATAAAAAGTAAAACCACCACAGCCCCGAATACCCCAAATACTCCAAATACCCCGAATACCCCAAATACACCGAATACTGGGGAGGCAGGCCATGAATATACTCCAGAAAATCAGTCTAAATCTGAAACTGAATTCCCGTGGTGGCTTGGCGCTATTGTAATTTTAAGCATTCTGACTCTCGTTTGGCTTTATTTTCCAAATTTTCATAAAAAACATACTGAAAAACAGAAAAAAGGGGTTGACAAACCAACAGAAGTACGGTAAGATGGGAACAGTCTAAAGCTGCGAGTACTTATTTTAGGAGTCTTTAGAAATAATTTAACAATTTAGTTGTGCAATTAATCATCGTCAGTTTATATTTTATGTTGAGTTAATTAAATTTGACATTACTTTAATGGAGAGTTTGATCCTGGCTCAGGATGAATGCTGGCGGCGTGCCTAATACATGCAAGTCGAGCGGTAACAGGGGGTCTCACCGTTTCCTTGACACACCTAGCGTACTATCGTAGGTTGATGACTTCGAGGGAACCGTGAGATCCTGCTGACGAGCGGCGGACGGCTGAGTAACGCGTGGGAACGGACCCCAAACTGAGGGATAACTACTCGAAAGAGTGGCTAATACCGCATGTGATCTTCGGATTAAAGGATTTATCCGGTTTGGGACTGGCCTGCGTACGATTAGATAGTTGGCGGGGTAATGGCCCACCAAGTCGACGATCGTTAGATGGTTTGAGAAGATGATCATCCAGACTGGGACTGAGACACGGCCCAGACTCCTACGGGAGGCAGCAGTAGGGAATCTTTCACAATGGGCGAAAGCCTGATGGAGCAACGCCGCGTGCAGGATGACGGCCTTCGGGTTGTAAACTGCTTTTATAACCGAGAAATATGATGGTAAGTTATGAATAAGGACCGGCTAACTACGTGCCAGCAGCCGCGGTCATACGTAGGGTCCAAGCATTATCCGGATTGACTGGGTGTAAAGAGTTGCGTAGGTGGCAGGGTAAGTAGATAGTGAAATCTGGTGGCTCAACCATTCAGACTATTATCTAAACTGCTCCGCTCGAGAGCGTTAGGGGTAGCTGGAATTTCTAGTGTAGGAGTGAAATCCGTAGATATTAGAAAGAACACCGATAGCGTAGGCAGGCTACTGGGACGTTTCTGACACTAAGGCACGAAAGCGTGGGGAGCAAACGGGATTAGATACCCCGGTAGTCCACGCCGTAAACGATGGATACTAGCAGTTTCGGGTATCGACCCCTGGAGTTGCGAAGCTAACGCGTTAAGTATCCCACCTGTGTAGTACGATCGCAAGATTAAAACATAAAGGAATTGACGGGGACCCGCACAAGCGGTGGAGCGTGATCTTTAATTCGATGGTAAACGATAAACCTTACCAAGGCTTGACATCTAGGAAAGGCTTCCGAAAGGAAACTGTGCCTTCGGGAATCCTAAGACAGGTGATGCATGGCCGTCGTCAGCTCGTGTCGTGAGATGTTTGGTTAAGTCCATCAACGAGCGCAACCCTTGCAACCAGTTGTATTTTTCTGGTAGGACTGCCCCGGTAACGGGGAGGAAGGAGGGGATGATGTCAGGTCAGTATTTCCCTTACGCCTTGGGCTAGAATCGCGCTACAATGGCCGGTACAATGCGAAGCGAAGCAGCGATGTGAAGCAAATCGCACCAAAGCCGGTCCCAGTTCGGATAGGAGGCTGAAACTCGCCTTCTTGAAGTCGGAATCGCAAGTAATCGCAGATCAGCATGTTGCGGTGAATACGTTCCCGGGTCTTGTACACACCGCCCGTCAAACCATGAGAGTCGTGAGCACCCGAAGTCCGCCTCGGCGGCCTAAGGTGAGCAAGATGATTGGGGTTAAGTCGTAACAAGGCATCCGTACGAGAACGTGTGGATGGATTACCTCCTTTCTTGAGAAGGAAATCACACGCCTGAAACGGATTTATCTGTCGCAGGTAGTCAGGTCGGTTACGGTTATGATGAGCAAGCTTGCATCATAACAGCCCTCTTTAAAGAGGCGTAACATTAAGCTTTACACTGAAAGATGAAGATTGCACAACTAAGTTGTTAAACAAACCTCCGCCCACCCGGGCGGTTTTTTGTTATAATAAACATATGAATGCTCCAAGTATGAATGAGAAATACGACCAAACCGACAACTCAGGACGCGCTCATGGTTGGGAACGATTTCGACAATCAAAGCTTTCCAGGCAGA